>CADAGO010000001.1 GCA_902787555.1 uncultured Bacteroidales bacterium
CATTGTCGTTGCTTGAAGCATCACCGTTGAGGAAACGCTCCTGACCTACTGGATAGGTCTGAATTGCCTCGCTGTAGCTTGGCAGAGCACCGATTACATCGAACTGCGCCTTACTACGGAGATACTTACCGTTGCGGTATTGCGTAGCAATAGCGGCTGTGTAAGTATGCTCGGCATCAGCACCGTCAGCCCAATCGAATGCAGTCTTGATGGTGAGGGCGATCTTGTTTGCAGCGAAGTTGAACGAAGCAGCCACGATGTCACCATCGATGGCGAGTTCGAACGAGTTCGCTACGTCAGCACCCTGCTTGAAGGTGAAGCGTACGGCACCGAATCCGTAGCTACCGTCCTTCTTAGGATAAGCAACACAGATGGTTGCCATATCGCCGTACTGCTTCATGTTGAACTCTTCGCAGATGTCTGCGATGCTGTTTCCATAAGCCACGTCGATAACGGCAATCTTTGATGCACCGTCAACGCTGAGTGTTGACAGGTCGGGAGCGATGGATGGGAGCGTACCGTCCGAGAGGATGTAGCTGCCAGGCATCATGATCTGGCCCAATGTGCGTGGATTCTTTCCACCTTCTACGCGGTCTTTGGTAATCTGCTTACCACCTACTACTGAGTAGGTATGTGATTTCGTAGAACCAAATACCCTTGACTTACTGCCATGTTGTTTTTTTGGGTGTCGATTTTAGGCTTTACCCGTTGTTGCCCCGCTTATACCTTGCCACTATCGTGCTTCTAACGAGCATCCTAGGAAGGCTCGGTAAACGCTCGGTAAAGGCTCGGTACTCAGTCGTTGCTCGCTGGGTTTCTTGCCCTTTCGACGATACAAAGTTACGAATTTTTTGTTGAAGATACAAGAAAAATTGTGATTTGTGATTTTTGTGATTTGTGATTTCTGTGAATTTAGGTTTTTTATGTAATTTTGTAATGTCGAGATTACAATGCTCTAAAGAATATATATTATATAATATATATATATTATATTATATATATACTTTAGAAGGTTCCGCCATTGAGAAACGTAAAATCACAAATCACAAAAATCACAAAATAACTTCTTGTATTCAACTCATTTTTTCCATTGAAAAATTTTTGTGTAATGAAAGTTAATAATAACTTTGACTTCATCGAGGATAAAATATGCATCGGAAATAAAAATAATTTTATAATTATTTTGTAGTTCGCTCGGCTTTTGCTATCTTTGCAGTCGAAACTAACTAAGACTTACATGAAGAAACCGTTTTCATACCGAAAAAGTGCCACACAGATACCTGTAGGTAGTATGGAGAGTGTCTTAAAGAGTTTTGGTGTCTCTAACCCCGAAAAATATAAGATAAAACAATGAAGAAGTTTGGTTACATAATTATTTGCATGATGTTCGTTTCTTGTGATTACATCTTTGATTTGGACGTCCTCACACCAAATGAATTAATAGAGGATGATTATCGTTTGTTTAAGAATACACCTGCTTGGGAGTTGGCTAAGGCAACGAGGGCAGGAAACACGGATAAAATGAATGCAATCATAAAAGAGAATCCTGATATTATAAATTATCAAGAGTCCAAATATGGTCAAACTCTTCTTATGTTAACTATTTTGAATCAACAGTATAAACCGTTTAAGACTCTCCTAAATAATAATGCAGATGTAAATATTCATGATTATTATGATGGAAGTTCTGCAATTATTAAATCTGTTGAATATCCTTGGTCTAGTATTAGATTTGTAGATGCCCTTGTTTCAAAAGGGGCAAATATAAATGACATAGAGATCGGTGAACGTAGGGTTGGAAACAGTACAAGAAAATCGGTTCTGATAGCTGCAGTTTCTTCGGGAAAAATAGATTTAATAAGATATATTATAGGTAGGGGGGCAAACATTAATTATTATAATGAGTTTGATCAATCTGCTTTTTCAAAAGCAATAATGTTGGGCAAGTATGAAATAAGCTATTTTTTACTACAGAATGGCGCAGATTACATGAAACCAATATTTTTTAGGCCTGATTATAGCATTCCTTCAGAACAAATCGATTCTCTTGACAAAGGAGAGCCTGTGTATTTAGTAAATAGTTTAAAAGAAGATTTCGTGGATTTTAGACTTCCGGAATACAAATATAAAATGAAGATTGTTCAATTTCTGCAAAAGCGAGGTGTTGATTATTGGAATGCCCCGGTTCCTGAGTTCATTCAGGAACGGATTAAAAAAGAACATCCCAACAATTGGCAAGAATATATAAAAAAATACTAGTCTGATTATGAACGGATTTCATCATTACAACAACAACGGCTCATTGACCTACGATGCGAACAAGGGTGTTTCATGGATCAACTACGACCAATGGGGTAATCCTATCCGTGTACAGTTCACAGACCACAGCATCACGGAACATGTGTATGCAGCGGATGGAAGGAATAAAGGACCTCACCCCAACCCTCTCCCAAGGCGTGGGAATCGTATATTTTGCCATCATTGAATCAAAAAACTTGCAAAAATAATCTGCCATACAAAAAATTTCTGTAACTTTGTCCTCGGTAAACATTAGCGATATCTTTTAGTGAACATTTGTTGTTTCGTCACTGCAAAGGTACTGAAATAAGATGCCAGGTCACCTTAGAACACACAAGAAAAATGCATTTTTCTCTCTTTTTTTTTGAGATTTCGTTTTATGAAGTCCTATTTGCTAAGTGGAGCTTACAATGCACTCGAAAAAAAATGTGCGTAAAAACGCACACTTTTGTAGGTTTGTAATGACTATTTATCAGTGACTTTGGTCATTTGGTCACTTTGCCCGACTAAATAGACAACTCATCAAGCACTGTAAGCAGACTCTTGTCCATCGGCTTCTGCCCCAAGATGGCCCGTGAGAACGGCACATAGACAATTTCATTGTTCTTTACGCCAATCATCACATTGCGCTGCCCTTCTTTTATTGCCTGAATGGCTCCTACACCCAATCGGCTGGCAAGGATGCGGTCGCGAGCACTCGGTGAGCCTCCACGCTGAAGGTGTCCGAGGATAGAGACACGAACATCGTAGCCTTCGTATTCTTTCTGCAGACGCTTTGCGTAGTGCATTGCTCCACACTTAGGGCTTTCGCTCACAATGACAATGCTGGAACTCTTGCTCTTACGCATACCGCGTCCGATATAGTGTGCCAATTGGTCTTCCTTGGTTTGTTCTTCAGGAATGATTGCTGCTTCAGCACCTGCTGCTATGGCACTATTCTGAGCCAAGAAGCCTGCATCGCGTCCCATCACCTCGACGAAGAACACACGTTCGTGGCTGGTTGCCGTATCACGTATCTTATCAACACACTGCATAATGGTATTGAGGGTGGTATCATAGCCGATTGTGAAATCGGTACCATCGAGGTCATTATCAATGGTACCAGGCAGACCTATACAAGGTACGTTGTATTCTTCTGCAAAGATTTTCGCACCAGTCAACGAACCATTACCGCCGATTACACATAGGCAGTCGATTCCATGCTGCTGCATCTGCTTGTATGCCTGCTCACGTCCCTCGGGAGACATGAAGGATTTGGAACGAGCCGTGCGGAGGATGGTTCCTCCCCGGCTAATGATATTACTTACGCTCTCGCTGGTGAAATGCTCTATCTCGCCATTGATCAGACCTTCGAATCCACGATAGATTCCGTAGACATCGAAACCGTTACAGATTGCAGAACGTGTCACAGCGCGGATGGCTGCATTCATACCTGGAGCATCGCCACCTGATGTCAGTATGCCTATTGTCTTAATTGCCATATTCTTTTGAAGTTTAAGAGGTTAAGGGGGAGGTAAGAGGTTAGTCTTCAAAATCGTAATGATCTAACTTCTTTCCACATGTAGGACAGAAAATCTGTCGTTTCTCGATAATTCCACCACATTCTCCGCAGTGGTAGACTCTTTGTTCTTTCTGTTCAGCCATAAAAAAATCTATTTGAATAGTTCGTCAAGAAATGTGTAGAACGCTGGATCTTCGCCCACGATGGTCTTTACAATCTTACCTTCGGGATCGATAATCACTTTCGTAGGATAGCCCTCGATGGCGTAATCTTTCGTTATGCTGCTGTTATCGGGGTTGTAGACATGTTTCCACGTGAGTTCATATTTTTCGATGGCAGCCTTCCACTTATCCTGAGTGTCGTTGCAGTCCACACCAAGTATTTCCAACTTGCTCTTATACTTCTCGTAGTATTTCTTCATGTCAGGAAAGCCCTTGATGCACCATCCGCACCATGACCCCCAGAAGTCGAGGATGACATATTTGCCACGCAGTGACGAAAGACTGAGGTCGGTACCTGCAGGTGTTTTCAACGTAAAGTCGGGCGCCATCTTGCCTGGTGCCACCTTCTGAGCAGCTTCAGCCTGCGCTTTCCGTCTGTCAACCATCGTCTGGATAGCCGAAACGAACTCTGAGAATTTCCCTGTTTTCACTGATGGCGCAAGCAGGTTGATTCCCCCTTCCTTGTCGTCGATGTCCATCAGCAGCGATGCGCTGACATCATTAGCTGGGTTGTTCTTGATAAAGTCCATCTGCAAGTCGTCCACCTTCTTGTTAGCTGCCTGGAACGCTGGCATGACGATTGCTCTGAGAGAATCTGCATTCGCACCGTCTCGTACTTTCTTGCTGAAATCATCGTTGATGGTGCGCATCTCATTAAGGAGCGGATCGGTTTGCTTCACGAGTTTACCAAGATCGGCATAGAACTTCGAACCCGACCACTCTGCATGATTGAACGTACCGGAAAGTACACCCTGCTCGCCTGGAACAACAAAGATGGGTAATGACCCCAATTCACGAACGGTAATCTCAGCAAAGAGAGCCTTGTCGCCCTTCGCATCGAGATAGAATGTACCATCTTTCACCGCTACAGTATCAATGCGCGAGATGGTTCTTTTTGCGAGGTCCACATAACGGACCATTATCTCACCGTCTTTCAAATCACTCAGTTTAGCTGTCACTGTATGCTGTGCAAAAGCAGCCAGTGTAGTTGCAGCCAACGCTGCGAATGTCATCATTTTTAATTTCATATCCTTGTAGGTTTAACTATGCATTAAAATTTGAACAAATAGTCCTCGAAACAAAAAGAAGAGGACAGGTATGAACAACGCAGGCAGAAGATTAAGTGTCTTACAGTCGCGAAGCTTCAAGATGGTAATACCACTCGCCATAATGAGCAACCCTCCGACTATCGAAAGCTCGGTGATGAGGTCATCACTTATGGCAGAAGCCGATATTTTGGCGGTAAGGTAGAACATGCCTTGCCAACAGAACAATACAGGAGCTGCCAACATTATACCATAGCCGTAAGTGGCACTCAGCACCATCGAGGTCACAAAATCGAGTGTAGCATTGGTGTAAAGATATGTGTTGTCGTCAAGCAGCGCACTGTTGACAGGTCCCAGCATGGAGAATGTTCCGATACAGAACAAAAGAATGGCTGTTGAGAGACCTTCCGACAAGCGAGGGCTGTCATCGTTGGCTTTTCGTTTGCGGTCAACCAGACGGTTGAATCGTTCGGAGAGCTTCAACATCGCTCCCACTACCCCGCCTATGGCCATTGAGAGAATGAATAAAACCGGATAATGGCTTTTGGGCATGAAATGAACAAAGGCGTTCAGTCCAAGCGCGATGGAACAAACGCCAAGTGCAATGAACACCACCTCTTGGTATTGTGGACGGATACCTCGTTTCAGGGTCGCACCAATCAAACTACCAAGAATGATGGTTGACGTATTTACAATAGTGCCCAACATGGTTTACACATCCTTCTTGTGATCCGGGCGGGATTCAAACCCGCGACCTTCAGAACCGGAATCTGACGCTCTATTCAGCTAAGCTACCGGACCAGGACTTCCCCGAAGGGAAGTGTATTGATGAGAGTTGAAAGATCAGAGTTTCAAGTCTTGCTTGATGGCTGCAACTGTCTCTTTCGCTGTAGCGACTGCGCCATCGTAGCACTTTGCACATCCCATTTCGCCTTTCACCTCGATATAGAATTTAATCTTAGGCTCTGTGCCTGAAGGGCGAACGGAAATCTTCGTACCATTCTCTGTGAACCACTGCAAAACATTGCTGGTAGCAGGCATGTCGATTGTGCTTTCTACCCCATTCTTCACCATCTTCAGAGTCTTGAAGTCCTTGACACAAGTGACAGGGCTTCCTCCAAGGGTTGTAGGCGGAGTGTTACGGAAGTCTTCCATCATCTGCTTAATTTCGTCTGCGCCGCTCTTGCCTGGCTTCACTACCGAAACAGCATCCTGATATGCGAATCCGTACTCGAGGTAGATGTTCATCAACAGGTCGTAGAGCGTCATTCCGTTGTCCTTTGCCCATGCTGCGATTTCGCAGAGCAGACAGATGCTTGCTGGTGAATCCTTGTCTCGTACCTTGTCGAATGGCAAGTAGCCGAAGCTCTCCTCACCGCCTCCGATGTATTTCTTCTCGCCTTCGGATATCTTGATTTCGCGAGCAATCCACTTAAATCCGGTGTAGCAATCACGAATCTCCACGTTATTGCGCTTTGCAATCTCTGCGATGGTTTCCGTTGTCACGATGGTCTTCACCATGAACTCGTTGCCCTTGAGCTGCCCTAGCTTCTTCTTGTTTTCAATAATATAATAGGAGAGCATCAGTGCAGTCTGATTGCCATTGAGGATGCACCACTCGCCCTTTGGATCACGGCACACAACGGCCAAACGGTCGGCATCGGGGTCTGATGCGAGTACGAGGTCGGCATTGAGACGGGTTCCGAGTTTCATTCCGAGCGTCATCGCTTCGGAGTTCTCTGGGTTTGGAGAAACAACTGTCGGGAAGTTGCCGTCGATAACCATTTGCTCCTTCACAACATTGATATTCTGGAATCCCCAACTGCGGAGAGCGGCAGGAATGATGACACGTCCGGTTCCGTGCAATGGAGAGTAAACGATGCAGAGGTCCTTCTGACGAAGAATCACATCCTGGTCAACCATAGCCTCATGAACGGCGTTGAGATAGTCGATATCCATCTCGCCTCCTATGATTTGTATGAGGTCGTTGTTTGGCTCGAATTTCACATCATCGATTGTCACTTTGTTTACCTCGTCGATGATACCCGTATCGTGCGGAGACAATACCTGAGCACCATCGTCCCAATATGCCTTGTAGCCGTTGTACTCACGTGGGTTGTGACTTGCTGTGATGTTCACACCTGCCTGAGCGCCTAACTGACGTATGGCAAACGAAATCTCCGGCGTAGGACGCAAGCCCTCAAAAAGGTACACCTTGATGCCATTAGCAGAGAAAATGTCGGCCACGGTCTCGGCAAAAACGCGGGAATTGTTTCGGCAGTCATGGCCAACAACCACAGCTGTGTCTGTCTTGCCGGCAAATGCTTTGTTGATGTAGTTGGCAAAACCTTGGGTTGCCATACCAACGATATACTTGTTCATACGATTGGTTCCTGCCCCCATGATACCACGGAGACCGCCTGTACCAAACTCCAGATTCTGATAGAAGGCATCGATGAGCGCGCTCTTGTCGTCAGCATCCAACATTGCCTGAACTTCAGCGCGTGTTTCGGCATCAAAAGAAGGAGACAACCACTTTTGGGCTTCTGCTTCACATTGTTTCAATAAATCCTGATCCATATTATTCTTTTTATAGTTGTGATCAATTAGTTTGCAAAGATAGTGATTTTATTCTAAATAGTGAACGTTTGAAGGGGAAAAATGTATGAATTAAAGAAAAAAGGCTTTTTTTAGGGAAAAATATTTGTTGGATAAATAGGAATCTTCTATATTTGCAGCGTAAAAATCAATTATTAAAATCAACAAGGTCATGAAAAAACTATTATTTGCTTTTTGCATGCTTACATTCTCATTGGGAATGATGGCACAGGAGGATAAGCCAAAATCAAATTGGATAGTCGGAGAACAGGAGAGCAGTTTTCCCGGACAGATGATCAAATATGCGGTGTGTCAGTCGCCAACCGTCATCAAAGGAGAGAAAGGGGACATCACAGTGTCGCTCAACGTCATGGAATTCCGCGGCAACACAAGCTATTTCTTCAAATCGACCGGCGAGGATTTCAAGGTGGACTACAACGTAACGCAGCGCGTGCTGCTTCAGGTTGACGACGAGAGCGAGAACTTCTACGCTTTGGAGGGTTCGAACAACTACACGTCCAACTCGTTGAAATTCCCATCGGGTTCGTACCAGAACAAATTCAAGAAATTGCTGAAGAAGGGCAAGAAGCTGAAGGTGGAAATCGAGTTTGCGAACGCTGGTACGCAGAAGATTGAATTCAATATCGAGGGTCTTGATCCTTCTTATATTAAATAAGGTATCACGACTTAGGGGTAAAGTACAATAAAAGGATTGCCGGAGAAGGGGCAATCCTTTTATGTTTCGTCTGCACTCGGCTTGTCGCTTACGAAACTGTAGACGGCATATCCGATGAGCGCTACTCCGATGATGGATGCATAGATCCATATCTCGGGGCCTTCGATCGAGCCGCATGCCGAGACGAGGAAAACGGCTGCGAGCACAAACGAGAGGATGGTCTTTACTACGTTTTTCTTAAGCATAGGCTGCGATACGTTTGCGGATATAATTCTTGGAATAGACGACAATGAGCGTGACGGCAACTGCCCCTGCGTAGCAGACAAAGTCCATCATGTCGGCTGTGCCGGTCAGTCCCCACCACACTTGCGCCAGTTCGGAGCCGAAAGCGATGGCTGGCATGATGAGATACCACACGCACGACATCTTGTCGAAACGGTTCCAGATAGCGTCGACGAGGAGCAGATAGGAGAGCAACCACAAGCCGTCGGGCAGGTTGTAGCGGACCCAGTATGGCATGTTCAGACTGCTACCCCACTCTCTCAGGCTATTGACCCACGGACCTGCATGCTCGTAGAGACGGAACATGTTGAGTTCCGTCGACCTGAACGTAAGGTATAGAAAACCCTCCGCGAGGAAGAGTACTAATGCTAATACCAGTTCTATCCTTCTTGCCTTGCTTTTCAGCAACTCACGCATTGATTTGTGTCTTAAAACAGGGCAAAGATAGTAATTTTTCGTGAAATACTGATGCGTTTGCAACGTAAAGTTTCAAGAAATCGGCTTTTTTCAGTGTTCGCTCAATGGATTTCACATATTTTTTGTATCTTTGCAGTGAATTTAGGCATTATCCGACGAATATCTCGTCATCGATGAATATCAAATAATCAGAAAATATATGACAACGGAATTAAACGAACAAGAGATTCAGCGGCGCCAGAATATGCAGGCGATGAAGGAGATGGGCATCAATCCCTACCCTGCTGCTGAATACCCGACCAACGCTTTTTCAACCGACATCGTGGCTGAGTTCAGCGATGAAGCCACGGAGTTGAGACAGGTTTGCATCGCTGGGCGCATGATGAGCCGGCGTATCATGGGAAAGGCATCCTTTATCGAGTTGAAAGACTCTAAGGGACGCGTGCAGGTGTATGTGACGCGCGACGACATATGCCCGGAGGAGAACAAGGATATGTACAACGTGGTGTTTAAGAAGCTGCTGGACTTGGGCGACTTCATTGGGGTGAAGGGCTTTGTTTTCCGGACGCAGACGGGGCAGATCAGCGTTCACGCGCAGGAGCTGACGGTGCTGTCGAAGAGCTTGCGCCCGTTGCCGATCGTTAAGTACAAGGACGGTGTGGCCTACGACGCGTTCGAGGACCCTGAGTTGCGCTACAGGCAGCGCTACGTTGACTTGATTGTGAACGAGGGGGTGAAGGAGACGTTCGAGAAACGCACGAAGGTGATCTCGACGTTGAGGAAGGTGCTCGACGATGCGGGCTACACGGAGGTGGAGACGCCGATCCTGCAGTCGATTGCGGGCGGCGCGACTGCGAGACCGTTCATCACGCACCACAACAGCTTGGACATCGACTTGTACATGAGAATCGCGACGGAGTTGTACTTGAAGCGGTTGATCGTGGGCGGTTTCGAGGGCGTGTATGAGATCGGCAAGAACTTCCGCAACGAGGGAATGGACCGCACGCACAATCCAGAGTTCACGTGCATGGAGCTGTATGTCCAGTACAAGGACTACAACTGGATGATGGGGTTCACGGAGCGCTTGTTGGAGACCATCTGTGTTGCTGTGAACGGCACGCCGGAGAGCGTGGTCGACGGCAAGACAATCTCGTTCAAGGCGCCGTACCGCCGTTTGCCCATCCTTGATGCGATCAAGGAGAAGACGGGCTACGACTTGGACGGCAAGAGCGAGGAGGAGATCCGCGAGGTATGCCGCGCGCTGAAGCTTGAGGTTGACGAGTCGATGGGTAAGGGAAAACTGATCGACGAGATCTTCGGGGAGTTTTGCGAGGGCACTTTCATCCAGCCGACGTTCATCATCGACTATCCGGTGGAGATGTCGCCGTTGACGAAGATGCACCGTAGCAAGCCGGGACTGACGGAACGCTTCGAGCTGATGGTAAACGGGAAGGAGTTGGCGAACGCGTATTCGGAGCTGAACGACCCGATCGACCAGGAGGAGCGCTTCAAGGAGCAGATGCGCCTGGCGGACAAGGGCGACGACGAGGCGATGATCATCGACCAGGACTTCTTGCGTGCGCTGCAGTACGGCATGCCGCCGACGAGTGGTATCGGCATCGGTATTGACCGCCTCACGATGCTGATGACGGGCAAGATGGCCATCCAGGAGGTGCTGTTCTTCCCGCAGATGAAGCCGAGGAAGGCGCAGGCTTCCGACAGCGAGACGGAGGAGGCCGAGGCCTAGGGCTTGATGGGCCTAATGGGCTTTATGGGCAATATGGGCATAAAAAAGGAATCTGCCAAATTCAGCAGAAGCAACGCGAAAGCGAAGCAGGCTTCCGACAGCGAGACGGAGGAGGCCGAGGCATAGGGCTTGATGGGCCTAAGGGGCGCTATGGGCTTTATGGGCATCACGGAGGCATCGGCCCGCTTGGGCTGAAGCATTGCGAAAGCCGCGGAGGGCTCTCCCACCCTGTCGGGCTTTACAGAACTTATTTACGAAGAATCATTAATCATCTAAGATATGCAGTTTAACAGTTGCGGAAAAGTTGCCATCATCGGCGGAGGCAGTTGGGCGACGGCCATGGCCAAGATCGTGCTCAAGCACGAGGAGAGAATCAATTGGTACATGCGGCGCGACGACCGCATCGAGGAGTTCAAGCGATTGGGGCACAACCCGGCGTATCTGACGGGCTTGCACTTCGACACGGACCGCATCGATTTCTCGTCCGACCTGAACAAGATCGTGAAGGAGTCGGACACGCTCGTGTTCGTTACTCCATCGCCCTATCTCAAGGGCCATCTGAAGAAACTGAAAACGAGCATACGCGAGAAACTCATCGCCATTGCCATCAAGGGATTGGTGCCGGACGACAACATTACCATCTCGCAGTATTTCCAGCAGGCGTTCAACGTGCCGGAGGACAATATCACGACCATCGGCGGCCCGTCGCACGCCGAGGAGGTGGCTATGGACCGTCTGTGCTACCTCACGGTGGGATGCCACAGCATCGACAACGCGCGGACGGTGGCTGAATTGCTGACGAACCGCTTTGTGAAGACGTCGGTGAGTACCGACATCGAGGGCATTGAGTACAGCTCGGTGCTGAAGAACGTGTACGCCATTGCGGCGGGCATCTGCAACGGTCTGAAGTATGGCGACAACTTCCACGCGGTCTTGGTGGCAAATGCGGTGCAGGAGATGGACCGTTTCCTGCAGAGCGTGGAGCGGCGCGACGACCGGAAGGTAATCAATACGGCCTACCTCGGCGACTTGCTCGTGACGATGTACTCCAACTTCTCCCGCAACCGCACCTTCGGAACGATGATAGGCCGCGGCTACTCAGTGAAAACGGCGCAGCTAGAGATGGAGATGATTGCCGAGGGATACTACGGCACTTACTGTATGAAGCAGATCAACAAGAAGTACCACGTCAACATGCCTATCCTCGATGCCATGTACAACATCCTCTACGAACGGATCTCGCCCACCGTGGAGATTAAAATCCTGAGCGACTCTTTCAGATAACAATCAAAATACAACGAACTATGAAACTCGAAATCAACAAAGCAACACAATTCCTTGCCGAAGGAGCAGTGGAATCATACGCAGCTGACGTGAAGGCTGCGCAACAGGCGCTGGAGGACGGTACTTGTGCCGGCAGCGACTTCCTCGGATGGCTGCACCTGCCATCGAGCATCACGCCTGAATTCATCGAAGAAATCAACGATACTGCAAACACATTGAAAGCCAACTGCGATGCCATCGTCGTGGCAGGTATCGGCGGTAGTTATCTCGGTGCTAAAGCCGTGATTGCTGCGTTGGACGATAACTTCACCTGGCTCAAGCCATCGAGCGCTCCACGCATTCTCTTTGCTGGCAATAATATCAGCGAGGACTATCTCACGGAGCTTATTGAGTATCTTAAAGGTGTGAAGTTTGGTGTCATCAATATCTCGAAGTCGGGAACCACTACCGAGACCGCCATCACGTTCCGTCTTCTCAAAAAGCTTTGCGAGGAGCAAATGGGGAAGGAATGTGCAAAGAAAGTCATCGTTGCGATAACTGACGCGAAGAAAGGTGCTGCGCGGACATGTGCCGACAAGGAAGGCTACAAGACATTCGTCATTCCTGACAACGTGGGCGGACGCTTCTCCGTTCTTACTCCCGTTGGTTTGCTGCCGATTGCCTGTGCAGGCTATGACATCGCTCAACTGGTCAAGGGTGCTCAGGATATGGAGCGCGAGTGCGACATCAACGTTCCGATGGCTGAGAATCCGTGTGCTGTATATGCCGCCGTGCGCAATGCACTCTATGCGTCAGGCAAGAAGATTGAGATTCTGGTGAACTACCAGCCGAAGCTCCACTTCATGAGCGAATGGTGGAAGCAGCTTTACGGCGAGAGCGAAGGCAAGGACAAGAAGGGAATCTTCCCTGCGAGCGTGGATTTCTCGACCGACCTGCACTCTATGGGGCAATGGATTCAGGACGGCGAGCGTACCATCTTCGAGACGGTGATATCGATTGACAAACCTAACTCATCGCTCACAGTTCCGACGGACAACGAGAATCTCGACGGACTGAACTTCCTCGCCGGCAAGCACATAGACGAGGTGAATCACAAGGCAGAACTGGGAACTCAGTTGGCGCATATCGACGGCGGTGTGCCCAACCTGCGTATCTCTATTCCGCAACTTGACGAGTATAATCTCGGCCAGTTGATTTACTTCTTCGAAAAGGGATGTGGCGTGAGCGGATTGCTGCTCGAGGTCAATCCGTTCAATCAGCCAGGCGTGGAGGCATACAAGAAGAACATGTTTGCCCTGCTAAACAAGCCTGGTTACGAAGCTGAGAGCAAAGCCATTCAGAGCAGGCTGTAAAGCATAACGCTGTTGCCGGAAATACCGGAAGCAGTAGGACGACGCCGACCACGATGCTAACGAAGCATGATGGTTGGCGTCTGCTGTTTATGTCGGTTAACAGCAATCCTTTTCTCGAGGACTACCGCGACTTTGCTGAGAGTATAATTTTACGGAGCTGAAAGTATACTTTTACGGAGCTGAAAGTATACTTTTACGGAGCTCGAAGTATATTTTTACGAAAGTGGGGATATAGCAAGAAAAAACTAAAGCAAAAAGCGGACAAATCTAAACCAACTGGTTTTCGATCGTAAACTAACTGGTTTTCGTTCGTAAACCAACTGGTTTAGATTTCTAAGGATATAGCAAGAAAATTCTAGGGTAATAACGGCAGCACCGCAAAGGTGCGGATGCTACAAAATCTTGAAACGGGCAAACTTCAGCAAGAGTTGCTTCGTTCCGGCGTTCTGGAACTGGACGGTGGCCTTCATGCTATCGCCCTGACCTTCGACTTTCAGTACCTCGCCGATGCCGAACCGCTCGTGCTGGATGCACTGACCTGCTTGGAGAGAATAGTTGCCGGGCGAAGCTGCCGAGGCAGGTGTGCTGACCGACGAAGCCACGCGTGTGAAGCCTGTCGGCGGCTGCTGCTCCACGGGCTTTGGCTGCCAGGCGGTGCGCGATGGCTGAACAGGCTGCTGCCGCCAAGCATCCACCGACGGCTTCTGCTTGGTCCACGGCAATTCCACATTGCTGCTACGGCGCGACATCGAGCCGCCTGCGAAACGTACGTACTTAGGGTCTATGTCGCTGAGGAAACGGCTGGGGAGCGCAAACTCCATCCGCCCGAAGTGGAACCGGCTCTTAGCGTAGGTGATGATGCAATGGCGCTGGGCGCGGGTGATGGCCACGTAGAACAGGCGGCGTTCCTCCTCCACTTCGCGCGGATTACCCGCCGACATCTGGTTGGGGAACAAGTTCTCTTCGAGACCGACAACGAATACCACGGGAAACTCAAGTCCCTTGGCCGAGTGAATTGTCATCAGTGTCACCTTCGACTCGTTGCCCGACTTGTCGGTGTCCATGTCGCTGAGCAACGACACTTCGGCAAGATAGTCGCTGACGGAAACGGCTGTGTTGCCTTCTTCCATGCGTGAGGCGACGAAATCCTGCAAGCCGTTCATCAGCTCCTCCACGTTCTCCTGGCGCGAAAGGTTCTCGGGCGTAGTGTCGGCAAAGATGTCGCGCATCACGCCACTCTCCTTGATAATAAACTGTCCGGCAACGTCGGCACTTTCGTCGGCGGCTTTCGTCATGAACGTGCTGACCAGCTGCACGAACTCGGCAAGCTTGGTGTAGGTTGTTTTCGATACGGCAAGCTGATAGCGGCCCGGTTCGCCGAGCACTTCCCACAGACTGACGCCGTGGTTGGTTGCCGCCTCGACCACCTTGGCAAGCGTAGTCATTCCGATTCCGCGCGCAGGGTAGTTGATGACGCGCTTCAGTGCCTCCTCGTCGTGCGGATTGACCGCTAAGCGGAAGTAAGCAATGATGTCCTTGATTTCCTTGCGCTGATAGAACGACACACCGCCGTACACGCGATACGGCAGGCCCTGCTTCATGAGGTTTTCCTCGAACAGACGGCTCTGCGCATTCGTGCGATACAAAATTGCAAAACTACTATACTCAAGCCCCTCGCGCTGGTGCAGCTCCATGATGCGCCTGATGACAATCTGCGCTTCCTCAACGTCGCTGTAAGCCTCGATCACCGGCAGCGGCTCGCCCAGCTCCAGCTTTGAGAACACATTCTTGTAGATTTGCCCCGCGTTCTTATGTATCAGACTGTTGGCAGCATTCACGATGGTCTGCGTCGAGCGGTAGTTCTGCTCCAGTTTGAATAGGCGCGTACCAGGGTAAAGCTCCTGAAACTTCAGGATATTGTCGATGTTTGCCCCGCGGAACGAATAGATGCTCTGCGCGTCGTCGCCTACCACACACACGTGCTGGTTGTGCTGTGTCAACTGCTGCACGATGCGGTGCTGCGCGTAGTTCGTATCCTGATACTCGTCGACCAGCACATAGCGGAAACGCTCCTCGTACTTACTCAATATGTCCGGACACTGGTCGAACAAGCGGAACGTATAGAGCAAGATATCGTCGAAGTCCATCGCGTCGGCATTACGGCAACGGTCGCAATACCTTTGATATATCTGACTCATAGCCGGCATCCGCGCATTCAGGTCGCGCTGAGCGCAATAACGGTCGAGTGCGTACGCTGACGGACCTTTCAGCGCGTTCTTAGCCTCGCTGATGCGTCCGGCCACCGTGCCCGGCCGATACGTTTTGTCATCAAGCTCCATCTCCTTGATGATGGACTTCACCAAACTCTTACTGTCGGCCGCGTCGTATATCGTGAAGTTCGGCGAGAAACTGCGGTCCCCCTCTCGCAACGTTGGAATCCGGTCGTGCTCCACCCGCAAGATGCGCAAGAAGATACTGTGAAACGTTCCCATCCATAGATACCGAGCACGCTCCTCCCCTACGATCCGCGCAATACGCGCCTTCATTTCGTTCGCCGCCTTGTTAGTAAACGTCAGCGCAAGAATTGACCACGGCTCGTAGCCGTGCTCCAGCAAGTACGCAATCTTGTAGGTCAACACACGCGTCTTACCAGAACCAGCACCAGCCACAACCAACGAAGCGCCGTCGCAATACTCAATCGCGGCGCGCTGCGGCTCATTGAAAGAATCAATCAGATTATCAAACATAACACGATTCGGGGAAAGCCGTTCTCAAACTGACTACTTAGGAAGAACCACCTTAGGGACAGGCAATTTCGGAAGAGCTAGCTCATGAAACTCCACCGCCTTCGGCAGCTTCACATACTTCCTGTTTGCCACCGTCTTGATATACGCATCCTTCAGCTGCTTCATTACCAGCTTACCCTCCGACCACGTCAGCTCCACATTCTGAGAGTCGCTCCCGTTGTCGCAAGAAGCACGGAACACAGCCTTATCCTTTTCCAAACTGATCACTTTCAGTATCACCCACATCCCATTCGTGTTCCCGTTGATGTAACCGTAGCACATCTCGTCGTCCATCCCAGGTACCGCCACAGAGTCGGCATACAAGTTCAGTACCATCTGCATCTTGTATTCGTCGTTCACAAAATGCCCTTTGAACACCTGAGCAGCGGCAAACGTAAACACGCCCACCGACAGCAAGACCAATAAAATTATCCTTTTCATCATCATAAACCCAAATTAAATATCGTTACCAATCAAATTCTGTAAATACATCACGGTACAGTAATCGAATAAGGATACAACGTAGCATTGTAAGCACACCGCTGCGCAAGTATCCGATTCGAATCGGTCACTTCCGTCGTGCTATGGCCCAGATTCGTCAGCTCATTGGGCGAGAAACGATGAGTAGCACCGTTCCCAACTACACTGACGCCATACATCGGCGCGAAAAGCATCTGAAACCAAGTACACGCAGCTATATAACGACCCACACCAAACGACAGATGAATCCCATCGCGCGTCAGTTCCGAAGCATCCATCAGCGACGTATTCCGCGCATTCTGTATCGCCGTGCCGGTAGGAATCATCAAGTCGATACCATCCTTCTCTACCACCGAACGCGCCGTCGTTGCCACATCGCGCCAGTACTCCTCGCCCCAGCGCTTGCTGTGCTCATAGAACGACGCATACGACCACGACATGTTAAAGCCAATCGTCACGCCAGGGTTCGTACACGTGGACAAAATCTCGTCCACCAACTGATGCGAATACGGGAAGATGGTCGAATAATTCCCCGACGACGACGACATCTGCTGAATCGTCACCACGGTCCAGTCCTGAGCAAGCAACTGCGCCAACGTCCCCGACGACATCTCCATCTCGTAGTCGCCGACAACCCTCTTCAAATTGACGACCTTGTTGAACTTGTAGGTAACAACCCAGTCGCGCAACGAGGCACCCGACAGCGTCGCAGTATAGACGCAGCACTTCCGCGAGTCAATCCCCGCGCCCTTCACAAGCTCGCCCAGATAAGCAGTAGCATCGTCCGTAAAACTGTTACCGATGCTGAGGATTTTCAACGTATCGCCACCCGTCGGCGGATAAGCATTATTCCTATAATAAGGGTAAGGACCGTCGTAAGTCAACACCTCATCGTCAGACGAACACGACACAAGCGTCATCGACAACATGCCCACGCCGACCGAACTCGCCGCAAGCGTCGACGACAACACACCAACGACCACCGACTTCAACACTTTCTTGTCAAACCACTTCAACTTCACCTTATCATAGTAATACGACCATAACAAAGGTACGCCCACGCCAACGCAGAAATAGACCACCCACCAGAAAGTCCGCGAGAACTCCTTGATTGCCGGGAAACTCGCCAAACGCTCGATCGGCAAGCCGTAGATGAGGATGATCGCCATCGACACAAGCTTCAACGCAACAAAATGCCACGTCAGCACGTTAAACGTCTTCCCGCCCGTGAAGCACAAGAAATCGACAATCTTCCCCGAATGCTGCGCGATCTTCTCCCCGACCCCGAACAGCATCAACGCACCGGCAATGGCGCAAGCCGAGTAGGCGAAAACCTCCCAGCCACGATACGACACCATGTCGCTATGCCAGAAAAGGCTCACGCAGAACACCGTCACGACCGAAGAGACAATATACCACCATTTCCCAGCCCATTTCCACTCGCCCAAGCGGTAGCAATGCCCCACTGTGATGAAAAAGGCGGCCAAAAACAGGTGGCTGTTGATCCCGACATACTTCACATACCAACCAGTGTACGCCAGAACCGTCGCCAGCAATAGCCACACCAACGCCGACACATACCTGTTCTTCAACACCTTCAACCCCACGTAAAACAACAACGACCCAAAGAACAAGTCATGAAGAAACCAGTAGCCGCCGAGCAAAGTATCGTGTCCCTGCATCGCAACGACGATAGCCCCGCCATGCAGCAACATCTCCGTCCATCCGTAGGGGACGATCGAGGCCTCCCCCACCATCATCCCCGGCTCATAGAAATGAATCTTGAAAAAGAAATTGTGCAAAATCAAGAAAACCAACGACCATTTCACATATGGCCAATAAATACCCGTCACACGACGGGAAAGATACTTTGAACCATCAGTAAGATACTTCGTCTTAAAGCAATACCCGCTCATTACAAAGAATAACGGCATACGCATAAGAAGCAAGAAATCATTTAAAATAGGGAAAGAGGAAGTGTGACCTAACACCATCAGTATGATTGTTAAGCCTTTAGCTATAGAAACTCCGAGGTTCCGTGTCTCACTTCCCGCATTTGTAACCATACTTCAGTCCGTTACTTCTTTATTAACATTGCCTGAGCCTGCTTGATAAAAAACTTCATATACACCATTGGCCTGCATGTCCAGATTCCGAGCTTCTTACAAGCGTCCAAGTCCTCCTCCGCTCCAATGATTCGCGCTCTGATATTCTGAGTACTGACACCGCCCATTCGCATAGTCACCATATCCTTATGTAAATACTTATACGGGATTTTGTATTTATAAAACAAACGGGCTATAATCTCGAAATCCGCGCTTATTCTATAATTCGATTTGTAATGTCCATATTTTTCATATACAGAACGGCGGAGATATAATGACGGATGGGGAGGCATATAACCCAGACGTACCATCCAGGGACGGAAAAGGCATCCAGAATAATAACGCACCTTCTTCTCGTCATCAATCTTTACGAAATGAACGTCACCATAAACAGCATCGACATCCGAAGAAAACGCATGAACAATATCCTCAAGCACTTCTGGAGTCGTATAAAAATCATCGCTATTAAGAAGGCCTATGATATCTCCAGTACATCTACTTACGCCCTTATTCATCGCATCATATATTCCTTTATCACGCTCAGAAATCCAATGCATTCTTCCCCCAAAAATCGGTTCATATTTGCGGACAATATCTAACGTTCCATCTGTCGAGCCACCATCTATGACCCAATATTCTATCTCCTTAAATGTCTGATTCAGAACAGATTGAAAAGTTCTTTCTAAAGTTTTTGCGCTATTATACGTAGCAGTTATTATTGAGATTATCATTGCCTTCTAACTATTCAGGGGACAAAGTTACATCTTTTTATTCAATCAGCAAAAAAATGCACTCAAAAAGGGTGTATTGTAACGTATATTGACGCCAAAACTTTCCTTTTTTCTTTTCAACAAATAGAATTATTGGTGTCCGCTAATAGTTGAAAATCGATAAAGTAAGCCCTCCTCCATACTTCATATCCTTCTTTCTTAGCGGACAGTCAATATTATAATAGTTTAGAGTTTAGAGTGAACCCCAAAGGGATGAAGACAGCTATGAGTTAAGACTTTAGTTATTAGAAGTCCATTGTCTGAATGGCAAAGGACGGGCAGCTAATTCAAAAAGGAAAAGCAGTTAATTCAATAGGGAAAACGAATTAGCTGAAAAGGGAAGTTGCCTTTAGTCATCCGGTCGGATGACTAAAGCCATCCAATCGGACGGCTAAAGGCGGATGACCGTCTGCCTTTAGCCGTCTACCCTCGAACTTATAATAATGGAATGGGAATAGTATGCGTAATTACACCACAAAGATACAAAAATAATTCTCCGTTTCCAAATAATTTGTAAAGAATTTTTGTGCTACCACAAAAACTATTACTGGACAGCAATGCAATTAAATATTGAATCTACTCATTCTTTAAATCGGTCGAAAGGGATGAGCGGTGACAGGGGAAATAAGTCACTATCGAGAACATTGAGGGTAGGCCTATCTTTCAATGGGACTCTTCGGTTCCTTTCCACTTATACATTCTCACCCAGTCAACATCCATATATGCAGGAAAAGTTTTTGGATCAACATGTCCTACCCATGAGCCTCCCACCTGCATATCCATCATCAAATACATATCTATGCCAAAAGGCCATTGCCCTTCTTCTTCTAAAAAAGGATTCCGGGTATAGACACATGTATCATGACCATTTACACTATAAATAATACGATTTGGAAGAATCTCTACAGCAAAAATATTCCATTTCTCGAAATTCACATTGGCCTTTATCTGGTGGCCCTTACTTCCTTGCTGTAATGTATAATAAGTATGAATGGTCTGATACGCAAATCTATTTCTGTTCACATATTCCATGATATCAAGTTCTGCATATCCCTTTTTCCTGGTATCATTCTTCCCGTCTTCACGTAAAGTCCAAATAGCAGGCCAGGTACCTTGCCCACCTTTTATCCTAGCTCTCACTTCAATCTTACCATACCCAATAAAGCGTTTCTTATGAGTTGTAAGTCCACCCGTAAGAAATTGAGCTGTATCATTAGGTGCCAGTCCATTGTTTCTGCGGGCAAAAATACGTATTTTCCCTCCACTAACACGATACAGCTTAGCATTGTCAGACCAGTATCTTCCGCAATTATATGGAATCCGTTTCAAAAAAGACCACGAACAAGTATCAATAGAATTACCTTTGAAATCATCCTGCCATACTAACTCATACTCACGTTTTGATTCGGTTTGTGCATTTAAACACGAATACACCAGAAGCAACTCGCAAAGACAAAACAAAAAGACTGACTTATTCATACTTCCTTTCATAATTATTACTCATAATGGGTTAGGAATATACCCCGTAACATACACCCAAGAGCACTCATGGGAGAGATATCCTGTTTATACATCGAACGTTTCTTCCAAGCATAGTAGAATGCATATAAAGTAGCAAGCCACCAACCGAGAAAACGGCGTGTTGCCCATCCTCGATCGATAAAAAATTTCTTATCAAATCCTTTAAACCACTGAGACTCCTCGCAATCAATCATCGTTGCGACTGTAATTGGGACAAACCATATAGTTAAGCCTGCACGCAAACAATCAATCAGAAATTTACTCTCCTCTTGAGCTCCATGCCCAGTACCAGACCCCATCAGTTCATCAAACCGAATCGCTTTTTCTACAATACTCGCCCTTCGAAATGATATTTGCCAGCTTGAAATATGCAAACACCCTATCAACCCACATTTATATGCATGGTTCGGATATATACGCTTACTATTATTCACCCCATACCCAAAAGTGTCTGCATTATCTACCTTAAAAGCAATAATATCCGCTTCAGGATAGTCTGCATATGCTTTCAAAACACGCTCTTCCACATCGTGTTGAAATAACTCATCATCATCTGATAGCAGACAGATGTCAGCCCATGCCCTATCAATCGCCATATTACGGCTTTTCGACAGTCCACGTTCTTTGGTATAAATCATTCGCTGGCATCTTTCGCTTGATTGCTCCTCTCGAGATTCATCACATTGATTAACGACTAGTACATCACAGTTGATTTGTGAATCTTTCACAATTTGCATATCTTTACGATGCATGCATGACATCAGTATCTGAAACGTCATAGACCCATCTCCTTTCTTTTTATGTGCTTTATTCTATTCAACATTTCTTTCAGCATCACTTTACGGTCATCTGCATGTCCTGCCAAAACTTTAACGGATTCAACCCAGTAAAGAACACGATAGATGCGTAAAAACTGACGAACTGTTTTATCACGAGAATATCCTTTTTTCTCATTTTGCTTCATTGCCACGTGTAAAAATTTTATCTCATAGTCAGCATCGGGTTGACGTTCTGAGGTTAGGTGCACATAGCGCATAGATTTATCATAACGAAAATGGGGGCCCCATCTATGCATCAATCGCCAATGGATATCATCCTCCTCACCATACATAAAAACAGATTCATCGAATAACCCAACCTCCTCAAACATACTACGACGAACAAAGAAACAAGAACCCGAAAAATACTGCCAACGTGGCATATACCATTCCAACCGATTACATAGTGCTTGAATTAACGTTCGCAGGTAACCATTCATCATATAAGTACACATGAAAGAGTAGTGGCTTTCCATCGTTTCTGTCAACATTTGTTTCACTCCATACATACAGAGCCCTGCATCGGATTCGAATGCTTTCAATGGTTTTGCAAAAAAATGAGACGCCAACCGAACATCCGGATTCATAATCAGGATTAATGGAGCTGTGCTATTACGAATACCGACATTGTTACCTTGACCATATCCTCCGTTATGAGTATTCTTCAGCAAAACGAGATCCTCTCCCCAAAGGCTGCGCAAACATTCGAACATCGAATCTACACCATGACTACCATTATCAACAATAACCAGTTCTATTTCGCTCAATGGTATATCAGCGTACCTTCTGATACTATTGACACAATCATATATATCATGTTCCGAATTATACGTAACTATAATAATTGAAACTTTTTTCATTCTACTCTTAATTTGCGAATCTTCTTTATCTTGTGCTGGATTCTTATGCGATAATCCACTAAATGCAAAGACATTGGAATTTGTCTTGCTATTTTTCGCGGAAGGAATACTTGCAGAAGAAGAGTGGACTTAACTGCCAAAAGAAACAATACTCCAAATATAGGAGAATGCCTTTTCACCACTTGAATCATAGAATGTGCGAAGTCTGCATCTATTCCGTTACTCATAATACGATTATAAAGGAATAGGACTCCAAAAAACAAAGCGCCATCATATTTGTGCCCTTTACTATGATGATACAACTGATAGAACTTTTCAATGGCATAAATTGTGCTCTTCTGATGAGCCTTAGAGGCTATTCTTTTTGATATAGACCCATTGGAGGAATCTATTCTATAACCGATATCAGCCCTGTTTCTGCTATAACCATACTTCAGGCCTTTTAATAGTGTTTGTAAATTAAAATCTGCATCTTGTAACGACAATAATTGTTCATCCCATATTATACCTGCATCACGCAAAGATTGAGTTCTATAAATATTGTTCCATACGACAAATGGCAACAAGCGTCGAGCAAAAGCGTTTATATCATCAGAGTATATTGGATTGCCATACACAAATTCCCCTGCTTTATCATCAAAAACATTTTGACTTATCACACCCGATGGAAAAACCATAAAGTCCAACAATTGATTGGACTCCATTTCACTTACTCGAGTTTCGAGACAATGTGGCAATACATAGTCATCATTATCAAAAAAAATAATATATTTACCTTTTGCCAGTTCCAAACCAATATTTCTGCATGTCTGTGCACCTTTGGGCAAACGATTACGGTGTATTATCTGAATACGAGGGTCTATACAAGACATTTGATTAAGTACAGAGACTGTAACTTGATCAGAGCCATCATCAACTGCCAACAATTCCCATAATTGGAAACTATTGGCCCTAATAGACTCTATCATCTGCCGGGTCAAATCCGCATTATTAAACACAGGCATTACAATAGTTAGCAATATCTTATTATTCATTTGAGATGCTCTCCTTTCTTGAGATATCACTATTCCCATCAACAATATCTTTGGACTTGTACAAATCGGGATAATAATAAATCATAGCAAACAAATAAAAAACAAAAAACACTTTATAAACCTCAAAACACATCATAAACAAAAAGGTGACAACTCCGAGCAATAATAATAGTGCTGTACGATCTAAATAGCTCCATATTCGCTTCATTGCAGCAACACAACATAATAAAAACAAAGCCATTCCAACCAAACCTCCATATATAAGAACCGAGTAAATAAAATTATGAGGGCCTATTGCAAAACTATTCATCTCGGAAACATACCAATCAGCATCAACACGCCCCCATCCGATTATTGGTGACTCTGCGAATTTTTTAGCCGCAGCATCCCACATTTCTGTTCTGTTAGTAAATGTCATATCCTTACCCAAAACATCTTGAATTAAATAAGCTGCAAGTTCATTATTATGCAGTCCTTCACCCTGGAAACAAACAAGGCACTGGAATAGTACATAAAAAGCGAAGAAAACGACTAGGGCATATTTCAATAGTTTTTTGGAAGGGATTAAACACAATAAACTAAATAATATGATATTGGAAATCGAATTCATAGAACCAACCATTAGCAATGTAATGACAGATATTAAAGCAACACCTATCGTATTTAATATCCATTTTTTATTATATGGTGTACATAAAATAGAAGATATTATCGCACACATCATTCGACATCCCATCTGGTTACGATTTCCGCCTAATAAGAAAGAATCAAATTCATCTTCTGCCGCAAACATCCAATCAGGAAACACAATCATAATCACAAGATTAAGATATACAACGATTGAAAAAAGTAAACAAATTGAATATAAAAGAGTTTTCCATTGATTAGAATAATAAGCAAAGATAAATAGGAGGCTAAATACTTCTATCATATCGTAAAATGCCGTTTTTATATCTGTGCCCTGTATCGTCGTAAATACGGCTATCGAAACCATATACATAAACACGGCCAAACCATATTGTGACATCTTCATCCCTTTTATATAGAGAACACTTATCACGATAAAGTTTAGACACATTAAACCAATAACCAGATATGATATCGGCTGTAAAAAACTAAACACAGTAAAAGTAATTACCATGCGTGTAAAAAGAATTACAGAAAACCATATCGGTAATACTTTTGTTTTTTTTAGGTCAAACTTTAGTGGTATAGTCATGCCTGCAGACATAATCATTATAATTTAACCAGACTTCCTAATAAATTTTGAAATTTCGGAGAATAATAGCTAATAAAGCCTGCAGAAGCTGTAAAGGTCATCTCCCCAAAATATGGTTTATCATCCACCTCATAGAAATCAACTCTCACTTCTGGAAAACCCTTAGACAAACGAGAAGCAGCATTCAACATTGCGTCTAAGCTATGGGGACGTGGAATCGGCTGATCGGATAGTATATAATGAGGTGTCGAAACGGAAAACTCAGGATGGAAGTTCCAATCTAAATCATAGACACCAACTATCAAACTATCTTTTGTTCGATTGTGACATACAAATATATATGCAGGTTTACCATCAAAAGTCCAAATTTTATAATCAACAAGAGAAGTGGAATTAATCCGTTGTTTTGTATTATCAAGTAACGTTTCTACAATAATACACGGAACAATTTTATCATAATGTGGCTCCCCCATGAATCGGCCAAATTTAGACGATAGTAAACGAGAAAATTCCGCCGTCCAATATTTTGTGTCTAAAGATTGTTTATCCTTACATATAAGAGCATCGCCGCTACCATGATTTGTTTTCATTACGAATTGGTTCGGCAACTTATCCCATTCGATATCTTCTGCTTTATCCCACTTGCCAATCAATGGCACCAACATATTCTCAAAGCCACAATTCGCAACATACTCCCGAACCCTGTACTTATCTGCTAATTCCGACCACCTTGATGTATCACCATAAAACTTTAACCAGTTTATCTTCTCGTCAAGGCTCTGTGGTTTTTTCCAATTCAAAGACTTCCCCGTCGAACGACGATAGTGTATGCTAGCCAATGTCTTCGGCGAGATTCTTCCTAAAAAGGTATATACTAAATTCCAAAAAAATTTCGTTATCACTTTCATCGTTCTTTTCTTTTAATGATTTCACGTATAGTACAACGTTCTTGCCTGCACAACGATACATACCAGATAACAGGTAAACATAGAATGGCAGAGACAATCAAAGTATAAACAAATCTATACTCAATGTCAATAAACTGTGTAAATATAAAACAAGTCAATATTAACATCAAGACAGGTAAAACAACACGCATACAAACATGTCCAACGAAATGTCTAATTGACAATCCTGCTGTATATTTCAGGAATGGCAAACGCAAACATGCACAAAGAATTTCCACCCCAAGATAACAATACATTGTACTCTCAGCGGGGAGTCCTTTCACCAAACAAAACCACGCAAGAGGAAGAGTCAGAAGTTTAATCGTATTTATTACTAAAGAATAATTACGTATTTTCCCTATTGCCTGATTAGCGATTCCCAACCCTATAGTTACTTGGTCAATTAATGCCGCAATCAATACATATCGACAAAAAACTGCAGAATAATCTGGAACATTCTTAAGCCAACAATTTAAAATATAAGGCATCTCCCATACAAGCGGGATAACCACTATAGCCATTAACAAAAAAGCAAACTTGCTCGCTGACTCAGACTTTGACAACATCAAATTGCGATTAGCATTACCTTCCGACTTTACTATTTGAGGACTCATAGCATTTTGGACAGACTGTGCAATGAATTGTACAGCTCCTGTAACCTGTATGGCGATTCCGTATGCACTATTAATAACCTCTCCAAAGAAATGATTCAATACAACAGCCAGTCCCTGTGTACGTCCAACGATACATCCTGTACTATAAATCGTCCATCCTGCAAAACTGCTCATCTGTCGCATCATTTTTGAATCAAATCTTCGTGGGATGAGGCAGCATTCTCTATATTTTAACACTCCATACCCAGCTAAAGCTATCAAGTTTAGTATTGCTATTCCTGTTACAATTAATGCATAAACAATAAGACGGTTGGAGGAGATATTATAAAGCATGAATACCAAACCCAATTTTAACCCCCCATCGAAAACATCAACAATTGAAATAAAAACAATATTCTCTCTTGCTATATACAACGCCCTGTATGGAGCAGTGATAAACGAAACAAACAGAGACATCACTAATATTATATATACAGCATTTGCATCCCCTAGGCGCGATGCATCAATATTTAAAAAGCCAGAGTTGAAAATCAATGGTCGTACAAGAACGAACACAAACACCAAAAGGATACCCCACAAATAATGAAGTAGCAAACCCGTTGAAAACATCCTGCTAACACCGTCATCATCGTCTTTCCCATAAAGAAAAGACAGATGACGCTGAGTAGAAACAACCATTGCATTAGTAATAAAGCCTAACATAGCAATCACTCCTCCAACCAAAGAGAAGATACCATAATCAGACTCACCCAAAGCGTCAAGTACAATACGGACAGAATAAAAAGACAAAACAATATTCAATATTGAACGAATATTCTGCGCTAGAGTGTTAACTATTACACGCTTCGAGGAACTCATTGCAAGATAGAATAAAAAGGTTTACACAATAAAACAGCAAGCAGGTTCACCGCATGACTTATACTTTAAACATATCCACTATATGTCCTTTTAATACAAATAGAGACGTTACTATAACAGAAAGGAATAACATACCTATTACAAACACCATACGCTTAGGACCTGTTGGTTTTATAGGAACGGAAGCCCCTTGCAACACAGTAAATGCAGGAACTTTTTCTTGCAATTTAGATTTGGCTGCCTCGAGTTGAGCTTTCATTGCAGTATACGTCTGATACTTTAATGACATATCATTTTCCAACTTATCACGTTCAGAAATATATGCCTGCAATATAATGTCTTTATGTGTATCCGAATAGTCACTGTACTTTGCTAATGCCATTTCATATTCTTGTTTTGCATTATCAAGTAATTGCTGATAATGGTCCACATCAACACGAGCCTTCTCTGTACGATAATCAATAATAAATTGCTGTAGCTTCATTCTAACGGAGTCCGCAATTGTTGCAGAAATAAGAGGATCCTGATCAGTAACAACAATACTAATCACATTTGTCTTTTTATCAATATTACACACTATAAGATCTTTCATTTTTTCTATAATCCTCACTTGATTACGAGACAAAATAAATGATTTTGAATTTATCTCCTCTTTATTACTTCCAACAACATCAATAGGAGGTGACATTAGATTATTAAATTTGACAATCAGCCAGTTGAAGGGAACTTTCCAAATTGCTTTCTTCTGATGTTTTTCAAGATAATCATAATACGTTGTATTTATCTCCCCATCAAGGCTCTTGATTCTAATATCAAATAGTTGTACCAAGAAATCATTTGATTCAAACAATTCTGGATACAACAAGGGAAATATTGCATCACTCGACTCCATATTACCAATATCGAATCCTAAAGAAGAGGCAATAGAACCTAAAGCACTTCCTGTTGTTGCATTAGATGCTTCGGGAGCCAACTTAACGACACATGTATATGTTCTTGGGACACAGAGTATCAAAGCACTTGCAACAACAAATGTCACAACTAGGACAATCCCAAAAAGCTTTTTGCGCTGCAATAACAGGCTTATGAGTATGCGCAAATCGATTACATCGTTTTTCTTATCGTCCATCATACACAAAAGTACATTTCTATTTTAAGATATTTGCAATTGTTGCGACAACAGCTGCAATAGAAGCAGATGAAGAGCCTATACTAAGAATTTCTGCTGTTGACAATTTGTTCTTGTTCTTCTTCGATGGCACTACTATCTGACATCCCGGCTGAATGACAGAACTGGAATGATGAGACAACAATTGCGCAGAACCATTCATATAGATAGCATATACTCGATTTTTGCGGGCATTATCACCATAGCCTCCTGCATGCTTAATGTAATAATTCAATGACTCACCTTTCTTATAACTGATGGTCACAGGGAACATTACATCGCCAACAATTTTAACAGAAGCAGAATACTCTGGGACGACTAATTTATCACCCGGGCGGAGTGTGATATCTTCTCCACCTCCTGGATTACGAAGGGCCTCCTCCAAATCAACAGGAATGGAGCCGATTCCAGTCAAGTTCATTTTCATTTCAAGTAATTCCTCACCTTGTTCAAGGCTGAAACTCTGTTTATTGTCTTTCATGGCCTCTTCATACAATTCAATTTGAGATGCACGTAGAGATGCTTCCTGTTGCTTACGCTCTTCTTCAGTCAATGTACGTTCGATATGTGCACCTTTAGCATAGGCTATCTTTGATAATCCTCCAGCAGCTTGTATCAGGTCGCTCAACTTATAATCTCGATTAGTAATCAAGTAATTGCCTTCGAAGTTCACGCAACCAGTCACTGATACTGTCTCCATCGTTGAATAAGTTGGACTCTTACGTACCACAACTACATCAAATGGCTGTAGTACAAATCCCTGTTCTCCGTCTATGACAAAACCATCACGGAGTGCAAACGAATAGGTTTCGGATGTTTCGTCGATATATTCCAATGACTTGGGATCGAAATGACGACGGAACACATCAACCTTTGACAATGATGCTGCATCAGTTAGACCGCCAGCTTGCAATACAATATCTTCAAGCGTTGTATTGTCTGCATATTGGTATGTTCCAGGATATAAGACCTCGCCTGAAATAGAGATGGTTTTACTTGTCACATCTTCCTTTCGGCTATGGATATATAATACATCATTCTTCTTGAGAGGAATATCGGGCATACTTCCATCGAGCAGACCTTTTACATCGACAGGTATCACTTCAAGCGTCATATCATCACGTTGACGATGCATCACGGCTCTATTCAGAAATGCATCATCGCGTACACCTTCGGCTGCAGCGATAAGGTCGCGCACACCACTGATACTCCCACCCATCTGATACATGCCAGGATGATAGACGGCTCCTCGGATTTCTACCATATTCGAGTAACGCTCCACAACAGAATCCACATAAATAGAATCTCCGTCGTTCAGATTAAAGCCATTCATGTCGAATTCACCTATGGTATGAATGGAATACTCTGCCCCACTCTTTCGAATCAGCCTTACACTCTTCTTGTAGGCGTCGCCCGTGAATCCACCTGCATAACTAAGGATGGTTGACACACTCTCCGAACTCTTCATCTCGTAGAACATCGGTCGCTTAACCTTTCCCTTTATTCTGACCAAACAATCGTACGAACCTACAACGATGATATCATTGTCCTGCAAGCGGACATCACCACTGGAATTACCATTCAAGATATAGTCATAGACGTCAATCGAAGCAATCTGACGACCTGCGCGATATACCTTAATATCACGCAAGGTTCCGATATCGCTGATACCACCTGCTGTATATAGTGCATTGAATGCTGTAGAAAGCGAATTCAAAGTATATGTACCAGGCATCTTCACCTCACCCATCACCTGTACAGTTATTGAACGAGTATCGCCTACCGTCAAATTGATCTGCGAACCTTGATAATATTTGCCTAAACGTGATTTCAAAGCCCCATTGGCTTGTGCCACAGTCAGTCCTGCCAACTTCACAGGCCCGATGCCTTCAATTGTTACGGAACCATCAGGCGAAATTGTGCCTTGGAAAGTCTCTTGAGAGGCTCCCCAAACATCGATGATTACGTCATCACCGGCTCCCAATCGATAGTTTGCAGGTGTAGCGATATTCATGTTTGGTTGGAAAGACAATTGAGGGTTATTGAACAGGTTACGTCCGAACACCTGGTCTTCACTTCTCTCCAACTGACGATAGTAGGCCAGCGAATCCAGGTCGAAAAACTCCACTGCCTCGTTCATCAACTGCTCCTGCTCCTCAGGTGTGTAGTTATCACGTCCGTTGACCCCACGCACCTGACTGCGCACCATGTAATTGTTCTGCTTCTGATACGCCTCTCCGTTCAGTTGCTTATCAGTTCGCATACGGTTATCCGACACTTTTACGCCTGCTCCCTCGAGTGATACCGCACCCAACTGTTCTTTCTGTGCTGCAACCCTCTTTCTGATTTTCTGAATTTGCTCGAGTGTCACTCCTCGTTTCAACAGGCCCTGAACGATATCTGCCTGATTCTTGCCTGCCTGCTGCTGCTCTAAGACATACTGAATCACTTGGTTATCGGTCATCGACTGAGCATACGTCTTAGCGTACAATCCTCCTACGAGAACGATTGTCATCAAAACAAAAAAACGTTTTATCATCGTTTCCATTTTAATTTCTTTGTAAGTATCAGAATTTCTTTCCGCCAGCCACCGAGCACAATGTCTCGCCGATAATCTTTGCATCTTCCCACAGACTTCTGTTCTTCAGGTACTCCAAGTCCATGTCCAATCGGATGATCATCTTATCCATTGTGTCGGTATAACCGTTATGTAATGTTGCATTCGACGTAACGCCCGGACGGCTCATATAAAGGTTCACATAGTCGGGACGAATCTCCATTATCTGATTGATGAAGTATTCGCGCTCAGGACGGTAACCCACGAACGACATTTCACCTTTCAGCACATTCACCAGCTGCGGCAGTTCGTCCAAGTGATGTAATCTGAGGAACTTTCCCACCTCGGTCAGTCGGTCGTCATGCTCATGCGCCAACTGCGGACCTTCATCTTCTGCCGTAGTCTTCATGGTCCGGAACTTGATGATCTTGAACTCTTTACCATTACGACCGATACGCTCTTGCAAGAAGAATACGGGTCCTTCCCCTTCTATTTTCTGTGCAATAATAATCGCAATAAAAATTGGAAAAGTGAGAATCAAACCTATCAGCGCGCCTATGAAATCAAAGACTCGTTTGATGGATTTTTCCAATGTACTCATACCATCTTTTATTGTATATTCCGATTCTCTTGTCATTGTATTATGATGCATTTTATGAGTGCATACCAAATATGTTTCTACGCAATTCATATTAATAAACGTAAACTCTGTTATTTTATTGTGAAAGACATTAAAAAAAATTAAAAATAATCTTCTTTCTTATTCCATTGGAATACCTTCCACAAAAAACCGCGCAAAGTTAGTAAAAAAAACGGACATAGAGTAATACTTTGCATAAAAGCCGGTCAGAAAACCGCATTTTAGCCTGTAACGCGGCATATAGGGCACATCGAAGAGCAGTTTTAACGTCAAACTTTGGCGCAAGCCGTCTTTTTTTCGTACCTTTGCATCGTCATAAAAATTGCATCGGAATATGAAAATTAACAGACTCACACTAATCATTATCGCTTGTATAATTAACAATGTGGTGACGGCGCAGCAACGGCTGACGAAGGCCGAGGCGGAAGCGACGAGAACCGAACTCATCAAGACTTGGAAAGAGGATTTGAAAGAAAAACTGCGAACGACGAATACGTTTAATTGCGTGGTTCAAGGGAATCTAAAGATGAAGTATTCGGCCCAGGTGTTTGGAGAAAAACCTGCCGACGGTCGGAGTCTTTGGATTTCGATGCATGGAGGCGGGAATGCTCCCACATCGCTGAACGACAGTCAGTGGGAGAATCAGAAGCGTCTGTACCAACCTGCTGAGGGAGTGTATGTCTGTCCGCGTGCCCCTTGGGACGACTGGGACATGTGGTTCAAGAATCCGATCGACAAAATGTTTGAGGAATTGATTCAAACGATGATGCTCTATTATGACGTGAATCCCGACAAAGTTTACCTCATGGGCTACTCGGCGGGGGGCGACGGCGTGTGGCGCATGGCGCCGCGCATGGCCGATCACTGGGCTGCTGCTTCGATGATGGCGGGGCATCCGGGCGATGTGAGTTTGCTCGGCGTGCGCAACCTTCCGTTCATGCTGTGGTGTGGCGGCGAGGATGCGGCGTACAATCGTAATAAAGAGGTAGCGCTTCGAGGCGTTGAGATGGATTCGCTGCAACGCTCCGACCCTGAGGGATATATCCACGAGACGCATATCGTGGCGGGGAAGCCTCACTGGATGGATTTGGAAGACAAGGCGGCGCTGCCGTGGATGGCGAAATATAAGCGGAATCCCTACCCCAAGACGGTGGTGTGGTGTCAGGGCGATAACGGTCGGGCGCAGTTCTATTGGCTGGGCGTTCCTGCGGCGGAAACGAAGAAAGGCAATGTGATGCGTGCATCTATCAATAATAATGTGGTGACCATCACAAAGTGCGACTACTCGCAGGTGACGATTTATCTGAACGACCAACTCGCGAATCTTGACAAGACGGTGAAGGTGGTGTATAAAAAGAAGACGCTTTTCAAGGGAAAGATTCCGAGGACTGCTGAAAATCTTCAGAAATCGCTTGAAGAACGTGGCGACCCGAGCTATTGTTTCCCTGCCATTTTGAAAGTAAATATTCCTTGAAAGCACGCCATTTCGTCATGGTAGCGTGACGTTTTGTCTTTTTTCCTCGCTTGGAACGATGTTTGCGTCAGTCAGGGTAAAGAAAGGAGACAAAGATTATGAATACAAATGAAACGAACATGAAGGAGCAGAATCTTGAGGCACTCAAGAAGTATGCGACGAATTTGATTGAGCAGGCGCGTGCCGGAAGGCTCGACCCTGTTGTGGGGCGCGACGAGGAAATCCGTCGTGTTTTGCAGATATTGAGTCGCCGTACGAAGAACAACCCGATTCTGGTGGGCGAACCGGGAACGGGAAAGACGGCGATTGTCGAAGGATTGGCACATCGTATCCTGAGAGGTGACGTGCCCGAGAATCTAAAGGACAAACAGCTGTATTCGCTCGATATGGGCGCGCTGATTGCCGGAGCGAAGTATCAGGGCGAGTTCGAGGAGCGTCTGAAGGCGGTCATCAATGCTGTGGTGGAGAGCGAGGGAAATATCATCCTATTTATCGATGAAATTCACACGCTCGTAGGCGCTGGACAGACTCAGGGAGCGATGGATGCCGCAAACATCCTGAAGCCGGCGTTGGCGCGCGGCGAGCTTCGCAGCATCGGCGCTACCACGCTTGACGAGTATCAGAAATACTTTGAGAAGGACAAGGCCCTGGAGCGCAGGTTCCAGACGGTGATGGTGGACGAGCCGGACGTGATGAGCAGCATCAGCATCCTGCGCGGACTGAAGGAGCGGTATGAGAACCACCACAAGGTGCGCATCAAGGACGATGCCATTATCGCGGCGGTAGAACTTTCGAACCGATATATCACCGAGCGTTTCCTGCCCGACAAGGCCATCGACCTGATGGACGAGGCGGCTGCGAAACTGCGTATGGAGCGCGACTCGGTGCCTGAGGAACTTGACGAAATCAGCCGCCGTCTGAAGCAGTTGGAGATTGAGCGTGCCGCCATCAAGCGCGAGGGCGATAAGCCGAAACTGCAACAGCTGAACGAGGATATCGACGCGCTGAATAATAAATATAAGGTGATGCACGAGAAGTGGCAGGCGGAGCGCAATCTGGTGAACAAAATCCAGCAGGACAAGGTGCAGATTGAGCAGTTGAAGTTCGAGGCTGAGCGCGCCGAGCGTGAGGGTGACTACGGCCGTGTTGCGGAAATCCGCTACGGAAAGATTCAGCAGTTGCAGGACGATATTGCCGATGTGCAGGAGCGGCTGGCTACGACGCAGGGCGGTAACGCGATGATTAAGGAGGAGGTGACGAGCGAGGATATTGCCGACGTCGTGAGCCGCTGGACGGGCATTCCTGTGAGCAAAATGTTGCAGAGCGAGAAGGACAAGCTGTTGCACCTGGAAGAGGAACTCCACCGCCGCGTGGTCGGACAGGACGAGGCCATCCAGGCAGTGAGCGATGCGGTGCGCCGCAGTCGTGCCGGCCTGCAAGACCCGCGCCGACCCATCGGCTCGTTCATCTTCCTCGGTCCGACCGGCGTGGGTAAGACCGAACTTGCCAAGGCGCTCGCCAGTTACCTGTTCAACGACGAAGGTCTGATTACCCGTATCGACATGAGCGAGTATCAGGAGAAATACAGCGTGTCGCGACTCATCGGCGCCCCTCCAGGCTACATCGGCTACGAGGAAGGCGGCCAGCTGACCGAGGCGGTACGACGGAAACCATACAGCGTGGTGCTCTTCGACGAGGTGGAAAAGGCACATCCTGACGTATTCAACACCCTGCTGCAGGTATTGGACGACGGCCGTCTGACCGACAACAAAGGCCGCACGGTGAACTTCAAGAACACCATCATCATCATGACGTCGAACTGTAGCGAGGAGCAGCTCCACCGGCTGATGCGTCCGGAATTTATCAACCGTATTGACGAAATCATCACGTTCAAGCCGCTGAGCGAGAGCGAGATACTGCACATCGTTGAGCTGCAGATACAGGGTGTGACGCGCATGCTTGCCGAGAGCGGCATCAGCATGGAACTCACCTCGGGCGCACTGCAATTCCTCGCCCGTCAGGGCTTCGATCCGCAGTACGGAGCACGTCCGGTGAAGCGCGCCATCCAGCATTATCTGCTCAACGACCTGTCGAAACAGATTCTTGCCGGAACGGTGAGCCGCGACAGCCACATCGTGGTGGAAGAAAAGGACGGAGCACTCGTGTTCAGCAACCGTGGAAGTAATGAATAAACGCAAATCATACGAGAAAGAACCGCAGGGCGGGGAGTCGCAAGGCTTCCCGTTTTTTTTGTGCGACGTTCGGCAGAGGAGGATTTTAGCGAAACGGAAAAAATGCTCGATGAAATGGTGCAAAAACAGTGCATTTTTACCAAAACGGAAGGGGAAAACGGAAATTTTGTAAGAATTTTGTCAATTTCTTTGGCAAAGCGATAAGCGGTTGCCGATTTTTCTGTACATTTGCAATCGAAACACAATTCCTTTCGGAAACGGAAGTGAAAAGTGCGTAGTTTTCTAGGCCATAGAAAAATACAAAACCACAGAAAAACAATAAAGACAATGAAACAAACGAAAAGCAATCGGGAGGAAACTCCGCCAGTTTTGCGGAAATGAGTCGAGCGCCGAGCAGGAAATGATTTCCATGCGGAAACGCCGCGAGCGCCAAGCAGGAAATGATTTCCATGCGGAAACGCAGCGAGCGCCGAGCAGGAAATAATTTCCGAGCGGAAATGCAGTGAGCGCTCAGCAGGAAACGATTTCCGAGCGGAAATGCCGCGAGCGCCGAGCAGGAAATGATTTCCGAGCGGAAACGAGAAAAATCAATCAATAAACCTTTAAAAAATAATAGTTATGGGAAAAATACCCAATTTTCAGAAAACGAAACTACGCTATGGTGCACACTTTGCCGTGATGTCGGCTTTCGATGAAAGGGTGGCACCACTTTGTGAGCAGGAACCGTTGCTCTCGACATGGTATGCCGCTTTCAAGTCGGCACTGACGCATCTTGACACAGCAGTGAAGATAGCACGCTCGAGCGATTACAGCAAGCTGATAATGAAGGAGGACACGAAGCGCGACCGACTTTACTCGAACGGCAAGATGACCGCTGAAATGTGGTCGGAACTTGGAATCGAACCGCAAGCCACGGCTGCGCGGGCGGTATTGCACGAAATCAACATCTACAAAATCGACACGAAGGCTCAATACGACCAGCAGACGGGTCTGATGATAAATTTCCTGCAACCGTTTGAGTCGGCTGAAATGCAGACACACTTGACAACCCTCGGGCTGACGGCGGTCTTCACACAGATGAAGGCTGCGAACGAAGAGGTGCGCCGACTGCTTGCCCTGCGCGGCAACGAGCGTGCCGAAAACGCAGCATACGATCTCAAGTCAGCGCGTCAGGCAACCGACGAAGCCTACGAAAACCTCGTGGAACGCATCAATGCCATTGCACTGATCAATCCATCGGAGAGTTGGAACACATTCATTGCGCAGTGGTCGGCTGAAATCGCACGCATCAAGCAGCAGATTCTCAGCCAATCGACGCAGACGGGTGACGACGAAGGCGGCACGACGCCATCGGGCGGAGACGAAGGCGGCAACGAAACGCCAACAGGCGGCGGTACCGACACAGGCGGGGGCGACACTCCTCCGTCGGGCGGTGACGACAACACGGGCGGAGGCGACCCTCCTCCATTCAGCGGCACCGACCAGAATTGACGCCCTACCCTCGCCTATCCTCCGAAAGCGCGAGGGCGAAACAGACAAAGGATGCGCTCAGTGCGCATCCTTTATTTGTGAGCATGAGAGTGGCGTGGACCGACACATTATTTATATATAAGGGGAAAGAAAGGGAATCAGCGGTTCCATATCTCCCAAGCAGCCTCCGCCTGGCGGACGAGCATCTCGTAGCCGTTCTTCGTGACGGCACCGCGCTCGCGCCCCTGTCGCAGGAAACGGGTCTCGGCAGGATTGTACACGAGGTCGAACAGCAGATGGTCGGGGGTAAGCAGTTCGTATGGGATGTCGGCACACTGATCGACGTTGGGAAAAGTGCCGAGCGGCGTGCAGTTGACGATGACCTTATACTCGCTGAGCCAATATTCATCGAGATCCTCGTAGCGTATGACGCCAGGATTCTTGGGCTGAGCGTCGAACGGCGAGAGAATGTCCATAATGTGAGAGAGGCTGCGCGACACCGAGAGCGGCTCGATGCCCAACTGCCGCAAGCCGTACCTCACCGCCTTCGAAGCGCCACCCGTGCCGAGCACAAGCGCCTTCGTGTGATGGGGCTGCAGCAAGGGACGGATGGACTCGCGAAAGCCGATGACATCGGTGTTGAATCCCCGCATGTCGCGGATGCGGATGACGTTGACCGCCCCAATCGCACGGGCATCGTCGTCGAGGCTGCGCAGAAGCGGGACGACATCCTGCTTGTAGGGAATCGTGACGTTCAGTCCCACGAGGTCGGGCATCGACTCGATGAGCGGCAACACATCGTCGGCCGACGGCATCTCAAAATTGTCGTAGCGAGCATCGATATGCTCGGCAGCAAACTTCTCGCCGAAATACTGACGCGAGAACGAGTGCCCCAGCGTCTTGCCAATTAAGCCATATCTTTTCATAACTTTCCGTAATACATACAACACATTCCGAATGCCAGGTAGCGGAAACCGACGTCGCGGAAGCCCGCCTGACGAAAACGCTGAGCCATGTCGTCGCCCTGCGTGATGGCATCCATCGTGGCAGGCAGATAGGTGTAGGCGCTGCGGTCGTTCGACAGCAACCTGCCCAATACAGGCATGACGAGGTAGCGATACAACCAGAACAACTGACGCATCGGGAACGAGCGCGGCGCACATAGGTCGATGACAACCATGCACCCGCCGGGCAGCAACACACGGCGCATCTCACGCAGACACACATCGATATGCTCGAAATTGCGCAGCGCGAAAGCCGACATCACGACGTCGAACTCACCGTCGGCAAACGACAGACGTTCGCAGTCTTCACGCACAAACCGTATGCGCTGGGCAAGTCCCGCCTCAGCCACCTTGGCGCGACCGATCGCCATCATTCCTTCCGAGATGTCGCAGCCAACGATTTCGCCCGGACGAAGACGCCTGCACGCATCGATGGCCAAATCGCCCGTGCCGGTAGCCACATCAAGGATGCGCACCTCAGCGTCGCTATCGCCACGATGTGCCCCTACGTCGGGAGTTCCTATCCCCTCGCCACGGGCACCAAGCAGCTTCTTGATTTGATTGATGGCACTGCGACGCCACCAGCGGTCGACGCCGAGCGACAGCGTATGGTTCAGCCCATCATAAGAGGGGGCAATGTTGTCAAACATCGCCTCCACTTGTTCATGCTTCGCGCCTTCCTGGCTGTAGGGCTTTATCTCTTCGACAGCCATTCGGTCACATTCTTTTCGATACGCGCTGCAATGTCCTCACACGATTCTTCCTTCTGGAACTTCTCGCCCGTGATATGCTCATAGAGCTCGATGTAGCGGTCGGACACCGACTGTGCATATTCGTCGGTAATCTCCGGCATCACCTGTCCGGGCTGATTCATGAAGTTGTGCTCGATAAGCCACTTGCGCACGAACTCCTTCGAAAGCTGACGCTGCGGCTCGCCCTTGGCAAACTTCTCCTCGTAGCCCTCGGCATAGAAGTAGCGCGATGAGTCGGGCGTGTGAACTTCGTCAATCAGATAGACCTTTCCGTCGCGCTTACCGAATTCGTACTTCGTGTCGACGAGAATCAGGCCCTTCTCGGCCGCAATCTTCGTTCCGATGTCGAACAACTTGTAAGTGTACTGCTCCATCAGCTCGTAGTCCTCCTTGCTCACGAGGCCCTGCGCGATGATTTCTTCCTTCGAGATATTTTCGTCGTGACCCTCGTCGGCCTTGGTTGTCGGCGTGATAATTGGCGTCGGGAACTTCTGGTTCTCTTTCATGCCCTCAGGCAAAGCCACGCCGCAGAGCGTACGTTCGCCTGCGTCGTAAGCACGCCAAGCGGAACCGGTGAGGTAACCGCGGATAATCATCTCGACGCGGAAGCCCTCGCACTTCAGTCCCACCGTCACCATCGGGTCGGGAGTAGCGAGCTTCCAGTTCGGAACCACATCGGCCGACGCGTCGAGGAACTTAGCAGCAATCTGATTCAATACCTGTCCCTTGAATGGGATGCCCTTTGGCAAAACTACATCGAACGCGCTGATGCGGTCGGTAGCCACCATCACCATGATGTCGTTATTAATGTCGTACACATCACGTACCTTTCCGTGATACACGCTGCGCTGACCCGGAAAGTTAAAGTTGGTCTGAGTTAATGTTTTCATCATTGTTCTCTATATTATGTTTAACCGATTTTGAATCCTCGTAATCTTTGTATGCATTCACGATGCGAGTCACCAGCTTATGCCGCACGATATCCTTGTCGGTCATTTCTATGAAACTGATGCCTTTTACGTCCTTCAGCACCTGCATCGCCTCAATCAGTCCGGAGCGGACCGAGCGCGGCAGGTCGATTTGCGTGATATCGCCCGTGATGATCATTTTTGTATTGTGCCCCATTCGTGTGAGGAACATTTTGATTTGTTGCGTCGTGGTATTCTGCGCCTCATCCAGAATCACCACAGCGTCGTTCAGCGTTCGGCCGCGCATGAATGCTAACGGCGCAATCTGTATGGTTTGCAATTCCATATACTCCTGCAACTTCTGCGCAGGAATCATATCCTGCAGCGCGTCGTAAAGGGGTTGCAGATATGGGTCGATTTTGTCCTTCATGTCGCCTGGCAGGAATCCGAGCTTCTCGCCAGCCTCCACAGCCGGACGCGACAGAATGATGCGCCGCACCTCTTTATTCTTTAACGCGCGAACAGCGAGCGCAATGCTCGTGTATGTCTTACCCGACCCCGCAGGACCGATGGCAAACAACATGTCGTGCGTCTGGTAGTCGTCCACCAACCGCTTCTGATTCTCGCTCCGCGGCACGATGGCACGCCCGCTGATGCTATAACAGATGGCTGTCGTATCGGCACCGTCGGGATTGAGATTCCGTCCCTCACCCTTGATGATATGCAGGATTGTCTCCTCGTTCAGCGAGTTATACTTCGCGCAGTAATCCTGAAGAGCCTGAATATGCTCCTCGAACTGACACATCTCCTCCTCGTCGCCCAGCACCTTCATCACGTTACCGCGCGCCACAATCCGCAGCTTCGGATACAATGCCTTGATCATCTGCAAGTTGCAGTTGTTCACGCCGTAGAACGTTACTAAATCTATATCTTCTAATATGATATGTTTCTCAATCATCTTTTACGTTTCGTTAATCATACTGCCGACTAAAACGGCTTCGCACCCGCTGCCAGCGATGTCAGCACTTTATAATAGTTCTCGGGAGCGACACCCATCAGTTCGTTCTCCCACAATTCCCCCACCACATTTGGTGTGTACCGGCAGGCTATTTCCAGATTCTCGGCAAAGCGCTTCTCAAGTCCCAGCACATAATAACAATATGCGATATAGGGATAAGCCTTCACATGCTCAGGGTTGTCGGTCTCATGCGTCACCAGCTTTAAGAACATCAATGCAGCCATCATATATTGTCGCCCCATCAACTCCGAGGCAGCATACACCATCACGGCGATGGGATTATTGTCTTTCGCCGCTGCCGATATATACATCCCTACAGCTCGTGCCACGTCTCCCTTACTCAGAAGAATATTTCCTTTCTGCACCATGTGGGCAGGATTGTCGGGCATAATACGCAGCGCATTATTTACTGAACGCATCGCATCGGCGAAATAGCCGCCTTCACGATAGATGTCCGAAATAAACGACCACATGTCGCTCCTCATCCCTCTGTCAGATATACAAGGAACGACGACGCTTTGCTTCTCTTTCAGCAGACGATATGCCTCCTCTTTCTTCCCCGACTGCATCATACAGCTTGCCTGCATAATGCAATAGTAATCATCGCCCGACAGGTTGATATATTTCTGGAATGCCTTCACCGCCTCGTCGTAATTGCCAAGTGACGCAAAACACTGTCCTTTCACCAACAGAGCCTGCGAATCGTCAGGATCAATCGCGAGCGCAAAATCCACAGAATTGAGAGCGCCTTCTACATCCATGGTCAGCATTTGTAGCGAAGCCAAATAGGTCCATCCCTGCGGGAGATATGGATTGGAGTCAAGAATATGAGTATACAGCTCGATTTCTTTCTTGTACATGTGATGCTCGTTACATACTCTGGCAATATCCAAATCGATATCGTCACCAGGAACAGGCACACATTGTTTGATATAGCTGTCCACCCAAAGAGTCAGCATCTCCGCCACATGTTTCTTTTCCGTCAAATCGGACACAGACATGATGACATGCATAAATGCTTCCCGCTTACGCGTTGCCCCCTCTTCCTGGTTCGGCATATCTTCACATTCCCTCATCTCGATTTTCAACCACTTCTTGAACAGCTTCTTTGCTTTCTCGTAATCGCGTTCTTTCCCACATGCCAGCTGAGCGTGGAAATAATACACATCGTGGTCTTCCTCGGGGTCAAGATGCTCCAGAATTGTCTCCGCCTCATCAAATCGGCTCAAACTGATGAGCACATTCGCTTTAAGCGACAGGAGAGCCTCCTCGTTAGGATGAAACGCCAACCCGTCTTCAATTACCTCAAACGCCTCCTCCATCGGGTTATGAGTCATATAATATTCGGCAAGGTCGATAAACGCATCGGAGTCAAAGTAGGTGTTCCTACCTTGACGCCTCGATTGCTGATAGTCTTTCAACAACTCCTGAAATTCTACTGACTCTTCGTAATTATCCATCTACTAACTCGCTAACCGTTAACCCTTAATTCGCTAGCCGCTAAACCTTAACCGCTAATCGCTATCCCTTCACACGCTAACCGCCAAACCTTAACCGCTATACCTTTTAACCGCTAATCACTAACCAACAATTCTATTTCTTCCAATTATCTCTCAGCCCTACCGTACGGTTGAAAATCAGATGTTCCGGTGTTGAATCAGGATCCACGTTATAGTAGCCGATACGCTGGAACTGCAGGTAGTCGAGCGGCTTACGCGTAGTCAGCCACTTCTCTACGTAGGCTTTCTTCACTTCCAGACTATCAGGATTGAGGAATGGGCGCATTGCCTCGATTCCTTTCACACCTCCGTGTTCATCGGAATATTTAGCAATCTCATCACGAGGATTCTCCACCATCCACAGACGGTCGTAGTTTCTCACTTCTGCCTCAATACAATGACGACAGCTCACCCAGTGGATGGTCTTGCCCTTAATTTTCATATTGGCATTCGCCTCGCCTGTCTTGGTCTCTGGAATCAGCTCAGCATAAATCTCCGTAATGTTACCATCGGCATCTTTCTTGCAGCAATTCTCCTCAGGACAGCGGATAATATACGAGTTCTTCAGGCGCACTTCCTTACCTGGTCCCAAACGGAAGAACTTAGCAGGAGCATCCTCCATAAAGTCTTCGCGCTCAATCCACAGTTCGCGGCTGAATTCTATCTCGTGCGTTCCGTCGGCTTCGTTCTCTGGATTGTTTACAGCCGTATAGACTTCCACCTTGTCTTCCGGGAAGTTGGTGATGATGAGTTTCACAGGATCTACGACTGCGCTCACACGCTGTGCTCGTTTATTCAAGTCATCACGAACAGCACTCTCAAAGAGCGACATCTGGTTCAGCGCATCGAACTTAGTATAGCCAATCTTGTCGATAAAACTCAAGATGCCTTCCGGACTGTATCCACGACGTCGGAATCCGCAGATGGTCGGCATGCGAGGATCGTCCCATCCGTTCACCACGCCTTCTTTCACCAGTACCAACAGGTTGCGCTTACTTAACAGGATGTGTGTGAGGTTGAGCTTGTTGAACTCAATCTGACGTGGACGATTGTCATCAAGCGGTTGGTCGTCGCCATCTACCTGCTTCGCCCAATCCACGAACAAGTCGTAGAGCGGACGATGACTCACAAACTCGAGCGTACAGATGCTATGCGTCACACCCTCCCAGTAGTCACACTGTCCGTGGGTGTAATCATACATCGGATAGGCATTCCACTTATGCCCCGTACGCCAATGAGGCAGATTGAGCACACGATACATGATCGGGTCGCGGAAATGCATATTCGGGTTCGCCATATCAATCTTTGCACGAAGCACCATGCGTCCCGGCTCCATCTGTCCTGAATTCATCTCTTCGAACAGGCGCAGACTTTCCTCCACAGGACGGTCACGATATGGTGAGTTTACGCCCGGCTGCGTAGGTGTACCCTTTTGCTCAGCAATCTGCTCTGAGGTTTGTTCATCCACGTACGCCTTACCTTGCTTGATAAGTTCTACCGCCAAATCCCACAGCTGCTGAAAGTAATCGCTGGCATAGAGCACATCGCCCCACTTGAATCCCAGCCATTCTATATCGCGCTTGATAGCTTCAACATACTCTGTATCTTCTTTCTGAGGATTGGTGTCATCCATACGCAGATTACAAATGCCTCCGTACTTCTTTGCAAGACCGAAGTCGATGGCGATAGCTTTGGCGTGTCCTATATGCAGATAACCGTTTGGCTCAGGCGGAAAACGTGTTTGCATTCGTCCCCCATTCTTACCCTCTGCCAAATCGTTCTTTACAATCTCCTCGACGAAACTAATGGGTTCCGTCCTTACTTCTTCCTTGATTTCTTCTGTCATATATCTTTAGTCTTCAATAATCAAATTATTATTTGTCTTAGGTGTGATGACAAAGGTGAAACTACGGTCCTTACAAGGCATCTGATACTCCTGACGAGGCCATGCTCCCCATGAGTTGACACAGCCAAGTCCCATCTGACTCTGTGCGATATGTACACAGGTGTAAGGACGTGGAGTCAAGTCACCACTGTGCCACTGAGCCTTGTTCTCGCTCGGGTCGAGGTCATCGTAAGTGTATGGCACTGCACAGCACTCCATTGGTTCCGTACCCTCGAAACGCAACCCAGGATGACTTGTTGCTTTGTCATACATATCCCAATAGCGCACACCTGTCTTATTACCAGATTCCTGTGGGCGGACATAGCCCCAATACTGACTTGCAACAGCCTGGCCATATGTGTCGAGCATGGCACCACCGTTGCGGTCTGCATAGTTCTCATGCGGTCCTTTTCCATAGAAACTAATCTGGTCGTACCTGCCAGGTACCTCAAGCTGCATGCCGAATCGCATCATCTGCGGGAACTTTCCTGCATCCTCACCCGCTGTCATTGTCTCTGTAACAATAATCTTTCCTGCTGGCGTGATGACATACTTCAGAGTGAGTTTGGGCTGCGCTGCCTGCTGCTGTTGTTGTGGTTGCTGTTGTTGCTGCCCGAACTGTCCACGCTGACGTTGCTGCTGCTGAGTGACACCTATTGTATATTCTGCCTTCACTACGTAGTTGGCACCCTCTTGATCGGCACTAAACGAACTCATACGCATTGATGGATTTCTCCATGTACGCAGACTCCGCTGCATACCGGCTCCGTGGTCGTTATCTGTCGGAGCACGCCAGAAGTCAGGACGCATCTCAAAGCCCTCCTGTAACATTGGCATACCTTGATAGTCGATGTGAGAGATATAGCCGTTTCGTTTGTTGAAGGTCACACTCATATCCTCTGCCTTCAGAACCAAGAACACCTGATGCTCCTCTTTCTGTACAGGGTCGCCACCTGCTGCAATCAATGCATCGGGTTTCACATACTGATAGTCTGTTAGCACGAACTGGTCTTTAGCCAGTACGTCGCCTGTCGTCAAAAGTCCCGTATTAGTTGTCGGTCGATAGTTCACCGTACAAACCACTTCCTTGCCTGAAAGGTCGTTGCGCTTCATTGCCTTTGCCAGCTCGGGCAAAGCAATCACCTTGCGGCTCTGAGGCTTGATATTCAGTTTCGCAACATCGATGGTTCCGCTTCCGAGCGACAGGTTTGCATTTGCATCAATAGCATTAATCTTGTAATACAGAGTGACGTTCTCTATCGGCGCAAAGAAATTCTCATTGAAGATTTCCACTTTTCCGCTCTTTGCATCCACAAGTTTCGTCCAAATGTTCTGATAGTAATACTGCACTTCATATCCATGTGGATTCGGCTCGCGGTCTGGATTGATGACACCATTACAGTTGAAGTTGTTGTCGCTTGCAGGATAGCGTCCATAGTCGCCTCCGTAGGTCCATATTTGCTTACCTGTAATCTTGCTCTTACCGCGCAATCCCTGATCGATGAAGTCCCAGATATATCCACCCTGATAGGCAGGATACTGACGCACGATATCCCAGTACTCCTTAAATCCACCAATCGAGTTACCCATCGCGTGCGCATACTCACACTGAATCAATGGACGCGGATTGTCACCCTTCGAATAGCGCTCACAACCGTTATAGTCGTAGTACATTGGGCAGTAGATATCTGTCTTACCATTCTGTCCTGCCTGCTCATACTGGCATGGACGTGAGGGGTCGTACTGCTTCACCCAATCATAGCTATCCTCAAAGTTCTTACCATAACCTGCCTCATTACCAAGTGACCATACGATGATAGCAGGGTGATTCTTATATGCCATCAAGTGGTGTTTCTGACGCTCCACGTGTGCATCGTGATAGTCTTCACGACGAGCCAGCGTTCCTTCGCCATAACCCATTCCATGGCTCTCTATGTTCGTTTCGGAAGTCATATAGATACCATATTCATCGCATAGGTCATACCAGCGAGGGTCGTCAGGATAGTGACAGGTACGCACTGCATTCACGTTCAACTGCTTCATCACCTTGATGTCCTGCACCATACGTTCATAGCTCACTACATATCCGCCGTCTGGATCGAGTTCGTGGCGGTCCACACCCTTTATCAGAACAGGCTGACCGTTCACCAGCAGCTGACGGTTCTTGATTTCCACCTTGCGGAATCCTATACGCTGAGGAATCACCTCCAGCAAGTTACCATTGGCATCCTTCAAACGCACGAGCAACATATAGAGGTTTGGAGTTTCTGCACTCCACTTCTTGATATCGATGAGGTTGATATGATCTGCCTTCTGGCCTGCAGGGAACGAGAAGTGAGCGATGCTCTTCTCTCCGTCATACAACTGATAGTCCACCGTTGTGCCTGCACCATTCTCCACATCAACATCCAGTGCCAACACACCATGACGATAGCCAGGCTGCAGGTCTGCATGGACAAAGAGGTCACGGATATGTGCCTGAGGGCGAGAGAAAATATAACACTCGCGAGCCAGACCGCATAGACGCCAGAAATCCTGATCTTCTAAGTATGAGCCGTCACACCAGCGCATCACCTGCATGGCGATGAGATTCTGACGACCGGGTTGCACAAATCGGGTGATATCGAACTCCGCAGCCACCTTCGCATCCTCGCTATAGCCCACATACTGACCGTTGACATACACCATGATATTACTCGTAGCCGATCCGATGTGAATATACACCTTCTGACCTTGCCAGTCAGCAGGAATCATGAATTGGCGACGGTATGAGCCGACATGGTTTGCCAAGTCTTGAACATAAGGAGGATTCGTACGCCAGTCGTTGCGCCATGCATATTGGTTGTTCACATAGATGGCATCGCCATAGCCATTCAGTTCCCACATACCTGGCACAGGCATCGTGCCCCACTTTGAGTCGTCGTAGTCAGTGCGGAAGAAACCAGCAGGACGTTCGTTCGCATTTGCCACCCAGTGGAATTTCCACGTTCCTTCCATTGTGATGAACCGTTTTGACTGCTCTTTCTTACGTGCCTGAGCTAACGCATCGCTCTCATAGGCAAAATAAGTTGCCACATTATCCATTCGGTTGTCAGCATTCACTCTTGGGTTGTTCCAAGGCTGCTCCGGTTGAGCCTGCGCCATGATTACCGTCATAGCTGCTCCTAGTGCAAAAATCAGTTTTTTCACCATATTATTTACAATTTGACGATTTACAATTGACTATTTATTTCCAATTTAACTATTTACAATTTCAGAGAGACTTCTCACAGAAATAGATTAGTTCGCTCTATGAACAAATCTCCCCTTCACCGTTGATGCTTTCCACATCGATGAAAGCCACGCTCCCCATCATCTACAAATAGAAGTCCAAGGGGTTACCCGGGCAACAGCCTATGCAATTATATCCCTCCTTGTCCAACCAAGGGTTCGTAATCAGTTTCATGCATGCCGTCAGTTTTCGGGTGTAAAGTTAGCAAATAAATTTGAGTTATAAAGCAAGAGTCATGAGAAAAATACATTTCCATTACAAGAAGGAGCTATGAGAGGTCTGAATTGTTATTTTCAGATGTGGGATTTATTTGGACAAAGACCAAAACGATTACAGACCTAGGTAATAAATTGAAGAACAAAGGAGTCAAATTACCGTATCTAAACAAAACAATAAGAAAGGATGAGACAATAGGCCGTCAGTTAATCACCTAAGTTTAAACAGAATAGGAACTGTATATTTCACGCGTACAGGTTGGCCATTTTTAAATCCAGGTTTCCATTTTGGCATAGCCATGATGACTCGTTTAGCGCCCCCTTGTCGTAACGTCACGAAGTCACATTTGCTTGACAACCTGCCTCACGGTTCTCCACACTGTCACAATGGACGAAGATGCACCTCAAAAATTAACTTAATCAGCAGCCAACAATTCACACTTAGACAAAGTACACCAGAATAGAGTGTTAATAGAAATAATTGTTACCATTAAGGGAAACATTTGTTACTATACTATGCCGCAAAACATTTCCCTTATAGCAACATGATTAGACTCCACAATATCGTTGGAGCGGCACTTGGATTAACTTATGAATTCAGCAAGTAATTGGCAGAAAGTTATCAATTCACGATTTCGCGTCCAAAAGGCGTAAGGGCTATTTGTGCTAATTTGAAATGTTGGTTGCCGAATGGAATACCAATGATTGTGATATAAAACAAAATGCCGAACAGCACATGGGTCAAACATATCAAGATTCCTCCCAAGAAGAACCACAAAATGTTCATTCCCGTACTTATGCATCCTGTCTTTCCCGATTGTTTTTTCACTTCCGAGCCGAATGGCCATAATGCCAACACCCCCAGTTTGAAACATTGCAAACCAAAAGGTATACCGATAATTGTTATCAGCAATACTACCCCAGCAAGAAAATACTCAATGGCAATTTCTACGCCGCCAAAGATAAACCAAATTATATTACCCAAGATCTTCATATACTAATGATTGTCAAGATTCACCTACAAAGGTACAACATCTCTATGAAACGACAAAACAATTTCAGGAAAAAAGTCAAAAAAGTAGCACCTTTACCTCCGCTTCACATCCAGATTACCTCCCATTTACCTCGCATTTACCTCTATATCACCTCATATTTTTTGAATAGAAATGAATATGAGGGCAATTAGAACTTGAGTAGAGGGAAATGAACGACAAATAGGAGTTGCTTATGAGATACCTGCGAGGTACCATAGACTTGGTATAGACTTGATATAGACTTGATATAGACTTGATATAGACTTGGTATAGACTTGCTTAATATATTTGGTGTAGCACTTCATCGATGCTACACCAAATTTCCATACCGGCATGATTTCTATAGCGCAAGACGGAAACCATAGAAGTAGTAGCTATTTCCTGGTTCGGGGTTTCCGCGGTCGATTACACGACAGCCTTTCGTACTCAGGAACCCACCTCCTCTTCCAACACGGGAAAAACCTCTATTAGGGCCTGTTGGGTTGTCGGCTGGTGAATTAGCATAATATTCGCTGTCGTACAAGTCCTGACACAACTCCCATACGTTACCGCTCATATCGTAGATGCCTAATTCATTTGGAGCCTTCGTTCCCACCTCATGGGTGATGCTGTCACTGTTATTGAGATACCAAGCCACCTCATCGAGGTTGTTGCTTCCGCTATAGGTATAGCCCTTGCTCAGATTGCCTCCCCGAGCAGCAAATTCCCATTCTGCCTCAGTCGGCAAACGGAACTCTTGTCCTGTCAGTTGGTTCAGTTTTGTGATAAATTGCTGACAACCGTACCAGCTCACATTCTCAACCGGCAACTTCTGCCCTCTCGTACTACTTGGGTTAAACCCCATCACAGCTTCCCACAGTTCCTGAGTCACCTCTGTCTGGCCAATCACGAAGCTATTGAGCGTTACCTCATGTGCAGGTTGCTCGTCTGGTTCACCATTTACATCTTCGCCACCCATCTGGAAGGTGCCGCCTTCGACTGCAACCATTTCAAACGACACACCGTTCACCGTGTAGGTTCCGCCGTCGGGTTTAGGTTCTTCTCCATAGCCGTACACACCCACGCTTTTCACTTCCTCGGCCTTGAAATACAACTTCGTACCGTCGGTCTTCGTCACCACAATACCTTGTGCTGACGCAAGCGTGCTGTACAAACTGATGCAAACAGCGATTGCTACCTGAGTTAATAATCTTCTTTTCATATCTGTGTCACTTATTTGTTGATTGTTTTTTATAGATTGTCAAAACATCTTGTGAATCGACCTTTCCATCACTATTCACATCGTAAACGATGGTGGGGTTTCTACGTTTCTGTGTACGCATATACTCATAGATGGCAAGCACATCCTGCGTATCGGTCAAACCATCGAGATTCACATCTTCGCCTACAAATGCTGCTACATCGTCGAGTGTAAACCTCAGCACCTGATCAGCAGGATACTGAGCCGTTATCGTCTGCGTTGTCAGTGTAAACAAAGAATCACCTAACGTTACTTCGGGCTTTTCATCAATTCCGTATCCCACACATCCGCCATCACGCAGCCAGATGCGGAATACCCACTTAGGTTTCACCCGTTCGAGCGTAAACTTGTCGAACTCGGCACGAGGCACTTTCAGCGTTGTGGTTTTCGTACTGAAAAAGATGATGTCGTCAGCATAATAGAATCTGGGCTGAGTTGTAGCCAGGAAATCTGCCTTTGTGCCATCCTTGTACCAAAGAACCAATTGGTAGAGAGGTACGGCTGGCGACTCTGTCTGCGCTCCGACCTTTGGGGCAACAAACAGCAGCAACAGCAACAGAATGCTGGCAAGGTTGGTTTTGATGTGATATGTCGTATCTGTTTTTTCCATCGATTTCTTGATTCGTTCGATGCAACAAAATTACGAATTATTCATGACAAAGCAATATGGAAGCACCTTAATTATAAATAGGGTTGTACGTTTTATTCGAAAACAATCCGTTTTGCAAAGTAGAGATTACATTATAGTACTCAAATTCTACCGTTTACGTCAATTTCTCTTCAATATATTTGGTAATTTCATACTCCCCCTATCTTTGCAGTCACAAACAACATGCAATCACAATGATTAAGGGAACTATATACCTGTTGTCCCCGACAATCTTTTAACATAGTTTCACTTCTAAAAGAACATCACTTCATCAACAACTATACTACCTTCAATCTGGCAAAATAGCTATGATAAAAAAGCAGGCTCCCAATAGGAGTCTGCTATCATTGTGTCGTGACGTGACGACTTTAAGCTTCTGCAGGAGTAACTGAGATGGTTGAACGGTTCTTGTAACCCTTCTTGAAGGATACGAAGCCATCAACCAAAGCGTACAAAGTATCATCCTTTCCCTGACCTACGTTCTTGCCTGGGAAGTGCTTGTTACCACGCTGACGTACGAGGATGTTACCTGCCTTAGCGAATTCGCCACCGAACAATTTAACACCGAGTCGTTTGCTGTGTGACTCACGGCCGTTCTTTGAACTACCTACACCTTTTTTATGTGCCATGTTTCTGTCTGTTTTTTAATGGGTTAAACACTAAGCGACAACACTCTTGATTGTCAATTCTGTAAACTGCTGACGATGACCGCGCAACTTCTTGTAGCCCTTGCGACGACGCTTGTGGAACACGAGTACCTTGTCACCCTTTACCAGGGGAGTCACTACCTCGCATACGACCTTTGCACCATCAACTGTAGGAGTACCTACTGTCACTGCACCTTCATGGTCAACCAATAATACTTTCTCAAACTCAACTGTCTGCTGAGCTTCAGCGTTCTGAATGTGGTGAACGAAGAGCTTCTTGCCTTCTTCTGCCTTGAACTGCTGACCGTTAATTTCTACGATTACGTACATTTTTAATTGATTAAACGGGTTTGGACCGTGAGGCGGTGCTCAATTAAGGGCACACTTATTGGAGCCTCTGCGGCATAAATCGGCTGCAAAGGTACGAAATAATTCACAATCCGCCATTCATAATTCATAAATATTTGCCAAAACCATGTATTTTTATGCCTTTTTCTCTCATTTTTTACAATTTCTTTCCTCGTTAACCGCCTACTTCTGACCTTTTTCGTATATTTGCAACTGATTTGAATCACGCAATTATGGACGACAATTCAAACACTTCCCTGAAAGAGCGCCTACGCCAAATGATTTTCGACGACGACTCACCGTCTGGTCGTCGATTCGATATCGCGCTGACCATTGCTATTGCTGTCAGCCTGATTATTCTTTTCGTAGAAAGTAGTCCATCGCTACCTCCATGGTTGAAAACAACCTTAGGCTGGATAGAGGTACTGCTAACAATTATTTTTACCATCGAATACATTGCCCGCCTATATTGTGCAGAAAACCGTCGCCGCTATGCGCTCAGTGGATGGGGCATCATCGACTTATTGGCCGTACTGCCCCCCTATCTTACATTCTTCTTCCCCGGCGCACACTACATGCTCATGTTGCGAAGCATCCGCTTCATCCGCATATTCCGCATATTCCGCCTGTTTGTATTCCTCAATGAGGGCGAACTGCTCCTTAAAGCCATCGGGCGCAGCATACATAAGATTGTGGTATACTTTCTCTTCGTACTGGTGCTGGTCATCTGCCTCGGCACACTCATGTTCATCATCGAAAGCGGGCAGCCCAACAGTTCGTTCCGAGACATCGGCACATCCATTTATTGGGCCATTACCACCCTCAGTACAGTAGGCTATGGCGACATCACCCCCGTCACGATAGCGGGGCGATTTCTATCCTCGTTCATCATGCTCCTGGGCTACACCCTCATCGCTGTTCCTGGAGGAATCGTCACCGCCTCGTTCATCAACACCACCAGCGAACCTGTGCGCAACAACCGCTGCCCACGATGTGACGCAAAGGTACGAAAGTCCGACAAGTTCTGCTCCCAATGTGGCGAAAAACTGTAGAAAGCAGAACAGGTATAGATTAGAGATGAGAAGACTCTTGAAATTTGAAATTTGTAAATCATAAATGAAACGACTGCTTTCCCTATTGATATTGTTGCCTGCCACCACTTTGATGGCAGGCAACCGCTCATTGGCAGAGATGCAAGCCATCGCGGCATCGAAACTCAATACGCTGACAGCTGAACGAAGTCAGCGAAACGCACCTGTACATTCAGACGACATACAGTGTGTGGCCGACAAAGAGACCTATACCGTATTCTCGTCTGAGGCTGGTACAGGTTTCGTCATCGTAGCCAAGAGCACGTTGGCCGACCCCATTATCGGCTATGCCGAAGGGTCGTTCCACGCCAACTCAATGCCACCTGCCATGCAGTGGTATCTCAATGAAGTGAGCCGAAACCTCGAAGCCATTGATGCCGGAAAGGCTTATGTGCATCGAGCTGCATCCTACACACCTGTGAAGAACTTCATCACCACCAATTGGGATCAAATGTATCCTTTCAACCAGCTGACCCCGAGTAATTACCCTGCCGGCTGTGTGGCTACCGCACTGGCCCAATGTCTCAACTACTACCAATACCCAACGTCAGTAGAGTTTGATGCCACATACAGCATCACCACCAACGACAAGACTGAGCGGAAAAACGCACATGTCAGTTCCACCTACAATTGGCCTTATAAGAACACGTATAAAAGGACAACATATAGTGACAACATCGACGAACTGCTCCGCGATTGCGGCTATGCCGTCTATATGGACTACGCCGAGGATGGCTCAGGCTCCAGTATCGCCTATGCCGGTTCGGCACTTACACAACTATTCGGATACCCTGAGCAAAGTGTCAAATTCTATACCAAGAGTGGCTTTAACGGAACCCAAGACGATTGGAAACAGATAATCTATGACGAAATGGCCATTCGCTCTCCCATCATCTATGGAGCACACTCAGCAGACTTTGGCGGTCATGCCTTCATCCTTTCAGGCATAGACTCTGACGGACTCGTATATGTCAACTGGGGATGGGGAGGTAAAAGCAACGGTTTCTTCAACATGGACCTGCTATGTGTAGATTCAATGTTATTTATGTTGAACCATAGTATGGTGACAGGCATCCGCACCACCCCTCTGGACACAGACGTAGCAGCACCACGAATATGGGTCAACACAGGAGACCCATACACTTTCCGCTGGGGTAAAGAGCGTGAAGGGAAGGGAAAATTCCGCAACACCCTCTATATCGATATGCCTGGCGGTTTCGCCAATATCAGCCCTTGTACGTTCCAAGGCGTTTTCGGACTCTTTGCAGAAGACCTCACCGACGGAAGCACATGGGTCATTGCAGAGGATCTGCAAGACCCAGACACACTGCTTCCCAACTACGGGTATTATCTCGATGAGAGGGAGGAATTCTATTACTACTATTACATCGACGGCGCCAATGGGTTGAAGGAAGGTCACACCTACCGCATGAGCTTCGGTACGAAGGACATCAATGAAGGTACGTGGCACAGCATCATCTGTGATGGAGGCGAAATCGGCTACGACATTACTTATACAGGCGACCCCAATACCTGCACCGTTTCAGAAAAGCCGACATCCGTACCTGTCTTGACAGGAATCAGCCCACTCCATACTTCCCCAAAGGCTGAGGAGAAGATATATAACCTCGCAGGACAACGAATCGCAGTGCCCTCTGGAGGCACTGTACTCCCGAAAGGAGTGTATATCATCAACGGTAAAAAGACACTGATGAAGTGAGATTGAAAAGAATGAGATAAGAAAGCGGGCGAGCAATCATCCGCTTTTTTGATGCTCTATGTCGTAAGAGTAATGTAATTGTTGTGCTCATGAGAAAACTGAATTCTGAATTTCTGAATTCCGAATCCATGCCATTAAATTATTTTCACTTTTTAACGAAAAAAGTTGCAAAAACATTTGGTCAATTCAAACTTTTTTCGTAACTTTGCAGTGTCAAAGAAAAGAGGTGAAATTGCGGGCATTAAGCGTAAAAATTGCGGGAATTAACAGTTGCAACGGCCGGCACTGGTACCTGCATCATCAGCGAAGAAATGTCCTCCGCGCGACCTCCAGACTTCGACAACGAGAAACTTATCAATTTGTTAACCTGAAAAAAAGACCTCTTCTGAAGGGAAGGGAGTAAAAAACACCTCTCTTCCCTTTAGGGAGGCAAGAAAGAGGCTTGGGGCCAGAGGGCCTTCAGTTTATTTAGCCTTGATCTTTGCTGTTGAAGACTGCAATCCAGGAGATTCTACTGTCACTTTGGCTGTTCCTTTATGTCCATTCGACTGGATGCCGATGACCAGCTGCCCCTTGAAGAGTTTCATGGTTGGCTGGGTGAAGACTTCGAACGAGGTGGCATCGCCGTTGCACATCCCCTTGAAATGGGCTGCACCGCTCACATGTACAGTAATCTGATGATTGGCCTCAGGACACAGATTGCCGTTCTTATCGACTGCCTGAACGACGAAGAACGCCATATCGTCACCATCCGCCCTGAGAGTCTTCTGGCCGCGATATTCATCGAGCGACTGCTGGGTTACAACAAGCTTGTAGGGTGTTCCAGCCGTGCGACATACGGATTCGCCCCGACGCACTCCATTGGCATCGTAGACCACTACACGGATTTCGCCCGGCTCGTAGCGTACATCGTTCCAGCGCAGACGATAGCGGTCGATCAGCGGTTCGGTCTCCTTCACCGTACGACTGCCATCGGGTTTCACGCGCTCATCGAGACGCTTGCTGATTCGCCCCTGGCTCTTCCCGTTGACAAACAGCTCGGCTGAAGGATAGTTGGTGTAACAATAGACTGGCGTCACCTCGCCTTCACGGCCCGGCCAAGTCCAATGGGGCAACAGATGAATGGTCTCTGCGTCACGGTTCCAATGGCTGCGATAGAGCCAATAACGGTCCTTGGGCAGTCCTGCAAGGTCGAAGATGCCGAAATAGCTGCTTCGTGCATTCATGCGGTCATCGTAAGGAGTGGGTTCGCCCAGATAGTCGAATCCCGTCCACACAAACTCGCCAATGACCCAGTCGTTATCGTCCTGCAGCACCCAATCGTCCTCTGGGATGTTTGACCACCGACAGGCTTCGAGGTCGTATGAGCTGCATTGCCCGTCAGAGTAAGTCTTCCCGTCGGCACGCACCACAGGAAACTTATACACACCACGACTGCTGACGGTCGATGCGGTCTCGCTACCCAATACGAACTTCTGATGCAGACGCTCATAGGCACCCGTGTACTTGTGTGTACGATAGTTCAGACCCACGATATCGACTGCATCGGCAAAGCCCGACGAAATCACATTGTCCCAACGATCCATTCCTGAAGTACAGGCACGGGTAGGGTCGAGCTGATGAACGAAGTCCTGCATCGCCTGCAGCATCTGCGTACCCTTGCGGTCGCCCTGCTCGGGAATCTCATTTCCCAGGCTCCACATCACGACACTCGGATGCAGACGGTTGGCAAGCACCAGATTCTCCAAATCGCGCTGCCACCAGTCGTTATAAAAACGGCAATAACCGTTCTTACACTTAGGATAGACCCACATATCGAACGACTCTGCCATCACCAGCATACCCAGCGAATCGCAGACATCCATCTGAAGCTGTGAAGGCATGTTGTGAGCGGTACGGATGGCATCACACCCCATCACCTTCAGCAGTTCCACTTGACGCACCAGGGCTGCCTTATTGACGGCTGCACCTATCATACCTAAATCATGATGCAGACACACCCCACGGAACTTACGGGTGTTGCCATTCAACTGGAACCCATGTTCTGCCGTATAGCTGATGGTACGAATACCGACACGTCGTGTAACCTCATCGGTCACCTTGCCCTGCGCATCCATCACCGTCACTTTCAGCGGATACAGCTGCGGATGTTCGGGCGACCAGTAACCCACATTCGTCAGGCTGAGTTCGGCATGAGCCTTCCCATCCTGTACCCCTACTTGTGAACGGCTGCCACAGAGTTCCACCTTCACCTTATCGCCAGCTCCGCAGCCCGTCAGCTTCACATCCACACTCACACTGGCACTACGCCGCGAAGGGTCGATCGAAATGGTTCGCAAGTCAACGCCCCACAAATCCACTGCTTTCGACGAGGTCTGAATCAACGTCACAGGACGGAACAGACCCGCACCCGGATACCAGCGGCTGCTTTCTGGCAGATTCCTCAGTTGCACCGCCAAGACATTATGATGACTTCCTTTCTTCACATAAGGGGTGATATCGATGTTGAAAGCATTATAACCATACTTCCACTCGCCTGCCTTCGTTCCGTTCACATATACCTCGGGTTCCGACATGGCTCCGTCGAAATTTAATACAACCCGCTCGGCATGCTCATCCACACGGAACTGACGCCTGTAGTAGCCTCTACCCGTCCATGGCAGACTTCCCGTGCGGCCCGTCTTCTCAGTTGCCTCTGTCTCGCCGTTCTGCTCGATAGCAACCGTCTGGCGGTCGTTGTTATTATCGAACGGCCCGCTAATCGCCCAGTCGTGAGGCACAGTGACCTGCTGCCAACCCGAATCATCATAATCGACTTCGGCAAAGCGAGTATCTGCCGATCGCGTAAACGCCCACTCAGACTTTAATACAGACTCCTGCCTATGATACTGAGCCACGATGCTGACTGTCAGCATCATGCCTAAAAGAAATATAGCTGCACGCTTCATGATCTATAACCGTTTTTGAGATTTGGTTAGTTAAAAAGATTTTCGATTGCAAATGTAATAAAAAAAAGCGTTCCGAACAAACGAAACGCTTCCAAAATGTATTTATAACCAAAAAAATCTTTAAAACTCAACTCAGTTTATTTCCATGCTGAAATATTACTGAGGATAAAGGCAAAAAACATAATGCCTAACAGAAATAAAACAATTGTGTCCATCTTTCAAAAATTTTACCCTAATAATTAATAACTAAGCGGAGACGCTTCTCCTTAGATAACTGATTATGGGACCATTAACCCAATTTAAACAATCTTTTTACCTTAAACAATTAATATCATTAACGCTCTTACGAGGTGTCCATTCATTTTTGACGCTGCAAAGGTACGGCAACTTCACAATATGACCAAGCTTTTCAACAAAAAAATACAGGAAAAGGAGCTTTTTATTGATTTAAATCAATGTTTGTAATCGCAAACACCTCAAAAAACAGCGAAAAAAGCATCATAAAGGGATGGTTGCGACTTATGCATTCTCGCCTCTTGAAACCCTCGAAAAACGGGATATTCAAGAAGGCTCACCTTCCAGCACACATCCAGCAGTCAGGATGCATCCAAGACGTGACGAATAAGTAGCTAAATGTATGATCGTTTGTTTGTCTTGTGCTTTTCGTTCGATTTCCTCCAGTATCTCCTCGTACGAGTATTCATCTACATCATACACCACGAAGTCGTAATGTACCGTCTGATTCTCTTCAATATCGTACGTCAGCTGGTTATAGTCGCAGATGGCAGCCATCGCTTCGAGCGTCTTGTTCGACCCTCTCAGCAAGAAGCGCGTGGTCTGAAGATACTGTAATACCGTCATTGGTTTCTCAAACACGCCCTTCACCTTACGGGTCAAGAACTCGCTTGCGCCCTTTAGATAAATTGCCGAACGGATTGGAACAGACAGTATCCAGTTGTAGTTAGAATAGTGCTTCTTGAAAAAGATATACATGGCCTCATAGAACACATATACATACCTGAACGTATTCTTCTGCGTACTTTCACCCTTATAATGCATAATACGCGACGGGATGTAGTAGTTCTGATTCCCCGTCTGGAGCATACGATACGACAGGTCTATGTCCTCACCGTACATGAAGAAGTCCTCGTCGAGTAACCCGCACTCATCGAGTACCGACCTGCGGAGAAACATGCATGCGCCCGAGATAATCTCAATAGGTGTTGCAGCATACTCGTCAAGATACTTCATATAATAACGCCCAAACACCCTGCTATGAGGAAACAACTTCGTTAGACCCGCCATCTTGCAGAACGCAGTAAACGGCGTAGGCACCCCGCGGCGTGATTCAGGAGCGAACTGGCCGTTTTCGCAAAGCATCCTGACGCCCGTAGCACCCACTTCGGGATGCGCATCCATCAGTTCGATACAGTCGTGCAATAAATGTTCGTTTACGATGGTATCAGGATTGAGCAGCATTACATATTCGCTCTGCGACTCAGAGATGGCGATGTTATTTGCACGCGCAAAGCCAATATTCTCCTTATTCTCTATAAACCGCACCTGCGGATACAGCTGCCGGTTGAATATTATCGAATCGTCCTGGCTATCATTGTCTACTACGACTACCTGACCCTCAATGCCCTCCAATGCCTTCAACACCGAATGCAAGCACTGAGCCAAGTAATACTTCACACGATAGTTCACTATGATAACCGTAACCTTCATCACACCTTATTATATTATTGGTCTATTTGTTCTTCGCCCTCCTTGTTCAAGCTATTCAGAAATTGTTTCACCTTCCTCGCTGATGGCACACAGAAGAAAGTAGCCACAAGTGCGATGCACGCACAAAGTATACCCTTATCATCCATCAACAAGAAGTAAACCAGCACACCAGCCTCAGCACACAGCCATAGCAGCAATAGGCGTACAAGGCTCCATCTATGATAAGACGACAGCGCCTCGTCCTTATCCATACGGCGCAGGCTGCGCTGCGTATTCAGTGAAAACAGCCTCAACGCAAGTGGCACACTGACAATCGTCAGCAAAATCAGTGCAACATCAACACAAAACTCAAACTGCTGCCCACGAGCAGCCAAAGCCCCATTGGGAATCACGTCAAACTCACCCAGAATCCAGGTTAGCACCACGATGCCCCATGCAGCAAACAGCTCCATGCGCAGTTCCTTTATCAATTTATCAATATTTCTTTCCATATTGTATTATCTAACTCCGAAACTCTACCCTATTCACTATCGAGCGTCCCAACGTTACCTCATCGGTATATTGCAACTCATCGTTCACCGAGAGTCCTCGCGCCAACACTGACAGTTTGGTTCCCTCGTACTGCGACAGTTTACGCGAGATATAGAAATTCGTTGTGTCGCCCTCCATCGTGGAACTCAGTGCAAGAATCACTTCAGCAACACCTCCGTGTGCCACACGTTCCACCAGACTCTGGATCTCGAGGTCAGCAGGACCGATACCATCGAGCGGACTAATCACGCCCCCCAGCACATGATACAACCCATGATACTGGTTCGTCGCTTCAACAGCCATCACGTCACGGATATTCTCTACCACACAAATCAGCGTCCTGTCCCTCGACGGGGAAGCACATATCTGGCACACCTCATCGTCAGAAATATTATGGCACACTCTGCAATAGTTCACCTCGTGACGCAACTGGGACACCGCATTCGCAAACCCGTCAACTGCTCCGACATCCAACCTCAACAAATGCAACACCAACCGCAACGCAGACTTGCGGCCAACCCCAGGCAACTTGGAGAACTCATCGACAGCCCTCTCAAACAACTCCGAAGAATAACGCTGTTCCATTTCTGTCTTTTTGATAGTGAGATTCCTTGTAACACAATTCAGAATCACGCTGCAAATTTACGCATTTTTCTTGATAAAAGCACTATGAAAAAGCAAAATTCGACTCTTTATGCATTTTTTTAAGCCCAAACCATCATTTTTCGTTAAAAACATTTGGTTAGTAAAAAATAATGTATTAACTTTGCCGTACACCTTTTGGAAATTAGATGTAGAAAAAACAAATAGTAAGTCTAGAGCAAATAAAGCAGGAGGTGTAGAGAAAAGAAAGAATATATGTAGACCTAATCATTTGATGACAAGAAGGGAACGATAGGTACAAAAGCGAATGAGTTGAAGAAAAGATGAGTATCAGATACCGACTGACCGAAGTAAAAGACAACATCAGCAGCAAGCCCAAAAAAGGCTATTATGCACAAGTTGTCACCAAGGGGACGATCGACACCCAGACATTATGTAAGCAAATCGCAGCAGGCTGTTCACTATCTACAGCCGACATGACAGCAGCCATCATCGCACTGTCGCAGCAACTCACTGAATGTCTGCTCGATGGATACAACGTAAACATAGAAGGAATCGGTACCTTTTCTCTGTCTGCTGAATCGAAAGTAGTGCAGAAGAAAACCGACATCCGAGCACAGTCAGTACGCGTCAAAAGCGTCAACTTCCGCTCAGCAGTCAGTCTCAAGAAAGCGATGCAAGAATCAAAGTTCGAGCGGGAGCAGATGAAAGAATAAAACAAAAACAGATAAATTGAGTATTAACAATTCACAAAAGACATTGAACAATGAAAAGAAATCTCATTCTCAGCATGGCAATCCTCGCAGCGTTTGCCCTCGTATCATGCAAATCTACTGAAAGCAGCTACAAGAAAGCATACGACAAAGCAAAGCAGCAAGAGCAAGCACAGCAAGTGAACACACCCGTACAGGTAACACCAGTTGTTACACCAGTACAGACTGTCACCCCAGTGACAACAACACAACCCGAAGACAACTCAGATCTTCGCACAGAGAATCTTACAGCAGTTAGCGGCACACTCAAGGCATACAACGTAGTATGTGGATCATTCCGCAGCCTCGACAACGCCAACAATCTCTGCAGCACACTCAAGAACAAAGGCTACAGCGCAATCATTGCGCAGAACCCGGCAACAGGCATGTATCGCGTCATTGCGACATCAACCAACACAAAGTCTGATGCCATATCAAGCCGTGACAAACTGCGCTCTACCTACCCAGACGCTTGGGTACTCTATGCGAAGTAAAGAAATATATTTTCAATCAGCTTAGTTTAAGCACATTTTAATTTCTTTTTGGTAAGTGAGAATAATGTAAGAATTATCTCGGACAGTCGCGAGTTGTGAAACCCGCGACTGTTTTCTTACACCACCCCTAAACCCACGTGAAAGGCACACAATTTGCATATATCACTCATCAACAGGCAAGCAAAAAGGCGAAAAATCACAATCTCAACCCACGAAAAACACTTAAAAAAACATTAAAAACGGTTCTTTAGGTGTTTTTCTCGTTTTTTTTTCGTAACTTTGCAGTGCAAAAAAGAACCAAAACCTTGATTCATGAAAGCTAATAAGGTATTATACATCACGACAGAAATGATTCCCTACGTGTCCGAAAACCCATTATCGGTCAAAGGGCGTTTCCTTCCCCAGCAGATTCAGGAACTGGGTCACGAAATCCGCACTTTCTCTCCTAACTGGGGAAACATCAACGAACGCAGGAATCAACTGCATGAAGTGATTCGCCTATCAGGTATGAACATCATCATCGACGACACCGATCACCCATTGCTCATTAAGGTAGCATCGCTGCAGGAGGCACGTATGCAGATCTATTTCATCGACAACGATGAGTATTTCTCACGCAGAGGTGTGCTGGCAGACGAAACCGGTCAGGAGTATACAGACAACGGTGAACGTGCGGTGTTCTACGCACGCGGTGTACTGGAAACGATGAAGAAACTTCGCTGGATACCCGACGTGATTCATTGTCACGGATGGGCAGCAGCTATTGCGCCACTTCTCATCAAGCGTGCCTATCAGGACGAACCATCGTTCTGCGACTCGAAGGTGGTTGTTTCCGTCTCAGCTTCCGAATTCAAGACAGATATGGGTGCTACCTTCCAGCGCAGCATACCATTTAAAGACATCACGTCGAAAGACATTGCCGACGTGTGTACAGGTAACTGCACCTATGAGGAACTTGCCAAGATAGCAATTAAGTTCTCTGACGGTGTGGTATTCGAATCGAAACGCATGCCAACTGAAATCACTTCGTATGCCAAGTCACTGGGCCGCCCTATACTCACCTATCAAGGCGACGAAGGGTATGCAGAGGCTTACAGTGCATTCTATGATTCACTGATACCTGAAAAGTAAAGAAACCTCCTTCAAAACTCCCTCTCAAAGGAGATAGAATAGAAAAGAGAAGAGTTATGAAAAAAAATATACTTACCGTTGTTGTGCTTTTGTTCTCTATCCTGATGGTTGTCACATCATGCGACGACAGCACTGGCACACTCGGTAATGACATGATGCCCTCTCCCGACTACGTATCAAAAGAGAGCAAACTCTATGACATACACACACAATCGTACTCGGCTGGCGATTCCGTATTGGCACGCTCAAGCATGTCGTATCTGGGACAATTTACTGATCCAGAGACAGGCACCATCATCAAGTCAGATTTCCTGGCTCAGTTTCACTGTATCGATGATTTTGCTTTCCCCGACTCTATTCTCAACAACAGCATCATTTCGACGGAATTGCGGTTGTTCGTCTCGAAATTCGTAGGCGACTCATTGGCTACATTCAAAATCAGTGTCTATCCCCTAACCAAGGTGATGAACCCTGATGCCGACTACTACACGAACATCAACCCTGCTCAATACTGCGACACAACCGTGGAACCGCTGACAGTGAAGTGGTTCACACTTTCTGACCTCACAGTTGACGAAAATGAGCGCAACAAGGTAGGATACCAGAACCAAATCGTGATTCCGCTACCCAACGAAATGGGCATCCAAATATGGAACGCATGGAAAGAGCATCCCGAATATTTCCGCAATAGTGAGAGTTGGATTAATAGCGGGCTGCCTGGTTGCAAGGGCTTCTATTTCAAATTGGAAAGCGGTGACGGTGCATTGGCTTATATCAACATTGCTCAGTATAACATCAACTACCGATACCACGAAATCTATCGCGAACAGGAGGTTGATACAACTGGAATCTGTCAGTTTGCCATGACCGAAGAAGTGATTCAGGCTACGCACTTTGCGAACACCAACCTTGAACAGTTGTTGGCAGACAACACATGCACGTATCTGAAGAGTCCTGCAGGTCTCTTCACGTTGGCAACAATCCCTGTTGACCAGATTACCACTACTGATACCATCAATCAAGCAAAGGTTGTGTTTACACGCTACAACGACAAAATTGACCATCGATTCCGCCTCGATATCCCCAAGTACCTGCTGATGGTACGACTGGACGACTACAACAACAGATTCTTTGAGAACTATCAGTTGGCAGATGCAAATAGATCCTATTTGAGTATGTTCAATAGTACTAACAACACTTACACATTCAATAATATTTCTCACCTGCTCAACATCATGTCAAATGAATTGAAAGACGGCACAGCCAGCCCTAATTATAATAAGGTGTTGCTGATTCCTGTAGAGCCGACCTTCGAGTCATCGACCGCATCGACGAAGAATCTGGTGAAACTCTGTCATGACTTCTCTATGACAAGTGCACGATTAGTGGGAGGGAAAGACCCTGTGAAATTGGAAATCATCTATAGCAGATTTACAAAATAAGAGAAAGAGTTGGAAACGTTTCCAACTCTTTTCTTTTTATTCTACCGACTCTACCGTGACACCTTCGATGGATGATAGAATGTCGAGCATCTGCTGACGTAAGCGATTGCGCCGAACATGGAGATCGAGGCTCACGATGTACAATGGATGACCTGCAGCACTAATGCGTTCTTCCATGCGGTAGCTCTTGATACCAATTTTGAGTTGGGCAAGATGCTGGCGCACCTGATCAATATGTTGCTGAGTCGGTGCAGCAAAGCGTACAAAGAACTGACTTTCACCAAACTGGTAAAGAAAAAAATTCATGCTTTCCATTCCCAGCAAGACAAGAGCCGTAGCGACACAAGCAAGGATGTACATGCTTGCACCACACGCCATACCGATTGCTGCCGCAACCCATACACCTGCCGCTGTGGTGAGACCATGAACCGTTCGTTTTTGGAAAATAATGGTACCCGCTCCAATGAAACCAATACCTGTAACGATTTGGGCAGCCACTCGAGACACATCGAGACGCACATTGGGGTTATTAGCATAGTGGTCGAGCACCTCACCGAACCCATACTGGGATAGCACCATAAAGAGTGCACTTCCTAATGCCACTAAGAAATGAGTGCGGAAACCTGCGTCTTTTGCACGATATTCACGCTCAAGACCGATAGCCCCACCTAAGAGGGCTGCTACAAATATACGTATGATATAATCCATTGGTAAATTGAAGAATAAAAAGCGAAAGTTGAAGTCAGTTGATTCCCCTGCACATTGAGACAAGGAGAACAGCGATATAGTTGAAGAAGACAACAGCAAGGAAAAGATACATGTCGGTCTTCTTATAGCCAGTTGGAGTAGAGAGATCCGTCACATAGCGTGGAGTTCCTATACGTTTCATAACCCACCGATATAGGCAATAGAACCCCCACCCTATGAGGATTCCGACCAGAAGCCCCACAGTCACGTCACCGAAATAGTGAACGCCAAGATAGAGACGGGTGAATGTTGTGGTAACTGACCAAAAATAAAGGGTGAAGGTAACCGCGCGATAACGGAACAGGAAAGAAAGAAAGGTAGCCATGCAGAAGGTATTGCATGCATGTCCGGAGAAGAAACCAAAACGACCTCCACGATAGCCTTCTACAATATCGACCAGATACATAATCTCAGGATCCTGCGTAGGACGCCAGCGAGCCACCCAAGGCTTCACCAATCCTGAACAAAGACGATCGGCAACAAGTATCATCAAACCGATGGTAAGCAGGATGATGAGTGCATCGCGCAGGGTATTATTATGGAAGAAAATATAGAGCAGCATCAGAATCACCAAAGACCACGAAAAGGTATTGGTGATACAAATCATGAGGTTGTCCCAAAAGAGCGACGTACTGCCATTAAGGGCAAGAGTGATGGTTTGATCAAGCTGTTCTATCATGTATTTCTGATTTTACAAGTTTTTGTACTATATCTGTTGGAGAGCACTCACAGGTATCCACCCCACCTTGCCTTCCTCAAGTTTCACTTCACACCACGCCTTCATTGTCTGGTCGAGCATCTCCACTTTCGATCCCTCATGGATGACAAAGAGGTCAGTACTGCTGTCGCTCGGCGAACTCTTCACCGTGACTGCAGAATCCATTATGATGGCATACTGACGATTAGCGATAGTGAGGTGCTGCGAAAGTGCACAAAGGTTGGCTACGATTGTGATAAAGAGTGCGATAAGCGCTCCATAGAAACCTATCTTGCGCCAAGTGACTTCACTCATAAACGCATATACTATGATGCAGCTGAGCATCAGCACAAACGTCACGAAAGCAATAATAAGCCAACTGTTGATACTCATAGTATTGGTAAGAGTGCGCCACCAAGTGACGAAGAACATTTCGGATGGGGGCGTCACCTTATCAGCTGTCTTTCCTCGAGCCAATGCGAGGTTAGCCTTAGTATCGCTGTCGCTCGGATCGAGGAGCAAAGCACGTTCATAGTTTAGTACTGAGAGCGCTACCTCATCAAGCTTATAGTAGCAGTTTCCGAGGTTGTAATAGAGTTCTTTTGATACTCCTTTGTTCTTAAGAATCGACTCATAGATTTCTGCAGCCTCCCGATAGTGCTCCTGAGCATAGAGGTTATCTGCTTGCTGCTTGGTTTTTGCTTCTGTAGCTAGTGAAGAAGCGATGCTGAGAAGCACAAACAGAATGAGTGAAAGCGTTGCCGTCTGCGACTTCTGAGGAGCTTTCTTGAAGTTGCCTTCTATCTGACTTATCACATTCACGGCGCTATTGTATACGGTTTCCATATTCTCGTTTGGATTGCCTGGTGCATATCTTGCAAACTCACATTCATTGAGGGTCTTGATGAACTGCTTGATGAGAGATGGGTCGACTTGCTGCTGTGCAAGTGCTGCATTTATATTATCCTTGTTGAGATTTGCCTGTGGCATATTGAGTTTATCAGCGATATATCCCCAAAGGGCACGCATCACCTCATCATAGAACTCATTCTGGTTGTGAGCAGCAAGCAGTTTTTCTGCCACTTTCAGACGCTTCTTCGCTATCTTATTGGCTTTCCGTCCACGCATCTTAGCTATGTTGGCATTATCCTTGATGCGCTTATGCCCAATGGCAAGAATGATGATGAAAATGATGAGCGGAATGAGGTATGCCAGCCAGTACTTCCAAGAGCCGAAAAAGTCGTCACCTGTACGATGGAGTACTGTATCACCTGTCTTGATATAGCGGATATCCTTGTTCAACTCCTTGACATCCTGCTGATTGCTGGTGTAGTCAGCCACAGAACTGCTCGAACCACTACCCTTCTCCACCTCGACAGTGTATGGTTCTGTAGTGAGTGTATGATAAGAATGGGTCGAGGAGTCGAAATACACAAATTCGGTAGCTGGAATGGTATAAGTGCCTGCATGACGAGGAACTGCCAAATATTCAAACTCTTTCGTGCCGTTCAATCCGTTCCGTGTGAGCGAGAAGTTATCCGTTGCTTTTGCGTCATAAGTCTCAAAATCTTTTGGGAATGCCACCTCGGGTGCTGAGATGAGTTTCATATTACCTGTACCCTTCACAGCAATCTTCAATGTGATGGCATCATTGGCTTTCACATGCTGGGTACTGATGTCAGATGCTATAGAGAACGAGCCTACAGCTCCCGAGAAGTTTGCAGGTTTTTCGGGTAACGGACTGACGTGGATGGTCAGCTGAGGTGTGGTGATTTTCTTCTTCACCTCTACCATTCCACCTGTTCCGTTGAAGAAAGCCTCGATAGGATCGATATAGCGGTTTTGCTGAACAACAACTCCTTCATAGGTAATCGCAGGGATGACCAGATCGCCCGTCTTCTGCGGGAATACCACATATTGGGTCCATACAACCGTGTGATATACTCGTCCATTATAGTTCTCAAGTTCGAACTCCTTGTTTCGAGGCAACGGGATCTCCTGAATCTGGAATCCATCCAAAGTTGGCAGTTTACCGTCTAACTGCTGCAGGTTGACCAATGTATATACTTTGTAGGTTACCAGCACAGCCTCTTGTTCAAACACTTTCGTGCGACTAGCAGTAGCAGTCATAAAGAGATCGGAACTCGATATCGAAGTACTCTGCTGACGCGATGGTTCGTCTTGCTGACGTTGTCTGCGCATACCCTGCTGCTGGGCCTGCTGACTCTGTCGATTGTTGCTTGCTGCGACCACCTGAATCTTCAGGCTTTGCGACTTATATGGCTGCCCTCCTACATTGATGGTAGCTGCAGGGATGGTGTATGTGCCTACTTTGGTAGCCATCAGTGTAAAGGTATAGGTATATGACGAACTCTGCGACATCTGGCCGTTTATATACTGAAAACTGCTCTGCTGCGAGGTGCTCGGACCATACATCACATCGAATCCTTCGAACTTGGGATAGCTGAAGTTCGACACATCTTGACTATTGATGGTATATTGAACCCTGAACCGCTCGCCCACCTCTACGATGGAAGGAGCTGTGGCGCGAAACGACACATTATCCGCAAACGCTGAAATGCCAGGTAACGACAAAAGAATTGTCAGTAGTGTAAAATATAACTTATTCATTTGTGTTGAAGAGTTCATGAGTTTAAGAATTCAGGAAATCAGAGATTACCAGTCTTTTTCCAGACCTTGACGATGAGCTTTCTCGGCTTTCTGCACCTTTCGCTGCACAGCCTTCTCATCCTGCTGGGCAGAATTGAGCAACTGCTCTGCAGTCTTATCGTCAATTTGTGGCTTTTGAGGCTGCTGTTGTTGCTGTTCTTGTTTCTGTTGCTGATCTTGCTTCTGTTGGTTTTGGTTTTGCTGATCTTGCTTTTGCTGGTCTTTATTCTGTTGATCCTGCTTGTCTTGGTCTTTCTGCTGATCCTTGTTTTGGTCGCCCTGATCCTGCTTGTCTTTCTGGTCGTCCTTCTTGTCCTGATCTTTGTTCTGCTGCTGATCCTGGTTCTGATCCTGACCTTGCTGGTTTTGGTTCTGCTGGTTCTTCTTCAGCATATACTGAGCCATCGCAAGATTATAGCGCGTCTCGTCATCCGAAGGATTACAGCGCAACGCACTCTTATAGAGTTCAACTGCCTGTTGGAACGACTTCATAGCATCGGGGCTGTTCGCTTTCATCAGGCTACGACCATTCAGGTACGTCATATTGCCCATATTGTGATATACGTAAGCCTTTTTCTCAGAAGTCTCGGCAATCTGTTCCAAAGCTTTCTTGTACTGTTCGAAAGCCACAGAGTCGTTTCCCTGAGCTGCAACCGAATTACCCAGATTGTAATAAGCCTCTAATGTCTTGTTCATCTCGAGCGCCTTACGATACCATGTTTCCGCTTTGTTGTATTCCTTGTCTCTGAAATGTTTATTTCCCATACGGATACAATCGCGGTCATTGTTCTGTGCCACGAGTTGCAGACAGAGGAAGAGTGAGCAAACAGTGAGTATATATCTTGAGAGTTTCATCATCACACCTTATCTTTATTAAATAGTTTGAAACGTCTGAACAGCTTGTTTTTCTTGTCGAGAATACAAATCTCGATACATAGCACAATAAACAACAAGATGGCTACAGCTACGAACTGCTCATCATATTCTGAATACATCGAAGTCGTAAAGTCTTCTTTCTGCATCTTGGCAATCTCTGTTTCCAACATCGACTGAGCCTCATCCGTACGGTCCACATGGATATACACGCCATTTCCAGCCTGTGCTATCTGTTTACCAACTGACTCGTTCAGTTTGGTAGTCACTACATTGCCGTCCATATCCTTCTTGAACTGATTATTACCCATTGGAATCGGTCCACCTTGCGGAGTTCCCACCGACAACACAAAGATGCGTACTCCCATTTCCTTCGCCATCTGAGCAGCCTCAATAGCATTTTGCTCGTTATCCTCGGCATCTGTGATAAGAATCAATGCCTTACCCGTTGTCGTATTTTGGGTAAATCCAGCAACTGACTTCTGAATAGCATCTCCCAAGTCCGTTCCCTGTAAGGTGATGGTCTTGGGGTCAAGTTGGTCAAGAAACATCTTTGCCGATACATAGTCCGACGTGATGGGCAACAGGGTGATAGACGTTCCAGCGAATGCCACCAGACCCAGTTTGTCCTCATCCAGCTGGTCGATGAGTTTGCTGACAATCATCTTCGACTTCCCCAAACGATTGGGCGAGATATCCTCACACAGCATCGAGTTCGACACATCGACTGCGATAACAGCCTCAATACCCGAACGCTTGAATTCTTCGTTTCGCATACCATACTGAGGGCGTGCCATGATAAAGATGATGAGTGCAAGCGCAATCATCAGCAGAGCGAACTTCACGACAGGACGTGCTGACGATACATCGGGCATCAAATGCGCCAAGAGGTCTGGGTCGCCAAACTTAGCCAGATTACGCTTACGACGATACCTCAGAAACACAAACAGGGCTGTGAACAGCGGTATCAGCGTCAGCAGATATAGATATATGGGATGTGCAAATCTAAACATTGTCTTCAACATTTTATGGAAGGCGGCGCAATACCACCATCCGCATCAACAATTCTAACAAGAACACTATCAGCGCAGCGAGCGCAAAGGGTTCAAACAGTTCACCACGTTTGCTATACTGTCGCACATTAAACTTCGTACGCTCCATCTTATCGATGTCGTTATAGATGGCATCAAGTTCAGCATTCCGTTGTGCGCGGAAGTACTGGCCTCCTGTCTCCTTGGATATCTTTGTCATCGTGGCCTCGTCGATTTCAACTGGCAGACTCACAGTTCCGCCCGTAGGCAGAGGGTATGGAGCCATACCTGTCGTACCGATACCGATGGTATAGATACGCACCTTCTGCTTCTTGGCAATCTCGGCTGCTGTGACGGGCGAAATGTTTCCTGCGTTGTTCACACCGTCAGTCAACAGGATAATCACCTTCGATTTTGCCTTGCTCTCACGCAGACGCAACAGTGCGTTCATGATTCCGTCGCCGATTGCTGTTCCGTCATCAATGGTTCCCTTGGCAGCCATCCTTGTGTCGGCACTCGCATACAGGTTCATCAACGCTGCATGGTCGGTAGTGAGCGGACACTGAGTATAGGCTTCACCAGCAAAGAACGTCAGACCAATGTTATCATTCATACGCTTCTCTATGAAGTGCTGGGCAATCTCGCGCAAAGCCTCTACACGGTTAGGTTTGAAGTCCTGAGCCAGCATACTGGTCGACACATCGACTGCCAACATGATATCAATACCTTCCACATCAGTATCGCTCCACGAATGCTTGCTTTGCGGACGAGCCAAGATGCACACCACCAATGTAATAAGTATGATACGCAAGAGGAAAGGCACATGAATGAGGTACTGACGCAAAGACTTTGGCAGGGCTTTGTATTTCGTTGCTTCAGGCATCTTCAGCGTCGCCCTACTCTTCTTGCTTCGCATCACATACCAGATGATATAAGGTATGAGAACCGTCAGTAGTATGAAATAATATGGATTACTGAATACCATAATGCTTCATCATTTTTAGATAAACAGATAATACAAACGATAGACGAGGAAGCAAGTCACCACGATGATGGCAATCGCCACAGTTGCAATGCTGGCTATCAGGATTGCCTTCGCAATCTTTGAGCGCTTCTCCTCTACCACAATCTCCGTTGGTTGCGGTTTGGTTTCCTCCTCTATCTTTGTCTGATTGATATACTCTACAGCCGTCACGAGGTTGCGGTCGTTCTCGTTGATGAGGGTTGTGTATTTGGCAAATTTCACCAAGTCAGCTGTCTGGAACAGTTCACGCAACTCTCGCAGTGCCTCTTCGTCGTTCTCTGCCTGCAGATGTTCGATAATCTCACTCGATGTCATCTCCATCGCACTGAAATTGAAACGCTCGGAGATATACTGACGCAAGGTATCTGTCAACTGGGTGTAATACTCCTTCGAGTCTTCGCTCTGCACCAGATTATCCTCCTTGATCTGTGCTATCTTCTGCATCGCTACCTTATGCGGCGCAATGTGTTGACGCAACTTTATGCGGTGAATAATCGGTTTGTTGGTAATCAGACGAATTACCACATAAATCAGCAACGCAGCCAGGATCAGCAGCCCTATCACCATCCAGATAACAGGTTTCCAGTCGTCCCAGCTGAACGGAGGTTTCATCTCGGGCTTGAATCCGCAGATACTGTCCACCTTCATCGTATCTATATTGACGGTCAACACCTTTAGGGCAAGGTTCGTCTTCGCCTGATAGTCCTTACCATCCACCTTCACAGTGATAGGCGGAATGTAGTAAAGGGCAGAATCGAACGAAGTGACCACATAGCGCTGAGTGAGCACCATTCGTTTGCCGTCGTTGAGCAACTGAGTATCAGGTCCCGAGGTGTTCACCACCTCTATACCTGGTATCATCTGCTGCAAGGAGTCGTAGTGTGCAAACTCCACCTTCTTGCCAGCATCTGCACTCACATCCACCGTGATGCCCACTTGCTGCCCAATGAAAATGCGGGTCGAGTCAATCTTGGCATCTACCGTTACCTGCGCACTGAGCGATATCACACTACACCACGCAACAAACAAGACTATGATTCGTATTGCTTTCAACTCTTATCTTAATTCTTAATTTTTCAACTAACAACTAAAGTCTAAAGTTCAAAAGTCTAAACACCATCAGCTTCTCCTTCTGAACAGATTCATCAACGACTTCACGAAATCCTCATCCGTACGCACCGAGATATTATCCACATTCGATTTCGTCAGCATCGTGTTCAGTTTTCCTTGATGCTGCACCCACCACTCGCGATGTGCACGTCGCACAGCCGACGAAGCTGTATCAAGCCAGAGTTCCTCACCCGTCTCAGCATCAGCCAGACGAATCAGACCCACATTCGGTAGCTCCGTCATACGCTGGTCATACACCTGAATGGCAACCACATCATGGCGCCTGTTGGCAATCGTCAGCTCCTGCTGGAAGTCCTTGGCATTGTAGAAATCGCTGAGCAGGAACACCGTACAGTGTTTCTTGATGGCGTTCGTCATAAACTCCACAGCCTGACCGATATCAGTCTTATTACTCTCAGGCTGGAAGTTCAGCAGTTCGCGGATAATGAGCAGGATGTGCTTCCTTCCCTTCTTCGGCGGGATGAACTTCTCCACCTTATCCGAGAAAAAGATGACACCAATCTTATCGTTGTTCTGGATAGCCGAGAAAGCCAACGTGGCTGCAATCTCAGTCACCATCTGACGCTTTGTCTGACTGATTGTTCCGAAGTCCAGACTGCCCGACACATCGACCAGCAGAATCACGGTCAGCTCACGTTCCTCCTCAAACACCTTCACGAACGGTTTGTCGAAACGGGCTGTCACATTCCAGTCGATATCGCGCACATCGTCACCATACTGATATTCACGAACTTCAGAGAAAGCCATACCCCTACCCTTGAAGGCAGAGTGGTATTCTCCAGCAAAGATATTGTTGGAGAGTCCACGCGTCTTTATTTCTATCTTCCTTACCTGACTAAGCAGTTCTGAAGTTTCCATCAACTATCAACTAATTATAATTATCTAATGTCAATAAACCAAAGTCTACGGTACTTCCACCTTATTCAGTATCTTGCTGACAATCTCCTCCGAAGTCACATTGCTCGCCTCAGCCTCGTAAGTCAGTCCGATACGATGACGCAGCACATCATGAGCAATCGCACGCACATCCTCTGGGATGACATAGCCACGATGCTTGATAAATGCAAAAGCACGTGAAGCCAACGCAAGGTTGATGGAAGCACGAGGTGAACCACCGAACGAAATCAAGCCCTTCAGCTCCTTCAGGTTGTACTTGTCAGGATAACGGGTAGCAAACACGATGTCAGCAATATACTGTTCGATCTTCTCATCCAGATATACATCGCGAACCACCTTGCGGGCAGCCTCGATGTCTGCTGTACCCATAATCGGTTTGATATTGATTTCCTCGCCCGAGATGTTCTGGCGGATAATCTTCTTCTCCTCATCCAGCTTCGGGTAGTCAATCACCACCTTCAGCATGAAACGGTCCACCTGAGCCTCAGGCAGCGGATACGTACCCTCCTGCTCGATAGGGTTCTGTGTAGCCAGCACAAGGAATGGTTTAGGGAGTTCGTATGTCTGAGTACTGATAGTCACCTGACGCTCCTGCATCGCCTCGAGCAATGCACTCTGAACCTTCGCCGGAGCACGGTTGATTTCGTCTGCCAACACAAAGTTAGCAAATACCGGACCCTTCTTCGCCATGAACTGCCCGTCCTTCTGACTATAGATCATCGTACCGATAACGTCAGCAGGAAGGAGGTCAGGCGTAAACTGGATTCTGCTGAACTGTGCATCAATCAACGATGCCAGCGTGCGGATGGCCTTTGTCTTTGCCAATCCAGGCACACCTTCCAGCAACACATGACCGTCCGACAACAAACCGATCAGCAATGATTCCACCAGATGTTTCTGACCAATGATGGCTTGATCCATACCTGTCATCAGGTTCGTCACAAATACACTTTGTCTTTCTATTCGCTCATTCAATTCACGAATATCTACTACTTCTGCCATATTCTTATTTTCTTTTGACTATTTACTTAATTATTCTAACTAAAGCTATCAAATCGGACGCAAAAATAGTGTTTTCCAACGACTCACAGCACATCCGTTAATTTTTTTTAGGACAAATACCCCTCTTTTTAAGAGTATTTAATTATTAATTAAATCCAAGCAAGCAGAATGTGAAGCATCCCCACTTCAACAATCCATAAACACACAAAATGCAGAACCAACATACAGGTATCAAAAGCAATCATGACGGCCACAGAGAATTAACATAAATTATTTAACAATTCAAGACTCATACCCAATACCCTCAATACAAGACCCTTAAAGGTAAAAATCGTTACCATTAAGGAAAAAATTTGCAGCCCTTAATAGTAACAATTGTTACCCCTAAGGATTACAAAACAACTCCTTAGGGGTATAGAGAACAAACACAATATTAAGTTGCGAAAATCGTCACTTAATTACGCCAGCATTATTTCGAAGGAAAAGAAAGAGAACGGAACTTCATCGAGGGAATACCACCAGGCCTAAAGCCCCCTGCTTTCGCTCGTTCGTATGAGGGATCATAAAATGCTGCAGCCCACCCAGCTCCAGATTCTATACTATCCACATCTCCATTATCTGCCCAAATCCTCACATAAGTTGCATAGTCATATTTGAGTTTTGCCTTTGTCGCTTCATCATAATAGAAAGTGACACTATAGAATTCCCGCCCCACATTTCGCTGAATAAAAGGTCGGTTAATCGTAGTGAAATACTTCTGTTTAGAAGACACTTTGGGTAAAACACCGCCCTGTAGCCATTCAGGAGCGATATTCTCTGACACCTCTCTCGCCAGATTTACCAAATATTCGTTTCGCTCCTTCTCAGTCAACCTGTCCATAACAAGGAATTGTTGAGTAATTGAATCGACGTTCTCTGTCAGTTTCGTAACTTGAGCACGATCCCCCTTTCGCACAGCCGCTTCCAACTTTGTAGCAAAGTCTGTAAAATCCTTTGCTCGTCCTACGCCTCCATCAAGAGTAGAACGTGCTCGCTTCCTTTGGGCTACGAACTCATAGTCTGTGCCATCAGAGATTTCGACATTGACAATCTGACCATCGTGGTATTTAGGTACAGGTTCTTTGGCTGTCCAGATAGCCACATCCCACAGGTGTATCAGCCGAGTAGCCACATCATCCGAGATGTCCATCGTGTGGCGCCTGATGATGGGTTCTTTATATTCCGACTTGTCATGAAGACGAAGCGCCCTTTCTACATTTAAGTCAATACTTAATGTCTGTTTGGCTCTTGATGAGATAACCTCAGACGCAACCAACTGATGAGCCACTGAATCGTAGGCAATCGAACACTCATTTAGATATGTGAAGATGCCAGCAAAACTTGCATTCTCAGGAACCATCAACCTGAACAGCTCCTGCTCATAAGTCAATGTATCAGGATTTAATTCCATCAGGTCGACAGGAATCAACCATTCCTGCGGGCCAATTGTCAACCACTTTTCCAAAGGTTGTGCCATCATATTGATTGGCAGAAATGTGAGTAACAAAACAACAATTCTCTTCATACCGTAATCATTTAGAGTTAATAAATCATTTAGAATAATAACCACTGCTTGGGTTGCGACTGCAAATTTACGGCAAAAAAATGTAACATCCTTGCAGATTTGTAACATTGAGTACACGTAGTGTACACATAACGAAAGGTTGTTCTGCCCACAATAACTCAAAGAACTCCGATACAGCACATTTCAGGCTGCATCCTGAATGAAAGGAGTTTGAAGCCGGAATTCAAGGCGAATTTACGCTGAATTCACCTCGAATTTACGTAGAATGTCAACTTCTTCCAGCGTAAGACAAGACACAAAGACAGACACTTTTCCTTATATTACGGCAGCTTCAGTTCTGTGCCTAATGGGATGAAAGTGGTGTCGGTCAGGTCATTGAGCTGCATGATGCGTGGAACGGAGTCGGTGGTGTTGTAGTGGAGAATGGAGATTGTAGTGAGTGACTCTCCTTTCTGGAAAACATGTACTTTGTAAGCAGGGGCATCGACTGGAGTCGAATAATTCAATGCTGACGGATTGCTGTTTGTTTGCGGTTCCGCTTGTGTAGAGGATTCTCCTACAGAGTTATTTGACAGTATACTCGCAAGGCAGATGGCTACGAATACAACTGCGAGTGCGATGGATGCCCAAAGCCACCAGTGTGATTTCTTTGGTTCGGACTCGGCATTCGACGAAAGACTGGATGCGAGTGCTGCAGGTGTTGCTTGTGGTGTAGAGGGCAAAGCGGAAGATGGCGAGTCAGACGAAGTAGTGGACGGGGCTATAGGTGCTGCTGCTGATGCCTTACGTACAGGTTTCTTCTTGGGTACAGGAGCGGGTTCTATCAGTTCTGCTCCATTAATTACTGCATTGACTTTATCTTCCTCGACAAACTTCAGTTTATTGTGACCAGGAATCACGATGCGCTCTCCTGTATTCACATTCACGCTGGCACGATCTGCCACCTTGATAGTCTTGAACGTACCAAGACCTTTCACCTTGACTGCTTCACCGCTGGTGACAGCATCGGCGAGTGTCTTGAAGAACGCATCGATGAAAGGTTGCACTTGTTGTGGGTCCCAACCACGTTGGAGCAGTGTTTCTGCCAACATCTGTGTAGTGATTTTCTTTGACATATATGCGTTCTTATTTATTCTTTGGTTGACTTGACTTTATCTTTCATCTCGCTTGTAGGCTTGAAAGCGATGGTTTTGCTCTCAGGAACCTCTACATAGTCTTTTACGTTGGGGCTATACATGCGGCGAGCTGCCTTTGTCTTCAGTTCCAACGTACCTAAGTCGGGCAACACAATCGCGTTGTCCTGCTTGATTTCGTTCACCATAACTGCTGTCAGCGCAGCCGCCAGTTGTTCTGCATCTTTCTGTGACATCGATGCAGTCTGAGCAATCGATTTGATAAAATCCTGATAGTTCACAATCTTATTTACTATTTGACAATTTACTAATTACAAATCCACTAAGCTACTAAGCTATTAAGCTATTAACCAATAACCTTTACCTTCCCATACAGGTCGAAATCATCAGCATCTGTGATGGTTACCTTATAGAAGCATCCTCTGCGGAGCCTACCTGCACTCACAGGAATGAGCACTTCAGGATCGACTTCTGGCGAGTCGAACTCTGTACGGCCTACGTAGTACTCACCCTCTTTGCGGTCAATGATGACCTTGAGCGTCTGGCCCACTTTTGCTGCCTGCACCTCTGCAGAGATGTCTTGCTGGATGGCCATCAACTGACTGAGCCGTTCCTGTTTCACATCATCGGGGATTTCGTCCTTGAAATGACGTGCTGCATAGGTACCGTCTTCCTCTGAATAGGCAAAGGCGCCCATACGCTCGAAACGTGCCCAGCGCACAAACTCCTTCAGCTCCTCAAACTCCTGCTCGCCCTCACCTGGGAATCCGACCATCAAGGTGGTACGCAGGTGGATGCCTGGAACTGCTTCACGCAGACGTGTAATCAGTTCGTAGGTCTGCTCCTTGTCAACATGACGTCTCATATTGGTCAGCACGTTGGTGCTGATGTGCTGCAGTGCGATATCGAGATAGCGGCACACATTGCGATGACGACGCATCACATCGAGCAGTTCCATCGGGAACTGATGGGGATAGGCATAATGCAGACGTATCCATTTCACACCCTTCACCTGCGCCATACGGTCGATGAGGGGTGCTATCATTCGTTTCTTGTAGAGGTCGATTCCATAGTAGGTCAACTCTTGTGCAATCACCTGAAACTCGCGCACACCCTGAGCAACCAGGTATTCCACCTCGGCAATGATGTCGTCGATCGGACGGCTGTGATGTCTGCCTGTGATGATAGGAATGGCACAATAGGCACACTTGCGGTCGCACCCTTCGGATATCTTCACATAGGCATAATGGCGAGGGGTGGTCAGGACACGTTCATACCCCAAGCCTTCTCCTAAAGAACTTACATTATTTAATTCTTTAATTTTTACATTTTCCTTTGGGGTCTGGGAGGGAGAAAGCTCCCTTACAATCCCATCCCAGTCGAACTTGCCATAGAAACGGTCGACCTGCGGAATCTCCTTTCCGAGTTCCTTCATATAGCGTTCCGACAGGCATCCCATGACATAGAGGCGACGCAGACGGCCTTCCTCCTTAGCCTGACAGAACTCAAGAATCATATTGACAGACTCCTCCTTCGCATCGCCGATGAAGCCACAAGTATTGATAACGGCTATCTCACCCTGCGGATGGGGAGAGTCATGCGTGACTCGATAGCCCAACGCCCGCAGCCGTGCCATCAGTCGTTCGGAATCTACCAGATTCTTCGAACAGCCCAACGTGATGATGTCAACCGTATTATGCCTCATATTTTTAGAAGTTATCGCTTCGCTCAGAAGTTATAGAAGTTATCGCTTCGCTCAGAAGTTATAGAAGTTACCGCTTACACTTAGAAGTTATCACTTCGCTTATGATACTCTGCTAAAGACTAAAAGTCTAGTGCCTAATGTCTATTCTCCAAAGAGAGAATTGACAAACTCCCTGCGGTTGAATGCCTGCAGGTCTTCCATTCCCTCACCCAGTCCGATATACTTTACAGGTATCTTGAACTGGTCGGAGATACCAATCACCACCCCACCCTTGGCTGTACCATCGAGTTTGGTGATAGCCATCGCTGTCACCTCTGTGGCTGCAGTGAATTGACGTGCCTGCTCGAAAGCATTCTGACCGGTAGAACCGTCGAGCACCAGCAACACCTCATCGGGGGCTGTGTCGATATGTTTCCTCACAACATTACGTATCTTAGTCAGCTCGTTCATCAGTCCCACCTTGTTATGCAGACGTCCCGCAGTATCGATGAGCACCACATCGGCATCGTTGGCAATTGCCGAACTCACCGTGTCGTATGCCACAGAGGCAGGATCGCTCCCCATCTGCTGCTTCACAACCGGCACTCCCACACGCTCGCCCCAGATGCAAAGCTGCTCGACTGCAGCTGCACGGAACGTATCGGCTGCTCCTAGATAGACTTTCTTTCCGGCTTGCTTAAACTGATATGCCAGCTTACCGATTGTTGTGGTCTTACCCACTCCGTTCACACCTACGACAAGTATCACATAGGGCTTATGGTCGGCAGGCAACTGGAAACCTTCGGTATCGTCTGTATTGTTCTCAGTGAGCAGGTTGGCAATCTCATCACGCAAGATACCATTCAGCTCTGCTGTATCAACATATTTATCACGAGCCACACGTGCCTCGATCTTCTCGATAATCTTCAGGGTAGTATCCACGCCTACATCCGAGGTGACAAGCACCTCTTCGAGATTGTCCAAGACTTCATCATCGACTTTCGATTTTCCAGCCACAGCACGTGCTATCTTTCCAAACACGCTCTCTTTCGTCTTAGCCAATCCGCTGTCCAGCGTTTCCTTCTGCTTTTTTCCAAACCAATTTAAGAATCCCATAATATATTAATAATGTATAGTGTTAAAAGTTAATGATGAAATGATACCGAGTGCAAAGATAATCATTTTTCGCGAAACTCGCAAAGAATTAAACAAAATAAGTGTCCAACGCAGGACACTTATTTCCAATGATTATGAAACAAAAGTACAAATATAGCGTTTAGCTATTTGCATATGCCTTAGCTTCTTCGTTCAGAAGAACCTTTTCTTCAAACATATATGCGCCAGTCTTAGGAGACTTACACATCTTAATAACCTTTGTGTATGCGCGACCATCCTTTGATTGGAGAGTTGCGACCGCTTTCTTTGCCATATTATATCAGTTTATTTGATTTCCTTATGAACAGTCATCTTCTTAAGGATGGGGTTATACTTCTTCAGTTCCAGACGGTCTGGAGTGTTCTTACGGTTCTTTGTTGTGATGTAACGTGATGTTCCTGGAAGACCGCTTTCCTTCATTTCAGTGCACTCAAGAATTACCTGCACTCTGTTACCTTTAGCTTTCTTTGCCATGATTTCGTTTCTCCTTAATGATTATGCAATTACTTGGATGTCTTTCCAGTTGCAATAGCCCTTATCTACTGCCTGACGTAATGCAGCATCAAGACCAATTCGGTTAATAATGCGAAGACCAGCAGCACTGACCTTCAAAACAATCCAACAATCTTCTTCTACATAGTAGAATTTCTTAGTAAACAAATTGACCTCAAAACGTCTCTTTGTTCTGCGAAGTGAGTGTGATACATTATTACCAATCACTGACTTCTTACCTGTGATTTGACAAATTTTTGACATATTTCTTTTTCTTAATTATTCTGCTATATTTCTTGTCGGGATTTTTAAACAGCGTGCAAAGTTACGAATTTTTTTTGAACCGCCAACAAATAATGCATTATTTTTCGCACTTTTTTTCGATTTCTGTGCCCTATCCACTCACAACAATACGATTGAAGCGCACAAAATGGCCTCAAAAGAGCGAAGATGCATCTAAGAAACAGCAACCTGATTTCCCGCTCTCAACCCGCGAAATACGGGCTCAACAGTCAATCGTCAAAATGATATCCGTGCAAATGCTCGTCAGGAAAGACAGAAGCACACAAGCGATACAGACGCGGGTCGTATGCTTTCAGTTGCTCTCGTGTTTTCAGCGTAAACCTACTACCGTCATTCTGCGGAACCACCATCCTGCAAGTGTTGAACCATGCCTGAGCTCCTTCTGCGAAATACTCCTCGCTGTTGGTCATCGAATACGTGCCGCTCCACAATCCCTCACGCTTCGCCTGGTTGAAAGCAACATTCAGGCTGTCACGAAACTCCTTGTTGATACGCCGCAAGGCAAAATCCACATTATGAGCAAATTCGTGCACCATGATACTCTCGCTCCAATACCGCTCGCGGAAATTAGGTATTTTCACCAGGTTTTCCTCCCCTATCGACATCACAGGCAACTGCAGGGTAGCTCCGTAGCCCCTTCCCCGTTGGTCCCAATCGGTTTCGGGCCACCATACCTTCATCATCTTACATTCAGGGAGGTCCGTAATGTTTTCCTTATACCCCACCACTCCGATTCTGAAGTGGCAACGTATCATCTCCTCACGTGCCTCGGGAATTCTGCTCAGCATGTGGTTTGCTATATAACGAGCCTGTAGCAGCGCTGTATCGGAGACAGCAGCCGAAGCTACGACAGGCAGACCGTTTGCACTTACGTACTTCTTGTACCAAGGATCCAGAGGCGACTCCTTTCGTGCCAACCACTGTGTGAGTGTTGGAGGGGGAGTCGTCACTTTGTCCTGTGACTGTATGTTTGTAGTCAAGGCAAAGAATGCGATGAATATCAAAACACTTTTCTTCATTTCCCTTTTAGTTATATGAACTATCAATTGTCAACCACTTTCAGTCCTTCCTTATCAAGTCGATAGACGGTCCAGTCTTTCATCGGCTTGGCACCCAAAGAGAGGTAGAAATAGTTGTAGAAGTAGAGTGCAAAAACCACCTCTCGACCTTCCACCACATCAAAGACTGCCTCAGCCCTATGTTGATCAATCTGGTTCTTAGAAGACCAATGAAAACCTGTTCTATCTCCTTATATGTGGAGCAATAAGGTTGATAAGTTGCATGTCGTTGAATTTCTTTTTGTATGGGTCGAATTTGGGGATTCTCAATGCTACTGAATTTATTTGCCTGCCTTGATTCTTTTCCCTAAAGAAAAAACAAACTTGCTGCTGATAGGTTTCCATCTGAATCGTATCTACTTTGCATATTACGCACTTTTGGCATAAAGAATCAAACTTGGCAACAATGCTGTCTGATTTGTTCTGGCAACTCTGTGCAACAGAAAAACAGGGTATAAACATCAACGCCAAAGTCCCTATTATCCGCGAAACAACGGTATCCTTCCTTATGCTCATTAGTGTCATATCGTTCCTTATATAATGTGAGTTCAACGAAACTTTAGTTCGACGGAGTCAATTATAATTCATTGAAAATTTGGTAATGAGCGATATTTTCAGTACCTTTGCAGTGACGAAACAACAAATGTTCACTAAAAATATCGCCATTGATTACCGAGGACAAAGTTACAGAAATTTTTTGTATGGCAGATGATTTTTGCAAGTTTTTTGATTCAATGATGGCAAAATATACGATTCCCACGCCCAAAAAGCACAAATACCACCGTTCTGGCACACTTTCCAAGTCTGTTCGACAAGCTCACGTCAAGGCAGTTCGACAAGCTCACGACAAGGCAGAAGTCATGGTGATCATGGTTCTGTTTCATGGTTCAGGCTCTCAATGCCTGAAGCATTTGAGTTGTTTATTATGTTGTTTAAAGCTATTAACAAGTCAATAAATAATCTACTCTACCTCCTACTTACTTTTTCTTTACCTCTTGTTGACTATATAGACATTAAGGTGACAATCTATAGAGGTCAACATAACACCGACATAAGGTCGACATAACACCAACATAAGGTCAACATAACACCAACATAAGGTCAACATAAGGTTCACATAAGTTGAATATGAGGTACATTGGAGGTACCATAGACTTGGTATAGAGTTGGTATAGGGTTTGTATAGAGTTGATATAGACTTGCTTCCAATTATTTGACGTTGTGTTTTTCACATAGTAGAGACTGGCGAAAAGCGGTATGTTTATTCTGATGCAAAGATACAAAAAGTATGGTAATCTTCCAAACTTTTTCAAAGAAAAAGCATGAAAAGGGATGAAATATAGGGCCGTAGTTGCATTTTTTTCGTTAATTCGTTGTGTAGGTCATTTTTATTTCCTACCTTTGCGCCAAATATGCGAATTTATTTTTTTACAACAATTAATACCAAAAACAAGAATGAAACTTAACAAGAAAGCATTACTAGCATTCGCAGTTGCATCATTGTGCGGTATGTCTGCCCACGCTGCCTTAGGCCCTGGCGATGGCGACAAGGACGACCTTACGAAAGAAAATGTGCAACCAACTTTGGCTGACTTCTTCAGCCCAGTGTCAAAAAACGTAGCAAAACCCGATGCAAAGGGATTCATCCGCAGATGGTTGTTGCTGGAACCCATTGACAAACCAAACCGTAGCAACACTGTATTCACCGACTCTTACATCCGCGAGAACTTCGGTCAGCAGTATTTCCCTGGTCAGTTTACCGACATTCCTACTGACGGAAAGACTGAGCGTGTAGGCGAGCAGGAACTGAAATGGCATGCGTTCGACGCAACCCGCTTCAACGTGAAGCTGTTCCGCTTTGCTTCTGGTCTTGAGAAGCAGGTGTATGGCGTGCTGTTCTGGGCTGTAACCATCATCGACTGCCCTGAGGATATGCCAAACGTACGCCTCGCTGTAGGTTCAAACTCAGCATCTATGTGGTGGCTCAATGGCGAAGAAGCTGTCATCCTCTCAGGCGACCGCCGTATGGTTGTCGACGATGTGATGTCGGGCCGTCTGAACCTGAAGAAGGGTAAGAACGTGCTTCGCGGCGCTGTAATCAACGGTCCTGGTATGAGCGACTTCTGTGTTCGCTTCGTCAAGGAAAATGGAGAACCTGTAACTAACGTATCAGTAACCTTAAGCAAATAATCGGTCATTATGAAACAGTATAAGAACATTATAAAGGGCTTCGGTGCCCTCGTAGGTATCATGCTGAGCCAGTCAGCAATGGCACAAATCGGTGCCCCATTCATCCACGACCCATCAACCATCGTGGAGTGTGACGGAAAATACTATACATTCGGTACAGGTGGCGGTGGTCTCATCTCTGAGGACGGTTGGACTTGGAATAGCGGTGCACAGCGTCCTGGTGGCGGTGCTGCTCCTGATGCTTTGAAGATCGGCGACCGTTATCTGATTGCCTATAGTGCTACAGGTGGTGGACTTGGTGGCGGTCATGCAGGTCGTGTTCTCACCATGTGGAACAAAACGCTTGATCCTGAATCTCCTGATTTCAAATTCACAGAAGCTATTGAGGTAGCTAAATCTATTCAGGACGAAGACTGCGACGCAATCGACGCTGGTCTTTTGCTCGACCCGACTACAGGTAAATTGTGGCTCACCTATGGTACATACTTCGGACACATCCGTCTCGTAGAGCTGGACCCAAAGACCGGTGAGCGCGTAAAAGGCAACAAGGCAAAGAACGTGGCTATCGACTGCGAGGCATCTACTATGATGTACAAAGACGGTTGGTACTATCTGCTTGGTACTCACGGTACTTGCTGCGACGGAGGTAACTCTACTTATAATATCGTATGCGGACGTTCAAAGAAAGTAACCGGTCCGTTCATCGACAATGTAGGTCGTGACATGATGGAAGGTGGTGGCCGTATGGTGATCGCTGGTTCAGGACGTACATGGGGTGCTGGTCACTTCGGACGTTACGTCGTAGCTGACGGTATTGAGAAGATGTCGCTCCACTGGGAGGCTGACCTCGATCAGGGTGGTCGTAGCGTGTTGGCTATCCGTCCTATCATATGGAAGAACGGCTGGCCAATTGGTGGCGAGCTCTTCAAGGAAGGAACTTATGAAATCGAGTCAGAGCGTCGTGGCTATTCACTCGAACTTGTTGTCGACTTCGTTCGTATGAACCGTGGTGGCGGTATGTTCGGAGGTGGCGGCTTCGGTGGTTTCGGAGGCGCTCAGCGTCCTGCTAACGCACAAGGTGGTGCTCAACGTCCTGCAAATGCTCAGGGCGGTCAGGCTCCTGCTGGTGGATTCCCAGGCTTCGGTGCTGGCGCTCCAGGCGCAGGTGCTCCTCAAGGTGCTCAGCGTCCAGCTAATGCTCAGGGTGCTCCTGGTGCAGGTGCTCCTGCTGGTGGTATGGGAGGCTTTGGCGGCTTCGGCGGTATGGGTGGCTTCGGCGGCGGTGCTGCTGGTGGTCAGGCTCAGCGTCCTGCCCAGCAAGCTGCTCCTCAGGCACAACCTTCACAGACACTTGCTGACGTCATTCAGGATTGGCCAAAGGATGAAATCCGCGTTCGTATGGCTGACTATATGGGTCGTCCTCACCAGCGCTGGACTATCACTGCTGTTCCTGAGGCTGGCGGTTACCTCGGTGGTCCTTACTACAAGATCATTATCGCAGGTACAAACCGTGCGCTCGCAGCTACTGCTGACAAGGATGTTACTTCTGTTCCTCGCTTCACGGGTGCACCTGAACAGCTCTGGCGTATCGACCAGTGTACAGACGGTACTTACCGCATCATGCCTAAGGCCGTTCCAGGAACTGACGAAGAACTCGTGTTGATGTCGGCTGGTGACTGTACTCCTACTCTCGGTAAGTGGGACTTCAGCAGCGACAACTGCAAGTGGAACTTCAAGGATATGAGCAAGGATATCACAGTAAGATAATCTCTGTCACATACAAAAAGAAGACGTGCAGGCCCTTCGGCTTGCACGTTTCTTTATTTATATATTAAGGTGTAACCTGTTCCCTACTTAGCATCATCGTATTTGGTCATGCGCATGAACGGGCTGAATTATGCGCATTAATCGATTGGATAATACGTATGAATGGAACAAATCATACGTATCATCGGAACGAATCATACGTATGAACGGAGCAAATCATACGTATGAATGGACCCTCAATTCATGACCAACAAGTCGTACCGTATGTTATCTTCGGCCACAGAGCACCCATGAGACGGATGGAAATTGTGTGGTTTTGATGATGAATGAGTAGTATTATTCGACACAGTAACACGCGTCGTTTGGATGGGTTGATACACGGTATCTCCTTCTGTAGGCTGCGATGCAGGCATCTGGACATATACGGTATCAACACGTGCCGTGAGCGGGGCATCATTCTGTGAACCTTCAGTCCATATACCCACAAAGAAACCGACGATGGCAGCCGCAGGAATGGCAACCAACCATTTGGGAACATGTCGCCAAGGTCGTGTACGGTTGAACTCGGGGCGGACATGCAGTTGTTCGTTCTCTTCGTCGCGCTGCTGACGGGCAGTGCGGATGATGTCTTGATCAGTGATGTTCATATTGCTTCAGGTTTTGTTTGATGATTTGCATTGTTTTATGCAGACGCGACTTCACGGTACCCTCGGGTAGGTCGGTGATTTGCGCTATCTGGGGAACGGTCAACTCTTCTTCATAGTGCAGAGAGAAGAGCATCGCGTAGGGGTCAGGGAGTTTACGGAGTATGTCTTGTAAGGCATCATGAAGGTCTTTCATATCCAATTCCACCTCAATGCTGGCCTCATCAGTGATATCCACACCCTCGTCAGAAACAATCGTCAACTGGTTGCGATGATGATTCCGACAGAGGTTATAGGCGATGGTGAAGAGCCAGGCACGGAAGTTACGACCTTCACGATAAGTCTCGCGGGCAGCATAAAGCCGCAAGAAGGTATCGTGCATGAAGTCGGCAGCCAAGTCGGCATCATCGCCAAGCCTGCGGACGAAGAAGCCCTGCAACCGTCGGGCATGACGGTTGTAGAGTTCCTCGAAAGCACGGTCACTGCCTCGTGCGGCTCGTGTCATCAGCTGTTCGTCGGACTGTGCCGACATGCGTAGTGGTATCAGCATGTGTCAGTCGTGCATCAACACGTTCATGTATTCCTGTTTCTTTTCTTCGCTAAAGGAAGTGTTGCTGATGCCGCCCATCAGTCGTCGCATCAACCAGTCGTATCGCTTCTGGTCATGCTTTTCGTAGTAAGGGAGCAGGTCGGCAAGCAGAACGGCATAATTAGCAGAGAGTCGCTGACCAGATGTCCAGTCGGGACGGAACGAGACGAGCAGATACTCCAGCATATAGCGGTCCTCCACATTGCGACGTTTCACGGCGAGATTATCATAGCGTTTCTTCGAATACTTCAGCAAAAGCCCTTCGTTGTAGAGGTTCTTCTCCCAAGGCTCCCGCAACGATGAGGGTGTCGTTGCCGAGAAGTAAACCTTACTGCCATACTTGTCGATAATGGTCTGCAGTGCTGCACGCTCAAATGCCTGATAGTCCTCATAGCCTCCGTCTTCCAGTTCAGGCAACTGAATGTCGAGTTTCTTATTCAGCCACGCACGATATTCCTTCACCGCCAGGAACGGCACAGCAACGATGGTCTTGTCCTTATGCTTTCCCATACCATCCTGGATAAGCCACTTAGGAATGATGGATGTGTCGCCAGAGCCAATATAGATGCCATCCGCATCCATGCCAGCCAACTCATTGTAGCCGTATCGCAACACGTTTTCCGAATAGATGCCACTATCGAAGTAACGTTTCGCCATCTGCGCCATACGCGACTCATATCCTTTCATAGCCAAGTAGCACACCCATTGGTCGTAGTCGAAAAACTCCATCTCATCAGGCAGCTTCGCCAATGCGGCTTCTGCATATTTATCACCATCGGTTTCTTCCACATGCCCGGTCCCTACGGCACGGTAGGCACAAAAATTATAGGTATAAGTATCGGGAATAGCCTGCTTCATCTCGCTCATTACCTGACGGACAACGCTGTCAGAATTGTTACCCCACCAACCCATATAGTGTGCTGCATGATAATAGTTCAGCCACGCTGTCTCGTCCTTCGGATTCCTCTGCGTCTGCTCCTTCCACGCCTCCTTCTGTTCTACATACCACACAAAGTCTTTCTCTGTTACAATCGGACTTTCCACTTTCATTGCTTTGGTCTGCGCCATCCCACTGAGGCTTAGCGTCAGCAACCAAATACCTAATATTACTCTTTTCATTCTTGTTCTGTTTTTAAATAATTAAACGATTTCAGAGCTCTTTCACAACTGCATACACAGAAAGCCCGAAATCGTTCAAGTTAATGAGAAAAAAGTGCACTTACTGATGCTTTTTCTTAGTTTTAGAGACTGGCAACATCTTGCTAGTCTCATGCATCAAGTTGGGAGAGATTGGTTTCAGTCCTATTTATTATGAAGGCTGTACAGTTTTGCCATTAATGCGCCGCTGATGTTATGCCATACACTGAACACGGCTCCAGGGATGGCTGCCATAGGATAAGCGGCAAAATGAGTGGCTGCTAACGCTGTAGCCAGTCCGCTGTTCTGCATACCTACCTCGATGGAGATAGCGGTACGTTTCTGACGTGTCAATCCCAACAGACGACCTACGAGATAGCCTACGCCCAGTCCGCCAAGATTGTGGAGTACAACAACCAGCACCACCAACAGACCTGCTGTCTTCAGGTTGGCAGCATTATGCCCAACGACCAACGCTACCACTATCGCAATCACTACGGTAGAGAAGGCAGGTAGATAGACGACAGCCTGTTTCGTGAAACGAGGCAAATAGTGCTGAATGAGAAAACCCAGGATGATAGGTGCAATCACCACATAGAGGATGCTCTGAATCATACCCCATGTATCGACCTCTACAAATGTACCTGCCATCAGCCAGGTAAGCGAAGGGGTAAGGATTGGAGCAAGAACGGTCGATGTGGCAGTCATACCCACACTCAGCGCCAGGTCGCCTTTCGCCAAATAGGTGATAACATTCGATGCCGTACCTCCTGGACAGCATCCTACGAGAATCACACCAAGAGCCAGTTCGGGTGGAAGCGAGAAGACTTTCACCAATAGCCAGGCAATAAGCGGCATCACGGTGAACTGAGCCAGACAGCCGATCAGCACATCTTTCGGACGACTGAACACCACCTTGAAATCCTGTGGTGAAAGCGTCAGACCCATTCCGAACATAATCAGTCCCAACAACGGGTTGATGACCCACGTGCCGATTGGCAACACTACCTGCGGAAACACCATCGCTGCAACTGCTGTCAACAATATCAATGCACCCATCCAACGAGCTATAAAATCACAAATGCGTTTCATTCCATTATCTGTTTTGCATGCAAAGGTACGAAATAATTGACAATTGACAATTGATAATTGACAATAATTATAAAAAACAAAAGCATCAGCAACTTCTCAGTCGCTGATGCTCGTCATACAAACAATTTAATAATATACCTATTGATGAGAATTATCTACATATTGACACTCGCCTCGTTTACTGAGAGGATGATGTCGTAAATCTTATCCCTGAGTTTATTGAAACTGGTGCGGCTTTTCAGTGTGTCCAGTTCGTTGATAATATCCTGCACAGCCAGACGACTGATGTGGTTGGCACGAATCTCATCGTCGAGATACTCTCCCAATCGAACCAACAGATTCTCCTGAGTCTTGGTATATGTCTCTTTGAGATAGTTTGAGCAAATCATCTTTACCTGAGCCACAACCTCTGGGGCGTAGGTATTTGAAACCACTTTCTCATTACCTTTGAGCAAACGTTCCATCGTAGGAGATAGACTATTCGATGTCATATTCAACCGTTTCTCCATCGCTTTCTGACGCATGGAATAGAGGACCGTTTCAGCAATCTTGGCACGCTCAATATACTTTGTTCGATTCACTTTGTGAACTTTATCAGCATATGGAGTACCATAAGACATACGTGTAGACTCCACCTCTTTTATTTCTTCGCGTGTCTCGCGCAAGTTCACCACAAGGAAATCATTCATCACCAGCAGGAGTGAACGGTTGTAGTCGTTGTCCACTCCTGTGAACTTCTCGATGAAATAGTTCAGGGAGCGGGTGAAGTCCGACGTCGGAACACCCATCACATTTGAATTTGAACCCTCATTAAATGGTTCGAAGGTTGCCCTTACTGTTCTCCTACCAGGCTCGATAGTCTCCGTTACCTTCGGCTGACCAACCTTAAATGTGTTTTCAAAGTCAGCTATAAAGTCAGCCTCGTTATATACAGGGATGGTGTCAGGGACGAGGTCAACCTGAGCCTTACTACTCAAGCCCAAACTAAGGGCAAGAGCCACAAATAAAAGTTTTTTGTTCATATTCATACCTATTTATATTTAATATTAGTATTCTTCTTCGCTCATTACCGCTAAGTCGTTACGTATCTGCTCCATCTGCCGCATGTAGCGAGTTATCTGCTGCTCCAATCGCTCCTCAACAGTAAGAGGTTGGGAAGTCATTGTGTCAGTTGAAGCATAAAGTTGTTCCTCTTCACTTTCGACAAGAAGGGTGGCTTCCGCTATTTCCTCATGCTCTGTTATACTCTCCATAGAAGGGGTCTGCTTTGCCAACAATGGACGTGAAGGGCGTGGGTGATACTGTCGAACAGGATCTTGCGGCTTCAGCTGTGTAGGCCGTTCCTGCATGGGGATGATTATCGTATCAGTTTGGGTCTGCTGTGGTTGCTTAGGTTGTGCTGTATCAACCTGTGCAGTCAAAGGTGTATCTGATGGCACGATTCCATCCTGATTGTTAAGGAAGAACACAATTGCGATGCTTGCCGCAACCGTACCCACTACATACCAAGCCCACAACGGAATCACTCTGTTCTTATTCTTTTTGACTTCCACCTGTCCATCATCAAACATTGCAAACATCTCCTTATAGGCGCTCCACTCCTCCCCTACCTCATGGGTACGGAAATAGTCGGCAAGGCGTTTTTCCTCGTCAAGCGTCGATGTTCCTTCCAGGAAACGGTCGAGCAGTCGTTGTATGTCTTGTATATCCTTATTCATAACTTCGTTTGTTTGATTCGTTCGAGTAATTGTCTTCGTGCTCGTGCCAGAAGCGTAGAGACTGACGACTTAGTGATGCCGAGCAAAGATGCTATCTCTTCGAGTTCACGGTGTTCCAACTGTCGCATTCGCAGGATGATAGCATTAGTGGGCGGCAGACGGTCGATTTCGCGTTCGAGCCATTGTTCCAGTTCCTTGTATTCTAGTTCGTCATGCTGATTCCTTTCCTCCAAGTACTCATAACTCTCATTGAGCGAGCGCTCTTGCTTTTGAGTTCGTAACAGGTCGATTGCGCGATTTCTCGTCAGAATACCAACTAAATGCTCAACTTTGTCATCGGGAGGTACTTTCTCGTGCATCGCCCAGAGCTTCAACATCACATCGCCAGCCACATCCTCAGCATCAGCTTCCAAAGGCACATAAATGCGAGCCACATGGAGTGCCTTGCTGTGCATTTGAATGGCAATATGTTCGAACTCTTTTTGCGTCATCTCACCTATATAACGAATAAGTACTGCAAATTTAAACAAAAAAACTCATTTTTTTATAAAAAAAACATACACTTTACGCGCTAAACCCTAAACTTTTTGTAACTTTGCCTTGCTAATTTAATCAAAACTAACGTATATGACCAATCAATCTACTCAAACAAAGCTGATGACCAATTGGCGTTGGTGGCTTTGTTCGTTGCTTTTTGTGGCAACCACCATTAACTATCTCGACCGTCAGGTCCTGAGTCTTACGTATGAAGAGTTCATCAAACCTGAATTCGGTTGGACTGATGCCGACTATGGTACCATCACCTCGTTCTTCAGCATCTTCTATGCCCTTTGCTGCCTGTTCGCAGGTAAGTTTATCGACTGGATGGGCACCAAGAAGGGCTATCTATGGAGTATCGGAGTTTGGAGTGCAGGTGCCTGCCTCCACGCCCTCTGCGGCTACGGAACCTCTATGCTGACAGGTTCGCCCGACCTTGCAGCTGCTACGAAGATTGGTTCGAATGCTGCTTTGGCATTCTCTACCACCTCCGTTTATCTGTTCCTCTTCTGTCGAGGCATTCTGGCACTTGGAGAATCTGGAAACTTCCCAGCTGCCATCAAGGTGACTGCCGAATACAACCCGAAGAAAGACCGTGCATACTCCACCTCACTCTTCAATGCAGGAGCCAGCGTAGGAGCACTTGCTGCCCCACTCTGCATTCCCCCATTGGCCAAGAGTCTGGGATGGGAATGGGCATTTATTATCATAGGTGCATTCGGATTCCTGTGGATGTTCTTCTGGCAATTCATGTATGACAAACCAGAAAAGAGCAAGCATGTGAACCAGGCAGAACTCGACTATATTCATCAGGACGACGAAGCAGAGGCTGCAGCAAAGGCGATAGAGAAAGAAGAAAAGGCTATCCCATTCTTCAAGTGCTTCACCTATCGTCAGACCTGGTCGTTCATCTGCGGCAAGCTACTCACTGATGGTGTTTGGTGGTTCTTCCTCTTCTGGGCACCATCATACTTCCAGAACCAGTTCGGCATCAAGGCATCCGAACCACTCGGTCAAGGACTGATTTTCACCCTCTATGCTATCGTGACGGTTGTCAGCATCTTTGGTGGCTATCTCCCAAAACTCTTTGTAGAGAAACGCGGTATGCACCCCTACAGCGGACGTATGCTTGCAATGCTGATCTTCGCCTTCCTACCACTTGTTGCCCTTGCAGCACAGCCTCTTGGCGTTCATAGTCCTTGGTGGCCAGCTATCCTCATTGGTATCGCTGCAGCAGGCCATCAGGCTTGGTCAGCCAACCTGTTCTCTACGATTGGCGATATGTTCCCAAAGAGCACGATTGCTACCATTACAGGTGTAGGAGCCACAGCTGGAGGATTTGGTTCGATGGTTATACAGAAAGTAGCAGGCAACATGTTCGATACAGCAGAAGCCGCAGGTTCAGCCTTCCAGTTTATGGGCTTCGAAGGTAAACCAGCGGGTTACTTCATCATGTTCTGCTTCTGTGGTATCGCATACCTCATCTCATGGGTAGCCATGAAGCTGTTAGTTCCAAAGTACAGTCCAATTAAAGCGTGAGGATAATGTATAATTTATAATTCATAATGCATAATTGACCTTCAAAACTAAAAAAAGCAGGTTTTTGCAAAATAATTATGATTTTTGCATTGTGCATTATGAATTATTTTGTACCTTTGCAGTCGCGTTTGAAAAAATGCCCAAGGATGGCGAGATAGCTCAGCTGGTTAGAGCGTCGGATTCATAATCCGGAGGTCGTGGGATCGTGACCCACTCTCGCTACAACAGGGGGATGTATCGTTTGATGCATCCCCCTGTTGTTATGATTCAAGACGCATCTTCATAGACGTTTTCAGTAAACCTGACAAGGTCAATAGAAGAAAAGTGCAGAAATATTGAAATTATTGGTGTCCGCTAAAAGTTAGAAATCAATAAAGTATGTGTCCTCAGTGCCGATAAATAGGCGTTGTGGACACAAACTTCAAAAAATTAAGCCCCCTCCATACTTCATATCCTTCTGTTTTAGCGGACAGTCAATATAAAAGTTTATAGTTTAGAGTGAACCACAAAGAGGTGAAGACAGCTATGAGTTTAGACTTTAGTTGTTATAAGTCCATTGTCTGAATGGCAAAGGACGGGCAGCTAATTCAAAAGGGAAAAGCAGCCGACTCAATCGGGAAGATGAGCCGGCAGAAAAGGGAAATTGCCTATAGTCATCCGGTCGGATGCCTATAGCCATCCAATTGGACGGCTAAAGGCGGATGACCGTCTGCCTTTAGCCGACTACCCTCGAACTTATAATAATGGAATGGGAATAGTATGCGGTATTTCACCACAAAGATACAAAAAGAATTCTCCTTTTCCAAATAATTCGTAAAGTTTTTTTACTCTTTTTTTAGTCTTTACAACCATGCAAAACATATATGTTGCTGATGCAAAGGTAACCTAATTAATGCTGATTGATATATTCATATATCTTTAACACATCCTGAGTATCGACCACGCCGTCCTGATTGATATCAGCCTGTACCGAAACATTAGGAGTTTGTGACGCGGTTCGCATATATTCATAAACCGCAAGTACGTCCTGAGTATCGACAATACCGTCAAGATTCACATCTTCATGCAATTCGTTTGCAAGAGATGAGATTGCGGAGGCGTTAAGAGCATAATTGTAAATACAGAAGTCATCGAAATAACCTTTGAATCCAGGAGCATCACCACGCTGACTGCGTCCAAGATAATTGAGAGGCCCCATAATGCGTTGATCCTCAAGGACACTTTCTGCAACGAGTTCTCCATTCTGATAAATGCAGACTGCATCTGCACTGAAAGTAATGGCGATATGTCGCCAAGTGCTGACAAGCTTCGGTGCTTCGATCGTTTTCTCAATAGATCCCTGACGCAACACAAGTCTCATCTTATTCTTCTCTGCAGGGGTAAGATATACACAATGTGTGTCGTCGTAGCCGAAGTCAAACAATCGCTGTCCTTCACCAGAGTTAGTACCTGTCCAACGAACCCAAAAGGCAATCGTAAGTTCGCCCGAATTGGCTATCTGATAGGGTAATTGAATGTTTGACGTCCCGTCCAGGAATAGACTACTTTTTCCCATCTTCACCATAGACGAAAGAGTGGTAAACTTCTCCGTACCATAATGTACTGCATCAAAGTGATTAAGAGTATAATCAGTCAAGCTTTCATCGAAAGGCCAATATGCAATCAAAGCATGACCAGCCAGTGAACATGCCTCGATTGAGTCGCTTAAAACAGACATATTATCGCTACGATCGATAGCACGCACAGCATAACGGTAGGACCGACCTTGCTCAATGCTATTGTCGGTAAAGGTATTGGTAGGCAATTTTCGCGCAATGGTGTTCCATTCTCCTGTCGCAACATCAGCACGTAAAACCATATATCCAGCAAGATCCTCATCCTCACAAGGATTCCACGAAAGCTGCACTGACGCAGACTGCGAAGTAGCCTGCAGACCTGTAGGTACAGCAGGGGCATCTGTCTCACATGCAGCATCAGCAGGGATGATGCGCCACTGTTGCAACTGACGTTTGGTTTCAGTCGTTGCAAGGGTGGATTGATTGACTATAGCACCAACAGAAGTGCCTGAAGCTGTGAGGTATAAGTTGCTATAGCGATTGATGATGTAGTAGTATCCATCGCCCGCATACTTGACATACCATTGCTCGTTATCACCACCTGCACCATCAAACACACGGAGCTCGGAACCAGAAGACAGTCCCCAATTCCAGCCATCGATAGGGAATCCGGACTTTGCATTCTTGAGATAATAGTAGCCAAAGTCGCCTCCCACGCGTGCAGGAACAGGCTGCATAATCCAATCATCGTAGGTACTTGTTGTAGCCTTCTTTGCGCATATCTGGGTACCACTCGAAGCGGTAGTATTAGTAACACTGAGTACACGCCGTCCACTACGACACATCAGTTGATAGGTACCATTAATGGTATCGGGCTGTACATCGGCTCCCCAAGTCACATCAATAACACGCTCTGCATTGGTCTGCCCTTTCTGATAACCTGTTCCACCTGGAATGTCGTATGTCCAATAACGTGTAGGTCCTCGTCCATCGAAATAGACATCGCGGAAAGGACTTACAAAGGTATAAGATGAACTGTTTGCTTGACGCTCTGACGAACCCATATAGGCATGCACCTCACCTGTCTTATCATTACGATAGACGGCACCGGAGGTCCAATGGGCACGATCTTCACCATACCCCAGACGTACACCCTCCTGACTATCACGACAGAACTGACCACGTGCATGAGAGTCGAAACCCCACCAAATACCAGTCTGCATGCCATATTGTACACCTACGATGGCCTCACCAACGTTGTGTAACTCATCGTTAGCAGCCATACGTCCGTCTGCTCTCACCCTCCTAAAAAAGTTGGCATAATTTTCGAATGAACCCGCTAACTGATGGGTGTTGCCTTCATCGAGTACCTCACGCAGGTCATTGTACCAATCCCAAGCCCGGTCACAGTTCAGGGTGTTACCGCCACAAATACGAATACCGTCGAAATAAGGGTCGGACTTCAGGAGTCGGCTTACCTCGAGGAACGTAGACTTGAACCAATATTTGTTTTCGTCAAGGTCAGGTTCGTTGAAAGGAGATACAGAGATAATCTTAATACCTCGCGCTTGAATAAACTGAACACTGGCCTTGATGAGCTGATACCACGCTTCAGCATTGCGTCCATAATTCTGATAACCTGTCGAGCCATCAGACAGGTCCTCGAACGCAGCAGCATTGTCACAGTTGATATTAGCTTCTGTCACTCCCGTAAGCTTCAAGTTCGTAATACGACTTTGCAGTATCCGTTTCTGCTCGGAGGTCAGGTCATACGACCCATCAGATTTCGTAATCAATTTATATGTAGGCTGATAGGACAAACGTCCAGTACTGAAGTTCTCCACTCCAATATGGTTGATTCCTCGGCGCACATTTCCCTCAGAATTCCATGCAGTGTCCATACCCCAGAATACACGGAAAGGCTGCCCTTCGGCATTGATGTCAAAGGGAATAATGCAATCAGAGGGGTGAAACGCTTTGAGATAGTCCGCACCTGTCTGAGCATGGACTGCCAGCGTGATGGCTGTAGCTATAATGGTCAGTATGGTTTTAGTCATAATAGATTATTTGACAGTTATAATATATGAATATTTCATTGGCTGGTTAGCGTCTATAGTGTACTGAGGGAAGGTTTTTGCTCCCCATCCGTCAGCACCTCCAACACCATGTATATTGAGGTCTATATTGACATTCACCTTATCACCCCGATGGATGAGATGTGGATGGAGCGGCTCACGGTCGAGTTCACTCTCATCGTAGTCCCATGCATGGAAACAAAGCGGTTGAAGACCCTCAAATGTAATGGAATGCTCACCTGAGGTGAAGGTAAAACGACGCACATCACAGCGGTTCGCATTGTCCTGTGGGTTGAGATACTCCGTCATAAACTCAGAGAGCGGCATGTGATAAATACCGATATGTTGTGAGAGTTTACGGTCTGGGTAGTTCTCATATGGTCCACGACCATACCACTCTACATCTGTAAACGAAGGAAGTAACCCTACACGCATACCAAACTTCGGCATCAGTTGCAGATTCTGTGCTGTTGGCACATAATCAGCAGTTACCAAAATTCCTCCATAAACACCGAAGGTATAAGTAAGGGTATAATCAGCACCATTGGGAAGGGACATTACAAACGTAATAGTTCCGTCAGATTTGTTATTCTTCACCTCCTTAACTTGGCGATTTGCAGCTGAATCATGCCAACTTCCTAATCGCTGACGATAGCCGTTCGCACGTTGGCTATCATTCATTGGCTTCCAGAAATATGGTTCGAGTGGAGACTGAAGAAATTCAATAACCTCTGCATTATCGTCCATACTTACTGCAGATTGGCGGGAAGTAAGACTTACAAGTGCACCTGTACGAGTATCAAGCATTGCGCACTCATCATGTTGGCCATAACGAACGATAATCGTGGTATCAGTACGTTCAATATGACTGACGGAAACATTCGTAACCGACTTCCACTGATAGGGTTTGAGAATAAACTGATCAGAAGCAATTTCAGTTCCCTTTGGTGCCCAAGGGGTATCGTGATTCAATACCGCATACACGTTAAGGAACTGTTCTCCACTTTCTTGTGTAATTGTCTCGCTTCGATAGTCGAAATCATCGACGGAAACAAACGGATCGACAGACTCATAAGCAAGCCGTCCATCATTGTAGTGAAAACGAATGGGCTGATAAGCATACTTCACCTCATAATAGTGAGGATGCGGCACACGATCGGGTCCAATCAAGCCATTAAGACAGAAGTGATTGTCATTAGGTTTATCGCCAAAATCGCCCCCATAAGCCCAGAACTCACCAGCACGGAGTGATAATTGAGAAGGATTGCTGTTCTTGAAATGCGGAATGAGCGAAGACCCGTCAATCGGCTTAGCAATGCCCTGGTCCACAAAATCCCAGATAGCTGCTCCGCAAATGCTAGAATCGGCATAGATGACATCCATATACTCCATCAATCCTCCCATAGCGTTACCCATAGCATGCTCATACTCTCGCATGATGAACGGGCGGTCAGATATACGTTTGGCCTCGCTCGCCAATTTTTCAGGAAGGAGATAACTATCATCATAAATGTCTGAAACGGAACGATCGCTATCAAGGAATACAGCACGGGTGATATCGACAGCAAGGATGGCGTCACGCATTGCCTTCATATTGCGGCCTGCTCCACCTTCATTACCCATAGACCAAATAATGATGGAGGGATGATTCTTGTCACGCTTCACCAATGCCTCTGCCCTATCGACATGTGCTTTTTCCCATGCTGGATTATCACCCAACATACGGTTCCCGATACCATAGCCGTGACTCTCCTGATTAGCCTCATCCATCACGAAGATGCCATAACGGTCACACAACTCGTAAAGATATGGGTCGTCAGGATAGTGCGATGTACGCAGGAAGTTGATGTTTGCCAGCTTCATTAGTTTCACATCTAATTCGTAGGTTGAGCGATCCACATAACGACCTGTACGAGGATGATGGTCGTGACGGTTCACTCCACGTAGTTTTACATTCTTGCCATTAATTTTCAAGACTTCACCTATAACCTCGACCTTCTTTATTCCGAAATGGTTGTCAAACTTTTCTATCTCGTTATTAACCTTATCACGCAGTTTCAAAGTAAAAGGGTAGAGATAAGGGTCGTGAGCAGACCAAAGATGAGGAAAGGTGGAATTGTAGACGAGACGCACAGCAACGGTATCACCTGGCGCAACTATTGGAGTCTTTGCAGCGATCGTTTCATCACACATAAAGCTAACCCACAGATCTTTCTGTTTCTTCTTTCCTGTATTACAGATAAGGACATCAGCAGTAACCGTGTATTTTTTATAATCATCAGACGGAATGGCTGTGATGGTGTAATCAGCAATATGAACCAGCGGGCGCTTCCACAATTGAACAGGTCGGAAGATACCAGAAAAACGCCACATATCCTGATCTTCGAGATAGCTGCCATCGCTCCATCGATAAACTTCGACAGCCAGACGATTACGTCCCTCTTTCACAAACTCAGAGATGTCGAACTCAGCAGGGGCCATAGAATTCTGGCTATATCCTACTTGCTTCCCATTTACCCAAACATACATAGCCGACTTCACACCGCCAAAATGAAGGATAAGATTACGATTATTGATATCCTCCTTGGTGATATCAAAAAAAGTAACATACGAACCCACAGGGTTGCGATGGTCAAAAGAATACCAATCACGATTTGGTTCGCTGGTCACTCGAGGATTGTCCGTCTTGAAAGGATAGGTCATATTCGTATAGATAGGTACACCATATCCCTGCATCTGCCAGTTTCCTGGCACAGAAATCATGTCCCAGCGACTTACATCGTAATCGTTGCGATAGAAATCGGCAGGACGTGAATCAGGGTCTTTTGACCATTGAAAATACCAGCGGCCGTCAAGCGAAACAATCTCAGGACACTCCGCCTCCTTAGAGGGTAGCTGAAGTGTACTGTGATAAGGAAGTTTATTGATACCTATGATGTCGGGATTCTCCCAGTCCTGCGCTAAGGCAGGAACTGAGAGAAAACAACATATAATACAAGATGTATATTTTTTAATATTTAATGTCCGCATAATCAATTATTAATCACAACACCACCATTAGAAGGAATGGTCACTGTAATGGTCTGCTTTTTAGAAACTGTCGTGGTGGTTACACCATCGTTAAGGTAGAGCTTTATATTCTGACCTGCTGTAAACATCGTGAGAGGGATATTGACAGTGAGTGGTTCTTTGTTGGCATTCACACCAGCCACATACCAAGTTCCGTTGGTAGCCTGACGAGCCATCACGATGAACTTACCTGGATAACCATCAATAAAGTTGATGTCCTTCCAAGTTGTAGGAACAGCTTTCATAAAGTCGATAGCCCAAGAAGGTGCATCAGTGAGGTTGTTAGGTGCCAATGCAAAGTTCTGTACTGGGGTCTGGAATAAAATAGCAGTTGCAAGGGCATAGACATCAGATGTAACACGATGATTACCCCGTTGGTTGTTCTTTGAATAGTACTTATTGAGTGCAGAACCACCAAAGTCCATGTTACCCACAGCATTACGAAGTACAGGATGGATAGTTGCAGCAAGCGCCTCAATATCATTGTCGTGCTGTCCGAATGAAAGATTCTCACTTGCACGAACAGCCTCACAAGCTACGAAGTTAGGATACATACGCTCCCAACCACGAGGAAGTGTACAGCCGTGGAAAATAATCTCAAGTCCGTAATCATTCGCATCAGCCATAATCTCTTCATAAAGCTGCATTGTCTGCTGCTTGTCAGAGCCAACGAAGTCAATCTTCAAACCCTTTACACCTACTTTCTTCAACCAAGCCATCTCTTTATGACGTTCAATCATCAGATGGAGTTTACCTCGAGGTCCTTGAGGTGCATCGTTCCAATAACCATTAGAGTTATACCACAGATATACTCCTACGTTCTTTGAGCGAGCATACTTCACGAGTTCTTCCATACGCTCATAACCGATATTGGTATCCCAAAGTGCATCGATGAGGATATATTCCCAACCCAAGTTGGCTGCAAAATCAATGTACTCCTTCTGCTCATCATAGTTACAGCTAGCATCCATACGGATAATCCAGCTCCATACAGAGCGTCCGTACTTATAGTTCTGACTTGCCTCATAACGTGGTTTTACTAAGTCCCACATGATGCTGGTCTCTGCCATTGGTTTGAGTGATGTACCGATGGTGATGGTGCGCCAAGGGGTATAGCCAGGTAGCATGATGCCAGGGGCGCTGGTACCTACACCACCGAATTCAGCATCTTCTGGATATGCAATGCTATATTGATTGTTCTTGCATACAAGACGAGAAGCACAATAAGTGCCATCTACACCTGTTTCACAAAGCATTACCCAGATGTTCTGTGTCTGAGGAGCTTTCTTCTTTGCTGCAGGGAGTTGTACTTCCTCACGGAACAATGCAGGGAAGGTATAACCACGACCCTGACCGTTCTTACCCATCTCGGCATCATACTCATAATATGTCTCATAACTTGGTGCTGTACGGGCAAAACCTCCCTGAGGTCCCATCTGTGGACAAAGGAAGGTCTTGGTACCCTGTGGCATCGTGAATGCAGTAGACTCACTATTTACCATACAGGAAAGGCGGTCCTGACGATTACCCGCCTTATACATCATATAGCGAAATGCTACATTATTGTTGTCCACATGGAAGGTTACATCGAATGCTGCGTTATTTCCTCGTGCATAAGTCACCGTCTGCTCGTTAGCTGAAAATGTGAAATGTGCCTTCTTACCATTTGTGAGGTCGTAGCTTCCTTCCACAAGCTTTGATTCGCCTGCTGATTTGAGTGTCAGACCTTTCGTAAAATCACCTACTGTGGTTGCAAGTCCAAGTGGAGAATCTTGAATCACCACAACATCACCATATGTAATATTATAATAAGGAGTGCCCTCACTATTGACAGAAAGGTTCACCTTGATGTTACCATCAGGACTTGTGATAGTCTGGGCATTCATCGACCAAGCAAAAACAAGGCCGCTTATTGTTAAAAGTAGTTTGTACATTTTTATTACCTATTATTTATTATCAATTGTTAATTATAAATTAAAATTACTTCATCTGCCACCAGTCAAAATTGAAGAGTTTGCAACCTTTCAAACCTCTGTACATAAAGTAGAGGTCAGATGTCTCTGCATTGAAATCAGCAGGGAGATTGACAGGAGCTGTAAACTCTTCCCATTCTTCCCAACCGCCTGTTGGTTCAACCTTAACACGTGCAATCACAGCCCCACGTTCAGAGCCAAGACGAATCTCAATATTTCCACCTTGAAGACCACTAGCAGCACGGACTGTAATGGAAGACGTGGATGGTTTGAGGGTTACCTCGCGAACAGAAGTCCAGTCACCATTCTGGATATCACTAAGGAAGACCACACCGCGCTTCTTGTTCCACTCGCTCTTCACACCTTTCGAATTGGCAATTGTTTCAGCCTCCACACGAACGTAAGGATTCAGTGTACCGATGGGCTTCACACCTTCCTTACTATGTTTGATAGTTGGGAAACTGCCATCAGGGTTCCATTGGAACTCCTCAACACTAACACTACGGGCAAAACCGCCACCTCCAGGAAGCCATCCTGTGTGATAGAAGAAATAGTTATGGTCTTTGAATGTTACTGTTCCACTATGGTTGGTAAACGACTGGGTCTCGTTGCTTTGTGGCATTACTTCGCCCACATATTCCCAAGGACCTTGAGGGTTATCACTTACACTATAAGCAATGCGCTCAGGTACACCTCCTGCGGCATAAACCATAAAGTACTTACCCCAATATGACTTCTTGATTTTCTGAGCCTTCATCGCTTTCTGCTCTTCCTTGGTAGCAGGACGCTGTTTCATAATCCAAGGACCTTCTGTATAGCGGTGAACAGTTGTATCAACTTTAACCTCAGAAGCCAATGAAATCATATCTTCATTCAACTTTACAGAATAGAGCCGCGGATTACCCCAATAAAGATAAGCCTGACCGTCTTCTTCAATCATCACCGTAGGATCGATATGATCCCAAGAACCATTTTCGAAAAGGGGCTTACCAAGTGGATCCTTGTAAGGACCTTCAATCTTATCGGCAACTGCTACTCCGATAGCCATACCACGTGAGATACGCGAATGAACAGGAACATAGAGGTAGAACTTCCCATTTCGCTCAATACACTGAGGAGCCCAAGCACGGTCGTCTGCCCATGAGAGGTCGCACTGTGCCAAAGGACATCCGTGGTCTGTCCAGTTTACCATATCGGCACTTGAGAATAAACGCCATTCGTTCATCCAGAAGAAGTCGGCACCTTCCTCGTCATGCCCTGTAAACACATATACTCGGTCGCCATACACCATAGGTGCAGGGTCAGTAGAGAAACAGGTATGAATGATAGGGTTTTGTGCATTTGCACCTAAAGTAGTAAAAGCTACAATTGCAGCTAAAATAGTTTTTTTCATCATCTTTTTCTATTAAATCATTGTATTTATTTGATTTTCAATTCATTATTTGATTTCTACGGTTACGCGCTGTAAAGCTTCTGGTGCAGAGCTATTTCCATACAGCACTTCGTAAGTTCCAGGCTTGGTCTTCACGGTATTGGTTTCTTCATCGAACCACTCAAACGACTTACGATTCAGTGTAATCTCAGCCGTATTGGTACGCCCTGCCAAAACACCTACTCGGGCAAAACCACGCAACTGCATGATTGGTCCATTAGGGTCTTGGGGATTACGTACATACACCTGTACGATTTCCGTTCCGTCCATCTTACCTGTATTAGTAACTGGTACCTGCATCTTGAGAATTAAGTTGCGAGAACTGAGTGTAGTATCCGACAGTTTTGCCTTTCCAATCTCGAAAGACGTATAGCTCAATCCATAGCCGAACGGATAAAGCGGCTTGTCGGTCTTCATATAACGATAGGTACGTCCCTTCATGCTATAGTCCTCAAAGTCGCCCAACTGATTGGAATTCTTGTAGAAGGTCACAGGGAGTTTTCCGCTTGGGTTGTACTTACCATACAGTACATCTGCAACAGCCACACCACCCTGCATACCTGGATACCAAGCTTGAAGAATCGCATCACAAGTACGGGTTTCTGGCTCAAGTGCGATAGCCGAACCTGAACAGTTTACAAAGATTACCGTCTTCCCAGCATCCTTCAGAGCTTTTAAGAAGTTTCGCTGTACTGCAGGCAGTTCGATATGGGTACGATCTCCTCCCTTGAAGCCATCAATCTCAATCGGCATCTCCTCGCCTTCAAGACTTGGTGCAATACCTCCGACAAACACCACTTTCTGATAACCAGCCAACTGCTTGATGATATCCTCATAATCAATGATTGACTCGATACCGATATTCACCTTCATGCTAGCATTATAGGTAGGTATATGTGAGAAACGGATCTCTATGTTGTATTCCTTACCTGCTTCTACTTGAATAGGAGTACGTGTAGGAGTGGTACGCCAAGTGCTGTAGTGCACCTTTCGCTCACCATTGATAAACACATCGAAGTTACTAACCGATTCCACGTTCACTACTACCTCACCCGACTTCTTGGGTTTGAACACAGTCTGGTAAAGTGCGCTGAATTCTGTCAGGTTCACACCTGGCGCAAACTGGTAGTTGCCCGCTGTGGTCTTCGCAAACGGTGCGGTATAGTATTGGGTCGTGACAGGTTTCCCTTCACGACGGGTGTTGTTCCAGAATGTACCTTTGATACCTTTCTTTCCTTCAAAGCTCAACTGATCGAACACATCGGTCACAATGCGGTTGTCTGTCAAGTCGCATCCAGGCAGATACTTGATGTTCTTATTCACGGCACGAATACCATTAACGATTGTGACCGTACGTGTAGGAGTACCGTTGTAGTTACCCCACATCATTGGCTGATTATCTGCGTTCGGCCCGATGACAGCAATCTTATCGTTTTTGCTAAGTGGTAATACGTTATCGTTTTTCAACAGCGTCATAATCTGACGTGCCATATCAAGCGAAAGATCTACGTGCTCCTTGCACTCCAACACGCTGGCAGGAATCTTAGACCATTCAACCATAGACGGGTCATCCATCTCACCCAAATCGAAACGTCCTTCAAGCAAACGGATAACGTGCTTATCCACTTCTGATTCCTTGATAAGACCACGACGCACAGCATCTGGAATACTTCTATAGGCATAATCATAGCCACACTCCACATCTGTTCCCGCTAAAGCAGCACGTGCAGCTGAGTGCGTAGCATCACTTGATGTATGATGGGTCTGATGGATATCAGAAACTGCACTACAATCAGACACCACAAGATACTGGAAGCCCCATTCGTCTCGCAAGATGTCTTGCAACAGACGTCCACTACTGCAACAAGGTTCATCATCCAACCGTTGGTATGCACACATCACTTCACGAACCTTTGCATCTTCCACCAAGGTCTTGAAGGCAGGTAAATAAGTTTCCCACAAGTCGCGAGCGCTGACATCAACCAGATTGGCAGTATGGCGGCTCCATTCTGGTCCGCTATGTACGGCATAATGCTTAGCACACGCCCAAGTCTTGCGGTACTTACTGGTTTCCGGACCTTGCAGACCTCTGACAACAGCTGAACCTAACACACCTGTGAGGTATGGGTCCTCACCGTATGTTTCTTGTCCTCTACCCCATCTTGGATCACGAAATATGTTTACATTGGGTGTCCAAAATGAAAGACTATGGAAACGGGTAACATCCTTACCCGATGCCATCAACTGGTTCCAGTGTGCACGCGCTTCCGTACTTGTTGCATCGAACACCTTGTAAATCATATCTTCATTAAACGAAGCAGCCATACCGATTGGCTCTGGGAAATTAGTCACATTTCCCATATTGGCCACACCATGCAAAGCCTCACTCCACCATTGGAAACGCTTGATACCCAATCGTGGAATTGCAGGAGAATCGTCTAGCATCAATTTGGCCTTTTCTTCCAACGTCAGACGACTACATAAATCCACCGCTCTCATATGAGCAGAGAGCGATGGATTCTGATATGGTAATTGCTGGGCCTGCATCTGCAAGCTACCAGCAATTGTCATGATGGTTATAATGAACTTATTCAGTTTCATATCTTTGTATTTCACGTTTAGTTAAAGCTTACCCAATCCACTTCCATCGCGCCTCCGGCAATGAGTTTAAGGTCGTAGACACCTTTCTTGACAGACTTCAATGCCACTTTAACCTCCTGCCATTGTCCGTTGGTGCTTGGCAATTTCACTTGTGCCTTGTTGCTTGAAAGAATTAAGGTAGCTGTACTTGCTGCATTTGACTTCAAGCGGATAGTCATCGTTTTGGATGCATTCTTCAGTTCTATTTTATTATACTGTACCCATGCACCATTACTTGGGAAGACAGTCTTCCATCCGTCGAAATACTTCAATGTATCATGATACTCAATGCTTGCACCATTGCCGATTGCACTATAGCGGTCAATCTGGATAGGCTTCTGCGCATTTGAGATACCTACACCACGCAAAGTCGGCTTCACTTCCTGAATGGTACCGTCTGGGTTGAAGAACAGAGAGTCAACACATACTGAACGACGTTTGTCGTCCTTTGGAGAGTAGTCGTTGTGGTGATAGAATAGGTACCACTGTCCCTTGTAGTTGATGATACTATGATGGTTGGTCCAGCAACCGTTTGCATGCTCAGCCATAATCAGTCCCTTGTATTCGTAAGGACCCATTGGGTTCTTACTCATTGCGTATGCGAGGACTTCAGTATTCTCTCTCACGTATGGATATGTAAGGTAGAAGTTTCCGTTGTACTCGAATGCGAACGGACCTTCAGCCTGACGGCTTGGCAGACCTTGGAGGCAGTTGACACCCACCGATTCAAACTCTCGGTTGCCAAATTTTCTAACTGACTTCGGGTTGTCATCGGCAAGTTCCTTCATGTTGTCCTTGAGTTTGGCACACATTCCTGCACCCCAGAAGATATAAGCATTGCCATCAGATGCCTGGAGCACACATGGGTCGATACCGCCAATACCCTTGATCGGTTCTGCTTCAGGAGTGAACGGACCTTCAGGACGGTCAGCCACGCAAACACCAACAGCAAAGCCACCCATACCTGTACCTGGAGCAGATGGGAAATAGAAATAATACTTTCCGTTTCTTTCGACACAGTCAGGTGCCCACATCGAATAAGAGTTCGGGCGTACCCAAGGTACTTTGTTCTGAGTGACAATCACGCCGTGATCGGTCCAGTCCATCAGGTCTTCTGAGGAGAATACATGATAGTCCTCCATGCAGAACCAATCCTGACGCTGTCCCTCAGGAGGGAAAATATCGTGCGATGGATAGAGGTAAACCTTACCATTAAATACTCTGGCAGTTGGGTCTGCGCTATAGATACCTCGGATAATTGGGTTTTGTGCATTCATTTGAACGCACGCAGCTGTCAAAAGACACACTGCTGTTAAGACTTTTCTAAGTTTCATAAGATTGTTTTTAGGTTTGATTTATTCTTTAATTTACTGAATTTTCCAATAATCGAAGTTGAAGAGGTTCTTGTCCTTCGCGCCCTTGAATACGATATAGAGGTCGTGTACCCCTTTAGGATTAGTGATAGAACCCGCAAAGTCCTTAAACATAGTTTCACTACCAGTAGCCTTCACGCTTACCGCACCGATTTTCTTTCCTGTTGCTGCATCGATATGCAGTTCGATTGTTCCGCCAACGGTTGCTGCACAACTGGCAATAAACTTTGAGAGCTTTTGGGTACCGAAATCTACACCCTTAATGAGGATGTACTCATCGGTGTTGACATTCGTCACATAAATCTGGCCAGTAGCAGTCTTGATGGTCTTCAGTCCGAATCCCCAAGCCATAGTCTCAGCCTCGATGCGAGTCTTATAAGGGTCGAAAGTTCCTACCTGTTCCAGTTTGGTGTCCTTGAAGTAAGGCGACTCCTGAATAGTTCCGTCAGCATTATATGTGATTGGGAAAGCACCCACACTGCGGCGCTCCTTATGTTCCTTGATAGTGATGTTCTTCAGATCATAGTTCAGTCCGAATCCGTAACTCTTACCCTTGAAGTCGATAATACCTGGATGGTTGCCTCGTGTACGTGGAGTCGGAGCCATAATATAGCCTGTAAACTTCCAGGGTCCCAGCGGATTTTCACTCATCGCATAGCCCAGTCCCTCCGGACAGCAAGTCGAAGCAAAAGCCAGATAGTACTTTCCATTGCGTTTGTAGAACCAAGGGCCTTCCTGATAGTGCTCTGGTTTGTCGTGCATACGCATCGCATCGCTCTTGAGCGAAATCATATCCTCGTTCAACAATGCACAATATAGGTTCGGGTTACCCCAATACATGTATGCCTGTCCGTCATCGTCAATCCACACCGTTGGGTCGATATCATCCCAATGCTCACGTTGCCACACGATCGGCTTGCCGATTGGGTCTTTGAAAGGCCCGTAAGGAGAGTCTGCTACGAGCACACCGATTCCGTGACCATGAATTGGGCAATACATATACCACTTACCATTACGTTCGATGACCTGCTCTGCCCAGGCGCCGTTCTTACCGTCATACCACTTGAAATCATCCAATGAGGCAACTGCACCGTGATCAGTCCAGTTCACCATATCAGTAGAGGTATAGAGCAGCCAGTCGAACATCTTGAAGCCTTCTGCATCATCTTCATCGTGGGTTGTATACAGATAGACTGTGTCCCCATGCACGTATGGTGCAGGGTCCGCAGTGTACTTGGTTGATACAATAGGGTCTTGTGCAAATGCAACAACTGCATTCGCCATCAGCAATGCTGAGAAAAGTAGTTTTGTGTTCATAAGATTGTTTTTAAGTTTGATTTATTTAATACTTTTTTTACCGTTAGTCGTAAGCCAATAGCTAAAGCTATACCCTTAAGCACATTTGACGCTCCAAAGTTACAAAAAAAATCAGACATTGAACATCGAACATAGGCTTTTTTGCAAAAAGACATATAAAATAAGGTGCATGCAGGAGATTTTTCACCCAAAACAGGCTTTCTCCCAACCTATCAGCTATCAATTTTCAACTTGTAATTGGGGCTGCCTTCCTGCAGACATCTCGAAATCGTTCCGATAGTGTTTCGCAACCTTAAGGCCTTTCGGTAAGTGCTCGGTAGGTGCTCGGTAGGTGCTCGGTAGGTGCTCGGCACTTAGGCGGGAATTTCGGCTGTTGAAACCTCGGCCAATATGTGAAGATAGCGACTTTTTGTATATTTGTTGATGAGTTGTTTTGTCTTTTTAAGAAAAAAGTATTACCTTTGCACTCAAAATAACCAATTGGCCATTAATCATCAAGAAACAAAACGGTATGACATACGACTTTGACAAACTTATCGACCGGACGGGTAGCGGTGATATCAAACATGCAGATTTACAGAGAGACTTTGGGCGTACGGACCTGATTCCCCTATGGATAGCCGATATGGAATGGGAAACCCCTTCGTTCATTACTGATGCGTTGAAGAAACGGATGGAGCACTCTCTGTTTGGCTATACAAAAACTCCAGCCGACTACTGGGCCTGTATCAGCAAATGGATACGTGACCACCATCAGTGGGAGGTGCGTGAGGATTGGATTTGCTACATCCCAGGTATCGTGAAAGGTATAGGAATGGCAATTTATGCCCTAACAAAAGAAACGGATAAAATCATCGTCCAGCCCCCTATCTATCATCCTTTCTTTCTCACTCCTCGCGGTTGCAAGCGTACGGTAGTGTGGAATCCGTTGAAAGAAATCGTAAACCAGGACGGCAAGTTAGTTGGCTACGATATGGATTTCGAGAACCTGGAACAGGTATGCGACAACGACTGCCGCATACTGATTCTTGCCAATCCCCATAACCCCGTTGGTATCACTTGGTCCAAAGAGACACTGCAACGTCTGGCTCATTTTGCAGCAACCCATCACCTGGTAGTTATCAGCGATGAGATACACTGTGATATGGCCATATTCGGTCACAAACACATTCCTTTTGCCTCAGTCAGTGAAGAAGCTGCCAATTGCTCCATCACCTTCTCTGCCCCATCGAAGACCTTCAACATCGCAGGTATTGTCAGTTCGTGGGCAGTTGTGCCTAATGATGAGTTGCGGAAACAGTTCTATGGATGGATGGCAGCTTGCGAACTGAACGAGGAGCACCTGTTTGCCCCGATTGCTACGATGGCTGCTTTTGAATACGGAGAATCATGGCGTCAGCAGATGCTGACATACCTTGAGGGGAATATCGACTTCGTAGTTGACTATTGTCGTGAACATATTCCAGAACTAAATCCGTTGCGCCCCCAAGCCAGCTACCTCCTTTGGCTCGATTGTCGGGCATTAAGGTTGAGCCACACCCAATTGCTTGATTTATTCATCAACAAAGCTCACCTTGCTTTGAATGATGGTGAGATGTTTGGCATTGAAGGACATGGTTGTATGCGCATGAACGTAGGTTGTCCACGAAGTATGCTCGAAAAGGCAATGAAACAATTGGAAGCAGCCATAAAAAATATCAGGGGGTCGGAATGACCTCCTGATACTGATGAGTGCGCCTGATAGGACTCGAACCTACACGCCCGAAAGCACCAGATCCTAAGTCTGGCGTGTCTACCAATTTCACCACAAGCGCATGGCTTCTTTTGTTAGCGGGTGCAAAGTTACAAAATAATTCATAATACATCATGCATAATGCATAATTATTGCTTTTTTTCGAACCTTTTGCCCTTCAATTCTTGCTTTTTTGCATTTTTTCTTACAAGCAGTCCACTAATGTATAAAGTTTCATGGAGTTCGATCCCTTGATCAAAATGGTGTGCCCATCGACTTCCATCTTTTCGATTGCCTGTTTCACTTCTTCTACGTTCTTAAAGAAGATGAACGATGACGAATAATCAGGGATATCCACCGTTGCTTTCCAGAATTCTTCACCCACAAGCCATACGAGTTGAAATGCACATTTATAGATCTGCTGTAGTATCTTCACATGTTCTTCATGACTTGCCTCACCCAATTCCTTCATATCACCCACAATCAGCATCTTGTTCGGCATCGTCATCTTACGGAAATTGTCGATAGCTGCCTTCATACTGGTAGGATTGGCATTATAGGCATCCACAATGAGGGTATTGTGAGCCGTCTTCACAAGTTGTGAACGGTTGTTTGTAGGTTTATATTCACTCAGGGCCGCACAGATATCCGTATCGCTGACCTCGAAATACTGTCCTATGCATGCAGCTGCTAAAGCATTATCGAGATTATAGGCTCCAATCAGTTGGGTCTGTACCACCTCTGTCTTGTAATTGAAACGCAGGTAAGGACTGCAGTCGACCAACTCTCCGTTGTTTCCATATGGTATCTGTTCCAATCCACCTGCAATCCCCATGAGGTGAGGATTGTTCTCGTTGATAAAAATCTTACCTTCATGCTCACGGAGGAAGTCATACAACTCTCCTTTGGTACGAACAACCCCATCAAAAGAACCAAATCCCAGCAAATGTGCCTTCCCTACATTGGTTATGATACCATAGTTGGGCTCCACGATATTGACTAATGTCTTGATTTCACCAGGGTGATTCGCCCCCATCTCGATGACAGCTATTTCATGTTGACGGGTTAACCTCAATAATGTTTTCGGAACACCTATGTGGTTGTTGAAATTTCCTTGCGTATACAACACCTGATACTTTTTCGACAAAACAGCAGAAATCAGCTCTTTGGTCGTTGTTTTTCCGTTCGTGCCCGTCACACCAATGATGATAGTTCCAAGTTGACGGCGATGATAGTTGGCCAACTGCTGTAATGTCGTTAATACATCATCAACCAACAAATAACGCTTGTCAATAGAATCTGCATAGTCCGGTTCGTCAACAACTGCATAACTGCATCCACTTTCGAGTGCTTGTTTTGCATAGGCATTCCCGTCAAAGTTATCTCCCTTTAACGCAAAAAAAATGGAACCCACAGGACAGTCACGACTATCGGTCGTCACTTGCGGATGTTGGAGGAACAAATTATATAATTCGTCAATTTGTAGCATACGTTTCAGTTTATTTCTATTTTTCGTTGCAAAGATACAAAATAATTGCGCATTATGATGATGAATTATGAAATATTTTGTATCTTTGCAGCAAATATAGTATGAAAAGATTAAATAATAAGGTGCAATGAGTAGCAGTTGCGTTCCATATAGCATTAACGTAGGTGGTCGGTTGATGGACCTCTCGTCGCCAAGTGTGATGGGAATTGTCAATGTGACACCCGACTCATTTTATACCAGCATCTCCCCCACAGTACCCTCATTCGCAGCAACTATCCAGCATCTAGTCGGTTCGATGTTGGACGAAGGAGCACAAATCATAGACATCGGAGGTTGTTCTACTCGTCCTGACAGCGTCTTTGCAGACGCTTCGGAAGAGCAGTCCCGTCTGACTGCTGCTTTGGATATTGTACTCAACACATTTCCTGATTGTGTTGTTTCAGTCGACACTTTCCGCCCTGAGATCGCAGAATGGTGCATTAAGGGATACGGAGTACAAATCATCAACGACATCTCAGGGGGCAACAATGCGATGTACGATGTTGTTGCTCAGCAGGGTGTACCTTATATCCTGACCTTTAATGAACCTCGCAACAACGACATAAGTATCTGCCAGCAGGCACTTTTATTTTTTGCCGATAGGGTTCAGAAACTTCGCGACCGAGGTGCAAAAGACATCATCCTCGACCCAGGTTTCGGATTCAACAAGACGCTTGATGAAAACTACGAGCTGCTCAATAACTTGGAAGCGCTCAAAATCCTTGAGTTGCCCATCTTGGTGGGCGTATCGCATAAAAGTATGATTTACAAGTTGCTCGATACCACACCCGGCGCAACCCTCAACGGCACCACAGTACTCCATACCCTCGCCCTGACCAAGGGAGCCAACATCCTTAGGGTTCATGAAGTGAAAGAAGCAATGGAGTGCATTAAACTGACTACAAAATAATTATCTCATGTTAGAATTCGGAATCAAAGACATCATCGATATTTTATGTGTGGCCATCCTGTTGTACTATGTGTACAGGCTCATGAAAGACTCCGGCTCACTCAATGTATTCTATGGCATCCTTATTTTTATTGTCATTTGGATGTTAGTCTCTCAGGTGTTCGACATGCGACTCTTGGGTTCCATCTTCGACAAACTGGTCAGCGTAGGAGTCCTTGCTCTCATAATCCTGTTTCAGGAAGAAATACGCCGCTTCTTCCTGACCATTGGTTCTCAACGAAAACTCAACTTCTTTATCCGCATATTCCGCCGTAAGAAGGACAAGAATCAGGAAGAGAATCCATCGGTGATGAAGATTGTATGGGCTTGCGAACAGATGAGTAAGAACAAAGTAGGTGCTTTGATAATTATCGAAAAGACAATGTCTCTGACAGATATCGTCAAGTCGGGCGAACGAATCGATGCGATCATCAGCAGTCAACTCATCCAAAACATCTTCTTCAAAAACAGTCCGCTACACGACGGAGCCATGATTATCAGTCACAACCGTATTGAGGCCGCTGGATGCATCCTACCTGTATCGCACAATATGAACATCCCGAAGGAATTGGGACTGCGTCACCGAGCCGCATTGGGCATCTCGCAGCAGAGCGATGCACTGGCCATTGTGGTATCTGAAGAGAATGGAGCCATTTCCATCGCCAGGAAGGGTGATTTGAAACTACGTATCACCAATGATTATCTTGAAAGCCAAATAGCGGAATTTATATAAAATATATAAAAAATGAAGTTATCATTATGAAAGCCATATTACTCACACTCATTGCATTTTGTAGTCTGACACTCAACGCGAAAAAGATTAAGTTACCCGAGAAAACTGAAGTATTGGCTGCTATGGAGTTAGCCAACCGACACTTCATCGAGAAATATCCTGAAGCAGGAGCACCTACGTTCGTTAAAAAGAAACGTCCGAGCAACTTGTGGACACGTGGTGTTTACTTCGAAGGGCTGGTAGCCTTAACAGATATCGAACGAAGCATCAACGCACCTTATTATGAGACCAACACCAAATACCTCAGCGATTGGGCATCGTACCATGAATGGACGCCACGCAACGGCGTCAAGACACGAGATGCAGATGACTATTGCTGCTGTCAGGCCTACTTGGCAATGTACTTAAACGGACAGACCAATACTTACATGCCTACCATGCAGTGCTTAGACAACCTATTACGTACTCCGGAAAGCATCAGCGACTGGACATGGATTGATGCCATCCAGATGGGATTGCCCGTCTTTACGAAACTCTCGCTTGTGAAGGCAAAGGAAGACGATGCGGCTTTCAATCGTTATGCCCAACATGGATGGAAGATGTATCACTACACACGAGACATCCTCGCTGGTGGTCTGTTCAACAAAGACGAAGGGCTTTGGTGGCGCGATAAGGACTTTGTGCCCCCTTATAAGGAACCAAACGGACGGAACTGCTATTGGAGTCGTGGCAACGGGTGGGTATATGCAGCTTTAGTACGAGCCATGCAAGATATCATTGATATTCCTAACTACGACGATTATCTCGATGAATACAAATCCGACTTTCTCAAGATGAGTGAAGCACTGAAAGCGTGTCAGCGCAAGGACTTTTTTTGGAATGTCAGTCTGCACGACGACAGCAACTATGGCGGCAAGGAATTGACAGGTACATCCCTCTTCATCTATGGAATGGCATGGGGCATCCGCCAGCAATTCCTTGATCGTGAACTATACCTGCCGATTGTGGTCAACACATGGAATGCTCTAGTAAAGGAGTGTTTGCACAAAGACGGATTCCTGGGATTTGTACAGGGAACAGGCAAACAACCCAGTGACTCTCAACCCGTTACGTATGATAGCGAACCCGATTTCGATGATTTCGGATTAGGATGTTTCCTATTGGCAGGAAGCCAAGTATATCAATTAGTAACCCCATAAAGCTATGATACCTATAAGACCCATCAGAATAATACTCTTTATGAGCATACTGCTCCTTGCAGCCTGCACTTCAAATAAGAAGATAGCAAAAAGCAACCATGTGACTACAGACAGTGCTCCCTACGAACTGCTGTTGATTGCTGACAAAGACTGGTTGAAGACTGCTGACGGAACCGTGGTCATGGAAATACTGAACTCCGATATCCCGGGGTTGCCACAACGAGAGAGCAACTTCAAGATTATAAGCATCAATCCTACAGCATTCGGCAAGACCTTTCAGGGTTTCGCTAACATCATCCAACTGGATATCAACTCCAAGTATCCAGAAACATCGTTTAAAGTAGCACACGATATCTTTGCCCATCCGCAGACAATAATCTACCTTAATGCACCCGATGGTAAATCGATGGCAGAGATGGTCATTAAACGACAGTATCAGATTATCGACATGTTCAACAATGCAGAACTGAAACGTGAACGCGCCAGTTTGCGGAAGACCTATAGCGACAAGGTGAAACGCGAGGTTGAAAAGATGTTCAACTGTACCATCTATGCGCCAAAGGATATCAATGCCGTGAAAAAAGGGAAGAACTTCCTATGGTCATCAACCAACCAGATCGACAACCGCCTCAACATCTGCGTGTATAGCTACCCCTACACACCTGAAGATTATTCTGAACAACGATTCATCGCTATCAGAGACTCTTTCATGCGTGAAAACATCAAAGGAAATTCCACCAACCAGTATATGAAGACCAATGCTGAGTATGTCTACATTCGCACTAAAACATTCGAAGGACGTACAGTCATTGAAGCACGCGGTTTGTGGGAGATGGAAAACGACATGATGGGCGGTCCGTTTGTATCGTATTCACAGGTTGATTCTGTAAATAACAGAGTGATTGTCGCAGAAGGATTTGTATATGCGCCTGAAAAGAGAAAACGTCTGTTCATCCGACAATTAGAAGCAGCTGTCCAAACACTCCAGTTCAACCAATGAACCCCATAAGATCCATGATCCATTAAACCCATAAGACCCATAAGAACAATGAGACTCTTCACAACCCTCTTCGCATGTTGCCTTGCAACAATACTGCAAGCCCAGACCATCAACTTGGCTGGCACGTGGCAGTTTGCGATCGACCGTAATGACCGCGGTGTGGCAGAACAATGGTACAACCGTTCACTCGATGATACTATTGAATTACCAGCATCTATGCCACAACGTCTCAAAGGAGATGATATCAGTGTGAACACACGTTGGGTAGGCAGCCTGTACGACAGTTCGTACTTCTTCAACCCCTACATGGCAAAATACCGCAAACCGGGAAAGGATATGAAACTCACGTTCTTCCTCACACCAGATAAGCACTATGTTGGTGTAGCATGGTACCAACGTACAGTTACACTTCAAAAGTACGACAAAAACAGCACATATACCCTATATTTAGAGCGTCCACATATCGAAACGACTCTTTTCGTGAACGGAAAGCGTGTCGGAATGCGTAATAGTCTGGTCGTTGCCCATCAATACGATGTGACCCCCTACCTGCATCAAGGGGAGAACGTCATTTCCATTCGTATCGACAACCGTCCAGAGACGGTCAATGTAGGACAAGACTCACATTCCATCACCGACCAGACCCAAGGAGACTGGAACGGTATTGTCGGACGGATAGAGTTGCAACAGACATCTGCAACACATATCACCGACCTGCAGGTCTTCCCCGATATTGACAAGCAAAATGCACTGGTAAAACTGCAAGTGGTCGGCAAACCAAAATCGAAGTACACCCTGACGCTGCATGCTTATAGCAACGAAATAGAAGGTGGTTACTCTGAAGGTCGGATTGAAACGACCGTGACATTAACGAGCGACACAACCCTATTCGAGTACCCAGTCAAACTCAAGAACATGAAACTATGGGATGAGTTCCACCCCTACACCTATATCCTCACAGCCCTGCTGTCGAAGAAGAAAAGCACGGTAGACTTGACCGGCACCACGTTCGGTATGCGTAAGTTCGAGATTCGCGGTAAGATGTTCTACGTAAACGGACATGAAGTACAGTTGCGAGGTACGGTCGAGAATTGTGACTTCCCCCTCACGGGCTATGCACCGATGGATATCGCGTCATGGGAACGCGTGTTCCGTCGCTGTAAGGAATACGGTCTCAACCACATGCGTTTCCATTCTTATTGTCCTCCCGAGGCTGCATTCATTGCAGCCGATAAGGTTGGCTTTTATCTTCAGCCAGAGGGTCCGAGTTGGCCGAACCACGGAGTAGCACTCGGAAACGGTCGTCCCATCGACACTTATCTGATGGAAGAGACCATTCGGATGGCTAAAGATTATGGCAACCATCCTTCTTTCTGCATGTTGGCCTGCGGTAATGAACCAGCTGGACGTTGGGTGGATTGGGTCAGTAAGTTTGTAGACTATTGGAAAGCGACAGACACTCGTCGTGTATATACTGGTGCCTCTGTAGGCGGTAGCTGGCAATGGCAACCTAAGAGTCAATATCATGTCAAGGCAGGAGCAAGAGGCCTGCAATGGGCAAACCGCCGCCCAGACACCATGGATGACTATACCAGTACAATTGGCCAGGTAGCCGAACCTTATGTCAGCCACGAAACTGGTCAATGGTGTGTATTTCCGAATTTTGATGAAATCAGCAAATATACTGGTGTAAATAAGGCACGAAACTTCGAAGTATTCCGTGATATCCTGAACGACAATGGAATGGGTAGTCGCGCCAAGCAATTTATGATGGCTGCAGGTAAATTGCAAGCCATCTGCTATAAGTACGAGATAGAACGCACCATGCGTACTCCGCAGTATGCGGGATTCCAACTCCTCTCTCTTAATGACTATTCTGGTCAAGGAACAGCCCTTGTTGGAGTGACAGATGTGTTCTTCGACGATAAAGGTTATATGACAGCACCTGAGTTCCGTGCTTTTTGTTCACCGATAGTTCCTTTGGCAAGAATTCCTAAGTTCACCTACACCAACAATGAGACCTTCCATGCCGACATATTGCTTAACCAATATGCCGACCACACCTTATTGAATATTAGCCCAACCTACACCATCACATCTGCGGGCAAAACTCTCCATGTAGGACGCTTCCCTGCACAAGATTGGAAAATCGGCAATAGTATCCCTATGGGCAGCATCGACTTCCCGCTCACGTCTATCAAAGAAGCACAAAAGCTGACCCTTACCATCAGCCTTCCAGGCACAGAGGCAGAAAACCATTGGGATTTCTGGGTCTATCCTGCCGAGGTAGAGGAAGAAGTAGGCAATGTATGGATTACTGATCAGTTCGATGAGAAAGCACAGTCGGTACTTAAGAAAGGCGGCAAAGTACTCCTGACAGCCGCAGGAAAGATCAGCTACGGCAAGGATGTTGTACAGCAGTTCACTCCCGTCTTTTGGAACACGAGTTGGTTCAAGATGCGTCCCCCTCACACCACGGGTATTTTGGTAGAGAACACACATAGCATCTTCGATTTGTTCCCAACTGATTATCATAGCGACCTACAATGGTGGGAGTTAGTGAACAAAGCCCAGGTAATGCAGTTCAGTGATTTCCCGAACGATTTCCAACCTCTCATCCAGAGCATCGACACATGGTTCCTCTCCCGTAAGATAGGCATGCTGTTTGAGGCCAACGTATTAGGAGGGCAATTGGTGATGACCACAATGGATATCACAAACAATTTAGAACAGCGACATGCAGCACGTCAGATGCGAGTTTCCATCCTGCACTACATGAACTCCGAACAGTTCCACCCACGTTTCTCCATCGACCCACAACGTATTAGCGACCTCTATACAAAAGTTGCACCTCCTGTCAACTCGTTCACGAACGACTCACCTGATGAGCTTAAACCAAAAACCAATTAACTCTTTAGGGCCTATGAGTCCTAAAAGTCCTATGCGACCTATGAGTCTCATAGGACTCATCCTTGTCTTTGAAGCCCTCATGGGTCTTCAAGGGTTTTGTATGGCCGATGAGGGGTGGTCTCTGACGGGGTATCAGCAAATCTTTCATGAGCCAAGCAGTGTACAGTATATGTTCCTGTTTTACAACAAATTGGTAATTGGCGGTCTATGGGAATGGTTGTTTGGTGGATTAGGCATCTATGGCTTCCGCCTGCTGAACATCCTCTTAATGCTAGCCACATGGTTCATCATTTATCGATTGATGCGCAACTACATCCACCCTTACACGATAGTAATAGGAGCCATCCTCGTCACGATGGCACACAACTATGGCGTGATGGTCTTCGATCACAGTAGCGTGACAGTACTATTGTCTGTCTCAGCAGCTTACTTTCTATTTCAGTCACTTTGCAAAGGTTCCGCACTTCATATCTATATCGCAGGAATTTTATTAGCGGTCAATATCTTCTCACGCATTCCCAACATCTCCCAACTCACTTTGTTGACGCTCCTAATTCCTTATTATATATATACAAAGAAAATGATGAAAACCCTTCAATTGCTTGGGGGTGCGTTATTGGGAGTAATAACAGGTATCGCGTTTGAATTTGGACTGATGTATTGCCTGGACCACCTACATTTATTCATCGAAAACCTTAGCACAGGGATGTCAGCAGCAACCTCATCCGACAGTTCTCATAGTCTGTCCACAATGCTGCCATCCTATTTCGACTCCTATCTACAGATTCTGAAGGACATGCTGAAGATTGCCATCCTACCCACATTAGCGCTGCTGGTCGGAAACCTTCTAAAGCAATCAGGTTTGCGCAAGGGGCTTATCCTTTTCTTTGCGTTGGCACAGGTTGCCATTCTCATTTACTTCTTCGACAACATGCTGTTCCTCTATGCCTTTATCAGCATCATCCTCATCCCCTCGCTCTACTTCCTTCGCAAGCAACCCGAACAAATCTATCTTATACTGATTGCCCTCCTGATACTGTATCTTCTCCCCTACGGAAGTGATTACGGTATCAACAACATGGGCGAAAATGCCATTTGGCTCGCTACCCCTCTTGCTGTAGGCTTAGCGCATAAAGGCATAACCTATAAGACCTATAAGTCCTATACGACTTATCAAAACCATTCACCCTACAAGCCTTATATGGTCTCCATCATCACAACAGCCATGCTGTCCTTCATGATAGTGTTTTTCGTTTGCAACAGTTGGTTTATGCTCCACAATGCCTATTTCGATGAGGGTGCCCGATGGGAGAAACGCTATAGGGTCGATCATCCCTTAGCAAACACCTTCACGAATCAGGACTATGCTCAATCCACAAATACTATCCTGACGGAATTGAAGAAATATGTACACCCCGATGATTATCTCTTCTGCTTCCAAAGTCGGCCTATGCTACATTACCTCACACATACCCGTCCATACATGTACAATCCATGGCCTTGGTCGTTCGATACCCCTTCCATGAAACTCCATTTACAACGAGCGGAAGCACGAGGAGGCAAACTCCCTGTGGTTGTACGTGAGAAGTGTCAGCTTATCAACTTCGTTCTACCCGACCCCAACTGGAATCAGACCAACGCCGAAGATGATTTCTTCCATAAGAATGCCAAGGTTAGGCTGATACAGGGTTTTATTGAACACCATCACTACCAAGTAGTGTGGGAATCAGATGAGTATCAGATCCTGACCGCGAACTAATCTGAATTCATAGAAATCAAGTATTATATTTTAGTGGTCTGCATATATCTATACAGAGATATTAATATCTCTGTAAGCAGAACACGCTATGATTTGAAGTAATTTGGCTGTAGGCGCACGACCATTTGCCTTTAGGCGAACGGTCATTCGCCCTGAGGCAAACAATAGTACGCCTTTAGGCAAAGTCCTTTCTCTATCGGCTCATCCTCCCGATTGAATCTACTGATTGTCCCTTTTAAATTAGCTAATGCTCCCCACACTATTGATTACCTGCATCTTTCTGAGTTACCAATCTGAAGAACAATCCTTCACCACATAGTTAGGACGGCCTTTCGCCTCATTGTATATCCTTCCGATATACTCACCCAATATTCCGATTGACAACAGTTGCACGCCACCCAAGAAAAGCACAACGCTTACCAATGTTGTGAAACCTTGTACCGGATCTCCAAAGATTAAGGTCTTGCTGATGTAGAACACCAAGAAACAGAACGCACCAAGAGCGATAATTGCCCCAATAATAGTCGCAAAACGTAGCGGAGCTGTTGTAAACGAGGTGATACCGTCAATAGCCAGATTCAATAGGCTCCAGAAGCTCCAGCGACTTTCCCCCTCACTGCGGTTTCCCCGATCGAACAGAACCTCTTTCTTTTTAAAGCCAATCCAACAGAACAAACCTTTATTATATCGCTCAGTTTCGCGCAAACAGCGCAGCGCATCGATACATTGGCGATCCAACAAGCGGAAATCACCTACATTCTGCAGGAGTTCAAAGCGCGTTGCATGTGCCATGATGCGGTAGAACAGCAGCGAGAACATCTTCCTTATCCAGGGTTCACGTCCCCGATCCCTTCTCTTGGCATACACATCCTGATAGCCGTCTTCCCAATAAGTCAACATCTCGGGCACTAGTGATGGAGGGTCCTGCAAATCAGCATCCATCACAACCACACAATCGCCCGACACGTTATCTATCCCCGCCAACAAAGCATTCTCCTTGCCGAAATTACGCGACAAACTTAACACACACACTCGTTCGTCCTTGATATGCAGTTGCTTCAGAACATCCAGCGTTGCATCTACACTGCCATCATCTACGAACATCAGTTCCCAATCGTATGCAGTTTGTGTGTCTGCCAACTTCTTCAGTTCCTCATATAAGGCAGGTAATGTCTGCGCCTCATTGAAACATGGAATCAATACAGATACTTTCTTCATTGGTTCTGGGTTAAAATGTTATATTTTTGAGTTTATAATTATTCAGATTCGGTTGTTATTCCGTTATTCCGTTATCCCGTTACTCCGGAATAACGTCATAACGAATTAATTATTCTTCCATTTCCTCCATCATTGCCTTCCTGCGGAATTCTTTTGGCGTACAGCCCACCTCCTGGGCAAAGGCACGCCAGAAGGTAGTCCTGGATTGGAATCCCGATGCTTGAAATATCTCCTCAACGGTATCATCGGTCTCTAAGAGCAAGTTCTTTGCATGTTTCACCCTATAGGCATTCACATAAGCAGAAAAAGTGGTACGAAGGAACTGATTGATAAGGTTCGACACATAGGTGCGATTGGTACCCAGCTCTGTAGAGAGGGCGGCAACTGTTAGGTCTGGATTCAGGTACAACTGCTTACTTTCCATCAGTTCGTTGAGTTGTCGGGCCAAATTACTGAAAAACAATAGCTGCTCTTGCACATATTCATTCTGGTCAGTGGGACTATTATCTGCATCTTCTAAAGTCTCCGCTTCGTCTGTAGACCTTTTATCCGCGGGAATTGTAGTTGGAATTATATCTCCCCAGAAATCGTCAATAGCTTGCTCACGTTGTAGTGAATGGAAATCTAATAAGCCATGTCTAAGCAGGAAACTCACAACTGCATATACAGCTATCAGTATCGGGATAATGATAAGCCTCGCTAACTGGTAATCAACAAATGATACGACAAATCTGCCGAGAAGCGCTACATACATCACCCACATCACAACTGCAAACCATATATAGGCATGTTTCTCACTTACTGCTTCATGATGCTTCAATTTCTTCACCATCATCCACTGAAGTGTAAGAGTGGCTATTGTCGCGTACGCTAATGTCAAATATTTGGTTACAATAAGAAAATCCTGGTTATTATTCACTGAATAGACAAGGAAAAATATGATGAAAAACATAAAGTTAGCGAAAATGTAGCGTTTTCTCATCCTCTCGCCTTTAATCAGTTCATAGAGCAACACAACGATAGCCGGCACAGGCAGGTTCCATAGCAGGTTTAGGTGGCCGACATAGATCAATGGTGTAATACTGAAGTATTCTGAGATGATTGTCAGCAGAAAACCACCACCCATCAAAAGCTGGATGTCACCAAACGAGCGGTAGATACGGGACGTACCTGAATAAATCATGATTTGCAGTGCCTCGAAGATGAAAAAGCACATTGCCACCACTCGCATTATTAATAACAGTAGGTCTATCGTTTGCATATATTTTACCGTTATGTTTCATATTTACAAATGTTTCATAATTCGTTTACGATTTGAAACATTTGGTTTTCGATGCAAATTTAGTTATATTTTTAATATAAACGTACAAATTCGTAAAAAAAAAGTTTCAAATTACAAAAAAGTTATAGGGAAAATGCGTCATTTTTAATTTTTGCTTCAAATTATTTAGTTTATTTCATAAAAAAAACGTAAATTTGTAGCCAAAAATACAAAGTGCATGAACCGAAACCTAAGAAAAATATTGACGATTGTATTATTCGTAACTTCAGCAGTTACGGCAAATGCAGTTGTAATATTTCCTGACTCAACCGTTCTTGGGAAATATCCCTATGTTAGGTTCCTTGAAAAGGGAGCCGACATTCAGTTGTCTGACAACGAGTTTTACAACATCTCTCGAAAGGTTGTGTTTCCTGTCAACAAACACATCCTCCCCGAGAATTCCCCATTGTTGAAAGAGATTGAGAACGAAATCGTTCCGTTAATCAACAAAGACAGTCTGACCATTCGCCACCTTATGATTCGTGGTGCGGCTTCGCCAGAAGGTCCTTATGATTTCAACAAGAGCCTCGGAGAAAAACGTGGAAAAGCTTTGTTCGACTTTATCAATTCCCGCCTGACCTTCCCAGTCAGCGAGAAAGATGATGCCGCTATCGTCATTCCAGAGGACTACCAATACCTCTGCACGATGATGCGTGACGCGAATGATGCTGACTATTCCAAGGTCAAGCAGCTTTGCGATAAATATCTGCCAAGCAACAACATCACTGCGCTGAAGTCGGCCTTACAGAAAGCAAATGGCGGCAAGTTGTGGAAACGCCTCCTCAAGACCTATTTCCCTGACTTGCGCGCATCTCGTCTTGTTATTTTCATCGAGAAGCCAGAGGTAGAACCAGAACCTGTTGCTGTGACCCCTGAGAAAACGGATGATACACCACCAACTGGTCAAATAGAGGTCATCACACCTCCCACCGAGGAGCCTGACACCGTGATTGAAGAACCCATGGTTTTCCCACGTCGCGAGCTGTTGTCCGTCAAGACAAACCTCTTGCTCGATGCAGCATACGTACCGGGTTACGACCGCTGGTGTCCTATACCAAATGTTGCAATCGAATATTATCCTCTCTATGGTCACTTCACCTATGGGGCCTCACTCGACTTCCCTTGGTGGCAGCACTATTGGGACCACAAGTATTTCCAGATTCGCAACTATCAGCTTGAAGCACGCTACTACCTCAAGGCAGCAACGCCTCTTGAAGAGTATGAACCATACAAGGCCAGCAATAAGTTCAGACAGAAGCCTGCCTTCTCTGGTTGGTACCTGCAAGCTTACCTGCATGGCGGACTGTTCGACATCTGCTTCGATGAAAACCGCGGATGGGAAGGAGAAGGCATCGGTGCCGGACTTGGACTTGGCTACGTTCTGCCCATCAGCCGCAACGGACATTGGCGACTGGAGTTTGGTCTGCAGGCAGGATACTTCCGCTGTAAATACGACCCATACCAGTTTGAATGTCCTGTTGACCCCACAGAGCAGGATCACCTCTACTATTACAAATGGTACGGCGAAGCAGACCAGTTCAAGAGACGTCAATATAGATATAATTGGTTTGGACCCACACGCATCGGTGTGACCCTGACCTACGACCTACTTTATTGGAAGAAGGAAAAAATTAACAAAGCTCTTGAAAAGTGAAAATAAGTAAAACCATTAACAATAGGGCAACTCAAAAAAACAAAAAGCAGATGACAAGAAACACCCTACATAGCAGTTTAACAGCAGCATGGCAGCAGTCATGCAGTTGGTGCATTGCAGCCTTTCAGCATACAAGTGTTCTGTTAGTTACTGTTGTTGTCACCTTATTTTTAGCGCTCGCGTGCGAGCGAGAACCAAAGTTGCACTTACACGAAGAAGGAGCACCTATCGTGACTAATCTGCCAATCATCGACCTTGATCTTGAAGCTTACTGGGATTATGTGTTCGACTATGGTGTGACTTACGACTGGAAAGCTGAGTGGTATTACGGATGGGATGAAATCGACCAACAGATTTTCGGCAACATCGGCTACACAGAGCCGAATGCTTTCCACATACGACGTTATTATACCTACAGTAACCCATCAGCTCCCCATACCCAGGTGATTGCGAACGCTATTTCAGGAAAGACCTTCCGCGGACGTTATAACTGGGGATTCTGGGATCTGCTCGTGTGGAACGATGTAGTCACACTCGATGGTGTACAGAGTTTGAACTTTGATGAAACCACTTCGCTCGATTCCGTCATAGCCTATACAAACCAGACGATGGTGACAAGCAGATATCATGCACCACGCTATACCCGCGCTTTCTATGAGCCAGAAGCCCTCTTTGCTGCTTATGAAGAGAATATTGAGGTCAATGAAAACCTCGAAGGTTTTGAATATGACCCCGCCTCCGAAGCATGGATTAAGCATATGAAAGTTTTGCTTTACCCTGTGACATACATCTATCTGCCCCAGATCATTCTGCACAACAATCACAATAAGATTGTCGGCGTAGAAGGTTCAGGCAACCTCTCAGCAATGGCGCGTACGGTGAACCTCAACACAGGGACATCAGGCACCGACCCTATCACCGTCCATTTCAATATGCGTTTCAAGCAAAACCGCGATATGAAAGGTGAGTCAGTCGATATCGCCGGAGGACGACTCATGACCTTCGGTATGTGTAACCTCAACACAAGAAACAAGACACGCAGTGAAGGGGAGGAAGAAGAAAAAGAGCGTCACTACATGGATGTCACCATGCTGTTTAACAATGGTCTCGACTCCACGTTTGTGTTCGACATGACCGACCAAGTACAGAAACTTTACAAAGGAGGCGTGCTCACCATTGAGCTTGATATGGACACTATCCCAGTTCCAATCCGGCCAGGCGGCTCAGCATTCGATGCTGTCGTAAAGGACTATGAGGATGGCGGCACGTGGGAGTTCCCAATGTAATACAAAACTTAAACATGACCCATAAGACCTAAAAAGATCAACAAATTGAAAGAATGCTTATGAAGAAAAGAAATTATTTAATGCTTCTCACAACTGCCGCCATCATGATGGCGGGTTGCTCCAACGAGGAATACTTTGGGCAGAATAATGAGCCCAATCCTGTTCCTGTTGAAGAAATCGTAGAATCTCCCATCAGTTTTGGATCCTATTTTAAGGCTATCACGCGTGCCGATATTATTGGTGAAGATGCTGCCTCTCTCTTGAACAACCGATTCATCGTAACCGGCTATAAAGGAAATCAATCTGACTTCAGCGCCTCTACAGGCGACCAGTCAAGCATCGTGTTCGACAACTACCAAGTTCTGTGGGCAGCCAACACAGCCAACACCACAGAGTCCAACGTCGCAAACTGGGAGTATGCCAACATAGAGAAGTACTACAACTCTGCTGCCAACGCTCAGACCGTAAAGTACTGGGACAACAGCTATCCACAGTATGACTTCATAGCTTATTCTTTGGGTAGCAACGAGCCAGCAGCCGCAGCAACTGATTGGGACGGAAACAGTCCGAAGGCAGGCAAAATTGCCGTTACTGCCATCGATCCTGCCAAGCTGAAAACAGAGGCCTATTCAATGACCGGTTCTGCAGCCGACCTTGCGGGTTGCTACATCGCCGATCTCGTTACCGTGAAACGCAATGCTGATGGTTACGGAACAGATCCTGTTACCATCAAGTTCCGCCACCTCGCCTCAAGAGTACGTCTTGCCCTCTACGAAACCGTTCCCGGCTACGAAGTGAAGGGAGTGAAGTTCTATGCTGATGATGCTGCCACGACTCCATCAACTACTGCATTCCTCTATGGTGCCAACAACTTTTTCAGCACCTCAGGAACCTACACAGTCTCTTATCCTACATTGGACGAGCCTAACAGCCAAGACAACAACGTGGCACATGTAGCCTTCAGCGGTGATGCGCAGGCATCAGGTCAGCTCGGAGCATTCCCACAGACAGCTATCGGGCAGTCATCTACCGATGCTACATTCTCTGGCGACAAAGACAACAAGTACTTTACAGCTATCCTGCCTCAAGAGGTAGGAGCTGTCCTCAAACTTCGCGTTGACTACACACTCGAGTCAACCGATGGTATGCATGAAATCATTAAGGTATATGGTGCCACAGCTCAGATTCCTGCTGAAAGTGCAGCATGGAAGCCAGGCTATGCCTACACCTATATATTTAAGATAACAAAAGACACGAACGGAAGCACCGACCCAGAACATATCTATCCTGAGGGTCTGTTCCCAATCACCTTCGATGCTGTAGTGGTAGACGAAGTGACAGATAACGAAATCGTTCACGAAATGGACTTCGACAAGAAAGACGAATAACAACCCCCTCTGTTTCTAAAGAAATTTGAGACAAAAGAGAAATAAAAATATTTATAAACTTTTTCAAAAAACCAAACTTATGAAAAAAAATCTGTTAATTATCGCAGCCATTGCAAGTGCAACACTTGTAAGCTGCTCAAGTGAAGAATTCGGTGGAGAAGAAATCGTTTCTATACCAACCGAAGAAGTACCTATTAGCTTTGGTTCTTATTTCAAGGCTATGACCCGTGCCGATATTACTGGTGCTGATGCTGCAGAATTACTTGGTAAAGGATTTGTCGTTTCAGGCTACAAAGGCGATCAAACCGGCTCTGTCGGTAGTATTGTATTTGACAACTACAAAGTTGAATGGGAAGCTAACACAGCTAACACTACAGAATCCAATTCGTCCAACTGGGAGTATGTAAGCAAAGGTCTCATCAAGCATGCTGAGGACCACGGTATCACCTCTCAAAAGATTAAGTATTGGGACTATTCTGCAAATCAGTATGACTTCATTGCTTGGTCAACTGGTAAGAAGGATGCTATCTACGAACAGCCGGCTAACGGTATCCCTGCAGGAAGTGTACTCGTATCTGCTATTACTCCTGGAACTGGCGTTGGTGCCAATGCAACGCAGGCATATACCTTTACTGGTAAAGCAGAAGACCTCAGGGAATGCTATATCGCTGACCTTGTAACCGTAAAGAAAGGCAATAGTACATACAAGGATCCTGTTACCCTCAAGTTCCGTCAACTTGGTACCAAGGTACGTATCGGTATCTACGAGACCGTTCCTGGATACTCTGTAAAGAGCATGAAGTTCTACACCAAAGGCGGTGAGTTGGACGCTACTACTCAAGGCGATGCTAACACTCCAGGTGTAGTTGCACCTGGTCAGATTGTTGACAATGCTACCATCTTCTCAGCTGGAGCAGACATCTATACAGAAGGTACATATACTGTTACCTTCCCAACTGTAGATTCTAATGATGCAGACAACAATCAGGCTCATGTCAGCTTCTCTGCCCTGCAAGGTGTTGAACAGACCACTACCGTTGACTGGGGTACTCTGAACTACACCATTGCTGAAGAAGGTGAAAAAACTCCGGGAAAAGTATTCTTAGGTCGTAGTTCGAGCACTGCAACATTCGCAGGCAATGCTGATGATAACTACTATGTTGTCTATCTGCCAAACGAATCAGGTGTAAACCTCAACCTCCGTGTTGACTTCACGCTCGAATCTATCGATGGTAGTGGTGAGACTATCGAAGTAAAGAACGCAAAAGCACAAATTCCATCTATCTACACACAATGGAAGCCAGGCTTCGCCTACACTTACCTCTTCAAGATTTCTGACAAGACCAATGGCCGCACAGGTCTTTACGACCCAACTCAGCCTGATGATGCCACAATCAACAGCGACCCAGCAGGTCTCTACCCAATCACCTTCGATGCAGTCGTAGTGAACGCAGAAGAAGACATGACTCAAGAGACCATTACCACTGTGATGACTCCAAGTATCACCACCTATCAGCAGAACTCTACTGTAGTAAATAAGAACGAGTACACTGCCGGTAACAACAAAATTTTCGTTACAGTTAATGAAGGTGATGCAATTGTAGACTTAGCAGGTAAAGCTGCTCTCTACACCATCACAGAAGGAACGACTGAAGCAGAAGTCGTTGATGCTCTCTCTATGCGAGACGATGCTGCAAATGGTATCGTGGGCCGTAGCGGACTTGAGTTAAAAGCAGCACAATTTGATTACACCAACACTGTAGAATTCGGTGCTGACGGCAATGCCATTGAGATTGCAGCTACAGGAAATGAGACAAAGGCCATCAGTTTCACTCCAGCAGCTGGAACCTATGCATTTGTTTATACAAAGACTGCTCCAACTCAAAATGGAACTGAAGAGAAGTATCAGGCTCAGAACTGGGGTGATTTCGGTCAAGGTCAGACCAAGTATCGCTATGATTACACCGCCTCAAATGGTGATGCTCAGAAGGGTGTGAAGTACTTCAGTAAAGACAACAACGACGTATATACAATGGTGTCACCTTTCATTGGTCAGGGTGTAAGCAACCTTTATCTTGATGCTCAAGGTAATACTATTGCTTCTGGCTATGCAGTAACTGGTACAACCTACTACTACACCTTAAACAATGGTCAGAGCTATCAGGCTGCACACAACGTGGCTTACGAAGGTTTCGCTAATGAAGGACTCTATGTCTTCGATGAACAAAACCAAGCGTACACACCAAACAACGATCAGACTCCTCTAGATGGTGTTGCATACTACAAGAAAACGACAGAAAATGGCGTAGAGGTTTACACCTACTGCGTTATCCTGCCACAGCAGACTGACAACTGGTTTGAGCTCAACACCAATTCATACGTAGAAGCTACCGAGACTAATGAAGTTGTAGGACAGACTTACTTCGACAAGTACACCAAGAACGACGGTGAATACTACACTAAGGTTATCAAGGTACAGTAATCTTCAATCATTTAGCCAAGTGGGGTTCGACTCCCCACTTGGTAACAAAAAAAGCCCACTCTAACTCCGGCCTCTCGCCCCCTAAGCACTTCGTGCCTCCTTTGGGAAGATAAATCTTCCGTCGTCGCAAGCATCGCTACGATACCGCGATGCCCCCTCAGAGAGGAAGCCAAAGAAGAAGGCAGGGAAGAAGGAGCAGAAAGGACAGGGAAAAGGCAAAATAAGACAAACATGTCTGAAGGCTCGGTAAGTGCTCGGTAGGTGCTCGGTACCCCTTCGGTAAGGTAGAGCCTCAAAAACAGTGGAATAAAGAAAATTAACATTTCGATAGTGTGAAAAAAAATCATCTAATCATCGCAGCCATCGCAAGTGCAACACTTGTCAGTTGTTCGAGCGAAGAGTTCGTTGGGGATTTCAACCCAGCGGTCAGACCCGAATCAGGTAAAACCGCAGAAATCATCTTCAGCTCTGTGGATAAAGGACTGACGCGTGCTGAACTTACTGGTGCTGATGCCGCAGAGAAGCTGAATAATCAGTTTGTGTTAGCAGGAACAAAAGGAACAACCCCAACCACATTCGTATTCGACCAATACTATGCAAAATGGTCTGAAAACACGGCAAACACGACTACAACAAACAGCAGTAATTGGGAATATGTAGGCCTTTCGCCTTATGGAGCAGGTAACACGAGTATTTCCACCTTACCAGCGAATGCTGTTCAATCCATAAAGTATTGGGACTATAGTGCTCCTCAATATGACTTTGCAGCCTATTCTTTAGGCAAGGGTACAGGAACCACTCCAACCTATGCAACAGCTTCAGCAATTGATAAGCAAACAAAGTCATACACGCTTATAGGCTCAGCAGAAGAACTGTCAGCTTGCTATATTTCCGATCTTGTAACCGCCTACAATCGCGACAATGTGAGTGATTACGGAAAAGTCGTTACGTTCAATTTCCGCTCAATAGCCACAAAGATACGTATGGCGTTTTATGAGACTATTCCTGGCTATGCAGTGAAAGACATTCTGTTCTACAATGCTGCAACTGGTGGAACAGCAACTACGACTCCAACGTTGTATACTTCTACTGCAGTATTTCCTGCTGGTAGTGGTAAACTGACTGTTACGTTCCCGACAACAGGATGGGCAAACAGGACAGATCCTGACTACAACAAAGCCCATGTGGCTTTTGCACCAGCATCTGGTTCCACAACGTCTTCTACCCTCACGTTCGATGCTTTGACAGACTTTGCAACAGCTGAGAGACTTGAGGGAACTGCCACAACAGGTTGGATAGGTCGCACATCGAACACTGCAACATACCCTGGAGGCAGAAAAGTTGCCGACCCAAATAACAGCAGCAACCAGATTGAGCATTATAAAACCGTTCTGCCTTGTGAAGTTGGTACCAACCTTCTGCTTCGCATTAAATACACACTCGTATCTATCGACGGTTCAGGTGAAGACATCACTGTTGACAACGCGTCAGCAGTGGTTCCTGCAGAATTTGCTAAATGGCAACCCAACTATGCCTATACTTATATCTTCAAGCTATCAGATATGACCAACGGTTCAACGGGTGTTGACGAACATGGGAATGTTGTTACAGGTCTCACCCCTATCACGCTGAATGCAGTAGTTGTGGACGACGAGAACGGTGTTCAGGAAACGATTACGACTGTAGCAACACCGAGCATCACGACCTACTCTGAAGGCGAAGTAGTCACAGCTGATGCTGAGTACAAGGCAGGTAATATTATCTACGTAGTTGTGAACAACGGCACCAGCAACGAAACGCTGACTGTGGGCACGAATGCGAACCTGTACACGGTGACACTTGAACCAAGCACAGATACTGGTGATATACCTGCTGCTACGGCTGCTCAGGTCATCTCTGAAGAGTCAGTTAAAAACGCTTTGACAAATGGCACAAAGGATAATGAGGCCAATCCGACCACATGGACAATAAAAGATGCTAACAAATGGAAGTTAGTTGTAACAAAGGCCAACACTTCGCTTTCCGCTGTTACTCAGATTGAAGCCGAAGATTCACCAACGGGTAATGCAATCAGTGTAAACGGTGCTAAGTTCACAGCTGGAACGGCAGGTACAGTTTATGTATTCGAGTTTTTGACATCTCTTGCATCAGATGCCACGAAGACATATAAGGTCATCAAAGTAGCTACAGGCTCATAAAAGACCTTTTTCAACTACCAAGTGGAGGTTCGACTCCTCCACTTGGAACAAATAGAAAATCAGTTCCGAAAAAAGGTGACGGTCACCTCGGGACAAATAGTACAAATAATTAAAAAAGGAACACGCACACGCGTGCATAACATAAAAAGACGAATGAACCGAACAAAAAGCATATTATCCGCCCCACAGAGCACTATGACCCCTATGGCACTCATAGTTGCTACTCTTCTGACGTGTCTGACAGCTTGTTCAAGTGACAACGACTCTCCCGAAGAGCCGGAACTGCAGACATCGATTTCCTTTGGAGCCTCTCTCCCAGAAGCCACCAATGTGGAAGCAGGTACCCGTGCAGAAGGACTGGAAACGAAGAATACAGAATTCACGGTTTGGGCGTACAAAAACAAAGCTTTAATAAGCGGAGAGGGCACAACGACTTCTCCCTACAACTATGGTGAACTTCAGAACGTGATGCAAGAGTATAAGGTACAATGGGCTGAAAATACGGCTAACACCACCCTGACGAACACCCATGATTGGGATTATATCGGGATAGACGACCAGACCATCAAATACTGGGACTTCGATGCGAAAGCATACCGATTCTTTGGCGCAACCCCATCCTCTGCAATAGGTTCTGCTCTTAACGTGACAAAAACAGGTGAGAAGGTTACATTCACCATCACAGCCGATGCTACGTCTGAAACAACAATTGCTGCTACCCCCTATTTCTCAAGGCTTTGGTTCAGCAACAACAACATCAACTCCAGCAATAAATACGCTGATGTAGTACAACTCGAATTCATCAAGCCATTCGCGCGGGTACGTGTCATGTTTACCTTTGCCAAAGGCTTAGAAATACCACACGCTACACTGTCGAATATCAGTTTCAAACCAGCCGATGATACGAAGCAGATACCACAAAGTGGCACCGTGACAGTCACCTATCCCCTCACAGGGACAGAAACGGCTGAAACCATCACCACCGAACCTTCAACATCAAATACGCTGGCTGCCATTACCCAGGATTACTGGGTTGGTGATGCAGACGACCCTGCCCACCTCACCTGGTACACGGTATTTCCAATCGCTTCACAGGGAGTGTACCAAATGACACTCAATGTAGAGGGCGTTGAGAAGACCGCCTACGTACCTGCCGAGTTTATGAGTTGGGATGCAAACTATAGCTATACCTATATCTTCAAGATTCTTGAAGGTGGCGGAGTTATCTTCGATGAAGTACAAGTCGGCATCAAAGGTTGGAATAATGCAGAGACATTTAACCATCCTGTCTACAACTGGTAAATCAGGCACTGTAGTATATAATTAAGAAGAAATAAAACGATTACAATATATGTCAGTAAACGCAAAACATATCTATTCGACAGCCATCAAGACCCTCTTGATGGTCAGTTCGATGTCACTCCTTATGACTGCCTGCTCCGAAGACTCTTCTGATATGCAAGAAGACAGGGACGTGCTTCAAATCATTCCGTTCACACGACCCTTTACGGATGAAGGTCAGTTGCAGACACGTGCAGATGTACCTTACGACAACATCACCCTGCCAGAAGACTATCTCATTTTCCGTAATCTCTACCCTCAGGCAAGTTCGGAATATGCCTCCATTCATGCATATTTTATTGAAAATGGCACGACTACTGTAAACACAGAAGGTAATTTCGTCTATGATTATACAAAAGAAGAACTCGACACAGATAACTTCATCACCAATACAGGATGGTCATCCAATGTCCGTTTAAGGGCAGGCAAAGAATACTATGTATATGGTTTCATGCCAGCGAGCCTTACCCCATCAGCGAGTATTTCGTCAAACAACGGCAGCTATGAAAACAAAGCCGTCATCAACTTCAACGGAATTGATGCAGTAACTCTAGCCGATGTTTGCGTCGTCACAGGAGTGAAAGGACTCGATACACCGATTACCGCCCCTTTGACCACAGAAAACGTCGAACTTGGTTATTTCTATTATAAGGGCAGAACAAAAGAAGAAGGAAACTATATCTATCTCTTGCTCGATCATCTCTTTGCATGTATTAATCTCGAGTATTCCGTTGCTACTCAATACAGCTATTTGCGTAAGATCAAGCTCCGTAAAGTGGAAATTTCCGCAAGCGGAGACACCCCAAAGAAACGTAACCTTACGGTCACCATTCCAGGTAGCAATAGTTCGCTTTATGATGTTGTTTATTCGGTCGTAGATGTAGAAGGAACAAACGTCAGTGTTCATCCTGCAGTCATTTACGATAAATCAGGAACAGCGGCTTCGGCACTTGACTATATCCCCGTTGAAGGGATTGGCCGGCTCTCTGTCCCAGGCTATTTCACACCCTACCTCAACACCTCATTCAAAATCACGTCGTATTACGACGTTTACGACCTACAAGACAATATGGTGAGAGAAGGATGTAAAGCAGATAATATTATTCAGTTAAATACAACTGACCCCATACAAAGAGGTAATAGCTACACGGTGAGATTCGTCATCACACCGACCTACCTCTACCAACTCTCTGAGCCAGACCTCGACAATCCTACGATTCGTCCCCATGTAGGTTCATAGCCTCAATCGGCTCATATCGGACTCTATAAACCATTTATCAAAAGAATTAAAAACAATACGCTATATGCCACAGATAATGAATATACAAACCCGATCACAAGTCATCAAGAGCCTCTTGGTGGCCTGCCTGTTACCGTTCAATGCGCTATACATGCAGGCACAAGAGCCAGAAAGTGCCCCTATTATCACCATCGGCGGAAACGTCTATGGAGGTGGTAATCAAGGAGCGGTAGGAACAGAAAAGTCGTCCTACACTTTTGCGACGGAAGATGATGCATCAACATCAGATGTGGATGAATCCACAGCTGACGACATGACGTCGGTCATCATCCGCAGCAGTGAGCTTAAGAATGTGTTCGGTGGCGGCCGCATGGCTGGTGTGCATGGTAATACGTCGGTTACTATCGACGGTACCACTTCAACCAATAGAATCATTATCGGCAATGTATATGGTGGCAATGATATTGCTGGCGAAGTTGAAGGTGGTGCGAAGGTGAAATCGACTATTAATGAGTCGGATGACGATTTGAAGACCAAGTCTATCTACATTGCTAAGTTGTATGGTGGCGGAAATGGCGATTATACGTATGGTACAGAGCAAGTTGATGGAGTTTATCAGGTAAAATCCGGAGACGAAGTGATTGCCACTTCTGACGCTCAGTTTACAGAACCTGATATCGCCAAGGTTGCTATCAACCTGCAATCAGGTGCTTTCGGTCAGGTATTTGGTGGTGGTAACAAGGCAACAGTCAATACCGTAACTGATATCACGCTCAATAATAAGACCGATCTCAATTCTTTAGCGACGCTTACAGCAGCTGATAAGACCCTCCTTGAGACTTATGGATGGTTAGATGATTGGTTCACCGACAATAAGCCCACCTATCAGTTTAACCGCGTATTCGGTGGCAACAACAAGGTCGATATGGACATCCGTCCTACTTGGCATCTGACGAAAGGTACAATCGACAACCTCTATTCAGGCGGTAATATGGGTGGCATGACTTATGAGAATGGAATTCTGCTTGCCATTTCCGGCAACGACATGGTCATCAACAACGTCTATGGTGGATGTCGTATGGCAGATGTCAACCCACAAAGCAAAAATGGAGAAGCCATATTGCAAGAAGAAACGGTGGATGCTGACGGACTCCAAGTAGGTACAACGGTTGCGACCTTCGATGCTTCTTATGCAGCCCGCGTATTGATTACTGGAGGTAAAATCACCAATGTTTATGGAGGTAATGATATCTCAGGCAACGTCTATCACGGCACTCAAGTGGAAATCCATCACAGCATCCTCGGAGATGTCTATGGTGGAGGTAACGGTTCGTATGCCTATACCGACAATGCGGATTTGAAAGATGACCCATTCTGGGGAGATTTCTACTATGACTATGATCCAGACTCTTTATCTTCTGCTGAAGCCCTAAATCTTCACCGCCCGAATGTAGGGAAAACACTGCTTCATGTAAAGGGAACAAGTGATAATATCACATATATCGGTGGTGCGCTCTACTGCGGTGGAAACAGTGCTACCCTCCGAGCGATACAAGGATACCTGGCAGAAGCTTCGGCCGATCTGAGGATTGGTTCGTATGTGGTGGCCAAGTCGATGTTCCTCGGCAGCAATGGAGAGAACATGATTAATGGGAAAATCCACGAAAAGGTGAATGGCTCTTGGACGGATACGGATATCCTCGCCAAATATAAAGAGGACGGCTTTAGCCAGATGGATCTTACCAATTCTACTGACTTCGAGGAATATATGCATGGAGTAGAGGTAGCCATCAAGCCAACAGTCGAATTTGATGAAGATTATACCGACTACACCACCCAGGTAGGTTCGTTCTTCTGTGGTGGAAACAGGGGAAGTATGTCTGCCAGCGAAATTTTTGATGTCGGCTACCTCAATAAATTTGTCATTTTTGAAAAACTCGTAGGTGGATGTAACAATGCCAATGTAGAGATTGGCACTTATAACGCCTTCCACGAAGGAGGATTTATCACTGGTACTCCAGGAACAAACAAGGTGACACTCGACATTGATGGCATGAGGCTTGAGCCACGTAAGCTTACATACGATGTAGCAGCAAACACTTTCTCTCTTGATTGGAACAAGACAGACAAAAAGATGTTCATCGGCGGCAATATCTATGGAGGCTGCTATCAGAGTGGATACATCAACGGTGGTGTGACCATCAACATCAAGAAAGACGCCATTTCACCTGCGGTAAAAACTTATGTTGGAGATAATGGAACAGATGAAATAGAGTCTCTTGCCGTACACCGCGATTCAGTGCTCAACACAGCCCTTAGTGCCTTTGGTGCAGGCTATGGTGCTGACTCTGAAATCTGGGGTAACACGATTATCAATATTTCCGATGCAGCCAACATCATCAAGGTATTCGGTGGTGGCGAAATGGGTGTAGTAGGTAATCTGGAACGATATACCTCGTCTTCCACTATACCAGATGGAAAGCATATAGGTGACCGCACAGGTGAAATAGAAAACCGATACAATACCACCATCAACCTCATAGCGGGTAATGCAGACAAGATTTACGGAGGTGGCTTTGAAGGTCCTGTTACGGGTCACACCACAGTTAACCTCATTGGCGGTACTGCTTACGATGTGATAGGCGGTGCATGTAATGCCGATATCGAAGAGTATGCTGAGACCTACGTGGGACTAGCCGGTGCATCAACCATTCCTAGCATTACCAATAATATCTACGGTGCAAACGACTTTGGCGGTCAGATTAAGGGGTCCAAGAGCTTCTCTGAACGCGTAAGCACCGATGCAAACGGTAAGGTTTACAACAACGGTTTGCTCACTGCTACTGCTTACGTTGAGTATCTCAAGGGAAAGGCGAACTACATCTTCGGTGGTGCGAAGGCAGCCTACAACTATAAGGATCAGAATCTCTACTCTAAATATACCAACAATGAAGGTTCTGCGAAGGGCGAATTCGTCAAGCCAGCTATCGGTAACGCTTTCGTCAACTTCCGTCCGGAATATGACGAGAATAGCAGCGTCAGACGAGTATATGGTGCAGGTCAAGGATACTTTAATGAAATCGACAAGGATTTACTGCAAGACAACAGCTATGTTCTCATCGACATTCCTGCTGACGCTGAACAGTTTGCAACCCTCGAAGTTTTCGGTGCTGGTGACTATAGCGGTGTAGGTATGAAATTAGCTGCTGCCGATGTACGAACAGCAGAAGCAGCATCGACAACGGATGTCACAGCTGCTGCAGTCATCGACCTTGTGCGTGGTAAAATCAACTCTGTCTATGGCGGTAGCTATAAGGAAGGCTTCACACGCCGCACCATCGTCAATGTACCCGTTGGTTCTACCATCAATATGAACTACCTCTATGGTGGTGCATACGGTGTAGCTTCTGCAGACGGCAATCCGCTGGGTAACCTCTACCCTTGCGACGTGTATGAGTCGAACGTGAACTTCAAGAGCGCAGATGCTCGCGTCAGGACCATCTATGGTGGTAACAACAGTTATCGTCGTACACTCTATACCCATGTCAATATCCACGCTCCTGTGCAATACAGACACCAGACATTCGGAGACACTCATGCTAACATCTTTGGTGCCGGCTATGGAGAAAACACATGGGCACAATACACTGAGGTCAATCTGTTCGACGGAGCTAAGGTATTTGAGCCTTACGGCGGCGGTGAAAACGGATGTGTATATAACAAGGAAACGATCACCGCTCTTGCATCAAAACCAGACAAAGGATGGAGCCTCGCCATACCAGGTAACTATTTGAGTACTGATGCCACTACGGGCGATGCCTCATACGACCATGGAGGACTTACCAATGCTTTGGCTCATAGCAACCAGCTATACGCCGACTTCAACAACAACATCCCTGATGCTGAAGGCGACGGAACTGGCGACATTACCATCGCAGAAAAATACAACACCAACGTACACATCCACCGAGGGGCCACCGTGTTGAACTATGCATACGGTGCCGGACTCGGTAGCCATATCTATACATATCGGTTTGACGGCAACTGGACGGGAAACACTCAGCCGCAGCCGTCCCACTATATGGCAAGTGCAGAAACTCCCGATCAGCTGGACGCAGAAGCCAGAGCGAAGTATGATGCTGCTTTGGCTGCATACAATACTTATGCTGGTTATCAGAACGGTGCAACTGTTGGTGCAAACGAATACGATGCTTTCAACGACACCCAGAAATCACACTGGACACAGATCGGTCACCGCACAACGGCTGTTCTCAGCGGTACTTCCTACATCGACCTGCTCGGTGGCACCGTAACCAAGGACCTCTATGCTGCAGGTACCACAGGTTGCGTGCAGGATACTTTGATGCTTAAATCGTTCACAGCCTCCTCAACGGCCTACATCAAGGGCGGTCAGGCTCGTAACGTCTATGGTGGCGGATGGGAAGGTCCTGTTGGCAAGCACGATATGTCAAAACCTGGCACGTACCTTAATGATGATGTATTGGGAGAGACTCACGTCATCGTAGGTCGCCCCGAAAAAGATATCAGAACTGCTTATCTCGAAGCTCACGAAGCAGACCCCGACCTTGATGAAGACGAATTCTTCTTCTTCAATGGTGTGCCTGCCATCAACCGTAATGCCTATGCGGGCGGTGAAGGTGGTGTAGTGCGTGGTACAGCCAACCTCGACATCTTCAATGGATGTATAGGATACAAGAATAAGCATAAGGACGATATTACAGATTCAGAGAACAACTACTATAGGCTTGCAATCCAAGATGGCCTTGTGAAGTATATACCTTTGAAACGAGGCGATGACCTAAGCAGCGAGGATTACTATTTCGTGGAAGAAATCGACCAAGATGCTGTTGCCGACAACATCATGTTTGAGGCAGGTAACGCCTTTGGTGGAGGTTACGCAGCCAATAGTGATGTCGATATTGCCAACCTCACCCTCTGGGACGGTATTATCCGTAACAGCATGTATGGTGGAGGCGAGATTGCAACCATCGGACGTGGAACACAAACCAAGAACACTTCTACCAATGAATTAGATGTAACTATCTACAAGCCAGGTGAGACCCATGTTACCATGTGGGGCGGCCATGTGCTGCGTGATGTCTTCGGTGGTGGTCGAGGCTTCAATAACTGGAAGACAGAGGACAGATCCGAAGGCAACACAAACGGTTACGTATTTGGAAAAACCGATGTAAACATCCACCTTGGAACCATTGGAACTCCCGACGGGTTGACAAACGGTTATGGAAATGTCTTCGGTGGCGGCAACGTTGGTTTCGTGTATAGCCAATATGCAAAGCAAGCCGACGGATGGTATTACGAAAACTATAGCTCTAAATTACTGTCAGAAGACACTCGTGTAAAAGTAAAGGCCTATGGAAAGGCGTTAGAGGATGTGACAATCGGTAGTAAGACATATACCACAGGTAGCTTCATCCCTAACACAGATCTCGACAAACTTACAAACGAAGGTAACTACGGAACCGAGACAACTCCAGCCACAGGCGATAAGGCTAAATGGGGAAAAATAGACCAATCAGGTATCACCATCTATAATGCTGTATTTGCCGGAGGTAATGTATCTGCCGGTAGTGATAAGATTATGGCATTCTCGAAGACAGTGTTTGGTAACTCTACCGCATCCGTGGTTGATATCTACAGTCGCGACCTCATCAGTGTCGGTGGTAGCGGCGTAGGAGGACTCTACGGCGACGGAAACCTTACATTCGTCGATGGTTACCGCGAACTCAATATCACCAACTATGGTACAGACTGGTATTCATTGTCAAGAGGTGTGGATAACGATGCAGAATTTAATGCACTCACACCACGCCAGCAGTCATTCTACTTGACACAGTACATATGTACTACAGCATATAAAACTTACAATGTAAACGATATCATCATGAGTGGCATATACGATGGCATGAGTGATGAAGATAAAGCCCATTGGAAACGTCAGCAGTCCAGAGTCAATGATGGCCGCTATATCAACACCTTACAACGTTGTGACTTCTGCGGCATCAAAGGCAGCCGAATTGTTTTGCATGGAGCGATCGACCGTGCACAGGACGAGGCTGAGGCAGACTACACCAACTACACCATCAACCGTGTGGGTGAGTTGTCGCTCAACCAGAACCACCAGTCAGGACAGCCCGATCATGGTAGCTACTTTGGTATCTACAACGTGGTGAAGTTCCTCGGAGGTGTCACATCCGACGTAAAATTCACTGATGCACGTAAGACCAACAGTGAAGGTTCAGAATTTAGACCATCTTCAGGATATGGAACACAAACATATTACGAATGGAAGCAAGCTCATTTGAGCGAGAACGTCCGCAACGATGGTACGGCACCCAACATGATTGCACTCGCATCTGGTGTGTTCCTTGAGATTGTGAAAGAACTTGACAACAATGGCAATAAAGTGTATGGTCCTGTTACTGGTGTTATTGAACTCGACCTTATCAATGCAAGTACGGGTGAAGGTGGTGGTTATGTCTATGCAAAAAATATCCATGGAACGCCACACTACAATGCGGAAGGTCAATTTGCCGATGTAATCTCCGATGCAAACGAGGGTTTGGTAACTAACCGTGCATTCACCTATTCTGCTGCATCAGCAACCGACGAAATGCAGACTTCGGGTAACTTTATACATTCACAGCCGAAACGTATCCTTGACGACTGCTTCCCAGAGTCAAAGAGCTTTGCTGGCTCAGGTGCTTCGCCAGCACACTACTGGTACATCCGAGGCGAGTTTTATGTTTATGAGCAACTTGTATCGGCATATACTGGTGGAGCTGATGCCTATAGCACAGAGTTGAACATACCACTCACCATGGCCATTCAGGGCAATGCCAAGTTGCGTCTGCTCAATGTAGTTCCAGGTCTCTATGCCGACCCATCACAACTGCCAAGCTATCAGTACAATGCGGATAATCCAGAATTGTCAGTGTCCGACTCTGTTTCTATCGTCAACGGCGCTATTATCAAGAAATACGGACAGGGTGATCCTATCAGCTATTGGGATTGGTACAATGCCTCTTCAGATGAGCGCAGTATGTTCGTCGTAGAAACCGGTGCAATGGTCTGCAACACTGAGGCAACCATCAATGGCACGAAGTATTATCCAGGCCAGACAATCAGTTTGGCGGCATACAATAGCATTGAAGATGAGACCATTGCTAAGGACGATGAAGGTAATGATATTCTTGACGACATGAACCAACCTCTCTCAGCAAAATCATGCTTCAGCATTATCAATGAGGTTAACAATGGCAACGGATATCTGCTTACGGTTGATTTCTCTAACCCATCGAAGTGGGATGACTACTATCGTCACTTAATTGATCAGACAACAGATCCTGCTGACCCAATCAAGAAGGCCAAATTACAGGAATTGTTAGATGCATGTACAACTGAAGCAGAACGTAAGGCATTGTTAGACGCTTATATCAAGAGTGCAACATTTACATGTAACGCCTCTGGTACATACGGACAATATTACTTCAACCAAGATGAGATCATCTCGCATAATGTATATGCAATGCAGACTAATGACGTTTCAAGTCATGCAAGTACTACTCAGGCACAATTCGAAGCTGCATACATGGCAAAAGAAGATTGTGAAGTGAGTGTAAATGGTGTTTTGAAGTCATTTACCAAGGGCACTCCTATCTCAGAAACAGACTATAGTCATATTACCAACAATTCAACATACTTCGAACCTGCCTACATCTGTGTAAATACCGTACTTGTTGCTAACGGAGACTACCGTGTACTTAACCAGTTGGTTGGCAAAGCGGAATATGACACATGGTATCCCGAGATACAAGGTAACTTCCAGCCAGCTTTCTACTGTATAGCGGAAGGCTCATGGGGAGGTAAATACTACGAAGAAGGCAAGAACTACAATGGCGTGGACTACGGTCAGTTGCTGAAAGAAGAACGTGAAAGAATGGTATCTGTAGGTGAAGAGCAAAAACCATTGTTCTCATTCAACTACGATGCGCTCGATGCCTTGCTTTACAATAAGTATGTTGCAGATGCATCAAATGGTGCATACCGCTACGATGAAATCACTGACTATACCGATTACATTAGCGGTGTCGGTGGTACCAACCTTAATAATGCAATTACAGTGTTTGACAAAGATCCAAATACTAATCCACTCTATGCTACACAGACTCGCATAGACTATACAGCAACGTTCAACTCTAACGAAGATGCGTTTATGTATGTGAAGGATAATGCAAACATTACAGTACATATTCAGGGTAATGATACTACCACTCTCAACAATGACCAATATGAGAGCTTGCCAAACGACCGCAAGTACTATGCAAGCTTTGCTGTAAGTGACGATCACCTCAAAGACAAGGACGGCAATTTCTGGAAAGATGAAAATGGAGATGGAGTCGGTGATGAGTTCCACACCTTCATTGTGAAGAAGACATTCGATGTGGCAGGCACCATGTACAACGCAGGTAAGACTATCACTCATAAAGATTACGCTTCGCTTGGAACACAGCAAGCAAATGTGGAAGAAGTGATAATTCCTAATAGCACATCTTATGGCGCAGGTACATATTTCTACTGCATTGAGGAATATGAAGTAGGTGCTAATGATGATAATGTCAAAACCACAGAAGGTAATGATATATCAGCACCAACACAGGTTGATGACATTGCTGGTCATTCTTATGACAAAGGAACAAGCGTCCCTGTTGGAACGATTATCAATTATAGCATGATGAGCCAGATTCCGAACTATCAGCAGCCCTTTGATATCCATGGTGAGGTTCCTGTTGAGGAAACCACACTCTATGTGCCTGTAACGGCTGACATCAATGCACTGCAGAAGGATCGGTACGTCACCGCTATCTATGAATACTCATACACTGAGAGCGATGCTCAAGGTATGAACTACGAGACACGTGTGGAGAAGCATATTATCAACATACGTATCAAGTTCCTCAGCGGTACACCTGTCATCGGTTCGCTCAAGGAACCAGACCTCGTGTTGCCACTCGAAACAGTCGGTCTCGATATTCCTGCTATTCAAGAAGGTGCATTCCCGATACTCGGTGGTGGATGGGAGATCTATCCTACTGAAGATCATGCAAAGCGTCACCGCAACGGACGAGAGTATCTCAATGGTAGTGAACCGCTCTACTTCTATGAGAACGACTACTATGTAGCTTACTATGCATTGACTCGTATGGGTAAAACATTCTCAGACCCAGTACCTTTGCATGTGGCTAACTACCAGCGTATGGCAGATGTCATCACTGATCCTAACCACATGTATATCAACCACCGTGACAACGACCGCGACCCGAAGATTTACATCAGCAGCAGGTCAGAGGACACATATGGCAACAACATCAGCTTTACTGACTCACATAACGTTCCACGCACATTCGACAACGAGCTTGACGCTATGCAGGGTATGTGGGACATCGTCAACAGCAGCTATGGTACAGAATACAGTGAAGAGGTTGATGAAAAGTCACGTACAATCACCGGTGCCAACGATCTGGAGTTCTTCCTGCAGAGCGAAGTCAACTCAGAATTGCCATCATGGACATCTATTGGAGGCGATGGCACGAACCCGTGCTTCGGTGGAACCTTCCATGGTAACGGTAATACCGTCAAAGGACTGAACAACTCACTCTTCGGTAGCCTCTGCGGAAGAGTCTATAACTTAGGTGTGATGGGTAACTTTACGACCGGCGGTATAGCAAACACAGGTGACGGACATATCGAGAACTCATGGGTATGGACATCTGCAACACCTTCCGGACAGGCCGTATATGCAAATCCTGGTACTGGTGCAAGGGTCATCAATAGCTATTATCCTGATGCAAACAGCACATTTACTGGATCAACAGGAACTATTGAAATTACCAAACGTCCAGTTGAAGACTTTGTGAACGGTTCTGTGGCATACGACCTCAACCGCTACTACCTCGAGGCTCGCTACCGACTCTTCGGCACAGTGAACGAAGGCACCAGCAACTACCTCTTCTATCGTCTGCCTGATGGCACAATCGTGAAGAATACAGATAAGATCATCGATGCTAACGGCAAACGACCAGGCGAGGCTGGATATATAGACACATACGATCTGATAACCGATGCAAATGGCAAGAATCCTGGTCAAGAGGGATACATCACGACCTATGCAAACCAGATGTATGAAATCAAATATACAGATGCCGACAAAACTCAATTCGACGTCGATTACGTGAAGAAGTATGTTGCCGATGGTGATTTCAGATTCTCTGATGGCAAGAAACCGACGAAGGCCGATATGCGTCTGTCGTCAACACAAGGATACATCCCAATCTATCCTGACGACTACATCTTCTTCGGTCAGAAGCTCTCTTACGACATTCTGAACGATGCTAATGGTTACACTATCGCTCATGCTACGCATCCACAGGCTGCAGCCAAGAGCCATACCACAGGCAATGAAGAAGAAGTGGACAACAGCAAGCACGGATTGCTCATCAACGATATGAACGACCGTTCAGAGAATCGTATCTTCCGTGCACCCGCTTACTTCCGCAATGGAGTTTACAATGCGGATCGTGACGGTGATGGTAAGGGTGATGGTAGCGTTATCTTCAATGCTCGTGCTGCATTCGTCGATAGCTACAACTTCACTATCAATGGTGTCGACTATGAAACTAAACCACATCGTGGCATGACTGCCATCGACTTCACGGGTGGTAATGGTGATACTCATGGTTACCAAGGTGTAGTGGCAGGTACAACTGGCGACTTCACCGACCGTAATCATAGCTATGGTCCATTGCTCGACTACGAACGTCTTGATGCATTCCAGACTCAGGGTCTGACACAGAACCTGCTGGCATACACACCGAAAGCCGATCTGCCAGGAAGTAAGAACACGCAGACCAACAACGTGCTCGTCAACTACTTCCGTGATATCGCTTACACCGAGACTAATGATGATTACCATACCGTAGCAATACAGAACACAAGTATCATCAAGGGTCACGTAGTACAGCAGGCATCAACAGAGCTTACGAATGGCAACTACACCTATCAAGCTCTGGTTGATCACCTCTTGGTGGACAAGCAGGACTTCAATGCCCCAATGGCTTACACCTTCGCTGAAGGCAAGCGCATGTGGTATCAGCGTACACCTGACAACTACGTAGAATTCGCATGGAGTAGCGAGCCATGGAAGGACGATCCAACGCCTGTTCGTACCAGCAAGGGATGGGAAGGCGTCAGCATCCCATTCAAGGCAGAGCTTGTCACCACCCAGGATAAGGGTGAGATTACCCACTTCTATAAGAAGAATAGCAGTAGCGGCTACGAGAGAGGCTATGACTCTGGTCATGAGTACTGGCTGCGTGGCTTTGCTAACGGCGGTACAGCCGAAGGTGAAGTATTTAAGGCGAACTTCAAGTATCCAGTTGCTGGAAACAACACGAAGGGAAACAAGAACACCTTCCTTTGGGACTACTACTACCAGTACTTGAATAGTGATCGTCAAGATGCAAATGAGGATACGTACCAGCAGGAGTACTATAAGACGACTCGAAACTACAACGACTATCCTTACTCCGAGGCAGGCAAGCCTTACATCGTAGGTCTCCCAGGCAAGACGTACTACGAGTTCGACCTCAGTGGAAACTTCATACCAGCCAATACGCTGAATAATGTTGCTAAGCTCGACGCACAGGTTATCACCTTCGCTTCGCCAACAGGCGCAAGCATCGCCAAGAGCGATACGGAGATAAGTGCAGCCATCACTGCCAATACGGCAGACGGCTATGCCTTTACGCCTAACTACCTCGGCACGGATGTGGCAGCAGGTGCATATATGCTCAACACTGACGGCAGCAGCTTCGAAGTGACGGATGCAGCCAAGCCTGGTGTACAGTTCCGCCCATACTTCACGAAGAAGTCAGGCAGTGGAGCACCACGTCGTATCATCATCAGCGGAGTTGACAATACTTCGCTCCAGCCAGATATCGACGAACGTCACTCAAGCAAGAACAGCGGAGACCTCAAGATCTATGCTGAGAGCGGCAAGATTGTGGTTGAGTCAGCACTCAAGGAGAATACCACCGTACGCATCACTACCGCCAGCGGTATCGATGTAGCCACATTCACCATCGAACCAGGTCAGACTATCAGCACGCCAGTCAATATGATCGGTGTCTATATCGTCAACCGCAACAAGATTCTGGTGAATGGCAGATGAGCATTGAGAAGTGAAAGTTGAAAAGATAGTAAAATTGACACAATATAAGAATCAAGAGATTAGAAAAAAAATAAATGAACAACATTATGACATACGACACGAAACAAGTGATGGTTACAGGATTGAAGAGTTTAGTTGTCTTATTTCTACTTCTGACAACAGGAATGAGTGGTGTATGGGGACAAACATCAATCACCTCCCTAAGCCAAATAACCGATGAAAACGGTAACTATATCATTAGTGGAGATATTTCTGGTGGCACACCAAGGGTAAGCACCTTTAACGGCACTTTGGAGGCGGCTATCAATCCCTCGACAAAGATGCCCTATCGCATCACAGGTCTTAGCGCGCCCCTTTTCACCACCCTTACCGGAACGGTGAAGAACATCGTGTTGGAAGATGTAAGCATAAGCAGCAACGAAGGCAACACCGGAGCCATTGCTTGTACAGCTAACGGCGCTGCTCGTATCTACAATGTTGGTATCCTAAGCGGCTCGGTGGGCGGCACAGGAGATACGGGTGGTCTTGTAGGTCTTCTTGATGGCACAGCCCGAGTTGTCAATTGCTACAGTTTTGCCGATATTACTGGCGGTACCAATGTAGGTGGTATCGTGGGCTACAACAACCAAACGACCACAAGCGCCGACAACGACCAAAAAACCATGGTGATGAACTGTATGTTCTACGGCGACATCACTGGTGGCACCACAATATCCCCCATTTATGGTGGTAAGATCATTTCTAATATTTCTGATGCTGGCAATAATACAGGCGTGGGCAATTACAACTATTTCCGCTTAGAGGCACCATACGTGCAGCCAGAGGGCATCACCTATAATTGCGCCCTTGGTGCTGAGGACCGTTTCCTGCAGCGTTTCGAGTTTTACCGCCACTTGCTTAACAGCCACCGCGAGCTTGCCGCATGGTGGGCAACGGGCGATTACAGCAATAAGGACATGATGCTGAAATGGGTATTCGAGCCTTCGCAGATTGGCAGTGCCACTCCCTATCCCATCCTTAAGGCATCAGGTCGGTATCATTCGGTAGTGAACATCGACGTGCTTGACGTGGAAAACAAGAAGTCTAACACGATTGGCACCACAATGGCGACGTTGACTGTAAAAATCCAAATGGGCAATGGCGGTGCTGTGTATGGACCTCCCATGGGAGCAGACATCACCACCTCTCAGCTCACGCTGAACATCACCGACAAGGACCCTGACCACTTCAACTTCAACTACTACAAAGTGCAGTTGCCGTACTATAACGACGTAGGCACGAAGAACTATACTGGCAATCGCGTGGTAACTGGCTGGAAGATTGTCAACATCATAGGCGGCACGCCCGGCAGTTTCACTACAGGCGACGATGCACCTGCCTACAACTTTGCCGACCGCAACTGCACCAACAAGGACCTTTACGGTACAGGCGGTAGTAACCGTATTTTCAACCAGGGTGCTTATTGGGATGTGCCCGAAGGTGTGACAGAGATCACCATCGAGCCATATTGGGCAAAATGCGTCTACCTGGCCGACCCCAACGCCGACAAGGTGTATAATACGGCAATGACGACCGGATACGACGTGCCCAGAGTCGGTGGCGGACAGATATACACCAATGGCAAAAAATATAATCTTGCTACCCATCGTCTTGATGAAACAAATGGTCAAGTGGTTTACACCACTATGAGCAATGCGATTGCAAGTTCGGGTACAGCGCTTTTTTCGGGAGTGGATGCGAATAGTCATACCGTTAATGATTATGCTGTGGTACTTGTGGGCAATTATCATCAATATAACGGATTGGAAGCAAGTAACAGCAAGCCCTATACGGTTACCTCTATTGACCTTGATGGCGACAACGAGCCCGATTATTCCTATATGCTGCGCTTCGACGGTCGTATGGCTGCCCACCCCGTGAGGGTTGACTTTATCAATATACCCGGCCTCGGTATGGCGCAGAAGTCCACCGGCGGCTCAGGTTCGTACAACTTCGGTATTATGCAGCCCAAGGGCTGGTTCGAGTCTACCAACACCTCGCTCTTCCGCGTCACGCAGTTTGAATACGACCGTAGCGATCGTGCTGCAGCTCCCTATATTGTGCAAGGTGGTGTTATAGAACAATGGGTAAGCGGTCAGAACAATGGAGCTAATAATAAAACCACCTATTTCCATGTGGGTGGCAACGTGTGGTTCAAGGAGTTCCACCGCGGCACCCACCAAGACAAGTCCTTGCAATCCAAACACCCGCCAGTGTCGGTTACGGGTGGCGACTACGATGAGTTTTACCTCACAGGACTCTATACAGCCAATGTCACCAGTTATGCTGACAATGCTGAATGTTACATCAATGGTGGCCGCTTCGGTACCTTGGCCGGCGCAGCTATGGAGGGTTTAGGCAAAGCCAATGGTGCCGACAATACGGGCAACATTACTTGGCAGGTGCAGAATGCCGATATCCGCGAGTTCTTTGCTGGCGGCATCAATGCAGCCAAACCGGTGACGGGTAATCTCAGCACTACCATCACAGGCGGACATATCGAGTTGTTCTGCGGCGGCCCCAAGTTCGGTGATATGAGCTCTGGCAAGACCGTAACAACTACTGCAACCGGCTGCACCTTCGGCACTTTCTTTGGTGCCGGCTACGGAGGGAATTCCTACAGCCGTCAGGCACCGACGAACCATAACAATATCGTAAACTTCCCCCATAACGATACGGGTAATCCAAGTGCAGGTAACGACGCCTCTTGGAACGCATGGTTGGCGCGGTTCTACAAGCAAGAATACAATTCCACTTATGGTGGTGTATCCACCCAGTTCAACTATCAGTTCCTACCTCTTTCCAACAATACTCAGAATGTGGCACGTATCTTTGTGGAATATGTGAAGTTCTCGTTAGCCACTACACGCAACGTCACGTCTAACTTGACAGGTTGCACGATTACCAATAATTTCTATGGTGGAGGCAGCTTGGGAAAGGTGGATGGTTCGGTCACTTCCACACTTGATGGATGCACTGTCAATGGTAGTGCCTTCGGTGCGGGCTTCTCGGCTGAGCGGCCCACCGTGGAGGTCGATGATAAATCTGGCTTCGAGGTTGAGCCTTACTATTATGAACAATTAGGTACCTATCGTACAGGCGTAAAGAAACCCACCACCACCTATACGTGGGAACATCGTAATACAGTCAATAATACGGCAACTGCCATCAATACAACCAACCACATTCTCTACACTCCTGAAGATCTCAACGCCCTTGGCACAGTATCGGGCGATGTGATACTGAACATCACGGGTAATACGCTTGTTGAGGGAAAGGTTTTTGACGGGGATGGCAATATCATCGAACAAACCGGCGGTGTATTTGGAGGCGGTGATGAGTCGAAGGTGACAGGTACCGACAAAACCGTAACAGTCAACATCAACCAAACGGAAGGGTCAGCCACGCGTTATCTTAACAATGTCTTTGGCGGCGGCAACAAGGGTGATGTTGCCAGCGAGGTCGAAGTTAACATAGATGGAACATCATACGTCAGAAATAACGTCTACGGCGGAGGTTTTCTGGCTGACGTCGGAGGTAGTGTTACGGTGAATATGAATAACGGCATCGTGACAGGCAACCTTTATGGCGGCGGTGCACTGGCTAATACCAATATCAATAATGTGACGGCAGGCTATGGCACAGACAGTGAGACTATCCCTTCGACATCAGCAAATACGACGACCGTCAATCTTCAGGGTGGAACCATCAATGGAATAGCATTCGGCGGTGGATTGGGTTCCAAGCCTACTCTCACTGACCCAGAAGCGGAGAACATCCCTGCATACGTTTATGGAGACGTTATGGTCGAACTTAACCCGAATGCAGGAGATGACTGCAAGCTGCTAAAACTTCATGGCTGTAATAACTACAACGGTACGCCAAAAGGTGATGTCACGGTGCATGTTTATAAGACGGTTGCCTTTGACGATACTCATAAAAAGCTTTCGACAACAGATGTCGAAGATAATGTCGTTCCCCTGAAAAACAACAGTTCGTTTGATGTGACAACTGTTTATGGCGGTGGAAACGAGGCATCTTACCAACCAGTGAACGAAAATAGTGTGGCTCACGTCATCATCGAGGGTTGCGACGCTACCAGCATTCAGTACGTATATGGCGGTGGCAACGCTGCCTCGGTGCCTGGCACACATGTTGAAGTGATGAATTGTTATGAAATAGGCAGCGTCTTTGGTGGTGGTAATGGATTAGACAAGTTGGAAGATGGTTCGGACAATCCTGGTGCAAATATCGGTTATTTTGCTGACGGCACAACAGAATACGGCTCAGGCAATACCATCGTTCAACTCTTGGGCGGCACCATCCACTCTGCTTTCGGCGGTTCCAACACCAAGGGTAATATACGAAATGAAGCCAAGGTCTATCTCGATGAGGCATTCGATGACTGTCCATTGCAGATAGATGAAGTCTATGGTGGTGGCAATGTGGCTCTTATGGCAGGCGATGCTCAGATAGAACTTGGCTGTATCACCTATTTGAAGGAAATCTACGGTGGTGCCAAAGATGCAGATTTCGGCGGAAACATCGTGCTGACCATTACCAGCGGTCACTTTGACCGAGTATTTGGTGGAAACAACTTAGGAGGCAACATCGGAGGCACCATCACAGTGAACATCGAAGAAACTGGATGTCACCCCATCACCATCGGTGAGCTTTATGGCTGCGGTAACCAGGCTGCATACACTACTCCTTCAGGTAAGACCGACCCAACCATCAATGTGAAGTCGTTCACCAGCATCGGCCGCATCTTCGGTGGCGGACTGGGTGAGGATGCAGTCGTGGCAGGTAATCCTACTGTCAACATCAACGAGGTGGTTGGTGTAAATTCAGAAGAGACTTCTACTTTTGCCGGCACGACAAGAACTTTGTCTGACAATACGACGGTTGACCTGCCTGTCCACGAATCGGGAAAGATCGGTGTTATCGGCACTGTCTTTGGTGGCGGTAATGCAGCAAAAGTTGAAGGTGGCACCCACGTGAATATCGGTACGCTGCCAACCATCAACTATGTGTCTGGCGCAGATCATCATGAAATGGATGTCGTTGGTGCGAACATCGCCGGCAATGTGTATGGAGGAGGAAATCAGGCAGATGTGACTGGAAAGACGAACGTGATTATAGGGCGATAAAAGTAGCTTAATAGCTTAGTACGACATAGGAAGTCAAAAACAACGCCATTGTTTCTGTCAAACATCTGTGTAGGAATGACAAAACAATGGCGTTGTTTTTTAGTCCCCTATTGGAAAGGACTTATGGGCAATAAGTGTTATTTGTGACCTGCATAACGGACATTCACGGCTTCACCTTTGAGTACATCGGCAAAGGTCTGGGGGGTGACGGTGACCGGACCGCGCATGAACTCGGGTACATTGTAGCTCTTCATGGAGAGACGATGTGCATCGGGACGTGACATAGGGAGTTCGAACGGGCGGCTGGCATGTCCTTCTGCATCGATATGTGCGATGAAAGGCCGGGTGAAGGAACCATCATCGCGACGACTGCTGAAGATGACCCACCGACCATTGCTGGACCATGAATGGTAGCTCTCGGTATCGGGAGAGTTGAGAGCTTTCATCGGGGAAACCGATGAAACACTATCGGCCCGCAAGTCAATCATCCAGAGGTCGGCATCGTGGTGCCAGATGGGGAAATAGCCGAAGTGTGTCATGGTGAACATCAAGAAACGGCCATCGGGAGAGACACGAGGCCACAATGCACTGCTATCGATAGCTGACGCATCGAACACCAGTTCACGCGGACCAAACTCGAAGGTCTCGGGGTTAAAGGTCTTACGATAGATATTGTATTTCAGTTCTTCTACACGACGGAGGGTCTCCACCTGTTTCGTAATGGTCGAATCCTGAAGGGCGAGATGAGCACTGCAGTAATAAAGCATCTTACCATCGGGCGCCCAACAAGGGAATACCTCGTATTCGGTGGTATCGTTTTCGAGATTACATACCTCATCGGTAGCGACGTTATAAGTAATGAGATCACTCTCTGAGTCGTACACCTCAATCTTGTTCGGATTGGTGGTATGGAAACTCTGCGTCGTCTTGTCAGTGGAATAAACGATGAACGGCAGCCAAGGATGCCATGCGGGATAGACTCCAGCCGAGAGGATGGAGTCATTGCGCATATTCACACGCTTCAAAGTGCCATCGTAGGCAATGACGGTACCACCATCCTTCTGACGTGCATGGAACTGCATACGTTCGGGATTATACTGCTGATAGTTGTGGCAGTTGATGCACTGTCCCTGACTGTTCTCGCTACAGAGGAAATTATCATAGATGACCGACTCATCATAGTTTTCGAGACAACGCTGGTTGATGGTCAGCACCTCGTATGCCACGAAGGATGGCGAGATGAGACGGTAGCTGATATAAGGGTCGATGGAATCGGGTGACACATGAATAGCAAAGGGTTGGTAACGCGTCCAGCGGTCACCACGACGTGCATAGACCTCCACCTGCAAGTCATGGCCTTGTGCCGCTGCAAGAAGCTGACGCCAGTCGGACAGTGACGGCTGAACATCATCGGAACAGGTCAACTCGCCAGCAGAACCTGCGGACATGCTATAGCAAGCCACCATGGCATCGGCAGGAGTGTCGAGCATGAAAGTGAGGGGTGCCATATTAACCGGGATGGTGACATCGACATAATCGGGATATATCTTGGGAAGGGAGTCCACCTGTGTGTACTCCGTAGGAACTGACACGTGGGTACAGGCGCTCATTATTGTCAGCAAAATGGCTAACAATAAAGTTGAAAATTGAAAGTTGAAAATTGAAAGTTTTGAAACTACAAGTAAGGAATGACGAACTGTATTCATTGACTATTGAGGGTTGAAGATGAAAAACAAAAGATTGGTTCTATCTTCCCCCTGAAGGGGGATTGAGGGGGTCTGATTAATATGGCTGGAGGTTTGACATCAGATAAAAATCATAATAGAAGGTGTTTCCGAAGAGCGGATAGAGTGCTTCACGTACCTGTGATATATCCTGATCGTCGTACTTCGATGCCACTTGTGTGAAACTGGCATAGCTGTCTTTTACGCGCTGATCGAACGGGACGTTAGAGAGGTTACGTCCTTCTTCTGACCCAAAGAAATAGGCTGCCTCCTGATAGTGGATAGGCATATCCTTACCTGGATGCAACTGGATGTAGTCGGCAAAGCGTGCCCAGAAGGCTCTTGAGTCTTTCACCCAAAGGGATGCCAACAACGCCTGTTCCTGGAAATAAGGATCAGATGTGTCGGTGCTATATGCTAACTGGCGCATGATAAACTGCTCTACCAACCCCTGATCGCTGGTCAAACGGTTTTCGTAGTGCAGCATGTGAGTGATGGGTTCAAGTTCTGCATTTTGTGCGATAGCCTGAGGATTGCCAACTAGTGGCTCCATCTGACGTGCCCAATCATCAAAGAACAGGGTGTGGTGCAAGATGCCGAGATACTTACGTGCCACCTGCTGATCGCCTTCAAGGATAGCGCACTTAGCCAAATACTTGATATACTCCGGACGCCAGTCGAACTCCACGCCCATCTCCATACACATACGGTTGCAGTAGTTCAAGAGTCCGTACTGATAGTAGAAGAGAGTGCCACCAAACAGCTGCATCATGCTGATGCCGAACGGAGCAGCAGCCGGTTTCGACCCATTGCGATACTGATACATCATACTCCCCTGCTGACCCAGACGGCTCAATGCCAGGTTGCGCATCATGACAATGGCACGGGTAGGTTCATCCTGCTGACGGGCAGCTTCGTCCATCACCCCACTCCAGTCGGCACGGTCGATACAACGTTGCATCTTCAGTTCGTGGTGGAAGTTCTCATCCTTAAACCAGAAATGGAAGACGCCATAGGCAATCAAAAGGAAAAGAAGTCCAACCCGTAACCCCTCTCTTATCTCCCCCAATGGGAGACGATTGGGTTGTTTTTTAGTTTTCTCTCCTTGGGAGAGGGGCAGGGAGAGATGGTCTTTTTGATAGCATACAGCTATCGCGATGAAGAACAAGAGGAGAAGGTAATAAGGGAGGTAGTATATGTGATGTTCGTTGAGGACACGGAAAAGCGGCAGTTCTGCCCAGTAGAGGTTAACGAGATTGGTCTCGTGGTACACAAAACGATAGTACAACAGCGGGATGGCTACAAGGGAAAGGACTGCAGCGAATGTATTGACGGTACTCTCCCCTTTCGTAGTCAGTCGCCAGGTCCAGATACCCATCAGTAAGGCTGCTGCCAGGGCATAGATACCCAAAAGCGGGAAACCTACCAAGACCACAAGTACGATGAAGACTGCTCGCAATTGGAACCGTGAGGGCAGACAACGGAAAGCCCACAGCAATGCCACCACGGATGTGACACCTAAGGTGGTCACAAAGAAATGGCCACGAAGTTTCAGAAGGTACACCCAATAGCCCATATCGACGATGGTCAGCAGAATGAGAGCAACAGGAATGAGCATCAGGACAGACCACCGATAGGATATGCAGAAAGTACGACGGGTGAGCCACATCAGCAGGTACCACAATGCACAAAGCATCAGTACCCCCAACCAAGGGATGGCCAAAAACTGCGTGAGGAATGTACCTATATAAGTGAGGAAGCCACCCGGAACCACCATCTGCTGACTGAAGAAGGCAGGAGTGGTGAGGAAGAGATTCAACTCTTGAGTCTTCCAAAGGAAATCGTTTTCAAAAAACAGGAGAGAACCTGCGACGATAATTAAGGCAAGGAGCCAGGTAGAGATTGTTTTTAGAAGGTTTGACATTGAATTGGGTTTATTAAAGGGGGTTTCGGGATGACGGAATAACGTTATAACGGGATTACGGGATTTATGGGTGATTGTCTGGATGATGGTACTTGATTAGCCCCTCAAGGGGAGCCTTGATAATGCGGCCTACGATAAGACCGAGGGAGATGGCAGCAGCACGGAGTTCTGCTTCATACACCACAGCAATGGAACCCACGAAGTGTATAGGGAGGTCATCACGATGGTAGTTCTTCACATTACGGACAAAGAACTGAGTGAAACAATCGAGCAGGAACTGGTGAATCTCGGGATTGTCACGATGATGCTGACAAAATTGAGAGGTCTGCCCCAAGAAACGATTGGGCATCGGTTCACGATACACCTTGTTAATAATAGTAGGACCGTCGAGATGTGTCTCATGAAAGAAGAGGTCGCACACCTCGTCAGAGAACTGACATTTGAGCACATCGCCTACCAATCGTTTTCCAATATATGCCGCACTACCCTCATCGCCCAGGATATAACCCAAGGGAGATACATTGCTGATGATGTCCATTCCGTCGTAATAACAGGAGTTGGCACCTGTGCCTAAGATACATGCAATACCCGCTTCGTGCTGACAGAGGGCCCGGGCAGCACCTAGCATATCACTGCCCACGAAGATACGGGGATTGGAATCAAAGGTATCACGTAATGCCTCCTCCACTATCACGCTTTTCTCCTTGGTACATCCTGCCCCATAAAAACAAATCTCGTCCACGACTGCCGGCGAAGGCAATTGAGGGACGAGTTCATCGATAAGAATTTGTCGGATACACGATGGAGACTGATGGAATGGGTTGATGCCTTGTGTGGACAAGGACGTGGTCAGGGTTGACCATTGACCATTGACCTGTGAAGACGGGCCATTGGTCAGACACCAATCAGTCTTCGTGGAACCACTATCGGCAATCAGTCTCATTAGGCACTAAACTCTTTGATGCGTTGTTCTTCGGATAACTTACAGATTAACAGGGTATCGCCTTTTTCTGCAACGATATATCCATCGAGACCCTGTATGACCACTCGACGTTCCTCGCTGGTGTGGATAATACAATTACTGGTATCATGCAGTTCGATACGAGGACCTATCGCAGCATTGCCGTCAGCATCTTTATCAGCAAGGGTAATCAGAGACCCCCAGGTACCCACGTCGCTCCAACCAAAGTCGGCTGGATAGACAAAGATTTCCTCTGCTTTCTCCATGACTGCATAGTCAATAGATATGCTCTTACATTGTGGGAGACGCTCGTTGACCACACGCTGCTCATCAGCAGTACCAAGGAACGGCAACATATCTTCGAATATCTTAGAAACCTCTGGTTCGTAGTGGCGCAATGCCTGGACAATGGTCTCTACATTCCAGATGAAGATGCCAGAATTCCAGAAAAACTCAGCACGGCTCACATACTTCTTCGCCGTTGCCAAGTCCGGTTTCTCACGGAAGGTGTCCACCCGATAGATTTCGCGGTTGCGCATCGATGCATGAGCGAGGTCTGCCTGGATATAGCCATAACCAGTCTCAGGACGCGTAGGATGCATACCCAGTGTCACGATAGCATCGGTTTGTGAGGTAAAATCGAGTGCAGCACGGATGACACGACGGAACTCATCAGTATTCATCACCAAATGGTCGCTTGGCGTGATGACCAGATTGGCTTTCGGGTCTTTCTTCTTGATACGCCAACTGACATACGCGATACATGGAGCGGTATTACGACGACATGGCTCAAGCAGGATATTCTCCTCGGGAATCTCTGGCAGCTGGTTCTTCACAATATCTGCATACGCCTGTGATGTCACTACCCACACGTTCTGAGGATCTATCTCTCCTTTGAAACGGTCGAATGTCAGTTGTAGGAACGTACGTCCACATCCCATTACATCAATAAACTGTTTGGGACACTCAGGTGTGCTCATCGGCCAAAAACGGCTACCGACACCACCTGCCATGATTACGAGGTTGTTATGACTGTTCATATAGTTATATTTACGCGACTCATAGGACTTATAAGCCTATAGGGCTCCTTTCAAAAACAAAAGACAGCTAACTAAAAATGCATTAGTTAGCCGTTCTGATGTCTTTGCAATTTGATTTAAGCTTCCGCTGGGGTTTCCTCAACTGGAGCTTCTTCTGCCGGTGCTTCTTCTGCAGCAGGTGCAGCAGCAGCAAGTGCAGCAGCCTTCTTCTCAGCTACCTTCTTTGCAACAGCCTCGTCTGCCTTCTTCTCTGCAGCGAGACGTGCTTCGTAAGCAGCCTTCTTCTCTGCAGCATTCTTGTCAGCAGCAGCAGCGGCTTTCTTTTCCTTGTCTGCTTTCCAAGCATCGAACTTTGCCTGACAAGCAGCTTCATCGAAGGCACCCTTCTTCACACCACCGAGGAGGTGTCTCATCATGTAAACGCCTTCTTTTGAAAGGATGCTATGAACGGTGGGAGTTGGTTGAGCACCACACTGGAGCCAATACAACGCACGTTCAAAGTTCAAATCAATTGTTGCAGGATTTGTGTTCGGATTGTATGTACCAATCTTTTCCACGAAGCGACCATCACGTGGTGCATCTGCATGAGCAATCACGATAGCATAGAATGCATAGTTCTTGCGACCATGACGCTGCAATCTAATTCTAGTTGCCATTAAATTTTGTTTTTTCTTTGTTTAATAAATGATTTGAATATGCTACTAACCCGTAATAGCGGCTGCAAAGGTAGTAATAATTTACCATTTGACCATTTACTATTTACTATTTTTTTTAAAATAAGTGTTTTTTTAGGAGCATAAGGGGTAGAATTGAACTTTTTTCACTATCTTTGCAGTCGATTTTGACTTTAACAGATCTTTAAGGGCGACAGGTGCCTTAGAGACCACAGAACAGAAATAAAACAAGAAAATGAAAAAGCAACTGTTATTGGGTGATGAAGCGATTGCGCTTGGTGCCATCAATGCAGGGTTAAGCGGTGTATATGCTTACCCTGGAACACCAAGCACAGAGATCACCGAGTTTATCCAGAACAACCCTGAAGCCAAGGCAAGGGGTATCCACAGTCGTTGGTGTACCAACGAGAAGACTGCCATGGAAGCAGCCCTCGGTATGTCGTATGCAGGCAAGCGTGCATTGGTCTGCATGAAGCATGTAGGCATGAACGTATGTGCCGATGCATTTGTCAATTCTGCCATCACTGGAGTAAACGGTGGTCTGGTGGTTCTGGCAGCTGACGACCCCTCAATGCATTCTAGTCAGAACGAGCAGGACAGTCGCTTCTATGCGAAATTTGCCATGGTGCCTGCCTTCGAACCAAGTAACCAACAAGAGGCATACGACATGATGGCAACAGCCTTTGCTTATTCCGAAGCCATCAAGGAACCAGTGGTCATGCGTGTTGTGACCCGTCTGGCTCATAGCCGTGCTGCCGTAGAGGTTGACGAAGCTAAAGCAGAAAACCCGCTGAATGTATGCACTGAACGTTGGGTGCTGTTACCAGGTATTGCCCGTAAGCGCTATGTGGACCTTCTTGCTAAGCAGTCTGACATGCAGCAAGCTGCAGAAACATCCGTATATAATAAAATAGAAAAAGGAGGAACCAAGAAATTGGGTATTATCGCTTGCGGTATCGCTTACAATTACGTGAAAGAAGCCGTTGGTGATGATGCGAATATCCTGAAGATTTCACAATATCCGCTTCCTGTAGAAAAGGTAAGACAACTGGCAGCAGAGAACGATGCCATCTTGGTGGTTGAAGATGGACAGCCAGTGGTAGAAGAGTTGTTAGCAGGTATTTTAGGTGCCGGCTACCCTATCAAGGGGCGTCTGACTGGCGACCTACCCCGTACTGGTGAATTGAATCCCGACCATGTTGCCAAAGCCCTTGGCAAGGAAGCAGGTCCGGTATTCGATGATGCGAAAAACCTTGCAGGCCGTCCTCCTCAGTTGTGTCAGGGATGCGGACACCGCGATGTTTACACTGCCCTGAATCAGGTATTGGCTGAATATCCCGACTACAGGGTCTTTGGTGACATCGGTTGCTATACCCTCGGAGCACTGCCACCCTTTAAGGCATTGGCCAGCTGTGTAGATATGGGTGCATCCATCACCATGGCCAAAGGTGCAGCAGACGCAGGTTTGTTCCCCGCAGTTGCCATCATCGGTGATTCTACTTTCACCCATTCAGGAATGACAGGATTGCTCGATGCTGTCAACGACAAAAGCAATATCACCGTTGTAATATCTGATAACCTTACAACAGGTATGACTGGCGGCCAAGACAGTGCAGGTACGAATAAGTTCGAAGCCATCTGTCGAGGACTAGGTGTAGAACCTGACCACATCCGTGTGGTGGTACCTTTGCCTAAGAACATGCCAGAGATTACCCGTATTCTGAAAGAAGAGATAGACTACAACGGAGTGAGTGTTATCATCCCTCGTCGTGAGTGCATCCAGACGGCAGCACGTCACGCAAGAGAAGCCAGAAAAGCAAAGGAGGAGCAGAAATGAAGAAAGATATCATACTTTGCGGTGTGGGAGGACAAGGTATTCTCTCAATCGCCACTGTAATCGGTGAAGCCGCAACCATCGCAGGTATCAACCTGAAACAGGCAGAAGTACACGGTATGAGTCAGCGTGGTGGTGACGTACAGTCGAACCTACGCCTATCGACCGAGAAGATTTACTCAGACCTGATACCTCAAGGCGGTGCTGACTTAGTAATCAGTATGGAACCAATGGAATCGCTCCGTTACCTGCCATTTCTTGCCAAGAACGGTACGATTGTGACTAGCAGCAAACCATTTATCAACATCCCGAACTATCCAGACGAGGATGCCCTACAAGCCGAACTCGATGCACTACCTTCAGTAGTGAAACTCGATATTGAGTCGGTAGCAAAAGATGCTGGTAATGTACGAGGTGCCAATATGGTGCTGCTTGGGATGGCTGCCCCTTTCTTAGAGATTATCACAGTGGACCAACTCCGTCAAGCCATCACAACTATCTTTGCACGCAAAGGTGAGGCTGTGGTAGAAGCCAACTTGAAGGCATTTGACATGGGAGCGGGAACGGTAAAGTAAACAGCTGAAGGTTAGATGTTTATAGTTTATGGTTTATAGTTTAAAGTTAGTTTAGAGCTTATATAATATGGAAAAGACTATTCCAGTTGATAGCTGCCAGTACTTCAACGAGGCAATGGAGACTATGACACGTGCAGAGATTGAAGCTCTGCAACTGCAGCGTCTGCAAGCAACAGTGGAGCACTGCATGCAATCACCTTTTTACAAGAAACGTTTCGAGGAAAACGGTTTAAAGCCTTCAGATATCAAGACCCTCGATGACCTGCGCAAGATTCCGTTTACAACCAAACAAGACTTGCGCGATACCTATCCATTTGGCATTGCCAGCACCCCACTGCGCAATTGTGTGCGTCTGCATTCATCCAGTGGTACTACAGGCAATCCAACCGTAATTCTACATACCCAGAAAGACTTGGACGAATGGGCCAACCAGGTGGCACGTAACCTGTGGATGGTCGGACTGCGTCCTGACGATGTATTCCAAAACTCAAGCGGCTATGGTATGTTTACCGGTGGTCTTGGTTTCCAATACGGTGCAGAGCGTCTGGGTATGCTGACCGTTCCTGCAGCAGCAGGCAACTCACTACGCCAGATTAAGTTTATCACTGACTTCGGAACTACTGCACTACATGCCGTGCCATCGTATGTGACACGTCTGTATGAAGTGATGAAGGACAATGGAGTGGATCCACGCAAGGACACCAAGCTGAAGGTGTTGGCCATCGGTGCTGAACCCCATTCCGAGGAACAGCGCAAACGTATCGAAGACATGATGGGCGTGAAAGCCTATAATTCGTTCGGTATGTCGGAGATGTGTGGTCCTGGTGTTGGTTTCGAATGCAAGGAACAGAATGGTCTCCACTTCTGGGAGGACTATTATATCGTAGAGATTGTCAATCCAGAGACCTTGGAACCTGTACCTGACGGAGAAATCGGCGAACTGGTCCTCACGACCCTCTGCCGTGAGGCCATGCCATTGTTGCGTTACCGCACACGAGACCTCACCAGAGTACTCGGTAGAAGTTGTCCTTGCGGACGCAACCACGTAAGAATTGACCGTATGCGTGGTCGCAGCGATGATATGATTGTGCTTCGCGGAGTGAACATCTTCCCAATCCAGATAGAAAAGATTCTGATGCAGTTCCCAGAACTGGCCAGCAACTATCTCATCACCTTGACCACAGATGAGGACAACGACAACATGACAGTAGAAGTAGAATTGGAAGAGCTCTTCACCGATGACTACAGTCGTCTTCTCGACCTTGAAAAGAGGATTCGCAGAGCACTGAAGGACGAAATACTGCTGACACCACATATCAAACTGGTACCAAAAGGCTCATTGCCTGTATCTGAAGGAAAGGCCGTACGAGTTGTGGACAAGAGAAAAGTATATCAATAAGTCCAAACAATAAATCCTTATAATTATGACAATCAAACAACTATCAATATTCATCGAGAACAAGGAAGGCACCCTGACGAAGGTGCTCGACCTGTTGAGCAAGGCCGGCATTCAAATTATCGCCTCGACCATTGCCGATACCAAAGACTATGGCATCTACCGTGTGCTTTGTAACCAACCCACACAGGCATACCTTATTTTAAAAGAGAACGGAATCAATGTGCAACTAGCCGATGTGACTGCATTGAGTATCGACGATGTACCAGGACGTGCTGCAGAAGCAGTCAAGAAGCTCTCTGCATCGGGTGTGAACATCTTGTATCTCTATTCATTCCTATGGAAAGGGAAGGGTGTGCTTGTATTGCGCACAGATAACAACGACAAAACAAACGAAACCATTATCATCAATAAGATGTCGTTCCTTACGGAAGTTGACTTCGCTTAGCAGATGAAGGGTTTAAGTAATCATTAAATACCAACGTAAACAAACACAATTAACACACTATGCTGATCAAGATTTTGCTCACTGTGATTTTCCTCTGCGTCACAATTGCAGTAGGAATCTATTCACGCAAACAAGCCTCATCTGTTGAAGGCTTCGTACTTGGAGGTCGCTCTGTGGGACCTTGGCTCACTGCCTTTGCTTTTGGCACCTCTTATTTCTCTGCGGTGGTTTTTGTAGGCTACGCAGGACAGTTCGGCTGGAAATACGGTATGTCTGCCTCATGGATAGGCATCGGTAATGCCGTCATCGGTTCGCTCTTGGCATGGCTGGTCTTAGGCCGCAGGACCAAGATGATGACGCAACATATCCAGAGCCGCACGATGCCAGATTTCTTCGGCACACGTTTCGCAGATGAAAAACTGAGAGTAGTGGCATCAATCATTGCCTTTGTATTCCTTATTCCTTACACCGCAGGTGTGTATATGGGTATCTCCAAGTTGTTTGAGATGGGATTCGGCATTCCATACGAGTACTGTGCTTTCATCATGGCTTTACTGACGGCGCTCTACGTAATACTTGGCGGATATAAGGCAACAGCCATTAATGACTTTATACAAGGTATCATTATGCTATTCGGTATCACGACCATCATCGCAGTGGTGCTGAACAACCAAGGCGGCTTGACGGAAGCACTCCACAAGATGGGAGAAGCCGTACCGACCGCACACGATTTGGAAGACCCCTCGGGATTGTTTGCCAACTTCCAACCAGGAGATTTTGCATCGTGGCTTGGACCAAATCCTTTAAGCCTGCTCGGTGTGGTAGTACTCACCTCACTCGGAACTTGGGGATTGCCCCAGATGGTTGGTAAGTTCTACTCTATCACTGACGAAGCAGCCATCCGTCGTGGTACGATTATCTCCACCATCTTTGCATTCGTTGTAGCAGGTGGTTGTTATTTCCTTGGTGGATTCGGCCGTTTGTTCCCAGAGCCAGCATTCAACGAAGTAACTCACAAGTATGCATACGACAGCATCGTACCTTCGATGTTGGAAACATTACCCGATATTCTGATTGCTTTAGTGGTATTGTTGGTATTATCTGCATCCATGTCAACACTGGCATCTCTGGTACTCACATCCTCATCGACCATGACCCTCGACCTTATCTACCGCGACAAGAAATCGAAAGCAGGTGAAGTGGAAGAAGGACAAATCAACGACCAGGTAGCCGAGAAGATAGAACGTCGTAAGGTCATCGTGATGCGTGTACTGATTGTCTTCTTCATCGTTCTCTCACTGATGATTGCATTGAACCCACCACAGTTCATTGCCCAATTGATGGGTATCTCTTGGGGTGCTTTAGCAGGTGCATTCCTTGCTCCGTTCATGTTGGGACTCTACTGGAAGGGCGTGACCAAAGCAGCTGTATGGGCATGTTTCATCTGGGGTGTAGGCATCACTGTGGTCAACATGCTGATGCATAATGCCATCTTGAACCCAATCGACTGCGGTGCTGTAGCAATGGTTGGTGGATTCATCGTCGTATTCATTGTCAGTCTGGTGACTCCAAAGATGAAGAAAGAGGCTGTCAACCAAATATTTGAATGTTATAAAAAACCATAAAACACTAACACAAAAAACAAAACTATTATGATTCATAATCCGCAAATGGAATGCATGTCACGTGAGGACATGCGGAAGTTACAATCAGAACGTCTGATTAAGACCGTAAAGACATGTTACGAGAAGGTTCCTTTCTACAAGAAAAAGATGGACCGCATGGGGGTTAAACCCGAAGACATCCGTAGTATAGACGATATCTACAAGTTACCATTCACCACCAAGCACGACTTGCGAGACGAATATCCATTTGGTTTGCAAGCAGTACCTCATAGTGAGATTCGACGTATCCATGCCTCATCAGGAACGACAGGAAAGCCTGTTGTCGGTACCTATACGGAGAACGACCTGAAGATGTGGGCAGAATGTGTGGCACGTGTATTGGCAGTTGGCGATATCGACCCAGGTGACACCGTTCAAGTAGCATACGGATATGGACTCTTCACTGGTGGACTGGGTGCACATGATGGCGCTGCTTTACGTGGTGCTATTCAGTTGCCTACCTCCGCAGGTAACTCAGAAAAGCAGATTATGCTGATGAAAGACTTTGGAACGACCGCCCTTTGCTGTACCCCTTCATACGCCCTACATTTGGCAGAAGTGATAGAGAAGAATCCAGAAATCAATGCAGAAGATTTGAAACTGCGTGTAGGATTCTTTGGTGCTGAACCATGGACATGGGGCATTCGTCGTGAACTGGAAAAGAAACTTCACATCAAGGCTATCGATATCTACGGACTGACAGAGATGTGCGGACCTGGTGTCGGCGGTGAGTGTCTATTCCAGAACGGTACGCATGTAGCAGAGGATATGTTCTACCCAGAAATCATCAATCCTGAGACCCTTGAGCCTGTAGCTCCAGGCGAGGAAGGAGAATTGGTCTTCACTTCACTCTGTAAGGAAGCTATGCCAATCCTCCGCTATCGCACACGAGACCTTACACATCTCATCTACGAGCCATGTGAATGTGGTCGTACGACAGTACGCTTGGGTAAGATCTTGGGTCGAAGCGATGATATGTTGATTATCCGTGGTGTCAATGTATTCCCATCACAGATTGAGACAGTCTTGACAGAGTTCCCTGTATTTACTCCACAGTATTTCATCACGGTAGATCGTAAGAACAACGAAGACACATTCGACCTTGACGTTGAACTGCGTAGCGAATACTTCTCTCCGAACCCAGCCAAGCAGATGCCGTTCATCAAGCCACTTTACGACCGTATTGTCAGCATGATTGGTATCAAACCAAATATCCACATCAAGGAACCAGGCAACATCGAGCGTTCAACCGGTAAAGCAAAACATGTGCTCGATAAGCGAACACTCCTGACGGATTGGAAATAAAAACAGATGCTAGTTGTTAGACACTAGTTGCTAAAGTCTAGAAACGAAAGCAAAAAGCCTAATATGTTAGATTCAAAAATTGTCAGTGCCGAGATAGAGGCCATGCATTTAGGCGACTTCAGTGCCGCCACCATACGCGATATACAATCGCTCAGTAAAGCCCTTGAGGCAAAGACCGGTGAACCGATTATTCACCTTGAGATGGGTGTACCTGGACTGCAACCATCAGCTATTGCGCTGAAAGCAGAACAGGAAGCATTGCAGGCTGGATGTGCCACCATATACCCTCCCAACGGAGGTATTCCACGTATCAAGCAAGCTGCCTCACGGTTCGTTAAAGCTTTTATCGGGGTCGATATCGACCCACTTTGCTGCATTCCTACGACAGGCAGCATGCAAGGTACGTTTGCCACCTTCACGGCTTGGCATCATGCTTCGCCTGAAAAAGACACCGTATTGTTCATCCATCCGGGATTCCCCGTCCAGACCACTCAATGTGATGTCATCGGACTGAAACACATCGGGCTGGATATCCATGATTTCCGTGGTGATGCCCTCATCCGAAAATTAGAGGAAATACTCTCGGCAGGTAATATCTGCGGTATTGTGTATTCGAACCCGAACAACCCTTCTTGGGTATGTTTCAACGAGGAAGAGCTGAAAGGTATCGGCCAACTCGCTACGAAGTATGACATCATCGTGCTCGAAGACTTAGCCTATTTCGCAATGGACTTCAGAAGGGACCTCTCCCATCCGTTTGAGTCTCCTTTCCAAGCCACAGTAGCACGTTATACAGACAATTATATTCTGGCAATATCAGGTTCAAAAGCATTCTCGTATGCAGGTCAGCGTATCGGTGTATTGTGCATCAGCAACGCACTCTACCATCGCATCTACCCTGCCCTACAGACCAATTTCGGAGTTGGAGAATTTGGTGATTTCATCTGTAATCGCCTGATGTATACCCTCTCCAGCGGGACGACCCACAGTGTGCAACATGCGATGGCAGCACTGATGGAAGCAGCCTGCGATGGTACATACAACTTCCTTAACGATGTACGAGAATATGGACGCAGAGCAAAGTTCATGAAAGATGTGCTGTTGGCAAACGGATTCTATCTAGTATATGACAACGACCTTGGAGCACCCTTGGCTGACGGATTCTACTTCACGGTTCAGTATCCAGGCATGAACGACCTGCAACTGACACGCGAACTGATGTTCTACGGCATTGCTGTGTTCCCACTCGACACGATGGGGTCGAACGAACAAGGCGTACGAATCTGCACTTCGTTCTTCAGCAAGGAACAAGAGCCGTTGTTTGAGGAACGAATCACGGCATTTCATGCTGATCATACTATTATATAGGTTATTGGTTAATGGTTAATGGTTGTTATTGAGTATGAGATTTGTTTTGTTTTTTGCCTTTTTAAATATTTTCATTTCCCTGAACGCGCAGACATTCTCGTTCGATCAAGTCGACAAAGAAGCTACGCAAGTAAAAACAACGGACCTCTATAATACCGCCGTTGGTTATGGATACGATATGACCAAGCTGGCACCTGTAGCTACAGGACAACCCTTCTTCTTTTCAGTCAGTGTACCTGACGGGAACTACCGTGTGACCATTACAATGGGTTCAAAGAAGAAAGCAGGTAATACGACCGTACGAGCCGAGTCACGTCGGTTGATGATTGAGAATTGTGTGACCAAGAAGGGGGAACGCAAGCAGGTCTCGTTTATCGTCAATAAACGCAACACGCTGATTGGGCAGAACGACCGAGTAAGAATCAAAGACAGGGAGAAGACCAAACTCAACTGGGATGACAAACTCACCATCGAAATCAATGGAGATGCACCCGTCTGCTCATCTATCAAGATAGAACCTGCCAATGATGTGACAACCCTTTGGCTGTGTGGCAATTCCACTGTTGTTGACCAAGACTACGAACCTTGGGCCAGTTGGGGCCAGATGATTCCCCGATGGTTTGATGACCAGATTGCCATTGCCAACTATGCAGAAAGCGGTGAGACCGCTGCGTCATTTATCTCTGCCAACCGTCTGAAGAAAATCATGAGTCTTGCCAAACAAGGTGACTATCTCTTCGTAGAGTTCGGGCATAATGATCAAAAACAGAAGACTCCAGGCTCGGGTGCTTACTATAACTTCGCCACGAACCTCAAGCAATTTATCGACGAAGCTAAAAGCAAAGGTGTGACTCCTATCTTTGTGACACCAACTCAACGCCGCACATTCGATTCCAATGGAAAAATTACAGAAAGCCATGGAGACTATCCTGACGCTATGAGATGGGTAGCCAAACGTGAAGGTGTACAGGTAATTGAGTTGCACGACATGACCCGAACCTTCTATGAAACGCTAGGAGTGGAAAACAGCAAGAAAGCCTTGGTGCATTATGCTGCCAACACCTTCCCAGGCCAATTCACAGCACTTGCGGACAACACCCACTTCAATCCTTACGGTGCCTACGAAATAGCCAAGATGATGGTTCAAGGCATGAAAGACCTACAACTGCCGTTTGTAGACCATATCAAAGAAGACTTCAAGGGTTTTGATGCGGCTCATCCAGATGATTTCAATACCTTCCATTGGAATAACTCACCTTTCTTCGAAGCCTTGAAGCCAGATGGCAACTAAGGTTATTGGTTAGCAAAAAACTGAAGAAAATATCGTCCGACTGAGTCAATTGAAATAAATATGAAAGCCATCACATCCGTCCTCTTTTTCCTAACAATCGTATCTGCATCAGCTCAATCTACAGTAAATTCCCATCCACTCCCTCAAGGAAAGGAAGATACTCTTTGGCCCACACCAAAACCAGAAGCCCGTCCATATACACGTTGGTGGTGGCTGGGTAGTGCCGTAGATGAAGCAGGACTGACCTATAATCTGTCAGAATATGCCAAAGCTGGCATTGGCGGTGTGGAAATCACCCCTATTTACGGAGTCAAGGGCAATGATGCAAACAATATCAGTTACCTGTCTCCACAATGGATGCAGACATTAGGAATTGTTGAACGGCTTTCAAAGGAATTAGGCTTGGAAGTGAATATGGCAACTGGTACAGGCTGGCCTTTCGGAGGTCCATACGTACCAGAGCAAGAGGCTGCTGCCAAATTGAAAGTACAAAATGGGCAACTACTCACGGACCGCACTCGTCAGAAAGTGAAACGTGCGGCACCAGGAGGAGACGGATGGGTAATCGACCACTTTGACCGTCAGAGTGTGGAGCATTACTTAGCGGTATTTGACAAGGCATTCCAACAAAGTGGTGTACCCTACCCACATACTTTCTTCAACGATTCATACGAGGTATATAACGCAGATTGGACACCACGTATGCTGGAAGAGTTCAAAACTCGCAGAGGTTATGCATTAGAGGAACATGTAGAAGACTTCCTTGGTACCTCGTCCAACAGCAAAGATATCCAACGACGCATCATGTCGGACTATCGCGAAACACTCTCCGACCTGTTGTTAGAGAACTTTACCACGGTCTGGACTGACTGGGCACATCGGCATGGAGCCATCACCCGCAATCAAGCACACGGCAGTCCTGCCAATCTGATTGATCTCTACGCTGAAGTTGATATCCCGGAATGCGAAGGATTCGGTCTGTCGGATTTCCACATCAAGGGACTACGCACCGATCCTGGGTTTACCAAAGCTAACTACTCTGATCTATCGATGCTGAAATACGCCTCATCGGGCGCACATATCTCTGGCAAGCAGTTCACCTCGTCAGAAACCTTCACATGGCTCACAGAGCATTTCCGCACCTCGTTCTCGCAATGCAAACCCGACTTTGACCTGATGATGGTGGCTGGGGTCAACCACGTGTTCTTTCATGGCAGTTGCTACACTCCAAAAGACGACCCATGGCCAGGATGGAAGTTCTATGCAACGGTCGATATGTCCCCTACTAACAATTTATGGCGAGATGCGCCCGCATTCTTCAAATATATCGAACGCACTCAGACCTTTATGCAATATGGAGAGCCAGATAATGACATTCTGGTTTACCTGCCATTCTACGATATGATATATGAGCAGCCAGGACGGTTGGTACAGTTCGACATACACAGCATGGCAGAACGTGCTCCGAAATTCATCCGTAGCATCGATGCCATTATCAAGGCAGGTTTTGATTGTGATTACATCTCTGACCACTATCTTTTGAAAACGAACGTAGCAGACGGACAACTGACTACAACGGGACGTAACCGATATGCTGCCATATTGGTACCAGATGTTCAGTTTATGCCACTGATAACCCTCCAGAAGTTAGTGGAACTGGCTCAGCAGGGAGCCAAAATTATCTTTATCGGACATTTACCTCAGAGTGCTCCGGGTTTGAAAGGCCTTGATGTACAAGAACGATTTGACCATACACTCCAACAACTGAAAAACAAGGTGACCGTCACCCAAGAATATTCAATCCTTAATCAGGTTGCTGAGCCCGAACGGATGCGCACACAGCAAGGATTAAGTTGCATTCGACGTACGAACGGGCAAGACCATATCTATTTCATTAGCAACTTACAAGGCAAAGATATAGACGAATGGGTCACGATGGGCAAGGCCGCACGTTTTGCAACTTTCTATAATCCCATGAATGGAGAAGTGCGGCAAGCAAGCATCAAGCAATCAAGTGGATTACCAGAGGTAAGGATGCAGTTACTCTCAGGAGAATCCATTATTGTCTATCTGACAGATACCGATAACACGGGTCTTATACCTTATACTTATATAAATGCAGAAAGCGAAAGCTGTGAAGATCTGAAAAATTGGACTTTGCGGTTTATTGCATCAGCACCTACAACCATTACCAAAATCTATCAGATGGATACACCCAAATCGTGGACAGAACTTGGAGAACAAGTACTCAACGAAACGATGGCAACAGGACTCTACGCAACAGAATTCAAGTGTAAAGACATCAAAAAGGGTCCCATCATCCTGGATTTGGGAGACGTACGTGAAACAGCACGCGTAAGGCTCAACGGCAATGATGTTGCCACCTTGTTTGCCGTCCCCTACCGTGTTGATATCACCCCATATGTTAAGAAAGGCAAGAACAAATTAGAGATTGAGGTCAGTAACCTCGGAGCCAATCGAATCAGCAAACTCGATAGAGAAGGTGTAGAATGGCGTAAATTCAACGAAATCAATGTCGTGGACCTCAACTATAAAAACACCCACTATGACCAATGGACACCAATGCCTTCAGGTCTGTGTTCTCCAGTCAGACTACTGACCTACACCCCACTCAACCCATAATTTCCTTCGCCCGCTGCAAAGCGGGTGTGATATGTGGCTGAATACAATCAGGGCCTACCAACTGGTCAATGCCGTACTTCAGCAAGGTCTGCTGTACCTTACCGTTTACACCTGACAAGATGACTTGTATTCCCCTGTTTTGAGTACGTTCGCACAGGTTACGCAGGTTATTGATACCTGTTGAATCGATAAAAGGCACTTTACGCATACGGATGATGCGCACCTTGGTATTCTTATTGCTGAAATTATTGAACTCCTCAAATTTACTTGCCAAACCAAAGAAGAATGGGCCATTTACTTCATAGACCTCCACACCTTGAGGAATATCGAGCAGCTCGATATCATCTGGATGGACAACCTCATCACTCTCTGTTGCCTGAATAGTGTCCTCCTCAATCACATTGATGGACGAAGTCTCCATAACACGGCGTACAAACAAAGCAATGGCTAATAACACACCCACTTCGATGGCAACAGTCAAATCGACAATCACAGTAAGGAAGAAAGTAATCAGCAAAACAGCCACATCCGACTTGTCACCTCGCAACAAATACTTGAATGTGCGCCATTCACTCATGTTATAAGCCACCATTACCAGAATTGCAGCAAGACATGACAGCGGGATATAAATGGCGTATGGCATCAAGAAAAGATAGATCAGCAACAGTACAACTGCATGGATGATACCTGTGAGTGGTGACTTACCACCGTTGTTGATGCTGGCCATAGTACGAGCTATGGCACCTGTAGCAGGTATGCCTCCAAATAACGGAGTTACAACATTGGCAATACCCTGCCCTATCAGTTCCGTATTCGAATCATGACGCTTACCCGTGACACCATCTGCAACCATCGCTGCCAAGAGGGATTCAATAGCACAGAGAATCGCAATTGTAAATGCAGGAGACACCAAACCTTTGATGGTGTCATAATCCATCGCTGGTGCTACAGGAGATGGCATCGGCAGTCCATTGGCCAATTCAGGGAATTTTGAGCCAATCGTTGCGACATGGATGTCAGCATAGTGGGCCAAAATCACTGATGCAAAGGTTCCAACAATCAAAGCGATGAGTGAACCTGGAATCTTCTTGAAGAAACGTCCCCAAATAATGATGACCAAAAGGCAACCAAAACTCATGCCTGCTTCAATCCAATTGATGTTTGAAACATTTTGGATATAGGCAGTCCATTGAGGAATAAAACCAGAAGGAATCGTGGCTGTGATTCCTAAGAAGTCTTTCACCTGTGTAGAGAAAATCGTCACAGCAATACCAGAGGTAAAGCCAACCACAATAGGATATGGGATGAACTTAAAGATCGCACCCATGCGGCATAGTCCCATGATAATGAGAAATACACCTGCCATAATGGTAGCTATGGTTAGGCCTTGCAGTCCGTATTGAGATACAATGCCTGCTACAATCACAATGAAAGCACCAGTAGGACCGCCAATCAAAAATCTGCTACCACCAAAGAACGACACAAGGAAACCTGCGATGATGGCTGTAATCAATCCCTGTTGGGGTGTCACGCCACTGGCAATACCAAATGCAATAGCTAATGGTAGCGCAATGATACCTACAATGATACCAGCAATGAGGTCGGATGTAAATTTGTTTTTGTTGTAATAGCCTTTATTAAACAAATGGAAAAATTTCGGCTGAAAAACTTTTCCCAACTCAATTTTCTTCATAATAAATGTAACTGTCTTCTATGCCCCGATTGGGCATTTTATTCTATTATCTTCCTAAAAACGAGTGCAAAGTTACGAATTAATTCATAATTCAAAATGCATAATTCATAAGAAAACATGCAGAACAAGGACCGAAGACTTCTTAGGAGGTGTAATTATTGCCCACTCGTCATATCAGATGTGTATGCAATATAGAATTTTCCATCTTCAATGACGGGATAGAAGAACTGTCCTCCATAAAGCGAACGGGAGAGGGATGTCACACCTTTCTCATAGAGTTTCATGGCAACTACCCCCATATTCATTCTTAGATTGATTTCCACACAAGGATGAATCAATCCACCTCGAACAACCATCATGTCGATGCCGACAATACCCTCATACCGTCCCATCAAGCGATCGGATAGGAGTTCGTGATGGACAGAGATTAGACGGTCAAGTGCAAATGCATTTGGCAGCAGAGACACAATCATCCCACGCAATTCATTTTGCGAACGAAGATAGTTGAAGGAATAGCGCCCTTCAGGTGATGTCTTGAATACCGACAAGCCCAAATATCGTACCTCCTGACTAGTGACTTCGAACTCCATTGCAAAATCAAGTAGCTTATCGTAAAAAGTATCAATCAGATGAGAGGTAAAAGGAGGTAAGGAGTAAGAAGTAAGAGGTGAGGAGTAGAACACTTTGTTTCCCCTCCCGCTACTAGAATATGCTGCCTTAATGATATAGGGATTCGCACCATACTGTTCCATCCATGCTTCATAATCAGCCTGGGAATGAAGATACCTGACATGGTTGGGTACGATTCCTCCGTCGTTCCATTGACTATATAAGACGCTGCTATAATCGGCAGCCCATGCACGGCTGGCAAAAGACCGCCACATATCGAGTTGTTGTTCTGACGGCATGAGAGCAGGTTCAACGCCTAATCGGAGGAAGCGGTTACGCACACTTTTGTTCCAACCCCAAGGAGCAGGAATACCCCTCCCCTCTTTTATCTTTCCCATGGAGGGAAGAACCGTTTCAATCCCTGCTTCTTTTCCACAGGAAAGCACGACATCTCCTTCTTCTGCCCACAACAATGGCAGGCGACAGAGGTCTGCCTCCATCTGCTGTATCTGCTTTGGAGGTGTGTACTGAGCAGCATTGGAAGCTAACGCCATCTCATGCGAAGGATTGAACAACAGGATACGTCGCATCAATACTTGAACGAGCTGCCACCTACGAACTCGCGCAACAGACTGGTTGGCGGAATTTCAGCATCGGGCACAGGAGTGAAATAATGAATAAACTTCAGCAAACGATGTGCCTCACCATATTCAGGGCAGTTACGTGGCACACTGGCCAAAATCGGTTCTGCATGATTGCGAAGGACCGCAAACTCAATGAGCAGAGCGGAATTGAACATCACATCGGCCTCTTCCTGATAAGGATAAATCCATCGATGCTCGGCTTCACACACACTGGGCCATTGGCTGATAGACTCGCGGGCTGTAAAAGCACCCTTGTTGTAATCACGTACGATACGACGCAAAAGGCGGTTGTCAGAGGTAGGTATCCAATTATGGTTATCGAGACTGATACTTGTCAGTGTAGAGATGAATATCTTGAACTTGCTTTCGGCTGGTATTTGGTCGGTAAGACGAGGATTCAGTGCATGAATACCCTCTACGAGTAGCACTGTACCTTTCGATAATCGCATCTTCTTACCATTGTACTCGCGAATGCCTGTTTTGAAATTATATTCAGGCACCTCGACTGTCTCCCCCTTGAGCATACGGAGCACATCTTGCTGCAAGGCTTCATGATCGACCGTTTCGAAATTATCAAAATCATATTGTCCGTTTGGCAACAATGGTGTATCTACTCGGTTCACGAAATAATCGTCCGTTGACATGGAAATCGGACGAAGTCCACATGCCTTGAGTTGCACAGATATACGCTTACAGAAAGTGGTCTTACCACTAGATGAAGGACCGGAAATCAACACCACACGCAGCGGATGCGTGTTATCGTTGTAACGATGTTCTATCTCCTCTGCTATCTGCACAATCTTCTTTTCCTGCAATGCCTCCGACACTTGAATCAGTTCGCTGGCATATCCATTGAGACAGGCATGATTCACGTCCCCTACATTGTTCAGACGCATGATGAGGTTCCATCGTAGGTTTTCTGCGAACATCTTGAAGGTCTTGGGTTGGTCAACCAGCGGCAATAGCTTCTTGGGGTTCTTCATATCAGGCAGACGGAGTAACATTCCTGAGTGATAGGGTTCAAGACCCCATACATCGATATATCCAGCAGAAGGCAGGAGACATCCATAATAGTAATCAACCGTCTCACCCAATGTATAGTAGTCAACGTATACCTGCCCACTTGTTTCGATGAGTTTCACTTTGTCGTCGTAGCCACGATCCTTGAAAATGCGAATCGCCTCATCTGTCTGCACCTCATTGCGGCGGAAAGGAGTATCGTGATCTATCAACTCTTGAATGCGGATACGGATACGCTTGATTTCCTGCTTCGTGATGCGATGGCCATCGGGCTTCTTTACAGAACAGAACACGCCGCCTGAGATGGAGTGCTCCATATAGACACGGTAATCGGGAAACAGGTCGTAGCAGGCCTTACATACCACAAAGCTCAGCGAACGGCAATAAGCCATCATTGCACTGACATCACGTAAGTCGAGAAACTCTACATCACGGTTCTGATACACACGGAACTTCAGTCCCTGACTCACATTATTCACTTTTGCCGACACTATACGGTAAGGCATGTCAAACTGGAATTCCGACAGCAAATCCAGCAGGGTTGTTCCTTCGGGAACACTCTTTGAAGTCTGCGTATTCTTACAATAAATCTGTAACATAGTCCTATGTTTAGATGGTTGTGTAAACTTATTCTCACGTTTACACGGCAAAGTTAACAATTTTTTCATAAAAATCACTCTTCTTACGACTTTTTTTTTATTTTTTTATACTAGTATAAAAATAATTGCGTATATTTGCAGCGTGAAATGCGAATATTCGCAAAGCCAAGAGATTATACAAACTAATATACCTAAACGATATGAAAACTTTACAATTAAAAAATGCACTACTTATGGCATGCGCTGCATTGCTGTTTACAACCATGAGCTGTGATGACGACCCAGGTGTAGAAAATTACTATACCGCCAAGGGCGATATGGCAAGTACATACCTGCTCGACCGTCCTGAGCAATTCAGTCAGTTCGTGGAAATTATCAACAAATCAAAGATAGTCAATCTAGACCTCTTAGGTACTTACGGCTCATATACCGTGTTTGCTCCTACGAATGATGCGGTTGATGCATACCTGAAGGGACGTGGAATGACCAGCGTAGCCGACCTTTCTGTTACCGATTGTGACACCATCGCTGCCACACACATCATTGAGCAGTCGTTCTTCACAACCGACTTCTCAGATGCTACATTGCCAACTGCAAATATGCTCGACCGCTATCTTACTATCACATGCGATTCCGACACCATCAGCGGCAAAGTGAACATTGCATATTATATCAATGTCGACTCCAGGATTATTGTTCCTGACGACTCTGTAGAAAACGGTGTGGTACATACCATGAATCATGTCATCGCAGCCACATCAGAGATGCTGCCCGACCTGATGAAGAAAGACACTACCATCACACTATTCAATGCTGCGTTGGAATTGACACATCTAGCAGATTCCATGCAGGCATACATTGACGAAAGCTACTATTGCTCTCCAGACTCATTCGAGGAAGGACATGCTTATTTGGTTGGTGAAGAGTACGATATTGTGTATTATATGGAAAAACACTACTACGGATTCACCGGTTTCATTGAACAAGACAATGTATTTGCAGAACATGGTATTAATACCATCGAAGACCTGATAGCATACGCCAAGGAAATCTATGACGACATGTATCCAGAAGATGCTGGCGTAACAGACTTCACCGACCGTCGTAATTCACTCAACCGATTCGTATCATACCACTTCCTGCCCTGCCGTATCATCTACAATATGCTGACTGCAGACAATAAGCTGCTGACATCCAATTTCGACCGCAAACACTGGGACGCAGCCGATTGGTACGAGACCATGATGCCACACTCCATTTTGAAAGTGTCGTTCCCATCAGGTTCTGAAGCTGGCCGCTATATCAATCGCCGTGGTATTCAGAACCGAAAGGACGGACGTGGCGTCAAGATACCTGGAGCTAAGATTCTCTCGCCTACCGAAGCCAAGGTTAACCTAATGGCTGTGAATGGAGTATATCATTACATCAAAGATATTATCCATTATGGACGTGAGACGCAGGAGAAAGTGATGAACGAACGTATCCGCGTTGATGCCACCGCGTTGTCACCAGACTTCATGACCAGTGGTGCACGTGGTCATGCTGTGAACGGTGTCGGTGGTTGTCCACAATACCCGGGAATGTATGGTCAAAAGAGTTCACAGTTAAAGCCCGATCCTGCAACTAACAGTAGCTATTGTATCGGTTTCAAAGGAGGAACAGCCAAGAACTTCATCTACTCTGATGTCAATTCTCACCTGCACCTCCGCAACCGTTACCTCGGATTCTGGTGTTATTATGGTGACGAACTGATCATCTGCGGACGCTATGATGTGAAATTCAAATTACCACCTGTACCTGAAGGCGACTACGAATTCCGCTTACAGGCGATAATAAATGGAATGCCTACCCGTGGAATCATCCAAGTATACTTTGATGACAAACCTTGCGGTATTCCTATTGACATGCGTAAGAATGGCGATGATGCAAGTATTGGTTGGAAATCTGATAACGACCTTGGCGACACAGAAGCCATCCTGGCCTACGACAAGGCTCTTCACAATCGTGGTTGGATGAAGGGATCCAAGTCTTATGGACCTACTAATGATGATGGTACAGGTTCCAGAAATCCGAACAGAAACACACCGGAAACAATGCGTCGTATCTATGCTACCTTCCACACCGACGGAAAGACCGACCATTGGGTACGCGTTCAACAGAAGCTTGAATCTACGAACGGAACATTCCCATTCGACTACATCGAACTCTGTCCACGTAGCGTGTACAACAACGAACTCTATCCAGAGGATCAGTGGTAAAAAGAAGACTTCCAACAAAATAGGGACTGCACAAAATGCAGTCCCTATTTTGTTGGCCATAAAAAAAGGGGTAACGCCTTACCCCAAAATTGTTAACCTTAAATCTAATACTATGAAAAACACAGTGCAAAGGTAGCACTTTAATGCTAAATTGCAAATAATTCTCTAAAAAATCTGCTTTTTTTTTGCTTTACAGACCAATATCTGCAAAAAACAGTCCAAAATACAACAATTTTCACTTCTTAAGCGTTGTTACCCCATTTCATTGCTCAATACGCACTGCATTTGATTTGTTTTTAATTCGAATTCAATTAAACTATTAGTACTTTGGCAACTGCCTTGCAGGCCATCCATAGTCCTGATACATGGTAGCGGGGAGGTTGTGAGTCTCTACATAGTAGGCAAGCCTATCTGCACGATCCATCTCACGCCCCTCCACATCGCTGCAGAGGTCTTTGTAATTTTCGTACTTATCACCGAAGATACGCTTGGCACTTTCCAAATTTCCTGCACCATCTTCAACCTGCTCGAAAGCTGTCACCACAAAACTAAGGTTATCATCTGCAAGGCACACATGCATAAGTCCTGGATGACTCCCACCCGATACACACTTCAGCGTATCACCTACGAGGTTATAATTGAACACGCAGTAGTCACCCCATACAAGGATTTCACCATCCTCCTGCTCCTCTTTATTAACTATTCGCAGCAAGGGTACACAATACTCAGCCTCAGCATAGTTCTTCCCTATCTCACTGACTAGATACTGCTCAATGGCCTCTATGTCAGACACACCTACGGAAATACCAATATCAGGTACTTCTGAAGCAATAGAATCACTCGATGAATCGGTAGTTGTAGTCTTGTTGTTACAGCTGTTTAAACTCGCGCCCATTAGAATCAGGACAGCAAACATCATTTGGCTCTTTCTCATATACGTTTTGTTTTAGTTTGAGGATTGATTTACTATTTGCTTGCAAAGTTAGTAAAAAATGGAATATTAAAGAAACTATATTTCTACAAAGTCAATTGAAAGATTGAAAAAGTGTAACAAAAAACTTGTATTTATTGTCGAATGCGAAAATTCCCCCCATAAATCGAAATACTAACTGCCAAACACTAACCGTTTTTGCAATTCGCCTCATTAATACAAATACAATGAAGTGAACCCAGAAAGTTGGATACAACTTACAGGTTCACTTCAAAAACCCTCTACTATAAAAGGTTGCTAATAATGAAGAGGTATCAATTGAACCACTTCACGTAGCAGAAGTCCTGACGATGTGGAAGGTCTGCATTCTTGGGGAACAAGCGATAAGCAACTTTGATGTCGCCTGCAGCCTCAAGAGAATAGACACATTCGAAAGTGAAGATATTTCCTTCACGACCTACAACCTTGAAAGGATCAACTTGAGCTACATGTACCTTTCCTTCGATATCCAAGCGAAGAACGACAAGTTCCACTCCGATAACATCATCAAGACCTTGTTCGTCAACGCTTACGCGAATCTTATAGTCCTGTCCTGTATGAACATTACCAGTGATAAGTTCAGGATCTTTCTCAGTTGATACAACATTAATATTCTCCCAACGCTCAGCCACGAGTTCTTTCCAGTGAGCAATCTCGCGTGCCTTTGCATAGTTATTAGCAAAGAGGACACTGCGACGTTCAGCCAACTTGTTGTAGTACTTATCGTAATAGTCATCAAGCTGACGCTTCATCGTGTAGTGAGGAGCTATCTGTGCGATGGAGTTCTTCACAGTCCGAATCCAACCTTCGCTAAAGCCCTTTTCATTCTTATCGTAATAGAGTGGCAGGATTTCGTTTTCAAGCAGACCATAGATAGTTGCTGCATCGAGTTGATCCTGCTGATCTTGGTTCTGATAAGTACGCTTTTCGGTCAATGCCCATCCTGCTCCTTCACGATAGCCTTCTAGCCACCATCCGTCAAGAACAGAAAGATTGACAACACCATTCATCAGTGCCTTTTCGCCTGATGTACCAGATGCTTCGAGTGGACGTGTTGGGGTGTTCATCCAAATATCAACACCTGTGACAAGGCGACGTGCAAGCTTCATGTCATAGTTCTCAAGGAAGATAATCTTACCGAGGAACTCTGGACGACGACTGATTTCGTATATTTTCTTGATGAGACCCTGACCACCACCATCTGCCGGATGTGCCTTTCCTGCAAAGAGGAACTGGATAGGACGCTCAGGATTGTTGACAATCTTCGCCAAACGGTCGAGATCAGAGAAGAGCAGGTGCGCACGCTTATAAGTAGCAAAACGACGTGCAAAACCGATGGTCAACGCATTCGGATTGATTTTCTCAAGGATGGACACGATGCGAGATGGGTCACCCTGATGCTTCAACCAATCCTCACGGAACTGTGCCTTGATATAATCAAATAGCTTAAGCTTGAGAGTCTGGCGTGTAGCCCAAATCTCCTCATCGGGCACTTTGTAGATCGACTCCCACAAAGATGCATTGCTCTGGTCGTTGTAGTAAGTCTTGGGGAAGTATTTGGCATAGAGACTCTTCCATTCGGATGCACTCCATGTTGGGAAGTGAACTCCGTTGGTGACATAGCCCACGTTGTCGAGTTCTTCTGGGAAATAGCCTTTCCAGATGCCCGAGAACATCTCTTTCGATACCTTTCCGTGCAACCAGCTTACGCCATTCACCCACGAACAAGTGTTGCAAGCGAAAGTTGACATACAGAAACGCTCAGAGTGGTCGTCAGGATTAACACGACCCATACCTACGAACTCATCCCAAGTGATACCCAACTTCTGTGGGTAGTCGGATAGATACTTTCCGAAGAGACCTTCGTCGAAATAGTCATGACCCGCAGGAACTGGAGTGTGAACTGTATAGAGTGATGAAGTGCGTACGATTTCAAGGGCTTCGTTAAAACGGAAACCTTCCTTTACATAATCAGCCAGACGCTGTACGTTACAGAGAGCGGCATGACCTTCATTGCAATGATAAATATCGGGATTGATACCGAGTTTCTTCAGTGTAAGCACACCACCGATGCCCAGCAGAATCTCTTGCTTGATGCGGTTCTCCCAGTCACCTCCATAAAGTGAGTGGGTAATTGAACGGTCGTATTCGCTGTTCATCTCGTTGTCTGTATCGAGCAAGTAGAGGCTGACACGTCCTACGTTAACCCTCCACACGAATGCATGAACAGTATAGTTGTTATAAGGAACATCGACCACCATTGGCTCGCCGTTGGCATCCATCTGACGTACGATAGGTAACTGGGCAAAGTTCTGTGCCTCATAGTTAGCTACCTGCTGGCCATCCATCGAAAGAGTCTGGGTGAAGTAGCCGAAACGATAGAGGAAACCTACTGCCGTCATACGTACGTTAGAGTCGGATGCTTCCTTAATATAGTCACCTGCCAAGATGCCGAGACCACCTGAATAAATCTTCAGCACGTGGCTCAAACCATATTCCATGCAGAGATATGCCACTGATGGGCGCTTCTTATCGGGTTCCACATCCATATAGGCACGGAACTCTTTATATACAGACTTCATTTGATTGAGGAAGTCCTTCTCTGTTGCCAGTTTTTCCAGTTTCTTGTAGCTGATGCGTGAGAGCATCTGTACTGGGTTCTGATTCACATCATGCCACAGTTTCTCGTCCATGGCCTTGTAAAGCTCTTTTGCCTCATGGCTCCACGACCACCACATATTGTGTGCGATTTCGTCGAGTGGTTGAAGAGCCTCTGGTAATGTAGTGTTGACTGTGATGTCTCTCCAATTCGGAGTGTTTGCATTACTTGCTTTAATTCTCATAATTTCAATCTTTTAGTTCTATTATTTAGAGCAATATCGTATGCTTTGTAGTAGTTTTCAATGAAGTGTGACCAAAGGGCCTTCTCTGCAATAGCTCCTGCATTCTTACGCATTTTTGTTACCAACTTTGAATCCATCCGGGTAAACTGTAAGATGGTTGCCTTGATGGCTTCAGAAGCTTCGATGAAATTACCATCGGTACGGTGAATGGTCTTCACACCATCGAGCAACTCGCTATAGCCACCTTTCAAACTGTTAACCCAAAGGCCGAAACCTGCCAAGTCGGTTGTAATACACGGAACGTGAAATGCCACACTTTCAGTAGGTGTGTAGCCCCATGGTTCGTAATAGGACGGATAGACACAAAGGTCATTACCGATAAGAAGATCGTAATAGTGCATATTGAAGATGCCGTCTTTGCCATCAAGATAGCAAGGTACAAAAATCACCTTCACATGCTCATGTTCGCGATTGTGCATATCGAGCCAATTCATCTGGTTGAGCACCATATCCTGTTCCTGATGATGTAGATCGTGCGTGATTCTAGAATCGCCACAGGGCATCGTGTGCTTCTGTTTGCCTTCCAAACGTTTCTGAAGATCAATGCGCGGACCTTTTACCCATGCTGGCACATTGATAAATACCAACACGTCGCGTTTAAGGGTCTCATCGAGACGCAAACGGTTGAGTGCATCAACAAACATATCAATACCCTTGTTTTTGAACTCATAACGACCGCCTGTGCTGATAATGACAGTATCATCAGTGAGGTTGGTTCCCAATAGGTTGTTTGCCACATTAAGCATCACCTTACGTGCTTTCTTGCGAACATCGTTAAAAGGTTTGCCGAGAGCAGGTACAAAGTCATTCTCAAAACCGTTGGTCAGTACTACATCTACCTTCTTATCTAGCAGAGCCTTGCACTCAGTGGCAGTGATGTCGCTCACGGTCGTAAAGCAATCAACATTGTGAGCAGTCTGCTTCTCAATAGAATGCTTCGACTGCATGTTCAGTTCCTCTGCCATTTGGTCACCGTTATATGCCCACAGATAGTCATAGAGCGGTTTGTTGTTACCTGCGATACTACGCCCAATGCTGGTAGCATGTGTGGTAAAGATAGTGGCAATCTCGGGAACATTCTTCTGCAAATAGAGCGCTCCAAGACAGGTCATCCATTCATGAGCCTGATAGACAACATTATCATTGGCTGTCAGACCAAAGAAGCGATAGTAGCTCTCCACCACTTTTGCAGCTCCATAGGAGAACATAGATGCCTCATCATAATCGCCATAAGCATGAAGAGAATCAACCTGATAGTTATTCCAAGCCCATGCGTAAATCTCATTTTTCTGTTCAAAGAATGGTGTGAAATCCAGCAAAACGGCAATGGGTTCGCCAGGAATCTGCCAACGTCCCACACGGATATCTAATCCTTCAGCCTTTGCGGTCTTGCGCCACTTGGCCAGTAGTTGCTTGTTTTCCTTGAAGAGCGGATTTTCTTTACCAATCCAGAAATCAGGACCAATGAACACCACTTTGTCCTTCAACTGGTTTTGCAAAGTCTTGGCGCGTGTGCTGAGAACGGTGTAGATACCTCCCACCTTATTGCATACCTCCCAAGAGGATTCAAAGATATAACTTGGTTGTACCATATTATTATAATAAGGAGTATCGTCTGGGACTACCAGACGACACACTCATACTTATTTCAATTTTGCAATACTTTCCTTAAGTGCAGCAATCTTCGTTTCTGCGTCCGATTGCTTCTTCCGTTCAAGTTCCACCACCTGAGCAGGGGCATTGGCTACGAAACGTTCGTTCGAGAGTTTCTTCTGCACACCGATGAGGAATCCTTCAAGATGCTTCAGTTCTGCCTCCATCTTCTGGATTTCCGCCTCTGTATCAATGAGATTGCCCAGCTGTACGGCATATTCAGTGGTACCTATCAGGAAGGCAGACGTACCATCACTCTTGGTCTGTACGTATTGGATATCCGACAATGTTGCCATCTTCTTGATGATGGCTCCCATATCGGGACACTTGGTGATATTGTCGTCAGCTACTACCTCCAAGGTCAGAGGCTCGCGTGGTGAGATGTTCTTGCTATTGCGAACAGCACGCACACCTGAGATGATTTGCTTGGCTTCCTCATACTGAGCGATAAGGTCAGCATCGGCTTTGCTTGGTGCATCGAGAATCAAGGTATCCACCATGATGCTCTCACCATCCTTGCGCTCTGAAATGTTCTGATAGAGTTCTTCGGTGATGAACGGCATGAACGGATGAATCAATTTCATCAGCTGTTCGAAGATGGTCAAGGTGGCTGCCAATGTTTCCTTATCGATAGGAGCCTGATATGCGGGCTTAATCATCTCAAGATACCAGCCCGAGAACTCATCAGTAAAGAGTTTGAAGACAGCCATCAGTGCTTCGTTCAGACGATACTTGCTATAGAGATCATTGATTTCTGCTGCTGCCGTACGGATGGTGGCTTCCATCCATGCGATGGTCTTTTGATTCTCCTGTGGCTGTGCAAGGCTTTCACTTACCTCCCACCCTTTCACCAAACGGAAGGCATTCCATATCTTATTACAAAAATTACGACCTTGTTCGCAGAGGCTCTCTGAGAAGAGGATGTCATTGAGCCAAGAGCATTCCCATGCGAACACCGTCGGCACCATACTTATCAATGAGACCGATTGGGTCTGGGCTATTGCCGAGACTCTTCGACATCTTGCGGCCCAATTCGTCACGAACCACTCCCGTGAAATAAACATTGCGGAATGGTACGTCTTTCATATATTCCTCACCTGCCATAATCATGCGTGCCACCCAAAAGAAGATGATATCCGGAGCAGTCACAAGGTCGCAGGTTGGATAATAATAGCTGATTTCCTCGTTGCCTGGATTATTGATACCATCGAACAGGGAGATAGGCCAAAGCCATGAAGAGAACCATGTGTCGAGCGCATCTTCATCATGACGAAGGATAAAGCCCCTCTCCGACTCCCCCGAGGGGGAGAGTGTCTTAAGCACAGGATATTTCTCAACAGCCAGTTTGTAAGCCTCTTCCTCGCTCAATGCCACCACAAACGCCTCGTCGGGCAATGTCTCCCCCTCGGGGGAGGTTGGAAGGGGGCTTGTGGTTTCGATGAAGTAAGCTGGGATGCGATGTCCCCACCACAACTGACGACTGATACACCAGTCTTGAATGTTCTCCATCCAGTTGCGGTAGGTATTGACGTATTTTGTTGGATAGAACTTAATCTTTCCTTCGAGTACTGGAGGAAGAGCGATGTCGGCAAAATGCTTCATCGAGAGGAACCATTGCTTACAGAGACGTGGCTCTACAGCAGTATCCTGATTACGCTCGCTGTAGCCTACCTTATTCTCATAATCCTCCACCTTCTCCAGCAGTCCTGCTTCCTTCAGATCAATGGTAATCTGCTTGCGGACATCCATACGGTCCATACCTACGTAGAGTGGACTTTGGTCTGAGATCGTTCCGTCAGGGTTGAAGATATCGATGGTCTCGAGATTGTGAGTCTTACCTAATGCATAGTCGTTCACATCGTGAGCAGGCGTAACTTTCAGACAGCCTGTTCCGAACTCAATATCCACGTAGCGGTCTTCGATAACAGGGATGACACGATTCACCAATGGCACGATGACCTTCTTGCCACGCAACCACTGGTTCTTTGGGTCTTTGGGGTTGATACACATAGCCGTATCGCCCATGATGGTCTCAGGACGAGTGGTAGCGACAACTGCATAATAGCCCTTCGCATCTTTGTGAATGACGTTGCCTGTTTCCTCTGAGTTATCTGGAATAGTCAGATTCTCTGAGTCGGCCACATAATACTTCAGATAATACAGTTTG
>CADAGO010000002.1 GCA_902787555.1 uncultured Bacteroidales bacterium
GTTTCGTTTGTGTCTACAGATTCAGTACGACTTCAACAAATGTGTCTACAGATTCAGCTAATGAAGGAAAAAAGTGTCTAGTGAAATCAGGAAAAGTCAGGGAATTGATACTGTGAGAAATTTGAATCGATTCAACTCATCCATTGAATCGATTCAATCGATCGAATGAATCGATTCAAATTTTGAACACCTATATTTAAGAGTTTAAATGTGTAGAGTTGAGCGGCGGCCATATTTCGTTATGACGGAATAACTGAATGACGGGAATAACGTGATAAAGGATAAAGAGGGGATGCCGGAGGTGCTGGAATTTAGAGTTAAGAAAAGCCTGACAAGGCATTGATACTTTAGCATTTTTGTTTCTGAATTATGCATGGAAATGACAAAAATGGCATGGTATTCCTACTTTTTCGTGGAGAAAGGCCAAATGTTTGCAAAATAAGTAGTATTTTTGCATGATGAAAAGAATAACATTATATATATGAGGAAAACTTACCAAATAAAATCAGTATTAGCTTTTGCTATCGTTTCTTTTATGGCATTGGGAGCTAAGGCTCAGACCAACCTGCAAGTGTTCTATGATTTTGGAAAGGACCGTAAGCAGATCACGACAACGTTTGAGATGTTCAAGCAGGATAAGTGGGGTGATACATTTTTCTTTATTGACCACGACTTCAAGACCCGTACGAAGGACGGTGCCGATGATGCTCCGAGTGGTACGTACTTCGAGATAGCCCGTGGCCTCAACTTCTGGCAGGACACGAAGTTTGCTCCCCTAAGTCTTCACGTAGAATACAATGGTGGTGTGTATAAGGGGTATTCCATCAACAACGCATGGTTGTTTGGCGTGAATTATTTCATGCATAGCTCTGACTTCAAGAACACCCTCACGCTGCAGGTGCTCTTTAAGACGATTGCTCACGGGAAAAGTGACTTGCCCATGCAGTTTACGGCGGTATGGGGCATGAACGATTTGTTCGGCGTTCAAGGTCTTGCTTTCTCTGGCTTTGCCGACTTTTGGTGGGAAGACCATGTGGGATTCAAGGATGACGGTACAGTCGTTGCTAAATCTACCACCTTCGTCACAGAGCCGCAGCTATGGTATAATGTGGGTCGTCACTTCGGCTGTGAGAACCTTCATGTGGGTGGTGAGATTGAGTTGTCAAACGATTTCGGAACCTATGACGGCTTCAAGTGTAACCCGTGTCTGGGTGTGAAATGGGAATTCTAAGAACAGCAAATTAATAGATTATGTTAAAGCTATTATTCGGCTTCGATTCGTCGAAGCATAAAGTCAAGACAGAGATACTGGCTGGCGTCACTACTTTCCTGACGATGGCGTATATACTTGCAGTCAATCCAAGGCTGTTTGGTGAATTGAATAGAGTGCTCGGTGAAGACCAAGGTATGCCTGTGGATGCCGTCTTTACGGCAACAGCCTTGGCAGCCATCTTCGGAACGCTGGTAATGGCGGTCTATGCTAAAAAACCTTTCGGACTTGCGCCAGGTATGGGTCTGAATGCTTTTTTTGTCTATACAGTATGTATAGGCTTGGGGTATTCATGGATGTTTGCACTGACTGCCATTCTGATTGAAGGTATCATTTTCATCATCCTCTCAGCCACCAAAGTGCGTGATTACATCGTCAATGCTTTCCCATTAGGGCTGAAGAATGCTATTGGTGTCGGTATCGGGTTGTATATTGCTTTTATCGGCCTGCAGACATCGCACTTTGTATCCGTCAACGAAGACGGCACCTCAATGGCTTTGGCAGAATTCAATGATCCAAAAGTGTTGCTGACCATTATCGGATTCTTCATTACCGGCGCATTGGTAGTGAAAAACGTGAAGGGCGGTTTGCTCTTGGGTATCCTTATTACCACCGTCATTGGTATTCCGATGGGTGTAACACAGCTCAATGCAGTTGTTGCTTCGCCTCCGTCGATTGACCCTATCTTCTGCCATTTCGATTGGAAGCAAGCCTTCTCGCTTGATATGCTTATCGTGGTGTTCACATTCCTTTTCATCGACATCTTCGACACAATGGGAACGGTTGTCGGAGTGAGTGTGAAGGCTGGTATGATTGACGAAGAGGGAAAGGTGGATGGCCTGTCAAAGATTTTCATGGCAGATGCAATGGCAACCACCGCAGGAGCATGCTTTGGAACGAATACTACTACCACCTACATCGAGAGCACCACAGGAGTGGCAGTAGGCGGACGTACAGGTCTTACATCGTTCACTATTGCTGCCTGTTTTGCTTTGGCATTGTTCTTCTCTCCGTTATTCCTGGCTATCCCGTCGTCGGCAACAGGTCCTGTGCTTGCCATTGTGGGAGTCATGATGTGTTCTCCTGTCAGGGATATAAAATGGGATGACTATTCAGAAGCAATACCTGCCTTTTTCACGATGATTATGATGCCACTTGCCAACAGCATCAGCGACGGCATTATGATAGGACTGATTCTGTATGTGTTCTTGAACCTGGTGACAGGACAACTGAAAAAGCTCAACATTGCGCAATATATATTGACAGTCCTGTTCATCGCATATTACGTCATGCCTTATATTTAGCAAGCTCACATTCGCCAGGAGGTGTTGACATACAATAAGCTCTTTGACTATGCCTTCACGACCAAGACATCCTTGATGTTGGTGGTGTAGCAGGGTGATTTGTGCTCCTGTTTCAGATTCCACTTGCTGAACGACTCGCTTTGAACGGCTAGGTGTACCGTATCTGTACCTTCCTTCTTGTTGATGGCATCGATAGCCCGGGTGAGTTGTTGCTGTTTCACATGGTCGGTGGTATCGAACAGGTTTTGCTGAATACTTGTATTGGTGCTGATGTTGGTGAGGATGACTCCGCATTTTTTGTAATGGTAGCCTTTGCGCCAGATGATGCTCAGAGCGGAAATGGCATATTTCGTAAGGAGGAGGGTGGAGTCGGTGGGTGTGATGAATTGTATGGTAGTACTGTTCATGTATTGCGGCAAGTCTTCACGAAATCGGTTTGTGAGGATGAAAACCGTGAGACTGCCAGCCACCGTGTGCTGTGTCCTGAGTTTCCGAGCACATGAGGCGGTGAAGTTGGCTACACTTTCCACCATCTTGTCCCATTCTGTAACCATCTCTCCGAACGAACGGCTGGTGCAGATACTTTGTTTCTCGGGCAGCTCACTGATGTCTTTGCAGGGTATGCCCCGCAGCTCTTTCCAGGTGCGAACGCCTGGAAGATTGAAAAGACGGCTTATCCACGATTCCTGCTTGTTTTGAAAATCATAGGCAGTCGTTATTCCGTAATACTCGAGTTTCTTTCTGAACTGCCTGCCTATTCCCCACACATCGCCCACAGGGAACAGCTGCAAAGCCTTGAGGCGTTTCTCATCATTGTCGATGATACATACTCCATGATAGCCTGGTATTTTCTTCGCGAAATGTGATGCCACTTTAGCCAATGTGCGTGTGGGTCCCACACCAATCGACACAGGTATTCCAATCCCTTTGTAAATCTTGCGGCGTAAGTTGACAAGCGATTCATGGAGCATGTCGGGCTTGAATCCGTCTATGCCGAAGAAAGCTTCATCGATGGAATAGATGTCAATGTCGCCTGTCTCTTCAGCAATAAGTTGCATGACACGAGCCGATATGTCGCCATAGAGTGTGTAGTTGCTCGAAAAAACGCTGACGTTGTTCTCGCGAATGAGGTCGTTAGCTTGAAAAAACGGCATTCCTCGCTTTAGTCCCAGTGCTTTTGCTTCCTTGGTCATTGCCACAATGCACCCATCGTTGTTGCTTAGCACAACAACAGGTTTGCCATACAGCTCTGGACGGAACACACGTTCGCAGGAGGCAAAGAAACTGTCACAGTCGCAAAGGGCAAACATTATCGGCGTTTATGGATGGAATAGGTGACAATGCCCCAGATGGTGAAATCGCTTTCGGGGTCCACCTTGATGGAAGGGTATTCAGAATTTGCGGGACGCAACCAGATTCCGTCGGAACGTACGTCAACATATTTGAGCGTAAATTCACCGTCGATAAAACAGACAGCCAAGTCGTTGTGATGAGGCTCGAGCGAGCGGTCAACAATCAGGTAGTCTCCATCATGGATGTATGCGTCAATCATTGAGTCGCCCGACACCCGAGTACAGAACGTAGTAGCCTTGTGGGTAATCAACTCACGATTGAAATCGATGGTCTTGTCCATATAGTCTTGGGCTGGTGATGGGAATCCCGCTTTTACGCCTCCTTCAGAGTAGGCTATTGGTATATGGGCAGAAATGTCTTCTATGTTTAGGATTTCGAGAGGCATAATAAGTATATATAGTGTCTTCTAAACTTAATGATTATACTTAGGTCTGTAGAACAAAAAAAGGAAGCAAAGCTTCCTTCATCTTGCGGTGCGTACGAGACTCGAACTCGTGACCCCATGCGTGACAGGCATGTATTCTAACCTACTGAACTAACGCACCTTTTTTGCTCCTCTTCCGATTTGCGACTGCAAAGGTAGTACATTTTTCTGAACTGACAAAGCTTTTTTCGTTTTTTTTTTACTTTTTCGTGAAAAAAGTTGTAAAACCTAGTTCGCAGCCTCGAATTCTTTGAGGAATCGGGTGTCATTTTCGCTAAACATGCGCAAATCCTTCACTTGATATTTGAGGTTTGTGATTCGCTCAACACCCATGCCAAATGCGTAACCTTTGTATTTCTTTGAATCGATGCCGTTGAGTTCGAGTACGGCAGGATCGACCATTCCGCATCCGAGAATCTCTACCCATCCTGTGTATTTGCAGAAACTGCATCCTTCGCCCCCGCAGATGTTACAGCTGATGTCCATCTCGGCTGATGGCTCTGTGAATGGGAAGTATGATGGACGGAGACGAATCTGAGTGCCTTCGCCAAACATTTCACGCGCAAAGAGCAGCAATACTTGCTTCAAGTCTGTGAAGCTGACGTCTTCATCAACATATAATCCCTCAACCTGATGGAAGAAGCAATGAGCGCGGGCACTGATGGCTTCGTTGCGGTAAACACGTCCTGGGCAGATGATGCGGATAGGCGGCTGAGTGTGTTCCATCACACGGCTCTGCACGGAACTGGTGTGAGTGCGTAATATCACGTCTGGTTTGGCTTCAATGAAGAAAGTATCCTGCATATCTCGAGCAGGGTGATCATCAGCGAAGTTCATGGCACCGAATACATGCCAGTCGTCTTCTACCTCTGGTCCTTCTGCCAATGAGAATCCAAGACGAGAGAAGATATCCACGATTTCGTTCCTGACGATGGTAAGCGGATGACGTGTTCCCAACTCAATAGGGTAGGCTGTGCGCGTGATATCAATGTCGTCGGCATCGGTGTCAGTAGAATCGAACGCTGCCTTCAGAGAGTTGATTTTATCGAATGCTTTGGTTTTCAGTTCATTGATTTTGATACCTACTTCCTTTTTCTGTTCGGCAGGCACGTTGCGGAAGTCTGCCATGAGAGCAGGTATGCTTCCTTTCTTACTAAGGTATTTGATGCGCAGGGCTTCGATGTCCTCTGCGCTATGTGCTTCGAGAGTGTCAATCTCTGCCAGCAATGCTTGTATCTTTTCTAACATGTCGTGAAATTTTTTGCAAAGGTAGCCACTTTTTTTGATGATTGAAAGCATTTCTTTGAATTTTGTAATAAAAACACCTTTTTTTCGTCAAATTTTTGTAAAATGGTATTAAATATGTGAAGTATTATCCTTATCTTTGCATGTTTTTGTGAAATGTGAATAGCATTGAATAGTAGAAGCAAATAGGTGTATATATAATAAGGTGCTTATGAAAATAGCAGTTGCAGGAACAGGATATGTGGGTTTATCGATCGCTACCCTCTTAGCACAACACAACGAAGTTGTGGCAGTAGACGTATTGCCTGACAAAGTTGATAAAATCAATCAGAAGATTTCTCCTATTCAAGACGATTATATAGAAAAGTACTTAGCAGAGAAGGACTTGAATCTGAGTGCTACACTCGATGGTGCTGCGGCATATAAGGATGCTGATTTCGTGGTAATAGCTGCACCAACGAACTACGACCCAGTGAAGAACTACTTTGATACATCGCATGTGGAAGAGGTGATTGATTTGGTGTTGAGTGTGAATCCTGATGCTGTGATGGTTATCAAAAGTACCGTTCCTGTGGGGTATTCGCGTAGTCTATTTGTGAAATATGCACTTCAATTTCTTTATAAGCCAGAGCTGAAGGGTAAGAAATTCAACTTGCTGTTCTCACCAGAGTTCTTGCGCGAGTCGAAGGCATTATATGACAATCTTTATCCGTCACGCATCATTGTAGGTTATCCGAAACTCATTCATATTGATGACAAGAACTTCACAGAGGAGAATGCCGCCATCACCGCTATCGGTAACCCAGAAGCAGAGAAACATGCCCGGCAATTTGCTGCATTGCTACAGGAAGGAGCCTTGAAGGAGAATATCGATACGCTGTTTATGGGGATGAAAGAGGCAGAGGCGGTGAAGTTGTTTGCTAACACTTATTTGGCACTGCGAGTGAGTTATTTCAACGAATTGGATACTTATGCCGAAATCAAGGGACTCGATACGAAAGCTATCATCAGTGGAGTAGGGCTTGACCCCCGTATAGGCACCCATTACAACAACCCTAGTTTCGGCTATGGAGGCTATTGCCTTCCAAAGGACACGAAGCAGTTGCTGGCTAATTATCAGGATGTGCCGCAGGACATGATGACTGCTATCGTACAGAGCAACCGTACGCGAAAGGACTATATTGCAGATGCCGTTCTCAAGAAAGCAGGGTATTATGCAGAGAATAGTCAATGGGACTTGGCAAAAGAGAAAGACTGCGTGATAGGTGTATATCGTCTCACGATGAAGTCGAACTCCGACAATTTCCGCCAGAGTGCGATTCAGGGTATTATGAAGCGTATCAAAGCGAAAGGTGCAGAGGTCATTATTTACGAACCCACGCTGAATGATGGGGACAGTTTCTTTGGCTCATTGGTGGTGAACGACCTCAAGACTTTTAAGGAGAAGTCGCATGCCATTATTGCCAATCGATATAATTCATGTTTGGACGATGTGCAAGAGAAAGTATATACTCGCGATATATTCAGACGGGATTAAGGCACATAAGACAGACGAATCAAATAAAAACGGAAGATTTATACTCAACATATACACAAAATGATTAAATAGAACCTTTATGAGAGTTGTAATTACAAAGAACTACGACGAGATGTCAAGGTGGGCAGCCCACTTCGTCGCAGAGAAAATTTTAGAAGCTAATCCAACAGCAGAGAAACCTTTTAAATTGGGATGTCCTACCGGTTCATCTCCACTAGGTATGTACAAGGAATTGATTCGCTTGAACAAAGAAGGCGTGATATCATTCCAGAATGTTATCACTTTCAACATGGATGAATACGTGGGCCTTCCAGAAGATCACCCAGAGAGCTATCACAGCTTTATGTGGAATAATTTCTTCAACTATATCGACATCAAGAAAGAGAATGTACATATCTTGAATGGTAACGCACCTGATCTTCTCGAAGAGTGTGCTCATTACGAGCAGATGATAGAAGATGCTGGTGGTATAGACTTGTTCATGGGCGGTATTGGTCCCGACGGACACATTGCCTTTAACGAGCCAGGAAGTAGTTTGACAAGTAAGACCCGCGTAAAGACGCTGACAACAAATACATTGCAGGCAAACTGTCGTTTCTTCGATAACGATATTCGCAAAGTGCCAAAGCAGGCGCTTACAGTGGGTGTCGGAACAGTGATGGCAGCTAGGGAAATCATCATCCTTTGTAGTGGACACACAAAAGCCCGTGCATTGAAGCATGCTATCGAGAACGGTGTGAACCACATGTGGACGGTAAGTATGTTGCAGATGCATCAGCATGGTAATATTGTATGTGATGAAGAGTGTTGCTGCGACCTCAACGTATCGACTTATCAGTATTTCACAGACAAACAGCGCATCGAAGGATTGGTTGAACACTACTTGGGTATGTTCGAATAATATTTATAACCCTCCAAAAACGGTCTGGTAAGTGATAGTAAAGACGATATTCACAATGGTATTAGCGAGTGTGACTGTCTTGGTTTCGGCTCAAGACAGTCTCCCAGTATCCATTCCACAAACATCAGTTTTGCAGAAGAAGAATTTCCTGAATCATTTGGATGCTTCTGTTACTGTGGGCTCGACGGGGTTGGGATTCGATTTTGCTATGCCGATTGGTGAGTATGTTCAGATAAGGGCAGGTGCAGCTTTTTTCCCGCATATCAAGTTGAAGATGACGTATGGACTTGAGATGACTGGCGATAGTGATAATGACAATGGGAATGTACAACCGGCTACTGAAGGTACGACCAGCTTTGAGAAAGCAGCGCGTGTGCTGAAAGAAACGACTGGCCGTGATGTATCGCCTGAGGTGTCGATGTGGGCTGTGCCGCAATATAATAACTTCAAACTGATGGTTGATGTCTTCCCATTCAAGAATCGTCGCTGGCATATTACCGCGGGTTTTTACATCGGTAACAGGAATTTTGCTACTGCTTATAACCGTACGGAAGACATGCCTAATCTTCTGAGCGTGAATCTATATAACCATCTGATTGACAAGCTCAAAGAGGGCGGTGACATCTTTGTATGGGAGGGTGAAGCGGTCAGCATACCCGACCAACTCAAGCAATCAGCCCTTCGTAACGGCTATATTGCCGTTCCGTTTGGCGTGCTGAAGAATGATGTAGTGAAGGATGACCAGGTGGTTTATCGTAAAGGGGAGACATATTTCGTGAAGCCAGCAGAGGACAATATGATTCACTCGGAGGGGTATATCAATAAGTTCAAACCTTACATCGGTTTTGGCTACGGAGGTCATTTATTCAAGGGTAGCGAAACGATGATTTCTTTTGATGCGGGTGTGATGTTCTGGGGCGGAAGTCCGAAATTGGTGACGCATGACGGCGTTGACCTCGTTCACGACCTGCCGAAGATTCGTGGTTCTGTGGGCAGAACCGTTGATTTTGCCAAGATGTTTACGGTATTTCCCGTCATCAATCTCCGTCTGACGCAGCGCATATTCTGAATCATGAGGGAGTTCCGACGTGACTTCCTCTTTTTCTTTATTATTATAAATAAGGTGTATGATGGACAGCAAGAAGAAAGTTTTTGTGAGTGGCTGCTATGATTTATTGCATAGTGGTCATGTGGAGTTCTTTCGTCAGGCGGCTCAGTATGGCGACTTGTACGTGGGTATTGGTTCTGATGAAACCATCCTTCATTACAAGAATCACAAGACGGTTTATTCGGAGCAGGAGCGTCTGTTCATGGTGAAAAGCATCCGCTATGTGAAGGATGCCTTCATCAATCAAGGGCATGGTGTGATGGATTTCCTGCCGACGCTGGACATCGTGAAGCCGGATATTCTGGTTGTTAACAGTGATGGCGGAAGTGAGGAGAAACGTAGGGTCTGTGAGGAGCGCGGTATGGAATATGTGGTTCTTCAGCGTGATCCACACGAGGGACTTGCAGCGCGGAGCAGCACAGAACTGAAGAAGAGTCCGTGTCAGCTGCCTACGCGACTTGATATCGCGGGCACTTGGATCGATCAGCCTTATGTCAGCTGCCACGCACCCGGATGGGCCATTACGATTTCGCTGGAACCTTCGTTCGAGATTCGTGAGCGTTGCGGCCTTTCCACCTCGACGCGCAACATCATCAAGAGCATCTGGCCCTATCAGCTTCCGAATATGGACCCTGAGACATTGGCGCGGCTCGTGTTCTGTTTCGAGAATCATCCGGAGCGTGAAGACGGTATCATCAGCGGTGCACAAGACGCAATCGGCATCTGTGTTCCCGGTCTTTGTCGCCATTATTATGATAACCACTTCTGGCCGTTGCGCATTGAGACCTGTGAGGACGAGACTGTATTGCAGTGGTTGGAGAGCCATCTTTGCATGATTCCCATGGAGCCTCGCCGTCATGGATGCTCGGTGGTAGAAGGTAAGGACATTACAAAGTCGAAGGTCGAGGCACTTGCCGCGGCTGCCGCATCGTGTTGGAACGCCATCTTGGCACGCAATCTCGACGACTTTGCTGCAACATATCGGGCTTCGTTCGACGCACAAGTAGCGATGTTTCCCGCTATGATTCAAGGCTCTGTTCAGCAGTATATCGACCGTTACTCGGCAATGCCCGACGTCCTGGCGTGGAAGATGCCTGGAGCGGGTGGGGGAGGATACCTTGCAATGGTGGTTACTGACACAGACGATTTCTGCCGAAGACATCCGGAGGCAATCCCATTGAAAATAAGACGTTCGGGCATGTAGTCCGAACGTTTTGTGGCCTTTTTCCTTATATTAGTTGGTTTTCTAATGGATTGAGGCTGCTGAGGAATTTAAGGGACCATAATATATATAATAAGGTATAACGATTCGGGAGGATGCGCCGTTTGGCGATGTCCTCCCGAATCGTTTCTATGATTGCTGTGGCTTACCAAGGTTTGTGTTTACGGAGGAATTCATCCTTTTGTTCCTTAGAGAAACGCTGTGGGCCGAGTACACCTCCTCCATACACAAACGTGACTTTGTCGCTATAAGGAATGTACTCTCCATGATCCAATAAGTACTGTTTTTCTTCCTGACTCTTAGGGTAATAATAAAGCTTATATGAGTACTTTCCCATACCAACACGCCGGAACCAGATATCTGCCCATTTTTGTCCTTGAGTCATACAGATTCCTATGCATCCCATGTCGTCAAGGCATTCACGGATATGCTCAAATTCCTCCTTGGTAAGACCAACAACCCCTCTGAGGGAATCTTGTTTCATTGCGGCATCTAAGTTCCAGTTGCCACAAGCAACAGAATCGTTTTGAGCCTGAACATGAAAGATTGATGGTTGCCCATTATAGAATTCCAAAGTGATATATGCACTGTCTTCAAGGGCATTATCTACGTATGCCACCAGTTCGTCCATATCATTAGCATATTTCTCGTAATGTTCAGCCATAATATCTGGATTGCATTGGCGGTTAGGACGCCCAAATACAAAGTAAGCAACGAAGAAAAGGATGTTGAAGATGCCCCAGAAGAAAATCACCATTTGTCCTGTAGAAGCCAGTTTCCTTGACTTAAACATGAAAATGATGCTAGCGATGATGCAAACAATTAAGAAAGGGATAAGAAAAAAAAGAAACAAAAAGATTAAAGTATCATCTCCATGTAACCACAGAAGCAATATTGCAGCTGTGATGATCAGCATTGGAATAGATTTCAAGACTGTACGCATAGTTCTTTCAATGTATTTACCATATTAACGAGAAACTTAAGTATTTATTGTTTCATTTTACTATAATTTCGGTCAATTCCAATACAAATATCGGTGAAAAGTAATAAAATTCAAGCGTTTTCTATAGATTTCTTCCTGTGAATGCTCTGCTTAGCTGTTTTTTCATTACTTTTGCATTCGAAACATATCTTCTTCGGAAACGAGCCATCAGTTTTTCGCTATTCCATTAAATTACGACAACTAAACGATAAGCGTGATAAACGGAGGCTGCTGCTCACTCTCAATATGAGGCGTGAGCATTGGCGGTATTCGACAATATCACGCTGGGGTGTGGAATCCCCTATGGATTAGAGTTGTTTATCAGGAGTGCTCATTGCCTCTTTTTCGAAAGGATAAATGCTACATTGAGTATGAATCCTCTAATTGATAAGGCATGAACCAAGAGGTGATCAGTATCATTGAATTCGGACATACTTATCGTCGGAATCAGTCATACGTATCATTGAAGTCAATCATACGTATGATTCGACCAAATCATACGTATCATCGGAGCAAATCATACGTATCATCTGAACGAATGATACGGATGGCTTTATAAATCCATTATTATTAACAATTCAAATCTTTAAGAAGTATGATTTCATTGATTAAGAAAAAGGGTATTAACCCGCAAGACAAGTCCACGCTCTACTTCCCGCAATGGACACGAGTTTCCACAGTGAACGAGACGCAGTTGGCGAAGCGTATGGCTCGCGGAAGTACGTTCTCGGTGGGCGAAATCAACGGCGTGTTTGCCGATTTCCCGCAGAGCATCATCGACGAACTGCTGAACGGCAATGCAGTGAGCATTGACGGACTGGGTACGTTCAAGCTGAAGGTGAACGGCAAGAGTCAGAAGGAAAAGAAGGACGTGACAAGCGCCGGAGCAAAAATCAGCGTGGTGTTCGAGCCTGCCGCAGAACTGACCAGCCGACTGAACGATGAGCGTGAGTTCCGATTCGTTGAAGTGCCTACTGCTGAAGGTCAGCAAGATGCCGATGCTGACGAAGGCGCATCTGGCGGCGGTGGTGATACAGGTGGCGATGACGATGGTTCGACAGACTCACCACAAGACGGTGGCGGTACAACTCCTCCAAGCGGCGGTGGTGTTGACCAGAATTAGGCCTCTTTACTTTTCTTTCCCGCGGTTGTCGGTTTATACTTACAAAGGATGCGAAGTTCATGCTCTGCATCCTTTGTTATTGTTATCTGCCATCAGCATTCGGAAACAATCCCATTGAAAACCAGACGTTCAGGCATATTTGGGATTGCCTCGCTAAGTAGAGTTATATAGAAATACGTATGGGTAAGGGTATAGAAAAAGGAAGCCCCATGTGAGACTTCCTTTAGCGTGATAATTCATTTAAAGCGGTGATTCGGTTGGGATTCGAACCCAAGACCCACAGCTTAGAAGGCTGTTGCTCTATCCAGCTGAGCTACCGAACCATCATATTGTGACTTCTATTGAAAATCGGCTGCAAAGTTACAAAATATTTTATAATTCATCATGCATAATGCATAATTATTTTATCAATACCTAAGTTTTTTGATGGATTATGCCTGAAATTGGGTTATGTCCAGTGTAAGAAATCGGAGATGAGACTCTTAATCGACTTACGGTTGTTGATGAATGCTTCGAGCACCTTGGTTGTTGCTTTTGTCGGGATAATATCATAGTCGGCAATGGCTGCCGGAATGAAGCATGATGTTCCTTCAGGTAGAAACACTTCGTCGTTTGTGCTGCGAACGCGAATGCGACAGTCACCGCTAAGATTCATCAGGATGAAAAAGGAATCGTACTTGACAACATTGCGATGAAAAGGCACTGATGCTTCGATGATGCGTATACTGAAATAAGGCGTATCAAGACACTTGTCACGCTCATTCATCATCTCCTGATGCTCTGTTCGATACTCGGGATAGACGTGATAGTCGATAGCCTGCGCTGCTAATTCTGTGTGCAGTTCACGAGGCTTTCCGTCAAGCCCAGGACGGTTGTAGTCGAAGATGCGATAGGTGACGTCGCTCGATTGTTGCACTTCTGCCAGACGGATGCCTCCGCAAATGGCATGAACACGTCCGGCTGGGAGATAGAATATGTCGCCTTGACGGACTTCATGACGGGCAAGGACATCTGTAATGGTACCGTCGGCTACCCGCTGCTTGTATTGCTCGGGACTGACTTTTTCCTTAAACCCTGCATAGAGATACGAGCCTGGTTTGGCATCGAGCACATACCACATTTCACTCTTTCCTCTCTTCTGATGTTCGCGGTGGGCCATTTCGTCGTTGGGATGTACTTGTATGCTTAGGTCGAGCCGTGCATCAATAATCTTGGTGAGCAATGGCAGTTGGCAGTCATGCTGACGAGCTACTTCATAGCCAAGGATTTCGTGAGGCTGAAGGCTGATAATCTCTGGGAGCGGGCGTCCCGCACACGGTCCGTTCTCTATGACAGACTCGCTGCCCGGCACAGCACTGACGGTCCAGTCTTCTGTTCCCCATACCAGCGTCTTGCGGTTCTGGGCAAACAGCATCGGATAGAGGATATTTGAATTGTGATTCATCGCATGAATTACTTTCGGCACGCAAAGATACGAATTAATTTTAGAACATAAAAAGAAAAGGGAAGAAAAGTAAAGGTTTGATATTATTATTGTCAAGTAACGAAAAAGTTTGATATTTTCGTGTCAAGTATCAGGAATAATTCGTAACTTTGCAGCCGCTAAGTAATAAAAGCATTTTGTTATGAAAGACGAGACCATCATTAAGAACCTCAAGACGATCATGAATCGCAGGGGAATCAGCCAGCGAGAACTGGCCAGTATGATCGGGAAAGACGAGACCGTTATCTCGCGCTGGTTTGCCGGAAAAGTCGGAATCTCAGGCAGTTCGATAGGGCTGTTAGAGAAGGCATTAGGAGAAAAGATTCTCATCGTAAACGACATGAAACGTGCGCTGATTACAGGTGTTACGGGTCAGGACGGCAGCTACTTGAGTGAGTTCCTCATAGAAAAAGGATATGACGTTCATGGCATCATACGTCGCAGCAGTGTGGACTATCGTGAGCGTATCGCACATTTGGAGGGACACCCGCAGTTCCATCTTCACTATGGCGATCTAGGCGACTCGATGTCGTTGGTGAAGGTGGTTGGAATGGTTCGTCCTGATGAGATATACAATCTTGCCGCACAAAGCCATGTGCAGGTCAGCTTTGACTCGCCCGAATTTACGGCAGACATCGATGCAACCGGTGTGCTTCGTGTGCTGGAGGCTGTCCGTGCTTGCGGATTGGAGAAAACGTGTCGCATCTATCAGGCATCGACCTCGGAGCTGTATGGCAAAGTGGAAGAAGTGCCCCAGAACGAGAACACGCCGTTCCACCCCTACTCACCATACGCGGTGGCGAAACTCTATGGCTTCTGGATTGTCAAGGAGTATCGCGAGGCGTACAACATGTTCTGCTGTTCGGGCATCCTCTTCAATCACGAGAGCGAACGACGAGGAGAAACCTTTGTGACACGTAAGATAACGCTGGCTGCTGCACGCATAGCACAAGGGATGCAAACGTGTCTGTATCTGGGCAATCTGTCGTCGTTGCGTGACTGGGGTTATGCGAAGGATTATGTGGAATGTATGTGGCTCATGCTGCAGAACAATAAGCCTGAGGATTATGTCATAGCGACGGGTGTGCAGCACAGTGTCCGTGAGTTTGCCTACTACGCATTCAAGCATGTGGGCATCGAGATTGAGTTCCGTGGCGAAGGACTACGTGAGGTAGGTGTATGTGTCAAGGTGCGTGGCAATGTCAGCAAGGAACTAGTGGGCAAGGAACTGATACGTGTGAGCGAGGATTTCTACCGCCCGACCGATGTAGTGAATCTTTGGGGCGACCCCACGAAAGCAAAAGCGAAACTGGGTTGGAATCCGTCGAAGACTTCATTTGAGGACCTGGTGAAAATCATGGTGGAAAGCGACATGGCGAAGGTTGCCGGCGAGGGAATTGCAGCGAAAGTACGAACGAATCTAGCTGAATATCTTGAGAAAGGAATTGTGAAATAAATATTTTAAAGATGTTAGAGAAAAGTAGTAAGATATACGTTGCCGGGCATCGAGGGCTTGTAGGAAGCGCGATATGGAACAACCTCATCAGCCGTGGCTACACGAATCTTGTGGGAAGAACCCATCAGGAACTCGACTTGACCGACCAGTATGCAGTGAAGTCGTTCTTCGACGCTGAACGCCCTGATGCGGTCGTATTGGCAGCAGCGTTTGTAGGCGGTATCATGGCAAACAGCCTCTATCGCGCAGACTTCATCATGATGAACATGAAGATACAGTGCAACGTCATCAGCGAAGCATACGACCATGGGGTGAAGAAACTGCTGTTCCTGGGAAGCACATGTATCTACCCGAAGAATGCACCCCAGCCGATGAAAGAAGACTGCCTTCTGACCAGCCCGCTGGAGTACACGAATGAAGAGTATGCGATTGCCAAGATAGCAGGATTGAAGATGTGCGAGAGCTACAACCTGCAATACGGCACCAATTACATCGCTGTGATGCCGACGAACCTCTATGGTCCGAACGACAATTTCCACTTAGAAAACAGCCATGTGATGCCAGCGATGATGCGTAAGATTTATTTGGCGAAGCTCATCCACGAAGGAAACTGGGACGCAATAAGCCGAGACATGAATAGTCGGCCCGTAGAGGGTGTCGACGGTAGTGCCGACCGCGAAACCATCTTATCGGTATTACGACATTACGGTATAACGGATAATAAGGTCATCCTTTGGGGAACAGGCCGTCCGCTACGCGAATTTCTTTGGAGCGAAGACATGGCAGATGCCAGTGTTCATGTGCTGCTCAACGTGAACTTCAGCGATATTATCGGCATCGAGAAATACTCATCTGTACACTACGGAGCCAGCACTGACGGAGCTGTTGACCGCAATCACAGTACCGGACGAGGTGGAGCAATCCCATCGCTGGGCGAAATCCGCAACTGCCACATCAATGTCGGCACAGGCAAGGAACTAACAATACGCGAACTGGCCATGTTGATAGTCAAGACCATCGGATTCGATGGTGAAATAGAGTTCGACGCATCAAAGCCCGACGGCACAATGCGTAAACTCATCGATGTAAGCAAGCTACATTCACTTGGTTGGACACACCGAGTAGAGATAGAAGACGGAGTGAAACTACTCTACGACTGGTATCGCTCAACCATCGAACCAAGATAACTATAACAAAGGATGCGGAGCATGAACTTCGCATCCTTTGATAATATACAGTTCCCACCATGGGGAAGAAAAGCCAAGAGGACTAATTCTATTCAATACCACCTCCGTTTGGAGGGATTCTGTCATTCTTTTGTTCTCCTATTTGAACAAGTATTGAGCAAATTCGTGTAGTGACTTGCGCCATACTTGCCACTCGTGGTCACCTGGATAAGAATTGAAGCGGACATCGACTCCTCCATCACGCATCTTCTGAACGATAGTGCGAGTGTACTGGATGCGGGGATCTTGCTCTCCGCAACTGAGGAAGAACACATCGAACTGCTTATTAAATGTCTTTGTATCGCTCAAAATACCAGGCACTTCTGTTTCAAGGTCGAAGTTAGATGCACCCGAAATGCCTCCGAACATACCGGTGGAGAACACGCCCACATTGGCAAAAACATCAGGATCACGCAGGCCGATATAGAAGGACTGTCCTCCTCCCATCGAGAGACCACACATGGCGCGGCTCTTGCGGTCTTTACGCACACGATAGGTCTTTTCCACAAATGGGATGATGTTATCGATCATTTCACTGCGGAAGGTCTGCATACCTTGCCAGCTATATCCGCCACCCATACCTCCGTTACGCGACTGTACATTACTGTTGGAACTGACGACAATCATTGGAACGGCTTTGCCGGCTGCTATGAGGTTGTCCATAATCTGGGCTGTTCGACCTTGTTCCATCCACCCACGATGGTCTTCACCGCCTCCATGTTGAATATAAACCACAGGATACAGCTGACGGCTCTCATTGTAGCCTGCTGGGGTATAGACCATAAGAGGACGCCATGATTCTTCGACCTTGGAGTAGTAGTAGATGGTACGCACTTCACCATGTGGCACATCCTGCACCTCAAAGTCATCCATCCCTTTCTCTTTGATTTCAATAGCGCTGGACCATCGGCTACAGCCGAAGAAGGTCTGGCTGGCAGGGTCGGCTACAGACACTCCGTCGATGATGATTGAATAATAGTGGAATCCAGGCACTTGGGGACGTGTAGTTACTGTCCATGTGCCGCCTTCCTGTTTCTGCATGTTGTATTTAGTACCACCGAGGTCTATTTGCACCTGCTGTGCCTGCGGAGCATTAACTCGAAACATGACGCTACCATCGTTGAGTACACGTGGATAGCCTCCACGATTAATGTTTGTTACGGGGGAGTATGAACCTTCAGGCATCTGCTCCCTACGAAATCCCTGAGCAGAAAGCTGAGTGTAGCTGATGGAAGTAAGGATGATGGTAAGAATAGTTCCTCTCCAAATCCCTCGAAGAGGAGAGATAATAGATGATTGATTGTTACTCATTGTTTGTTGATTATAGATATTGTAAAATGTCAGAGAATTGTTGGACTTGGATGACATGGTCGTGCTCGTACTCTTCAAGATGTTCGTACTGCCACATTCGCTTGTATGGGATGTAGATGCCATAGCCGCCGAGGGTGACAATGGGGTGAATGTCGGATTTGAAAGAGTTGCCTACCATGAGAAGCTCGGAAGGATTGATACCAAGTTTTGTGCAGAGATTTATGTAGTCTTGCTCACTCTTATCGGAAGTGATTTCAATGTGATGGAACAGGTGATAAAGTCCTGAACGTCGGCATTTGTTCTCCTGATCGAGCAGTTCGCCTTTCGTGAAGCAGGCAAGTTTGTAGCGCCCCGAGTCGTACAAGGTAGTAAGTGTTTCACGAACTCCAGGAAAGGGTGTGGCAGGATTGTTGAGGAGAGAAGTTCCGATGTTGAGTATCTTGTGAAGCACGGAAGCTGGTATGGTGTCGTGACTCATTTCAAGTGCATTCTGCATGAGCGAAATGACAAAAGCCTTGGTGCCATACCCCATGAGGGGCATGTTGCTACTCTCTACTTTGAAAAGTGTGGAACTGATATCCTGACCAAAGGTATATGGGGCAAGAAGTTGCCCATAGTTTTTCTCTGCCTCGTCGTAGAGACTCTGATTGTCCCAAAGGGTATCGTCGGCATCGAATGCGATAACTCTTATGTTTTCCTTTACGATATTACTCATTGGGATTGGAGTTTCTAAAGTCAATGAGAGTTTGAATGATTTCTTCGTTACTATCTGTAATCGATAGCAGTAGGTTCTTATATTTTCCCTTCTTGACGAGATGCTTTAGGAGTGGATAGATAGGCATGTCGTAGTTCCAAAACTGTGTGCCGAGGAAGATCATCGGACTTGCTATGCCATATGAGAGATAGTGATTTTGCACTGCATCCTGGAAAATTTCCTGCATCGTGCCCGCACTTCCTGGTGAATAGATGATGCCACCGAATGCAAGGGTTAGGATATTATCTTCTCGAATGGCATTCTCGAAGTACTTGGCTATATGGGTAGCAAACGGGGTAGATGGTTCGTGCCCGTAAAGCCATGTGGGAAGTCCAAGACTGCGATAACGTGTTTGAGGATAGTCACGAATAATAGCGAATGCACTCTGAAGCCATCCTTCGTCTCGGAATGTCGGCGCTATACTGAGTCGGCGAATAACTGCTGTTACATCGGCAATGCTATAACCTGCCAGCCAAGCTCCCAAGTGTGTTGCTTCCATTGCACCGGGACCTCCACCACTGATCATGAGGAATCCTTCCTCTGTGAGGCGTTTACTGACTAACACAATCTCTCGATACATGGGGTCCGTACGTAAGAGACCGTGTCCGCCCATGATGCCCACAATGCGTTTTAAATCATAGCTTTCGAGGAATGTACTCAAACTGACGTTGATGCCATGATCGTGAAGGTTGCGCGCCAACGATTCTTTTGCACTGAAGGCATGTTTGCCTGTCTTCATATAGTATTCGTACACACGAGAATCGTAGCAGTCTGCTATGGTCTCAGGATGTTTGGGTTCGTAACCTGCGTAGAGTGTCTCTGCATTGTACAATTCTTTGCGTGTAACATCGTATGGCACAAATTCAAAATAATCCGCCAATGCGATGAATTGTTCTCTGGTAATGTCTTTTGTAATCATCTGACTTCGATTTCTTTAAGTATTGATGCACCTGTTCCTACAGTTCCTGTGTGTTGTAGCATAAAGCCGTTTCCGATTCGGTTGGCAATAATTCTGCAACTGAGAGTCTGTTTTTTCTTTCCGTGCTGTATTACAGCTGTCAGCACGCCTGAGCTTATCATCACTCTTATTTTGCACTCTGTGAGAAAGAGCTCGCATTTTTCTCCTTTTGTCAAGGCTTTTGTCTCACCGTTCTCATATTGCACGATGGATGCAACAACCGCATGGTCGTAGTCGGGCGTTCTTTCTAAACGAAGACCATAGCCTGTGAGGTGCTGATTATCCATTGCTACACAAATGTCCATATATTGCCCTGTGGCACTTCCGAACCCCTGTCCTGCTGACTTGCAGGGTGCTATGGTGAGCCGGGCACTTGTGATGTTATTGCTTTTTGCGCTTTCGGGTGTGATGCGGATGCGTGCTCCACGTTGTGCCTGTACCAATCCCTGATGCCCTTCTGCTCCATCGGGTGCAGTACCCCAGTACCACGCTTCACGTGAGGGGTCGGGTTGCCACGAATACTTACTTGTGTCAATAGGTTTGTAAGCGTCGAACTCATAAACGTAACCTCCTTCGACTTTCCTGCGGTCTACTCTTTCATGGACTTGTGGAATTGGTGTGTATGGCGTATTGTCAATCTGAACCGATTTGCCGTTGAGAGTGATGTTTTCAGCCGTACACAGTTCAGGATGATTTTCTTTACACCATGCAAGCTGAATTTTGTGGTCGCAATGGAAACGCACGTTCCTCAGGTGTATAGGTCCTGGGGCTTTGGTAAAGTATTGCGTGCCTTGTGTCATGATATCGATATCGCAATCATCGAACGTGGCTCCGCGAGAAGTGGAGTAGAATGGCTTGCTGCTGTAAAACGTGAGATGACAATGATGATAAAGACCTTCTGTGAGCGCATCGTCAGTACATTCGAGATGACAGTTATCGAATACGGCATTACGTGCTCCGGAGAAGTTGCACAGATTCAGGCGGCTGATGAATCTGCAATTCTTGGCAATCACGCTATCAGTACCTGCACAGATGGCCAATTGGGCTTGTACGATAGCTTCGGCTCGCTTCTTTCTTGATAGGGATGGATTGCCAGGATAGTCGAGGTCAACATTGCAATAGTTTCCATAGGTGATGTTCTCCGTATAGATGTTTCTACATCTGAATAGGAACATGGTGAAGTTGCCAATCGCTCCATGCGTTTGTCCGCGATTGACCGCGAGAACGGTTTTCGTTGCATCGGGGTCGGTTCCAATAATACGGATGTTTCTGCAGTGAATCGTTTGGGCAAAAGGAGTTCCTCCGTTCGAAGTGCGTTCTGTGGGGTCATCTGGATCGTCCAACCAGTACACACCTGGATGAATGAATAACGAATAGTCATTATCAGGACTTGCATTCATCGTCTGGATGGCTGCAAGCAGTTCCTCTTGTGTGTTGATTTGGATGCTTTTCTGAGCATACGAAATCCCAGCACAAAGAATAGCGCTAACGATTAAGATGATTGGCTTCATATATGATGGTGGCTATGTTTTCACTGAGTTCAGTCATCGAATGGAAGAGAAGATTGGCTCCTTGGTCGAGGAGAACAGAATCGGGTAGGGGACCTGTGTTGACTGCTATAACAAAACAGCCAGCAGCTACACCTGCTTCAACTCCTAACGGGGCATTCTCTATGACCATCGTTTGATAGGGTTGCAAACGCCCAGCTTTCTGCATTCCCATGAGGTAGGGTTCTGGATTGGGTTTGCCGTATTTGACATCTCGGGCGGCAACCATCCATTCATGATGGAAAAGGGTGGGGAAATTCTGCTCGATACGTTCCAGTAGGCTGACAGTACCTGAGCCTGTCACGATAGTGGGCGTAACGCCTGACGTTTTCACGGCTTTCACTGTCTCGTAGGCACCCTTCATACGTTCAGCAGTAGGATAGCTGTTGAAGAATTCGCTCTTTTTCTTGTAAATCTTATCGCACTCGGTTTGGTCGGCACTTCGTCCCAGTTGGCGCTGAGTTACGATGTTAATAGTTCCAAACCCTGTACGTCCTTCGTGCATATAGGCTTCATCTTCTGGCAGGTCAAGTCCGTAGAACTCCATCGCACGATGCCAGGCTCTTGCATGGTTGGGCATCGAGTTGAACAGCACGCCATCCATATCGAACATGATGGTTTTCAGTTCGAAGTGCTGAAAGTGGTGGCTTTCGCAGTATTCAGCCAATTGTGGATATTGTAGTTTGCTGTTCATTGGACTGATTGAATTCATAGTTTTCTTTTCTTACAGCGTGACGCCTGTCTTGAAGATAGCTATTTCCTGATAGTCTTTCTTTTCATTCCAAGTCTGCTCTCCTGAAGCGATTGCTACGACCTTCGAGCGGAACTCTTCGAATACGGATTGCATCGTCCGCCCCTCAACCAGTGTTCCTGCATTGAAGTCAATCCATGTTGGCTTGTTGGTAGCAAGTCCTGAATTTGTGCTGATTTTCATCGTTGGGACGAAGGTGCCAAACGGAGTTCCGCGACCTGTTGTGAATAGCACGATGTGGCATCCTGCAGCTGCTAACGCTGTACTGGCAACGAGGTCATTACCTGGTGCGCTCAGCAGATTCAGTCCTTTGCTTGTCAATCGTTCTCCATAGTCGAGCACGCCTCTCACAGCGCTCTTCCCGCACTTTTGCGTACATCCCAGCGCCTTCTCCTCAAGTGTGCTGATACCGCCTGCTTTGTTGCCAGGACTTGGATTCTCGCCTACTGGCTCCCCATGACTGAGGAAATAGTCTTTGAAGTTGTTGATGAGTTTTACTGTCTGTTCGAACAGTTCACGATTGGCACAGCGGTTCATTAAGATGGTTTCTGCACCAAACATCTCGGGTACTTCTGTCAGCACGGTTGTCCCGCCTTGACTCACGATATAATCGCTGAAAACGCCCAGCAACGGATTCGCTGTGATACCTGAGAACCCATCACTACCTCCGCATTTCAGTCCTACGCGCAGTTCGCTCAATGGAATCTCCGTACGCACATCCTTCTGTGCAATAGCATACAGCTCACGCAAGATGCGCATACCTTCTTCTATCTCATCGCCTTCAACTTCTTGGCTGACCATGAATCTGATACGCTCTTTGTCGTAATCACCCAAGAAATCCTCAAACTGACTGGGTTGATTGTTTTCACATCCGAGTCCTACGACAAGTACACCACCTGCATTGGGGTGCAACACAAGGTCGCGTAGTATCTTGCGTGTGTTCTCGTGGTCTCCGCTCAGTTGACTACAACCATAGTTGTGTGGAAAGGCTACGATGCGCAAATCCTTCACCTCATCCCGCAAACGGTCTCTCAATTGCTGACAAACACCATTCACACAGCCTACTGTAGGTACAATCCATATCTCGTTGCGAATGCCCACATCGCCATTCTTACGCCTGTAGCCCATAAAGTGTTCCTGTGGGCGAGATGCAAATTCATCTTCGGCTATTTGAATGGGTTCGTAGGTATAGTCGAGCAAACCGCTGAGATTGGTCTTGATATGTGTGTGATTGATGCACTCGCCTGCATGGTGGTCTTCCATAATGTGACCGATGGGGTATCCGTATTTCACTACGTTCTCACCCTGTGCGAGGTCGTTCAACAGAAACTTATGACCTGCCGGCACATCGTCTGCAAGACAGATGGCGCGTCCGTCAATCACTACTTGTTCGTCTTTTTGTAGCGGCTCAATAGCTACTGCTACATTGTCTGCTGGATTGATTTTGATGTATTTCATACCTAATATATTATTTCGTCAACAGGAACATCGTGCGGCTCATGGGGCACTTCGTCGATGAGTTGGTACGGGTAGCATATTCCGATCGTATGACACGACAGCTTTGGCAGCAGGCGGTCGTAGTAGCCTTTTCCACGTCCTAAACGATTGCCGTTCAGGTCGAATGCCACTCCAGGGATGATAGCTAGGTCGATAGTGCCGTATTCCGATTCAGGCAAGACGGGTCCACACGATTCCTGAATATGAAACGCTCCTTCGCGAGTCATCGATGTTGTATCGTAGATATGCAGTTCCAGTTCATCTCCCACAACTGTTGGCAGGATGATGGTCTTAAGCCCCTTGTAACGCTCGATGAGGTCATGAGTATCTACTTCGTCCTTCAGCGAATGGAACAACAGCACCCGTGTTGCCTGTATGAACAGCGGATGATTTTCGACCCGTTCCATCACTATGGCACCCTGACTATGCAGAGAGCCACCCTCTGAGAGTTGGGTTCGGAGTAGCGTAAGCTGTTTCCTTATCTGTTGCTTGTTCATCTTTAGGCAGGGTAGGAGTCGTGAGTTGATCGTTGAAGAGCTGAATTGATTTCAGAATCGTCACATCATCCTTGTTGATAAACTTCAGGTACTCTGACATGTCGAGCAAATTGTAGAGGATGACACCATGGATGACCTTCTCAATCAGTTGCTGCGACTTGAGAATCATGTTATTGCGGCGTTTCACACCCTTTGCATCGCAATAGTTGATAAACTGCTGAATCACGCGGTCTTTCCGCAATTGTTTGAGTACTTCCTCGCCATTATGACAGTTTAAGTATCTTGGGCGGTTGTTGTCTGTAAATTCGAAGCAGAACTGCGACACGAGACCTTTCTGTACAACTTCCTGATAATAGGTCGTAAAGAGGGTTGTATCTTCTGCTACGAAATAATCGGGCATGATGCCACCTCCTCCATATACTTTACGTCCGATACTCGTTGTATACACATCGCCCGTCTGTCGGATGCTGTCTTCATTGAAAAACTCTCCGTGTAGGTATCTGTTTGCTATGTCATACTCATATTCCTTATCTTCACCATTCACATACGGCTTCTGAATGCAGCGTCCTGATGGTGTGTAGTAGCGCGAAATAGTGATATGGATAAGGCTTCCGTCTGAGAAGACGACAGGCTTCTGAACCAGTCCTTTTCCAAACGAACGACGTCCGACGATGATGCCGCGGTCGTTATCCTGGATGGCACCCGAGAATATCTCAGCTGCACTTGCAGTCCCTTCGTCTGTGAGAACGATGAGTGGCAGTTTCTGATACGAGCCGCGTCCGTCACTCTTGAAATCTTCACGTCTGGCCTTCCTTCCTTCCGTGTAGACAATCAGTTTGTTAGCAGGAAGGAATTCGTTTACCAGTTGGATGGCACTATCGAGATAGCCGCCTGTATTTCCACGGAGGTCGATCACCAGACCCTTGAAATTCTTCTGCTCGAGTTCAGCCAAGGCAATCAGCAACTCGGGATAGGTGGTCTTGCCGAATTTATTGATGCGCACATAGCCCAGTTTATCAGTCAGCATATAGGTTGCATCGATACTCTTGATGGGAATCTCACCTCTTGTGAGGTTAAACGACAGCAGGTCCTTTTCGCCACGACGCATCACACCGACCTTCACCGTTGAGCCTTCTTCGCCCTTCAAACGGTGGAGGGTCTCCTCGTTCGTAACCACTTTGCCGACATACGGTTCATCGTTAACACTTACGATACGGTCGCCAGCCATCAGTCCCACCTTCTCGGCTGGTCCTCCGCTGATAATGCTGGTGATGTACACCGTGTCGTATTTTATCGTGAACTGCACACCTATTCCGCAGAAACTGCCGTCGAGATCATCGTTCGCAGTCTTTGCTGCCTCGGCTGAGATATACGAACAGTGCGGATCCAACTCAGCCAGAATGCGAGGCATGGCTTGCTCCACAATATCAGCAATGTCAACTGTGTCGACATACTGATCATCTATGATATGCAACAGGTCGTTGATTTTGTTCGACGACGTATTGATGATATTCAGACGATTGCCCGAAAACCTGTTTGCAAAGAATGTTCCGATAATGATACCTATTATAATACTTACTGCAATCAGTATCGGTGCAAACCGTGAATGACGTGGTGAATCCATATTATTGTTATACGTCCATTTGTTTAACTTCTATCCCTGCCCGTTTGAGGAGGTCGATTCCGTCGCAGAGGCGGTATTGCTCTCCGTAAATCACACGCTTGATACCCGACTGGATGATCAGTTTCGAGCATTCCAGGCATGGTGATGCTGTGACATATAGTGTCGCATCATTGCTCGAGTTGTGCGAACGTGCCAGTTTGGTAATTGCATTCGCCTCTGCATGAAGCACATAAGGCTTGGTCACATCGTTTTCCTCACACACGTTTTCGAATCCTGAAGGCGTACCGTTGAACCCGTCGCTGATAATCATCTGGTTCTTTACAACCAAAGCCCCCACTTGGCGGCGTTTGCAATAGCTGTTTTCTGCCCATATCTTAGCCATCCTCAGATAGCGTTGGTCGAGCTGATGTTGTTTCTCTTCTGTCATTGCTGTTATTTTGTCTTGTTTTGTAAGTTTTCTGAACGAAGCTCGATAAACGAGCTGTTGTCACGCTTAATAATCAATACATTCTTGTCTCCGCTGTACGATGAGGCATTCTTGAGCACGCTGAACACCTTGCTGTAGATGTCCGATGTCCCTTCTGCATTTCGGGGCGAAGTGAGGTCGAACGACAGCTCTCTGCTGCTTCCGTCTGCACTCCACGTACCTTCAATCTTCATGCCTTGCTGTAGCATACCCGTCACTGTAGTTCGTGAGAATGCAATCCAGTAACTATCACCGTCATAAAACTCCTTCACATCCTTCACCGTCTTCTGCCCGTTATAGGTCAGACCTGTGATTTTGAAGCGGTTGCCGATGAATATCTCATCTATATCGTCGTCTGTGCTGCATGCCGCAAGTAGCGAGATGCCTACAATCGTGCAATGTAATAATGTGACAATTATATAATGTAATAATTTCTGTTTCAATTTTTCAATTCTTTAATTTTTCAATTCTTTAATTTTTACATTTTCCTTTCAGGCCTTATCCCATTCCGTTCGAGCAGCGCATCGATTGTCGGCTCCTGACCGCGGAAGCGTTTGTATAGTGTCATCGGGTGTTCAGTTGCCCCTCTCGACAAGATGTTCTGACGGAAACTGTCGGCTATTGCTGGGTCGAACAATCCATGTTGCTTGAACATCGAGAACGCATCAGCATCGAGCACTTCCGCCCATTTATAGCTGTAGTAGCCTGCTGAGTAGCCGCCTGCCATGATGTGGGAGAACTGTACTGACATACATGTTCCTGGTACAGTAGGGGTGATAACAGCGTCTTTCCATGCTTCACGCTCGAAGGTCTCTATGTCTGTGTCCAACTCATGATTGAGTGTGTAGTATGCCATGTCGAGCAGTCCGAAACTCACCTGTCGCAGACAGCCCATTGCTACGCAGAAGTTGCGGCTGTCTATGATGCGCTGAATCAGCTCGTCGGGGAGTGGCTTGCCTGTCTCGTAGTGGCGTGCAAAGGTTGAGAGGAAATCTTTCTCGATAGCGAAATTCTCCATAAACTGCGAAGGCAGTTCCACAAAGTCCCAGTACACGTTTGTGCCGCTCAGTTCACCATATTGGCAGTTCGAGAACATCTCATGGAGTGCATGCCCGAATTCATGCAGGAAGGTCTCCACTTCGCCCAAAGTCAGCAGGGCTGGCTTGGTTTCTGTCGGCTTGGTGAAGTTCATCACCAACGACACATGTGGTCGATGATTCACGCCCTCCTTGTCGATGTATTGGCCTTTGAAGCTTGTCATCCATGCGCCCGACTTCTTGCTCTTGCGAGGGTAGAAGTCGCAGTAGAGTAGGGCGAGGAACGACCCGTCTCGATCATACACCTCAAACACATCTACGTCGGGGTGATACACAGGTATCTCTCGATTCTGGCGGAACGTGATGCCATACAGCCTTGTAGCCAGGCCGAACACACCTTCCTTCACCTTACTCAGTTCCAGATACGGACGCAGCATCTCCGAGTTGATGTGATATAGTTTCTCCTGCAATTTGTTCGTATAGTATGCCATGTCCCAGGGCATCAGTTCAAAGTCTTTGCCCTCCATCTCGCGTGCCATCTCTCGGATGGCTTCCAGCTCTTTCAGGGCAGTCGGCTTATATGCCTCGATGAGTTTGTACAGCAGGTCGTACACGTTCTTCTGGTTCTTCGCCATTCGCTCCTCCAGCACATAGTCGGCATAGTTGTCATACCCCATGATTTGAGCCTCTTCGCGACACAAGTCCACAATGCGCTTCACCGTCTTGGTGTTGTTGTACTTGTTATCGTGCGTGCAGATGGTATTGTATGCCATCCATACCTGCTTCCGCAATTCGCGTTTGCTGCTGTAGGTCATGAATGGCGACATGCTTGGGCTGTGAAGAGTGATGACCCATTCGTTTGTTACGCAATCAGCATCACTTTTTGGGTTGCTGGTACTCTTCTTCTCTTTTGCTGCAAGGCGTGCAGCCTCGATAGCGCTTTCGGGCAATCCTGCCAAATCGGCTTCGTCCGTGATATGAAGGGCGAATGCGTTGATTTCTTTCAGTTTGTTTTGTGAGAACTGAAGGTCCAGCTTACTCATCTCGTTGCCTATCTGCTTCAGTCGCTGCTGCTTGTCCTCAGGAAGATATGCACCACTGCGCTGAAAGCCCAGATACGTATCTCTCAACAACTGTCGCTGCTCCGTTGTCAGTTCTTCACCGCTCGCCTCTATCCTCTCATACACCTCTTTTACCCGTTGTGCGAGTTTGGGGTTGAACATGATGTCGTTCGCATGATCCGAGAGGATAGGCGACATCTTGTCGGCCAGTTCGTCCATCTCGTCGTTCGTCTCTGCCGATATGAGGTTGAAGAACACCTCTGTCACATTGCCTAAAAGCTCGCCCGACTGCTCCATCGCTTCGATGGTGTTCTCAAACGTGGGAGCTTCAGGATTATCGGCAATCCTTGCCATCTCCTCGTTCTCCAGCTCCATCCCCCTGCGCATCGCAGGTTCATAGTCCTCCAACTTTATCTTGTCGAAAGGTATAGGACCAGAAGACATAAACAGTTCTTCTATCCTTCCCCCTTCTCTATCTTCTCTAACTCCTTCCACTTCTCTAACTTCTCTAACTTCTTCCACTTCTTTCACTTCTTTAACTTCTCTAACTCCTTTAACTTCTTCTACTAACTCTCCTTCCCCCCTCATAGCTTTTCAAAGTCTTTGATGGTAAAACCATAGCGTCTCAGCTCGATGAGCTGTTGCGCATTCCATTGATTGAGCACGTTCGACACATTCAGGCGTGTTTCGTCGATAAGGGTTGCCAAGTCGTTCATCTTCACTCTCACAATTTTCTCCCCGCTGGTTGTCTGGCAGAAACTGGCGATAGCTGCCTTCATCTTCTCTTCCACACCATTTGCGGGAACAGCTAGGCGCAGGGAATTGCTCTTGCGCAGATTGTTACACAGATAGTTGATGAAGTTGCTACGCACAATGTTGTTGTGTAGCATGCGTTGCACGAAAAACTCGCGCGAAATGGTGAATGTGGCTCCTTTCGTCCTGAACGTATACGACCGTTCATACGTACGTTTCACGCTGAACAGATTGTATGGCTCTATCAGGTAAGGAGTCATTCTTGTATCGAACACCTCAGTGAGAATCAAGGCTGTGTTTTCGTCGTGAATCTCCGCTTCGAACGCTCCGTCCATGATATAAATGAGGCTACCCGAGCGTTCACCCTGATTCACAATGACATCACCCTCGTCCCATTGCTGAAAGTCGAGCTTCAAGTTGATGATCAAGTCGTTAAAATCCTGCAGGCCCAAACCCTGCAAGAGTGGCAACGATTGCATCCTCTCAAACATACTGGTTTCCATACACTTCAAACGTCGCTATTTGTCAATAACCAATAACCTTTAACCAATAACCTTTAATAATTTGTTGCAAAGTTAGGAAAATAAATTGACAAAACAAACACTTCCGACTATAAATAATGTTAAAATGGCAGATAAATCACGTTTCAATTCTCCATTCTTCCAATTTTATAATGATTCCTCTCTCCTCTTCCCTCTCATCTCACTCAAATACATCCCCGTCAGGATGAGCAGGGTGCCGATGATGAAATAGACGGTGATATGTTCCGACAGAATCAACCAGGCAAAGATGACGGTAGTCACAGGATTGAAATACACATAGTTGGTCACCACTACGGCTCCCAGTTTCTTCATCACCCAGTTCCACGCCAGGAAGCAGAGCATCGAAGCTACACAGCCCAGGAACAGCAGGTTGAGCACTGTGGGCAGTCGCAGGGTGAACAGCGATGGGCCGAAGATACTTGCTTCGTCAGGGTTTATCATAAAATAAGGAATCATCGACAGCAATCCGTAGAAAAACACCTTTCGGGTGATGAATAGCGTGTCATAGCGTCGTGTGGCTGGAATCATCAGCAGCGAATACAAAGCCCAGCATAGGCAGGCAGCAAATGCCAGCGTGTCGCCCAAAGGTGACAGATGGAGCACAAAACGCCCGTTGAGCACCACGATGACGACTCCTACGGCTGCTATCAGCGTTCCTGCTATCTGGATGCCATGCAGTCGCTCCGAGCGGTAAAACAAGGCAATCAGCAGGGCTGCAAATAGCGGACAGAGACAGACGATGAGCGAGGTGTTGGTTGTCGTTGTATAAATCATCGCGCTGTTCTCCGTCAGGAAATACAGTGAGCCGCCTGTCACTCCCAAGCTCGCCATCAGCAGCTCGTGCTTCCACGATGAAGCCATGAGCCTGAAACGCTTGCAAGTGAGCGAGTAAGCCAGCAGTAGTACATACGCTACGATGAAGCGCAACACAAATATCTGTGCAGCCGTAAGCCCGTCGTTCAACAGCAGTTTCGTAAAGACAAACGTAACACCCCAAACTGAAACAACCAGGAATGCCACGATATGATACAGCAACCTATCCATTCTTTTTACCTTCTCTCAATTGCGGCTGCAAATTTACGGCTTTTCTTTCAATTGGCAATCAATACTGACAATACTTTTACCCTTTTGGCAAAACCTTTCGGTAAACACTCTTTTTTGTTACTATTAATAGTAGCAATTGCGGGCATTAATAGTAGCACCTTTTATTATTAATAGGAGCAATTCTTTCCTCAACAGGGCGCTTTTTTCGCCTTTAGGAAAAAAAATGTGTTAAAAAACAGTTTTTTGCTATTGATTGTTTGGTTAGTTGGAAAAAAATATGTTACTTTGCCACGATTTCGGGAGGATTATGTGCTGATGATTGATAAATAAGTATTTACTAAAAACCAACTACAAATACCCGATGTGCGATTGAATTGTTTTTTAAACAACATAAATCAAATCATTAAATCATTAACCAATTAAAAAGTTTAACTCATGAACAAAAAACTACTTTTGCTCGGTGTAGCACTCCTATCGTTTGCTACATCATTTGCGCAGCTTTGGGACATCCCGTCTGCTTCTGAATTGAAGTATGTGACTGAGATGAAACCAACTTTGCAGGCAAATGAACCTTATTGGAAAGGTGATTCAGCAGTCTACTATTTGTACAATGTAGAGGCTGATGCTTTCCTTTCAAACAACACATGTCCATCTCACGCTCAGTGGGCTACTCATGCAGCTGTTCGTCGTGATCAGGCCAACAAGGTTATGATGGCTCAGTATCGTCTCGCTCCAATCATCGTGACCGATACTACTTATGTAGAAGAAACGGTGGTTGAGACCGACCCCGACACTACCTACACCCAGACTGTGATGAAGGTCGACACTGTCAGCATCACAATCCCTGAATGGGACGGTGTAACCTACAAGTTGCTCGACTTGTATAACGGCAGCTATCGTGGTGTTTTCCCAACATCATCATATGCTATGTTCGTTGACCGTGCTGACCAGGCTGACTACATGTGGAATGTGAAGTCAATGGGTGACGGTATTTACCGTATTTACGTATCAGACCTCAACCCTACTTACAACTCTCATTTCGCAGACAGTATCTTTGGCGGAAAGGCTGAGACATATCTTGGTTTCAACATGATCGACAATGACTATGATGCAAGTGTAGAAAACCCAGTGATGCCTCTTACTCCTATGTTGGATGTCCTTTCCAACAAGGCATACAATCCAAACCCAGGTGAAGGATTTGATAACCTGGAAGATGCAGAGTTGGCTATCAGCTGGCGCTTTATCCCAGAGGAAGAGTACGACAAGTACTATTCTTATTACAGGGCTTGGCACTACATCGCAAACGGTGAGCTTGACAACTTTATTGCCGATGTAGAAGACCATTATGGCAATAAGATTGACCTGAAGGCTCTCTATGCCATCCTCGACTCTCGCACTCCTGTCACTTACGAAGAAGTGATAGCTGCTCAGAGAGATGCAGAACAGCAGGTTCGCGACTATCTCATTGCTACACTCTTTGTCGGAGCTACCAATGATAATCCTGCAGACGTAACTGCATTGATGGTTAATCCTAACTTCGACCAAGGCAACAAGGACGGTTGGGACATCACTTCAGGTATCGGACAGAACCTCCAGTACAACTACAATGATGGTGTTCATGACTATACATTGCCTGACGGAACTGCCATCCATGGTCACTACAACTCAGAGACTGGTGCATGGATTCAGGGATTCATCGAGGCTTGGCATGCAAGCAACAACCTTGGTAACGGTACCATCAGCCAGACCATCGTAGGTCTGCCAGCAGGTAAGTACAGCTTCTCTTGCGACGCTATCGCATGTCGTCAGAGTGCTGGCAAGCAGGCAAACGTAGGTGTTTACCTCTTCGCACAGGGTGGTGATGTCAACATGAAGACCGCTATCTCTACAGCTAACGAACGTCCAGAGCACTTCGAGATGACATTCGTCAGCAGCGGTGGTACCATCGTGCTGGGTCTGATGTCACAGAACGCAACTGCTAACTGGATGGCTGCCGATAACTTTGAGTTGTGGTTCTATGGTGAAGTCGATCCTAACGACGACCCATACAAGGTAATCCTCGAAGGTACGATTGCAAGCCTCGAGAAGAAGTATCCTGACGTAGAAGGCCTCATGGCTAACAACGATATCAAGGAAGCATTCACTTCTGAACTCGACGCAGCAAAGGCTTGCGAATCTGACTACCAGACAGAAGACTCTGTGCTCAACGCAGCAGCAAACGCACTTGCTAAGTCAATCGAAGACTACATACGTATGGAAGGCTATATGGCTCAAGTACAGGCACAGGCTGAACAGTTCGATGGAACCAGCTTCGAAGAGTTGAGCGAAATCCTCGGTGAGTGGTACGAAATGAAACTCATGGAAGCATACAACGAAGGTACAGCCGATGAAGTCATGATCGACTCTATCCCAGCTAAGATGAGCGATATGATTGTCAACCACATCACAGCTAACGTGAAGCCAGGCGATGAGCTGACTCCGCTCATTAAGAACCCGGCATTCGACACAGGCTTTGGTAGTTGGACCACTACAGGTTCTACTCCTGCATTCGGCGGTAAGGGTGGAAACGCAGACAACCAGATTGGCGATGTAGCACGTATCGAAGACAGTGGTTGTGCAGAGGTATATCACAACACATTCAATATGTATCAACTCGTACGCAACATGCCTAAGGGAGCCTTCCGTCTCACCGCTCAGGCATACGAGCGTAACGATGACCCAAGCGGTATCTGGGAAACTGAATGGGAAGAAGGTCCTCAGGTAGGTATCCATGCAGTTCTCTATGCTAACGATTACAGTAGCAAGGTGAACCACATCATGGCAGGCGCTCAGAACGAGTGCATCTATCGTGGAAATGATGCAGACGGATGGCCAACCGATACATACGCTTCATCTTACGACATGTGGGTACCGAACTCAATGGACGGTGCTAACTTCTACTTCAACCTTGGTGAAGACCATCAGACTTATCTCGTATCAACTGAGTTCGCTCTCGGAACTCCAGGCGACAGCATCGTGATCGGTCTGAAGAACGACTACAACCAGAGCTGGGTAATCTTCGACAACTTCCGCCTCTACTACATTGGCGACAATCTCGAATCACTCGAGGCACCAGTCAACAGCGTATTGGCTAAGCTCGATGCAGTGATTGCCGATGAAGAGTCTATCTTTGGAGCAGACGTGAAGCCAAATGCAGAGAAGGCACGAAAGGAATTGGCTGACACATTCGCTGCAGGCGATACTGAAGGATGTTACGAGAAGCTTGATAACGGTAATGCTGCCGTTGCATACGCTGCTAAGTCAGCTGCTGCTTACGAGTCTCTCACGAAGGCATTCGACGACCTCTCTAATGAATATTATTCACATGAAGAGAGCGAATTCTCAGCAGAGCGCAATGCATTGGTTAACGAACTGCTCGACAAGGCAGACCTTGCACTTACTACATTCAACCTCACAGCCGACGAAGCAATCGAACTGGCACAGAGCATGAAGGAAGTCAAGTCTGTCCTCTTGTTACCAGAAGGTGGTTATGTTGACCTCAAGCAAGAAGACTTCTATACTTGGACCGGATGGGACGCAACAGCAGAGAAAGTCAACCAGGCTGGATGTGCATTCGCACTCAACCAGAATACACAGATGGTTTATGGTGATGCAAACGTAATGTACAACAACTTCGCAGACCTCTCAGCAGCCGACGTACTCGTACTCGTAGCAACGACAGGTACACCTCGTCTCCTCTTCAACCGTCCAGAACCAGCACCAGGTGCAAGTGATTCTCATGGTGGTTCAATCCCTGTAGAATTGCCACGTGACGAAGGTCAGGGCTGGTGGACAGTTAATGAAAACGAAGACGGTTCTAAGACCTATGTTGTGGACATTAAGCGTATGACAGAAGAATATGGATACTGTCACCTCAACGCCATCAAGGGCGCTAACTGGGCAGATACAAATGTAACCAGCATCCAGGTTGGCTATGGTATCGGTAGTGAACCAGAAGCCATCGAGACTGTCAATACAGAGAAGAAGGCAGCAGCAGGCATCTACACCATCACTGGTGCTAAGGTGAACACCCTGCAGCGCGGTATCAACATCCTCGTTGACCAGAACGGTAATACAAGAAAGGTATTCATGAAGTAATTCACGAAAACCAAAATACAACAATTGGGAGTGTCAACCGACACTCCCTTTTTTGTTCGACAAGGTCAATCAGACTATGGTTTCTAGAAAAGAACCCCGAAGAGGTAATGAGAGTTTAGTGTTGAGAGACGAGAGCGGTCGCGTTTCGTCATGACGTAATAACGCAATAACGTAATAACGTAATAACGCAATAATAAGAATCCGCTATCCAATAATAATTATGAACCCTACAAAAGTGTATATATTTTCTGTACACAAAAATTTTCGTGCATTGCAAACCCTACTTTGCAAATCTGCCCTAATCAAATAAAAACCCAAATAATACGAAAAAAAAGATGAATTCTACGTGTCTTTTTTTGGTGACCCCGACGTCAGGGATAACGCAAAATGATGATGCGTTCCGAGGCGTATTTTGTTAATGTATAATGTAGAATGGAAAACGGTGAAATGGTGAAATGGTGAAATGGTGAAACGGTGATTTTGAACTTTTCCGATTCGTCATTTTTCTTCAATTATGCAAAGCTAAAGTATATATATTATATATATTTTATATATATAATATATATACTTTAGAACATTGTAATCCCGACTTTGCAATCACACAAAAAAATATGATTTCACCATTTCACCATTTCACCATTTCACCATTTTTCATTGTCACGTCCCCAGAATTTCGTACCTTTGTAGTGTCAAAACAGCGGGAAAAGTGCCGGAGTGCCGAGCATACACCGAGCAAGTACTGAGCATACGAAGAAGCCCTCAGGCCCTTTGTGCTTCCTTCGGGAGGATAAACCTACCGCCGTCGCAATTACTGTGATGCCTTGGGTGTAGGACTGGGGGTGGGAGGTGAAGGGCGGTCCTGTTTCGCTATGATGTTATGGCGGGATAACGTTATGACGTTATGACGGAATAGCGGGATAACGGAATAACGGGATCTAACTTCTCTAACTTCTATTATTCTATTAATAATTAAAGGTGCCGTATTCGCTCTGGATGGTGAGGCTGCGAGGTCCTTCTTCGATGTGGCCGATGATCTGTGCATCGATATTGAAGGAACGTGAGATGTTGATGACTTGCTGTGCGTCCTCGGGCGCGAGGTACACTTCGAGTCTATGTCCCATGTTGAATACTTTGTACATCTCTGCCCAGTCGGTGTGGCTCTCTTCGTGAATGGTGCGGAAGAGTGGGGGCACGGGGAACATATTGTCTTTGATGACGCGGCAGTTGTCGCCCACGAAGTGGAGCACCTTGGTCTGTGCGCCTCCTGTGCAGTGTACCATGCCGTGAATGTTGGGACGGAGCTCGTCGAGCAGCTTCTTCACGACGGGGGCATAGGTACGTGTGGGTGAGAGGACCAGCTGTCCTGCATTGACGGGTGAACCGTCGATAGGGTCGGTCAGCTTGTAATGACCGCTATACACCAACTCTTCGGGTACTGCGTGGTCGTAGCTCTCGGGGTAGTGTTGTGCGAGGTATTTGGCAAATACGTCGTGACGTGCGGAGGTGAGTCCGTTGCTGCCCATACCGCCGTTGTAGCGCTGCTCGTAGGTGGCTTGGCCTGTGGACGACAGTCCTACGATAACGTCGCCTGGACGGATGTTTGCATTGTTGATTACATCGGCGCGACGCATACGGCATGTGACGGTACTATCGACGATGATGGTGCGCACGAGATCGCCTACATCGGCTGTCTCGCCTCCTGTGCCATAGATGCCGATTCCCATCTCACGGAGTTCTGCCATCAGTTCATCGGTTCCGTTGATGATGGCCGATATGACTTCGCCTGGGATGAGCATCTTGTTGCGCCCGATGGTAGAGCTGACGAGGATATTATCGACAGCACCCACGCAGAGCAGGTCGTCGGTATTCATGATGAGGGCATCTTGTGCGATACCTTTCCATACGGAGAGGTCGCCTGTCTCGCGCCAATACATGTAGGCAAGGCTTGACTTGGTGCCTGCCCCGTCGGCATGCATGATGTTACAGTACTCGGGATCACCGCCGAGGATGTCGGGGATAATCTTACAGAATGCTTGGGGGAAGATACCCTTGTCGATGTTCTTGATGGCGTTGTGCACATCTTCTTTTGCGGCACTTACGCCGCGCATCATATAACGTTGGTTGTCCATAATCTATTTGTAAAATACGAAACAAACTGCTGCGATGAGGCAGATGAAGGCGGCTACGTGGTTCCAGTGGAGCTGCTGTCCCTGGAAGCACATCATAGCGATGACGGTAAATACACTGATGGAGATGACCTCTTGGATGACTTTCAGCTGCATGAGGTTGAACGGACCGCCTGTGATGTCCGACCCTATGTTGTTGGCTGGGATGAGGAAGCAGTATTCCACACCTGCGATGAGCCACGAAAGGAGGATGATCTTGGGCATGGACCATCCGTCGGAGATGTGACGCTGCTTCATCAGCAGGTTGCCATACCAGGCGAATGTCATGAAAGTGTTTGAGCAAATCAACAGCAGTATTGTGTATAATCCTTTCATCTCGTTCTTTCTGTTTGTTTCGTTGTGGTTTTTACGTTTTCAATTTGCAAAGTTAGTGCTTTTTTTGCAATTTATCGCTCGAAATGGTATTTTTCTTACCTCTTAACTCCTAATTCTTAATTAAATGTCGTATATTTGCAAAGAAAATAAATAAACAACGCGTAAATATGCTATCAGTAGAAGAACTCAACGACCGATTGATTGACCTCGCCTTTGCTGAAGATATAGGTGACGGCGACCACACCACGCTTTGCTGCATTCCTGCGGATGCAGTGAGTGAATCGAAGCTCCTGATCAAGGAGGAGGGTATCTTTGCCGGCGAGCAGATTGCCAAGCAGGTGTTCCATCGGTTCGACCCCACGATGGAGGTTGAGGTGTACATCCACGATGGTGCGCACGTGAAGCCAGGCGATATCGTGATGAGTGTGAAAGGCAGGATTCAAAGTCTGTTGCAGACGGAGCGTCTGATGCTCAACATCTTGCAGCGTATGAGCGGTATTGCTACCATGACGAACAAGTATGTGAAGCGGCTGGAAGGAACGAAGACCCGCATACTCGACACCCGCAAGACCACTCCAGGCATGCGTATGCTGGAGAAGGAGGCGGTGAAGATAGGTGGGGGTGTGAACCATCGCATCGGACTGTTCGACATGATTCTGCTGAAAGACAACCATATCGACTTCGCAGGCGGAATAGAGAATGCAATCACTCGCTGCCATCAGTACCTGCAGGAGAAGGGCAAGCAGCTGAAGATAGAGATAGAGGTGCGCGGGTTTGACGAGCTGAACGAGGTGCTCCGTGTGGGTGGAGTGGACCGCATTATGCTCGACAACTTCACGCCTGAACAGACCCGCAAGGCTGTGGAACTGATTGGAGGGAAGTACGAGACGGAATCGTCGGGCGGTATCACCTACGACACCATCCGCGACTATGCGGAGTGTGGGGTGGACTTTATCAGCGTGGGTGCTTTGACCCACTCGGTGAAGGGACTCGACATGAGTTTCAAGGCTGTGGATTCAAGCAAATTGAAAATATAGTTTTTTTTTAATACCTAATTAATTTATCCATTTATTAAAATCTTAACAATTATGAAAGTAATGAAATCAATTTTGACAGTGCTCATCGCATTGTTCGCAGTAACAGCAAACGCACAGACAGCAAGTGCATTGGTAGCTAAGTACAAGGGTCAGGACGGCGTGAAGTCTGAAGATATGATGGCCGACGTGAAGCGTATGGTCGATATGTTTGCACAGATGCCTGCTCAGGGTGGTGGCGGAATGCCAGGCATGCCTGATATGAGTGAGATGTCTAAGTCGCTCAAGAGCATCAAGACCTACACTGTGCTCACTCCAAATGCTGATAAGGTGGCTGCAATCAAGGCCGACATCGAAGCCATGAAGGACTATAAGAGCCTCATTGAGTTCGTACAGACCGACGGAGGTGGCGGTATGGGTGGCTTTGCGATGCCAGAACCCAAAGTAGGTGCTGATGGTGTTCGTCGTCTGCAGCTTCCTAATATGTTCCAGCAGCAGGGCGGCTCTATGCAGGCTTATGCAAAGGTAACAGACAACAAGTTCAACGAGGTTATCTTCTTCACAACCGGTCAGCAGAACGCACTGTCGTATGTGGAGGCAGCCGACCTTACAGTTGACAACCTCATGATGATTATGATGATTCCGATGATGCGCAACATGGGACAAGGTGGCGGATTCGGAGGAGGATTCTAATGCGATGCATCATTGATCGTGCATACATATTAATAATAGTAATAGTAATTAATGAAAAGAAACATTCTTCTGACAGCATTGGCAATTGTGGGTATGCAGTTGCCAATGCTCCATTCTGTAGCTTGTACGAATCTCATCGTCGGTAAGAAAGCATCGACTGACGGGAGCGTGATTGTAAGCTACAATGCCGACTCCTACGGCATGTACGGTAATATGTACCGTCATATAGGAGGCACTCACCAAGCAGGTGAGATGCGTAAGATTTATGAGTGGGATACCAACAAGTATCTGGGCGAGATTCCTCAGGCTGCCCGTACGTATAACGTAGTGGGACAGATGAACGAAAATCAGGTAAGCATCTGCGAAACCACATTTGGCGGACGTGAAGAGGTGGTCGACCCAAAGGGTATTATCGACTACGGAAGCCTTATCTACATCGGACTGGAGCGTTCGCGCACAGCTCGTGAGGCCATCCAGGTGATGACCGACCTCGTGGCGAAGTACGGCTACTGCAGTGAGGGCGAGACCTTCACGATTGCCGACAAGAACGAGGTGTGGGTGATGGAAATGGTAGGTATGGGACCCGGTTCGCAGAATGCTGCATGGGTGGCTGTACGTGTTCCCGACGACTGTATCTGTGCACATGCCAACCAAAGCCGTATCACGCGCTATTTCCAACTTTTCCCAAAGCAGGATGTCCTCTATAATAAAGATAATGTGAAGTTTGCACGCGAGAAGGGCTATTTCGACGGCAAGGATGCTGATTTCAGTTTCCGCGATGCATTCAATCCGCTCGACTTCAGCGGCATCCGCTATTGTGATGCTCGTGCCTGGAGTTTCTTCAATCATCATGTCAGCGGAATGGACAAATATCTGCCTTACCTCAACGGTGAGGACCTGAAGGGCGAGATGCCGCTCTATATGAAGCCTGATCATTTGGTTTCTGTAGCCGATGTGAAGAACGGCATGCGTGACCATTATGAGGGAACAGCTCTCGATATCACGAAGGACCTCGGAGCGGGTGCCTATACGATGCCATACCGTCCAAGTCCGCTGAGCTTCAAGGTGGACGATCAGGAGTATTTCAACGAACGTCCGACCAGTACTCAGCAGACAGGTTTCACCTTCGTGGGACAGATGCGCAGTTGGTTACCCGATGCTGTCGGAGGTATTGTGTGGTGGGGTAACGATGATGCGAATATGGTGCCCTACACACCTGTTTATTGTGGTGTGAGCGACATTCCACAGTGCTATGAGCGCATTGCTGGCGAGCAGGACGAACTGGTCTTCTCATGGAAATCAGCATTCTGGATGCAGAACACGGTGAGCAACATGGTTTATCCATATTATAGCAAGATGTATCCCGACTTGCGTAAGGCAATCGATGAACTCGAAACGGCTTACGTGAAGGAGATTACGAATATCGACGCGGAGGGTAAGAAGCTGTGCGAAAGTCAGCCGACAGCCGTAGGTCGCTATCTTGCCAATTATAGCAACCGTGCAGCCGACCAGATGATGGAGCGTTGGGAAGTGCTGTTCCGCTACCTCGTAGTGAAACATAACGATATGGTTGTGAAGCGTGAGAAGGACGGGCAGTTTGAGCGTACACCTGACGGATATGCTGCTCCGACCGTACGTCCTGGCTATCCTGCTGAGTTCGGCAAGCGAATCGTAAAAGAGACCGGTAACCGATATAAGATGAAGTAAAAGCCCCTTTGCTCCCTTGGTTGGGAGTAATGGTTATAGGTTATTAGTTATAGGTTATAGAACCCTCTCTGACTCCCCCTTAAAGGGGGAGGAGTAAGGGGTATGGATTATTGTGATAACATGAATAGAAGATTGAGTGTTCTTTTGATGGTGGTCAGTCTGACGCTTTCTTTGGCGGGACAGACTGTTGTGAGCGAGGCGTATGGAGATATGCCTCGTGGTTGTCGTCGAGACCTATTGTTGAGACAGCGTAAGGCTGTGAAGGTGCGTCGTGTTCCTGGTGCTAATCGTACGGTGGAGGCTTTCAAGGGGAATCGCCGTCAACTGGTGGTACTTGCTGCTTTTGCTGACCTGAAGTTCCGGCAGCAAGACCCGTTGCCTGTGTGGAACCGTATCTTCAACGAGGTGGGCTATCAAGAGGGTAGTTATGTGGGTTCGGTTCACGATTATTTCTATGATCAGAGCTATCATCAGTTCGACCTCGCTTTTGACCTCTATTATGTAGAAGTGCCCGGAAATCGTGTGAAGTATAGGAGTACACAATCAGACGATGAGAACTCCAAATATCTCATCTATGATATTGTGGACGAGCTGATTACGCGTAATATCGACTGGAGTCAATACGATTGGAACGAAGACGGCGAAATCGATCAACTCCTTGTCATCTATGCAGGAAAGGGAATGAATGTAGATGGTGATGCGAATAGTATCTGGCCTCATCAGTGGTGGCTCAGCGAACACGAAGACTGTCAACCCCGTACGGTCAACAGTGGAGACGCTTCCTATCTGATAGATTCCTATTGTGTTGTGATGGAAACATCAGAATCTTCTACTGTCAAGACTGCGTTTGGCACACTCTGTCATGAATATAGCCATTGTTTCGGTCTGCCCGATTTCTATGCATCAAGTAGTGTTTTGGGTGCCTGGGATATAATGGACTATGGATGTTACAACGAAAAGAGCTTTTGTCCTTGCGCCTATTCGGCTTCGGAGCGCATGTTCATGGGGTGGCTCACTCCTACAGAACTTCTGAGGAAGACTTCTGTGAGCGGTATGCAATCCTTGGACAGGGTGCCTGAAGCATATCTTGTTCGCAACGACGGATGGACTGACGAATACTACATCCTTGAAAACCGTCAGCAAGTAGGATGGGATGTAGGTCTTCCTGGTAGCGGGCTTATGATTTTTCATGTAGATTTTAATGCAGATGAATGGCTGTCAGGATTCCCGAATGAGGATGAAAAACAACGACACTATCGTATCATTCCTGCAAATAACAAGATGTCTTCATCAATTACGTATAACCTTCAAGGGTGGGGCTATCCCTACACGAATGGTGATCAGGTAAACAACGCCCTAACCAATCTCACCCTCCCTGTCGCCAAGGTGAATCATAAAAATACTGATGGTTCGTTCTTTATGTCTAAACCTATCACCAACATATCTGTCACGGATGGTCTTGCCAGCTTTGACTTTTTTGCTGATGAAACTGGGATTGACGAAATCAGCTGGAAGACGGAAGGTGTCAGGAATGTTTTCAACCTGCAGGGACAGCATCTTTCTGTGCCGTCTAAGGGACTTCATATCGTAGATGGGCAGAAGGTCTGGGTGAAATAATGATTCCCCGTTGAAGAGACAATTGGTATTAAACAATGTGAAAATTGCAGGATGATTGTATAAAAATGCAATTTATCTGTTCGGATTCAAATTTATTTATTAAATTTGCACGATTTTTGAATAGTGATTAGTCTTTAATTAGGTAATAGGTTAATTAGGAATAATGGAAAAAGAAAAGAAGCAGAGTGTAGCGAAAGGCGTGGCATTTATATGGATTTGCGTGTTGCTGGTGTTGATCAGTGGTGCAGGGTTGGTGTATTCTATCGCGCAAGGCTGGTTAGGCAATATTCCTGAGATTGAGGAGTTGCAGAACCCAATCAACAAATATGCATCGCGTGTGTACTCTGACGACGGGGTGCTGCTGGGCACCTGGAGCTATGCAAGTCAGAATCGTGTGATGGTACCTTATGACTCTATCCCAGAGAATTTGGTGAACGCACTGGTGGCTACTGAGGACGAACGATTCTTCGAGCATTCGGGTATCGACTTCAAGGCGCTGGGACGTGCCGTCGTGAAGACGCTGATTATGGGCGACCGTTCGGCTGGTGGAGGTAGTACGCTGACTCAGCAGTTGGCGAAGCAGCTGTATACTGATGTTGCTCACGATTTGAAGGGACGTATCTTGCAGAAGCCGATTGAGTGGTATATCGCCGTGCAGTTGGAGAAGTTCTATACTAAAGAGGAAATCATTGCGATGTATCTCAACCAGTTCGATTTCCTTTACAATGCCGTAGGTATCAAGAGTGCTGCGAATACCTACTTCGGCAAAGCTCCTTTTGACCTCAACCTCAATGAGTGTGCGGTGTTGGTGGGTATGTGTAAGAACCCTTCTCTGTACAACCCTGTTCGTGATAACGAGGAGTGTAAGCAGCGTCGTAATGTGGTGCTGCAGCAGATGCTCAAAGAAGGTTACATTACTAAACAGCAGTATAATGAGACATCTCAGATGCCTATTGATGTGTCGCTCTTCAAGATTACCAATCACAATGAAGGTATCGCACCTTATTTGCGCGAATATCTCCGTCAGATTATGATGGCCAAAAAGCCAAACCGTAGTGACTATGCTTCTTGGCAGTATCAGTACTATTACGACGATTCGCTGGCGTGGGAGAACGACCCGCTGTTTGGATGGTGTAACAAGAACAAGAAGAAGAACGGCGAAAACTATAATATCTACACGGATGGTCTGAAGGTGTACACCACACTTGATACCCGTATGCAGAAATATGCGGAAGAAGCTGTGAGGGAACATGTGGCGAAGTATCTGCAGCCTGCGTTTGATAATCTGAGGAACCGTTATTCTACCTTTCCATATATCGGTGTGGATAAAGCCAGGGTAGAACGTATTATCAACCGTGCCATAAAACATTCGGAACGCTATAGAGTGCTGAAAGAGGCAGGCTACTCGGAGAAAGAGATTGAAGAGGCGTTCAAAGTCAAGACAAAGATGACGTTGCTGAAATATGAGAAGGACGGTACCTGTTCTGAGTATGAGACAGAGATGAGTCCACGAGATTCGATTCTCTATTACAAGAAATTCTTGCGTGGAGCGATGATGGCGATGGACCCTCTGACGGGATATGTACGTGCTTATGTGCCAGGCTTGGACTTCAAGCATTTCCAGTACGACAATGTGATGGGCTATCATGGCGGTCGCCGTCAGGTAGGTTCGACCATCAAGCCCTATCTCTATAGTCTGGCGATGATGAACGGCTGGACTCCTTGCGATGAAATCAATACAGCACAAGTGACTATCGGAGGCTGGTCGCCAGATGGAGGTGTAGGTGGCTATCGTACGCTTGCCGCAGCATTGGCTGCATCGAGCAATCAGGCGAGTGTACGTTTGATAGACCAACTGCGTCCAGAGAATTTCATCAATATCTTACGCCAGTTTGGTATTCGTACCGTGAATATAGAGCCAAACCTCACGCTCTGTTTGGGTACGTGCGACATCAGCGTAGGCGAGATGGTGAGCGGCTATACGGCTTTTGCCAACCAGGGATTGCGTACCGAACCTTTGGTTGTAACCCGCATCGAGGATGCTGATGGTAATGTGGTGGCAACATTCACTCCGCGTACGAATGAAGTACTGTCGCCTGAAGCTGCTTATCAGATGGTGACCATGTTGCGTGGTGTTATCAATAGTGGTACGGGTCGTGCATTGCGTTCATCTATTCGTGCTGATATGGGTGGTAAGACAGGTACGACAAACTCTCACGCAGACGGTTGGTTCATGGGCTTCACCCCTCATCTCGTTGTAGGTGCATGGGTAGGAGGTGACGACCGCGATATCCACTTTGACTCTATGAGTTATGGTCAGGGTGCGCGAGCAGCTTTGCCTATCTACCACAAGTTTATGGATAAGGTGTATAGGGATGGCAGGTTTGGAATTGATCAGGATCAGAAGTTTGTAGAACCCGAGGACTTCGACCCATGCTATAATGCGTTGAACGAACTCCGCAGTTTGGAGTATAGCGGAGAAGGAGTCGTGGATGAGTATGAGAATCAGATAGACGAGGCATTCCAATGAAATATATAGGTATCATTCCAGCACGTTATGCTTCTACCCGCTTTCCTGCAAAACCATTAGCGATGCTGGGCGGTAAACGTGTGATTGAACGTGTGTACAATCAAGTTGTAGGTCAGCTGGACGATGTGTTTGTGGCTACTGACGATGAACGTATTGAGCAGGCTGTGAAGGCGTTTGGAGGTAAAGTGGTGATGACCAGTACAGAATGTCGCAGCGGTACCGATCGCTGTTGGGAAGCTGCAAGTAAGATGGGATTGTCGGCTAATGAAGTGATAATTAATATTCAGGGTGACGAACCTTTTATCCAACCACAGCAGATTGCTGCCATCAAGGCGTGTTTCGACGATGAGTCGGTAGGGATTGCTACATTGGTAAAACCTTTCACTCCTGATGACGGATTTGCTGCTTTGGAGAATGTAAACTCTCCGAAGGTAGTAGTGAACAGCCGGATGGAAGCGCTGTATTTTTCGCGTTCCATCATTCCTTTTACACGTGGAAAAGAAAAAGAGGAGTGGCTGGCTGGACATATCTATTATAAGCACATCGGAATCTATGCCTATCGCACGAAGGTGCTGAGCGAGATAACCCAACTGCCTCAGTCTTCACTCGAACTGGCTGAATCGCTGGAGCAGTTGCGTTGGTTAGAGAACGGCTACAAAATCAAGGTAGGGGTGTCGGACATCGAGACAATCGGTATAGATACGCCTGAAGACTTGGAAAAAGCTGAACAGTTTCTGAAGAATCGAGAAAACAAATAATGAATATGATGAAGAAATTAGTGTATGCAGTGATGCTGTGTCTGGGTGCGACAGGCTTTGTGGCTTGTTCGGTGGACACAGATAGCGAAGCGAGTGTCACCATTCAGTATGAGGGCTACTGCGACAGTGTGGTGTTTGTTCATCCAGAGGACACAGTGTTTGAAAAGTACATCCGTGAAGTGATTGCTACGAAAACCATCCCACTGGTAGGTGCATATTCGGCATTCAATGAAAGCTATACATCACAGGATGAGTATATTCAGAATGCGATAGCAAACTGTAACTTGAAGGCTTTGAAGACCTATGAGCAGATGGTAAGAAATGTGCCCTCTAAGCATCTTTTCGATACGATGACAACCCTCTATGGTGATTCTGTCGATTTCACCCCGTTGGGCTACTACACCGTCTATTACAGCCTCTATGGTTTTTTAAATGAACGGATGGTACAGATAGGAACAACTTACAAAGAATATTAATCCCTTACAGCCATGAAATACCCCTTTCTGATATTACTGTTGCTGATGAGCTATCCGCTGATGGCGCAACCCCGTTATGACCTGAAAAGTTTGCAACGTGAACAGTTGGGTAGGGGAGTAGTGGTATGTCGTACCGCCGAAGGTGACAGCGTGAGTGTCTCTTGGCGTTATCTGGAAGATGACGATATATCGACAGGTTTCAACGTCTATCGGGATGGGAAGAAGATCAACAAGACACCCGTTACGGCATCCTCCTATCTCAAATTGCCTTACGAAGGCGGGGCGACCTATGAAGTAAGGACGGTTGACAAAAACAAAGAATCGCATCGGAAAGACGGACGTTTCGTCTTGAAAGATGATGCCCCTAAGGGTTATCTGAGTGTTCCATTGGAAATACCTGAAGGTGGAACTACACCTGACGGACGTCGCTATAACTATAGTGCCAATGATGCTTCTGTAGGTGATGTGGATGGTGATGGAGAATATGAAATTATCTTGAAATGGGATCCTTCGAACTCTCATGATAATGCACACGACGGTTATACAGGCAATGTGCTCTTCGACTGCTATCGTCTTGATGGTACACGTTTGTGGCGTATCGACTTAGGTCGGAATATCCGTGCAGGAGCGCACTATACGCAGTTTATGGTTTACGACCTCGATGGTGACGGAAAGGCCGAGGTGGTGATGAAAACCAGCGATGGAACTATCGATGGAAAAGGAAAACTTATTGGTGATGCAGAAGCCGACTATCGTACCCATACGGGCAGGCTCGGACGTATTCTTTCGGGCAACGAGTACCTCACCGTATTCAGCGGACAGACAGGTGAGAACCTCTGTACTGTTGACTATGTTCCAGGTCTGAATACAGGCAATTGGGGCGATGATTATGGAAACCGAAGTGAGCGCTATCTCGCTTGCGTAGCATATCTTGATGGTTGTCATCCGAGTGTGGTGATGTGTAGAGGCTACTATGAACGCACTACTTTGACGGCATGGGATTGGGATGGTAAGCAACTCACTCAGCGCTGGGCGTTCGACAGTCAGAATCCTGGCATGAGAGGGTGGGGCGGACAAGGTAATCACAACCTGCGTGTGGCAGATGTAGATGCAGACGGGAAGGATGAAATCGTCTATGGTGCCATGTGTGTTGATAATGATGGAAAGGGCCTATGGAACACCCGTATGGGACATGGTGATGCGATGCACCTGATGGGCTTCTTCCCCGATTCCGACCTATTGCAGGTATGGGATGTACATGAGAACCGTCGTGACGGCTCAACGCTTGTTCAGGCTGCAACAGGTGAAGTCATCTTCCAAATCCCTTCGAATGCCGATGTGGGACGCGGTATGGCAGCCGATATAGATCCTACGAATTATGGAGTGGAGATGTGGTCGTCAACCTCAGGAGGTATCTTGAATCTGAAAGGTGAGGTCATCGCACCTGCATTCATATCTACGAATTTCGCAGTGTGGTGGACAGGCGACTTGAATCGCGAACTGCTTGACGGAGCACGTATCTCAAAGTATAATCCAGCCACGAAACGTGCTGATGTTATCATGGACATGTCGCGTGAGTGTTCCTTCAATAATGGTACGAAAAGTAATCCGTGTTTGGAAGTCGACCTGCTAGGCGACTGGCGCGAAGAGGTCATCGTACGTACTCGCCGTAGTGATGAGTTGCGTATTTATGTTACCGACTATACAACCCAGTATAGGTTCTACACATTGATGCAGGACATCCCATATCGTCTAAGTGTAGCAACCCAGAATGTCGCCTATAACCAGCCTTCTGAGTTGGGCTGCTACTTCGGACCGGATTTGAAGAAAGGGAAGGCGTTTCGTGGATGTGTTGTAAAGTAAAGAGATAATTCTAAGTTAGGAATATTAATAAGGATGAACGCAGAAGCAATAGAACAATTATTAGAGAAGAAAGTATTTGGAATCACATTGCTCGATCCCATCATGTTTTGCTTGAAGGCATTTGCCATCTTTCTGTTGATTCAGATAGCTGTGTGGGTGATTCGTTTCTTTATGAACCCAGAGCGAGCCAAACGAAAGAATCGTAAGTTCGATGAAACCAGTATGGTGTTTTTCCGCAAATTGCTAGTTACTGTTGTGTACATTTTGGGTCTCGCATGTGTGCTGTATTTGATTCCACCTTTGCGTACTTTTGCGACCTCCATCCTTGCCAGTGCAGGTATCATGGCTATGGCGATAGGTTTGGCTTCCCAGGAAGCTCTCTCGAATTTCGTAAGCGGTATCTTCATCATTCTTGCCAAACCCTTCCGTATCGGTGATATGGTGTCGCTCGATAGTGGTCAGACGGGTAAGGTGACAGAGATTGCCATCCGTCACACTATCATCACTACAGCTGAGAACCGTCAGGTCATCGTGCCAAATTCCAAAATCAACTCAGCTATCATCACCAACTCTACCATTAAGGATACCCGTACTTGTGTATTTGTAGAGGTAGGTGTGGCATATTCTGAGAACCTCGACCATTGCATTGATGAGATGCGTAAGGTGATTGAAGCCGACCCTCGCGTGTTGGACAAGCGTACAGAAAAAGAGAAATCCGACGGGGTGGAGAAAGTCATCATTCGTGTCTTGGAATTGGGCAGTTCATCTATCACTCTTCGTGCTTATGTATGGGCACCCAATCCAGCTGATGCATTCGTACTGAAATGCGATTTGCTGAAAGCCGTGAAGGATCACTACGATGAGGTAGGTATCGAGATTCCTTATCCGTATATGAATGTGGTTAGGAAAGCGTAATCTGAAATTATGGATTATCAACAGATATTTGATAAGTACTATCCCGACGAGAACGAACAGCGTCGCATTCTGCTGACTCATAGCCGTCTGGTGGCAGACAAGGCTTTGGCGATAGCTCGTCAGCATCCTGAGATGTTGCTCGACATGCCTTTCATCGAAGAGGCTGCAATGCTGCACGATATCGGCATCCGCGAATGCGATGCAGCCAGCATCTATTGCTTTGGTTCCAAGCCCTATCTTTGTCATGGTATCATCGGAGCCGAGATGTTGCGTGCAGAAGGCTATCCGCTTCATGCGTTGGTATGTGAGCGTCACACAGGAACTGGTTTGACTCAGGACTATATCCTCACCAACAATCTGCCCCTTCCTCATCGCGACTTGGTGCCTGTCACTCTTGAAGAGCAGCTCATCTGTTTTGCCGACAAGTTTTTCTCGAAGACCCGTCCCGATCAGGAGAAATCGGTTGATGCTGCGTTGAAAAGCATTGCAAAATTTGGTGATGAGTGTGCAGAAAAATTTCTCCGTTGGTGTCATTTGTTCCTTTAACACGTCACTTTTCCCCTTCTTTAAGATTATTTATGACCAAACGAAACAAAAGTTTCGTTATTTTGTCGTATCTTTGCATTTTGAATGTAGGCCGACAACGATTTGAATAGAAGAATCTACATATTGCTGCTGTTTCTGTGCGTGATGATTTCCATGGCGCAAGGTTTTGGTGATGTTAGGGGCGTTATCGTGAACGACTCCATCATCACACCTTCCGACACCCTGCCACCATTGAACATCGACACGGCAGCTGTTCATCAGCTCGACTCTGCCACCCAAGCCCAACTCCAGCAACTTGATTCCATCAAAAGCCGGTTCGACGAGGAACACGGCATAGAGCCAGAAGGAAATCCGCGTGCCATTCAGTGGAACGACTCTGTTGCTGCTGCTGAAGACTCCATTCGTCGTATGAAGAAGCCCGATGTACTGGATGCTCCTGTATCCTATGAGGCATCTGACTCTGTGGTGTTCTTCATGAAGACCAAGGATGCCTATCTCTATGGAGAGAGCGATGTGCAGTATCAGAACATGGACCTCAAGGCTGCCCGAATCATGATGAATATGGACAGCTCGATTGTGCACGCCACCTATGTGCTCGACACGTTGGGCGTGTCGCATGGCGCCGAACCGACCATGAAGGGAAAGCCTGTCTTCAAGCAGGGCAATGATGAATATATGTCGGAAAAGATGGACTACAACTTCAAGACTCGCAAAGGTTTCATCACCAACGTGACCACCGAACAGGAGGAAGGCTTCATCCGCAGTGAGGAATCGAAGAAAGGCGATGGTGATGAGGTCTATCTGCGTCGAGGCACTTACACCACCTGCGATGAGGAGCATCCACACTTCTATATCCGTATGTCGCGAGCCAAGGTCCACACAGGCAAGAGCGTGTTCTCAGGTCCAGCCTGGCTGGTTGTCGAGGATGTTCCCCTTCCGCTCGTTGTCCCCTTTGCCTTTTTCCCCCTCACTACGAAGTATTCGTCAGGCTTCATCATGCCGAGCTATGGCGATGAATCCTCTCGAGGTTTCTATCTGCGTGACGGAGGTTACTACTTTGCCATCAACGACCATGTAGATGCCAAACTGACGGGTGAAATCTTTACGAAGGGTTCATGGTCGGTAGCGCTCCAGACCACCTATCGCACTCGCTACAAGTACTCAGGCAACTTCTATTTCAATTATCAGGTGACGAAAGACGGTGAGAAGAACATGCCTGACTATAATGTCGTCAAGAACTTCAAACTCCAATGGTCACACCGTCAGGACAGCAAGGCTAATCCTAATAGCTCTTTCACAGCAAGTGTCAACTTCGCCACTCAAAGCTATGAGCGCAACAACCTCTCGAGCCTCTATAATCCAACCTCTTATTCGCAGAGCACACGAACCTCCAGCATCAGCTATTCACGCACGTTCGATAAGTTGGGCCTTACTCTCTCGTCAAGCTTCAATATTGCACAGAACATGATCGACTCAACCCTGTCGCTCACGCTGCCTAACCTCAGTATTTCCCTCAGCCGCTTCTATCCCTTCAAGCGGAAACATCAGGTAGGAAAGGAACGCTGGTACGAGAAGATAGCCATGTCATACACAGGAAACCTCTCCAACAGCATCACGACCAAGGAAGACAAGTTGCTCCATTCCAGCCTCATCAAGGATTGGCGCAACGGTATGCGTCACACCATCCCCATCTCAGCTTCCTTCAACATATTAGGCTATGTGAATGTCACACCTTCGTTCAACTATACCGAACGATGGTACACCAACCGTATCGAACAGAGTTGGAATCCTGTAGCACAAGTCGTTGAGCGTGACACCATCTGGGGCTTCAATCGTGTTTACAACTACAACCTCAGTCTGTCGTTCAATACGAAGGTCTATGGTATGTACACCCCGAATCCCAAGATATGGGGCAAGCGGATACAGAAAGTGCGACACGTATTCACTCCGACCATCAGCTTCAGCTATGCGCCCGATTTCGGAGCCAGTCACTATGGCTACTGGAAGACTTACACCAAGACCGACCTTGATGGAAACGTCACCTACGTCGACTACTCGCCATACTCCAATTCCCTCTATGGTACCGTATCGAGAGGAAAAACAGGCTCTATCACCTTTGATATGTCCAATAATATCGAGATGAAATACCTCGACTCGAGAGACTCACTCAAAAAGATACCAATCATTGATGAGCTCGGTGCCAGCCTGTCCTACAACCTCGCAGCAAAGACCCAGCCGTGGAGCAACCTATCCACACGTCTGCGACTTAAGTTCGGAAAGACCACGTTCAACGTGAACGCCGTGTTCCATACCTATGCTTACGAGTTCGACAGCCGTGGAAATGTCGTTGTCGGCAATCGCACAGAGTGGTCATACGGCCGATTCGGACGCTTCCAGGGAATGAGTAAGAATCTCTCATACTCCTTTAACAACCAGTCATGGGACAAATTCAAGAAGTTCTTCAATAAGCTCTTCAAGAGGGGAGTAGACGACGAGGAGGAAGAAAACAATGAAGAAGACGATGAGGACGATGATGGAAATACAAACAAAAACAAGGCAAAAGCAAAAGACGACCTTGATGAAGACGGCTACATGAAATTCAAGATACCATGGTCGTTCAGCATCTCCTACGGTATCACTATGGCAGAAGACCGTTCCGCTAAGATCAATGTCAAGAACATGCGCTATCCATATAAGTTCACGCAGAACCTCAACTTTTCTGGTACCATCAAGCTCTCCAATGCATGGAATGCCAGTTTCTCGTCAGGATATGACTTCACTAACCATGCCATCTCGATGACTACCGCCAATATCTCGCGTGACATGCACTGCTTCAACATCAGCGCAGGCTTCGTCTTCGGTCCATTCACCTCATATCACATTACCCTCCGTGCAAACGCCAGCACCCTGACCGATGCACTCAAGTACGACAAGAAGAGTAGCTACTCCAGCTCCATCCGTTGGTATTGATAGCCCTAAGCAGCCCCAAAAGGAGGAGGGTAACGTTTAGAAGACCCCTCTGTCCTGCGGACATCTCTATCTTTATGGGGAGAAACTAACGTCTAGCGTCTCTAACAACTAAAGTATAGAACTCACAACTAAAGCCCTTTTCTTATTCATATACACTTCTCCTATATTGTTTCCCTGAAACCACGCCGTTGTTTTGAACTTCCTATGCTGTTGTTTTAAGCATCATATGCCATGTTTTCCCTTCGCTATTACCCTACAAAGGAGGTGCGGGGGACAAAGGGACAAGGGGACAAGCAATTTCTGGCCTCTCACCGTTTGTGTGTCGGACAATCATATCTTATCATAGAAAATTAGCTTCCCAAAATTATACATTATAAACATCCCATCAATTATATTCGTATATTATTTTTATTAAATTGTATATACAATATATATTGACTATCTATTATTAAAAATTAGTAGTATAACTATTAATATATAATTAAGGTGTAAAAAAAGGGGTACACCGTAAATTTTTGCTGTCCCCTTGTCCCCTTTGTCCCCTTTATTTTATTTAGTGTACGTCATCAAAAGAAGACGGAGGCTCATCACCTCCGTCCTTTGCTTCAAGATTAGCAGTAAGCTGTGGGTTTAGTACTCTGCAGTAGTTCCTGCTGAATAGTCCTAAATGTTGTTACGTGAATTTTATGTCCGCGCAGCCGTCCATCCGCTCGGGATGCCGTTTGCTTTGTTTTTCGGCCATGCTGCACCTGGTGCTGCTGTGAAGGTTCCTTTTGCTGCAACGTCTTTGAGCCAATCTTTAGTGCAATCAGTTGCACTGATATTTGTGGCCATACATTTCACGCTATTCAGGAGCGAGCAACCATTGAACATTTCGTAGTAGCAATAATCTGTAAGCGTTGTAGCAGGCAGGTCAGGAGCAGTTGTCAGGTTGCTGCAGCCATTGAACATAGAACCATAGCAAAAAGTTGCCAATGTAGTAGCAGACAGGACAGGAGCCTTCGTCATGCTGGTGCAGCCGCTGAACATACCGGCATAGCAGTAATCTCCAAGCGTTGTAGCAGGCAGGGCAGGAGCTGCTGTCAGGCTAGTACAGTTTTGAAACATATAGACATAGCAATAATCTGTAATCGTCGTAGAAGGCAGGGCAGGAGCCTTTGTCAGACTAGTGCAGTTTTTAAACATTTCTTGATAGCAGCTTTTTGCCAGTGTTGTAGCAGGCAGGTCGGGGGCCGTTGTCAGACCTGTGCAACTATAGAACATATCGCTATAGCATCCAAAAGCTAGATTCTTGGCAGGCAGGGCAGGGGCTGCTGTCAGGCTGGCACATTCAGCAAACATAGAGCTATAGCAATTAATAGCCAGATTCTCTGCAGGCAGTTCGGGAGCCTTCGTCAGGCTGGATTGTTTGAACATTTCTTGATAGCAACTTTCTGCAAGCGAATCTGCAGGTAGGACGGGAGCCGTCGTTAGCTCCGTGCAGCCGTAAAACATGCCCATATAGCAGCGGGATTTCAACGTCGTAACAGGCAGGTCGGGAACCGTTGTTAGGCTAGTGCATTTATAGAACATAGCTCTATAGCAACTTTCTGCAAGCGTTGTAGCAGGCAGTTCGGGAGCTGTTGTCAGACCGGTTTTTTCGAACATTTCCTCATAACAACTTTTTGCCAAAGTCTCAGCAGGCAGTTCGGGAGCCTCTGTCAGGCTAGTGCAATTATAGAACATGCCACTATAGCACGATTCGGTCAGCGTCGTAGCGGGCAGAACCAGCGGATTTTCGGCATGGTTCAGAATATGCGCGTTTTCCTTGAATAGTCCATAGAACGCATAATCTGCTGACAGGCTCGTAAGTTTTGCAAAGCCGGTTGATTGAATCAGGCTCATGACATTGCCATAGATGTAACAGTCGGCAGAGCAGGAGAATTTGCTGTAATCGGTATTTTTGGCAGCATAGGTAGTATTGTCGCCACGGAACATCACCTTGTCACCAGCGGCTGCAAGTGTGATTTCCTGCCCCGAAGTGTAGTTCTCCCATGTAGAACCATCGGTGCTGTATTGTATATTACCAGTCGTTGTGCTAGCTAGCGTGAATGACACCTTGGCTCCAGCATCTTTAGCCTCAAACGTGAGCGGAGCATCTAGATCGCTCGAACAGCTAATCATCATAGCACCCACCAATGCAAAAACTGCCATTCTCAGAAATTTCATACTCATTTTCATTTTCATTTTCATTTAATTTTTGTTTTTGTTATTTATTATTTGTTTGATTTCGTCTATTGTAATAGATTATATATTTTATGGGGCTACAAAGTTACAAAGAATAATCGAATTACACATCAATTTGTTGGAGAAAATGACGGGAATCGTGTGAAAAGGTCGCCACTAGTGGGCGATTGCCGATTTGTGTGTTTACCAACGGGCCGGAACGATGGCTTTGGTCTTCAGTGATTGTTGGACATCGATGATTCGCTGGTTCCTGCTTCCACGGAATAGGAGTGAGAGGTCTCGTTGAGCAAGGATGAAGGGACCGTCGACCAGCACGTCGATGGTATGGAGCAAGGGCATGAACTCGGGATGGTTCAGTAGTTGCTCCCATAGATAGCCTGTATAGCACCAGATGTTGTAGTTAAGCTCTTGTTTGATTCTCAGTGCCAGCTGGGTAACTCCTTCCACTTGGAAGAAGGGGTCTCCGCCTGTGAAGGTGACTGGAAATTCGTTGTAACGAATGACAGCCAGTAACTCGTCGATAGTTACTGGCTTGCCATTGTTGATGTCCCATGATTGGGGATTGTGGCATCCTTCGCAATGATGGCTGCATCCTGCAAAATAGATGGATGTCCTCAACCCTGGACCGTCTACAGAGGTTCCTTCTGCTATGGAAAGATATTTCAGCTCATGATTCATAATTAATAGTGCTTCATGTTATAGGTTACAAGTCTATACCCCATAATCTATAACCATTATTTATGAACAACACGGTCTCTTAACTCAGCTAGCTTTCCGGAGTTCCAGCGATCGGTGGTGCCGACGAGGTAACCCGTGATGCGTTGCAGGGTGTCGATGTTGGTACTTCCGCACTTAGGGCAGACGGTCAGACCTTCGGTTGCATCCTCGTATCCGCAATCCATACAGCGGTTGCGGTTGTGGTTCACGGAACCGTAGCCGATATCGTAGCGGTCCATCAGGTCCACGATGTTCATGATGGCTGCTGGGTTGTGGGTGGCATCACCGTCGATCTCTACATAGAAGATGTGTCCGCCTCGGGTGAGATTATGATAAGGTGCTTCGATCTCTGCCTTATGACGTGGGCTGCAGTGATAGTACACAGGCACGTGATTGGAGTTGGTGTAGTAGTCCTTGTCGGTTACTCCCGGGATGATACCGAACTTCTTGCGGTCGAACTTTGTGAAGCGTCCTGCCAATCCTTCTGCTGGGGTGGCAAGGATTGAATAGTTGTGCTGATAGCGCTGACTGAACTCAAGCACTCTATCGCGCATATATGTCACAATCTTCAGTCCCAGTTCCTGACTCTTGGGATCTTCGCCGTGATGATGACCTGTGAGGGCTATGAGACATTCTGCCAGTCCAATGAAACCGATACCAAGGGTGCCGTGATTGATAACGCTCTCGATGGTGTCGTTGGGTTTCAGATTCTCTGCATCGACCCAAAGGCGTGACATGAGGAGCTGGAACTGCTTGGCAAGGGCTGTCTTCTGGAATTGGAAACGTTCGTCGAGCTGCTGCGCTGTCACTTCAAGCAGGTTGTCGAGTTTGGCAAAGAATGCATTAATGCGCTCTTCTTGCTTTTCGATTGACATACACTCGATGGCGAGCTTCACGATGTTGATGGTTGAGAACGATAGGTTTCCACGTCCGATACTGGTTTTCTCGCCAAAGCGGTCTTCAAACACACGTGTACGGCATCCCATCGTGGCAAGCTCATACTTGTAGCGCTCTGGATCATTGATGTCCCACTTTTCGTGATGGTTGTAGCTTGCGTCGAGGTTTACGAAGTTGGGGAAGAAACGACGGGCTGTCACCTTGCATGCCAGACAGTAGAGGTCGTAGTTGGGGTCTTCGGGCAGGTAGCTTACACCGCGTTTTTTCTTCCAAATCTGGATGGGGAAGATGGCAGTAGAACCGCCTCCCACACCTTGGTATGTGGAATTCAGCAGTTCGCGAATGACACAACGTCCTTCAGCCGAGAAGTCGGTTCCGTAGTTGATACTGCTGAATACGACCTGATTACCGCCACGTGAGTGGATGGTATTCATGTTGTGGATGAATGCCTCCATGGCCTGATGTACACGCTGGACGGTGCGATTGATGGCATGTTGCTTCGCACGTTCATGGCCTGTGAGTCCGCCAAGGTTGGTGTAGAGGTAGTCTTTGATGGGAGCATCGTATAATTCTTGTAGATCAAGTCCGCTCATTTGTTCGATGTATTTCACCTCTTCTTTATATGACGCGCGTACGTAAGGAGCCATGTAGAAGTCGAATGCAGGGATAGCTTGACCTCCGTGCATCTCGTTCTGTGCAGTTTCGAGCGAGATACAAGCAATGACGCTTGCTGTCTCGATACGTTTGGCTGGACGGCTCTCACCATGTCCGGCACTGAATCCGTTGAGCAGGATGTGGTCGAGCGGATGTTGTACACATGTGAGTGACTTGGTGGGGTAGTAGTCCTTGTCGTGGATATGCAGATAGTTGTTCTTCACCGCTTCTCGAACATTTTCAGACAGCAAGTAGTCGTCAACAAAAGGTTTGGTGCTTTCGCTGGCAAACTTCATCATCATGCCGGCAGGAGAGTCGGCATTCATGTTAGCATTTTCACGAGTCACATCGCTACGCTTTGCTTCGATGATTTCCAAGAAGATGTCGCGTGTTTTTGCCTTACGTGCGATGCTTCGTTTGTCTCGGTATGAGATGTATTTCTTTGCAACCTCTTTACGAGGGCTGCGCATGAGTTCGATTTCGACCATATCCTGAATTTCCTCGACACTCATCTGGTCTTTACCTTGCATACCTATTTTATCAGATATGCGCTGGATGAGAGCTTCGTCCTCACCCTTCTCAGTTGTTAGCATCGCCTTGCGGATGGCGGCTTTGATTTTCTCTTCGTTGAAGCCGACAATACGGCCGTCACGTTTTAAAACTGTCTGTATCATTTTGATTGCTTTAGGTAAAAGTTTGTTATAAATTCGTTTTGCCTGCAAAGTTAAGCATAATAGTTGATATAAACAAACTTTTTTTACAACTTTTTTTGTGATTATTTTCGTTTTGGAAAACTTTTCTTGTTTTTAGATTTTGTAACTAATTGTGTTTCAATGATAAGAAATGTTAAAACGGAAAACTAATTTTTTTATTGGAAAAACAAACTTTTCTCGTTTTTGCTATTTCTATACTTGCTTTTTGTGTTTTTTTGAGTGTTGAGTGATAAAAAACAGACATGATGCATTGTCGTTTAAGAATAATTCCTTATCTTTGCACCATGAAAACAAATAGAGTATATTACATGCGATTTCGCTCTCTTGGGCTGTTAGCGATGATCGCTGTTTGTGCAACGCTCAATGTGTCGGCACAGAATTCAGAACGTAGACCCAACAACACCACGTATTTCTCAACCGATGAGTTGCCCGACCCAACTGTTTATTTGCCTGTTCCGCCTGATACAGCCAATACGCTGTTTGTCGACGATTTCATGCGTTGGATATGGGGAAAGTCCGTTCGTGACTCTGCACGTGGAAAGCAAGCCAGTTGGGAGTCGCTGTATGGGGTACGCCGAATGGCAACCGTCTTTGGCGAGGCACTCAATATGGATATCACCGAAGAAAGTACGCCTGCCATCTGGCGACTGCTGCAGCGAGTGGGGGAAACTGGTAATAAAGCGACAGGAAAGGCCAAGCGCAAGTATATGCGCATGCGTCCATTTGCTCGTATGAACGAACATGTATGGGGTGAGTTTGATAATGAGTGGGATCTTCGTCACAATGGTTCCTATCCGTCAGGGCATACAGGTTTCGGCTGGAGTACGGCACTTGCCCTTGCTGAGATGGCTCCCGAGTTTCAGGATACGATTCTGCGTCGCGGCTATGAATATGGTGACAGCCGAGTTATTGTTGGTGCTCATTGGCAAAGTGATGTCGATGCGGGACGTCTGGCTGCTTCTGCAGCTTTCGCCCGTATGCATACTTCATCGGAATATACAGAAGACTTGGAAGATGCCCGTGCTGAATACCAGCGTGTGAAAGGCATCAAGGTCCAGCAGACAACAGCGGGTTATCCACATATAGAGCGCATCATTGATTTCCCTGCCGACACGGCTTCTTATCGTCATTATGGCGATGTGGCCTATTACTGGAATGCCAAGACAGAGCGTACAGGCACGCGAGGCGAAGAAGCCGTAAGTGATACCTCATGTACTGCCAACTACTTCATGCAGACTTATGGCGCCTGCACCAATATTCCTATTGATCGTACTTCTACGCCTGATATAGCTGCTTTTGTGGATCGTGTGTTCGATGAACTCTGTAATGCATGTTCACAGGCGAAATCAACAGGGTTCCGCCAGCGTCCCTTCCTCCGCATGGGTGACCATTCTGCACTACCGGAAAAAGACGAGCGCTACAGCAAATCTTCCAGCTATCCCTCATCCCATTCCATCATAGGGTGGGGTGTCGCACTTGCTCTTGTGGAAGTGATGCCCGACTGCCAGAACTCGATCTTGCTGCGTGGATACGAATACGGACGTAGCCGCACCATTCTCGGCTTCCATTTCAAGAGTGACGTCCAGGCAGGAAGGCTTGTTGCATCTTACACACTTGCCCGCCTTCACAACGAACCTGATTTTCGCCGGCTTCTTGCGGCAGCCCAGAAAGAATATAAAGATGCCAGCGGACCCACACCTGAAGATTAAATAGTTCGTGTTGGTGTTTTAGTGTATTCATACGTTTTGGCTCTTCCGCAGAAAAACAGCCTTGAACAAAGAAAATGTAGATATTAGAGAAAAAAATAATGATAGTTAGAGAAAAAAATAATTAATTATTTTGCAGTTCGCTCTGCTTTTACTATCTTTGCAATCAATAACGATATCTATTCAATCCTCGTGAAGAAAAAGTGGATCATACCTTGCATTATTCTTTTTCTCTGCAGCTGCTTCATGGGTTGCAGTGATGATGTAGATGTATCGCTCCGTCACGAGGTGGATTCTCTTAATTTGTTGGCTTATCGTACCCGTTATGTGGGACTTGACACGACGGCTTATTATTCTCAGAAGGCTTTCGAGGCATCGATGAAGGCCGATGGTACGTTGTATCGTGAGGGTAAGGCAGATGCTTTGTCGAACTTGGCATTCGTTCAATACATGCTGATGGACTATGACAGTGCGACAGCACTCTATAAGCAGAGCGCAGAATTGTCGAAGAACATCATTACGCAGGCAGTAGCTGACGTTGGCCTGATGAAGATTTGCCACATCACAGGGCGCAACGACGAGTTTCTGGACTATCGCCACGATGCGGAGACAAAGTTGAAACGCTTGTCGGAATCGCTTGACGAGATGCAGCTATCACCGATGCAGTTCACGTTCCTCAATTATGCTCAAAGTGAATTTCACTTTGCTTCGGCAACCTATTACAACGGCATTCTGCACCCCGAGTTGGCAGACGCTGAGATGGAAGCTGTGGCGAATGATATGGGTATTGTGAATTTCGATGTCGCTCAGATGGCACGCTATTACATCTTGCAAGGTGACTATGAGACCGGTCGCGAACTGGGTATGAAGTTCAATCTGACATACATGCTGGCGAGTGCCTCGCAACATATTGCGAATCATTTAATGAATAGTGGAGACGCTCCGAATCTGGACCCGATGTCTGATGATTCCATTCCTCCTTTTGCATTGTTTATCGCACAGGATGCATTGCGTCTGTTCCGCGAATACGGGTCGCTATACAGCAGGGCTGTGACCTATCTGACAATCTCAGACTATTACGCCAAGAATGGAATGCTTGAAGTCGCTCTCGATACAGCCACAAAGGCTCTTGAGTTTGTGAATATCCAACACAAAGGTATTTATACCGACGACATGGATTTTCTCACTCCTTATTCTTCGCAAGACGATATAGAACCCACAGAGATCGCGTGGCTGAAACGTAAGGATATCAGTTGTGCATGGGAGTGGATTGCCAATATCCGCAATCATCTCGGTATGTTGTTCGACCAGATGGGCATGCATGCAGCAGCAGACTACAATAAGCGTATCTATCTGACGATTCTGGACAATACCCGTCAGGACAAACGATTGGAGCATCAGATTGAGGAATTGGAAAAGGCAAAAGCCGACCAAACCACGTGGGCATGGATTGTTGCCATCTTCTCGGTTTTGATGTTTGTTGCCATTTTCCTCTACATCCGTCATCAGAAACGGATGACAGAGCGGTCGTATGCCAAAGATATCAATAATGTAGAGGCATCGTTCAGAAAGTGGATGGACGAGAATGAAGCTCTCTACAACTCTCTTTCAGAAAAAGAGAAACTCATTGACAGTGAGACATACATTCACGAACAGCATATCGCAGAGAACAAACGAAGCTACATTGACCGCTGTACCAGCCTCTCACTTGTATATAGCATCACACCGTTCCTTGATCGTGCCATTAATGAACTGAATAAACTCAAGGCCACACAAGAAACAGAAGAGGTGCGTACGGAACGCATAGCCTATCTCTCGGAACTGATCGACCGCATTAACCTTTATAACGAGGTGCTGTCACATTGGATAAAGGTACGCCAGGGTATGGTGAACCTGAACATTGAGAACTTCGAACTGCAACCATTGCTTGATATGCTGAGCAAGAACCGCAACACGTTCGCGAACAAAGGCCTGACACTCCATGTGGCTGAAACTGATGCGGTGGTGAAAGCCGATAGGGCCTTGACGCTCTTCATGATGAACACCCTGCTCGATAATGCCCGCAAATATACGCCCGAAGGAGGAGAGGTAGGTATCGATGTGGAATCGACGGATGAGTATGTGGAAATTGCAGTAACGGATACTGGTCGAGGACTTTCGGAAGAAGACATCCGTACGATCTGTAAGGAAAAGGTGTACGACTCAAGTCAGATTGGTGATGTGGCGCATGACGAAATCCTAAAGCAAAATAAGGGATTCGGATTCGGACTCATGAACTGCAAGGGTATCATCGATAAATACAAGAAGACGAACTCTGTTTTCTCCGTATGTACGTTCAATATCGAGAGCCAGTTGGGTAAGGGCAGCCGATTCTATTTCCGTCTGCCGAAGGGAGTTGTTCGTGCCTTGTTGATATTGTTGATGCAGATGCCTGCTTTCACTGCGATGAGTGCCCAAACATCAGAAGTGGCCGATACAGCGATTGTTTCAATGACCTTACTGTCGAAACAGGAGCAGGTGTCTCAAGAGCAAGCATACGAATCGTTGAAGAAGGACAATGCAGCGAGTCAGACGTTTATTATCCTTGCGCTGATGCTTGTTACGATTGCATTTGTAGTGTTCCTCGTGATGTATTACCGTATTCACATGCTGCCTGTCTTCAATTTGCGACAGCTGATGCAATTCAACAAGCGGTTGTTCGAAAGTGAGAATCCTGACTTACTGGAATTTGTCTATACAGGTATTAACGATATCAAGACAGTTGACGGTATAGCACTGGGTATCATGCAGAACGAGGAGTCGCAACTGAGAGTCCGCATATCGAGAGACTGTCCGATGCAGGATGCTGTGGAGTCGATATCGCATCATAGTTTTGAGACAGCAAAGGAGATGAAAATGAACGATGGTATTCTGCGTACTTATCTTCTCAAGGTTCAGACAGTTGGTCATGATGGTATCGAGCCGGCTACGGCCGACACAGTGGTAGGTGTGCTGACTGTCGTGTTCCATAATGCATCGCTGTCGAAGCAGGACGAACGAATCATCCAGCTCATTGCCGAACAGGTAGCCAAGTATGTGTATTTCTCTGACACAAAAGTTGAGAACCAGAAGGTGGAGCTGCAACTGAAGGAAGACGAGAAACTGAGAGCCGAGAAAGAAGAGAATACTATCCACATTCAGAATATGGTGCTTGATAACTGCCTGTCGGCTATCAAGCATGAGACGATGTATTATCCGAACCGCATCCGTCAGCTGCTCGATGATGCACAGGAAAAGCAGGTCTTGCCGGATGAAGAGAATATCGCTCAGCTGTCGGAACTCATCAACTATTATAAAGACGTGTTCTCCTTGCTGAGTGCATGCGCGGCACGTCAGTTGGATAATGTAATGTTCAAACGCAAGACCATCCCAGTCAGTTCCCTGGCTCAGTATGCTAAAAAGAGCATGAGGCGGATGGCAAAGAAGTTGGATGTGGATATCGACTTCGTGGTCGATACGGACTCTAACCTGAAAGTGGTGGGCGACCAGCAAATGTTGGAGTATTTGATGGATAATCTGATCTCGGCAGCGCTGACCAACCGTAAAGACCGACAAATCAGATTGTCGTTCGACCGCTATGATGAGTTTGTCCGCATTACCTTTGCTGATGAAGAAGTGGCTAAGACGGATAGCGAACTGTCTAACCTGTTCTACCCTGAACATCTCCGTTATGACGAAGATGCCGATCGGTTGATAGGGGTGGAATACATGGTGTGTCGTCAGATTGTACGTGAGCACGATGAATATGGCGGAAGACGAGGATGCCGTATCATTGCTTCGCCTTGCGGAAATGGATATAAGATGGAAATCATGATTAATGGAATGTAATATGAACAAGTTTAATGTAATTATCGTAGAGGATGTGATGTTGGAACTGCGTGGAACGGTGGAGATATTCCGTAACGAGATTCCAGAAGCTAACATCATTGGTACAGCTCAGAACGAAGAAGAATTCTGGGAATTAATCGCAAAGAACACGCCCGATTTGGTCTTGCTCGATTTGGGCTTGGGCGGGTCAACAACGGTAGGCGTTGATATCTGTCGGAAACTCAGAGAGAAGCAGATGCCCGTGAAGGTACTCATCTTTACAGGTGAAGTGCTGAACGAGAAACTATGGGTCGATGCGCTTGATGCTGGTGCAGACGGGATTATTCTGAAGAGCGGCGAGCTGCTTACCCCGGGGGATGTCCAAAGTGTGTTGAGTGGCAAGCGCTATGTGTTCAATCAGCCTATCTTGAAGAAACTGGTGAAACGATTCAGGAAGTCTGTCCTCAACGAATATCGCCGTCAGGAAGCATTTGTGCGTTACGACATTGATGAGTACGACGAGATTTTCCTTCGCCACTTAGCGTTGGGCTATACCAAAGACATGATTGCAAACCTGCGAAGTATGCCGTTTGGAACAAAGTCGCTTGAAAAACGTCAGGTGGAACTCATCAATCGTCTGTTCCCAAATGGCGAGAGTGAGCGTATCAATGTGCCACGATTAGTGACCCGTGCATTTGAATTGCGAATCCTCGATGTAGACAATCTGGAACCGGATGAAGAATAGTCGCATTGTCAACTGGATGCCTATCGGACTACTCTGTCTGATACTGTTGCATGCCGTCGTTTCGTGGATAGGAGATATCTACGGATGGGGGTTGAACAACCTGTTCAGTCAGGCTGGCATCAGATGGACTGTGACTTATTTCATGTTCAATATTTCCTGTGCTCCGTTTGCAGAGGTCATGTCGGCACTTATCGCGATCGGCGTGTTGACGGAGTCGGGCTTTTTCGCTGCATTCAGCAAGAAAGCATCGTTGAAGCAAAAGCGTGCACTCTCCTTGTCCTTGCTAGTGCTGACCATCATGATGGTGGTCATTGCTTGTATGGTGTTGCTCCCCAATGCTATTCTGCTCAGCCCGTTCGGCACGTTGGCCGACTCTCCTTTCTCCCAAGGGCTGCTGGGCATTATCTGTGTCGCTATAGTCGTTGTGGGTAATGTTTACGGACTGTCATCGGGACGATTCTTCAGTTTGGCAGATACCATCAAGGCGCACGTGTCGCTATTGATTCCGTGCCTACCTTGTTTCCTTTCGATGATGCTGACAGCCATCCTAAAGGAGTCTATGATCTATTCGAACGTCATCCCAATGCAGTCAACGTTGTTCACCGTGCTATCATGGTGCCTTTATCTCTTTCCGTTTGCAGTACAGTTGCTATATCTCTTCAAGTCAAAAAAGAAAAAAATTATATCATAATCTAACTAACACTAAGATGAAAAAACTACATTTAATCTTCATTTGTACATTATGGCTGGCGGCTTCTATGGTACCAGCTATGGCTTCTTCGAGTCCCACACACAATGTTTCTGAATCCTCGAAAGCTAAAAAACGTATCATTAAGAAAATAGCTCCGATTGTGGTGGAATGTCCGCAAGGAACTAATCCGCGTCTGCCTTGGCAGGTATGGGTAACTTATAGCGATGGTACAGGAGAATGGCGTCAGACTCGCTGGTCGAATGCAGCACAGCAGACCGAACAGACTGAGCAAACCTATCTTGTGGGACATAAGTTCACGGTCGATGGGGTGATTACTGGTGACAACACGACAGAGAACGGCTATCCCATCACAGCAACAGTTACGGTGGTTAACAAGAACTGGGATGTACCGGGTCAACCAGTCGCTGAGCCTCTTCCGCTTACAATGGTGTCGATTACGGGCGATAACCGACTGACGTGGAACCGCAACCTCGATATCCGCGAGATTTTATCATGGGATATCACCCAGCAACTCTATAACTATCGAGACACGTACGGATTGTCAAAAGAAGGATATAAGGTGGCTGACGGATGGGATTCGCCAACCACCAAACTGAAAGGTCACGGGTCGGGGCACTATATGTCTGCCCTTGCATTCGCTTATGCTTCCACGTATGGAACACCTGAAGGACGTCAGATTCGTGAGCGTATCGAACGGATGGTCAACGAACTACGTGCTTGTCAGGAGCGTACCTTCGTATGGAGCGATTCGTTGGGACGCTATTTCGAGGCACGCGACTATGCTCCAGAACCTGTGTTGAAGGAGATGAAGGGAACATGGGCTGCTTTCAACGAATACAAAAAAGACTATAAGCATTACGGCTATGGATACCTGAATGCCATTCCTGCAGCACATCCGGCATTGATTGAGTGTTATCGTGCCTATCACAATGAGGAATGGGTATGGGCACCTTATTATACGATACACAAGCAGTTGGCAGGACTGATAGACATCGCTAACGTGATGAACAGCATTACCACCTCACTCAACGATGTTCAGCCTCGTCAAAATACCGACCGTCGTCTCACCAATAAGCAGATTGCCGAAAAGGCGCTCCTGATTGCTAAGGATATGGGACTATGGGTGTGGAACCGTATGCACTATCGTACATACGTCAGTATGGAAGGTGATAAGCAACAGCGTCAGGCTCGTCCAGGTAATCGATATGAGATGTGGAACATGTATATCGCAGGCGAGGTAGGTGGCATGCAAGAATCGCTTTCACGTCTTTCGGAAATGGTGACAGACCCTACGGAGAAAGCCCGACTGCTCGAAGCTGCCAATTGTTTCGATTCGCCAGCTTTCTACCAGCCCCTATCAACTAACATGGACGACATCCGTACCCGTCATGCCAATCAACACATTCCGATGATTACGGGTGCGCTCCGCTCTTATCGTGGCAACCATAAGGCATATTATTACAATATCGCCTATAATTTCTGGAACATGATTCAAGGCCGTTATGCATACGCAATGGGTGGTGTGGGTAATGGTGAGATGTTCCGTCAACCTTATTCGCAGATGCTAAGCATGAACACCAGTGTCAGCCGAGGGTGGGGGAGAAACGGAAACACCGTTCCCGATCCTAACATCAACGAGACTTGTTGTGCCTATAACCTGGCGAAACTGACCAAAGACCTCAACTGTTTCGATCCGGATGATGCACGCTATATGGATTACTATGAACGTGTGCTTTATAATCAGATTATCGGCTCTGTCAATCCTGAGCACTACTCATGTACCTATCAGTATGCGGTCGGAATGAATGCTCAGAAACCGTTCGGCAACGAGACTCCGCAATCAACTTGCTGTGGAGGTACAGGTGCTGAGAATCATGTGAAGTATCAGGAAGCTGCCTATTTTGTGAACGACAACACCATTTGGGTAGCACTTTATATGCCAACCGTGGCACAATGGGCACAGAAGGATGTGGTTATCGAGCAGGATTGTCTCTGGCCTGCCGAGTCGTCTAAGATTAAGATTAAGAAGGGTAGTGCTACTTTTGCTATGAAGTTGCGCGTACCTTATTGGGCAACGCAGGGCTTCAGCGTGAAACTCAATGGGAAGCAGTTAGCAAAGAAATATCAGCCGTGCTCTTACTTCGAGATTCCTTCCCGTCTGTGGAATGAAGGAGATATAGTCGAGGTATCCATGCCGTTTACAACACACATCAACTGGGGACCCGACAAGATGGAACTCGCCGCTACAACCACCAATCCACAACAGCCTTTCACGCCAATGTGGGTAGGTGCCATCATGTATGGTCCGTTGGTTATGACGACTGAAGAAGTTAAAACATGGGACGAGGCAGACTTCACCCTCAGCTCTGATCTGCACGAAGTGCAGCCCCAACCTGTTCAGGCAGGTACGGGTATGAATGCAAACCTGTATACGCTAAGGCTCTTCCCCTCGGGGGAGCAGGGAGAGGGGCTGTTGTTTGTGCCCGACTACTACGAAACCCATCGCTCCACACATTATCTGCGTCTCAATGTACTGACAGATGCTAAGGGGAGCAAACAGAGTTCTAAACTTACGAAGACGATGCTCGAATCGGCTATAAAGATTGCCAAGGAACGTAAGGCTGAGCAAGAGAAATGGAACGCACTCACAGTGAAAGTACCCGCTCACGCTCCATGGGCACCTCACGGATATGCACGTCTTATGGAACAACTTGCTAATGCTGAGGCAGTCAATGCAAAGGATGCAAAGACGGTGAGCCAGACGGAAATCAATGCTGCTGCATCGCTCCTCAACATGGTTATCAACACCATGCGTCCTGGTAACCTTGCCGAGCCTGAGGACCTTACCGAACTGCAAAACCTCCTCACTCAGTGTAAGGACATCCGCGATAAGACTACCGAACTGCGTGAAGCTATCAGCTATGCCGACATGGTTGTCGGATATGTGAACGGAGGAAGCGGAACGAAGGATATGATCGAAAAAGCCCTCGATCGTCTCAAGACTGCAAGAGCAAATAATAAATGATAGGTTAATAGCTTAGTAGCTTAATAGCTTAGTAGCTTAGTAGCTTAGTAGATTAATAGGTTCGCAGAACAACAGACTAGTAAACCGATAAACAATAGAAATATGATGGAATTTGTCATGATTTTGCAACTACTGATAGTGTTGGCAGCCCTCTATGTAGGCTCCCGCTATGGCAGTTTGGCATTAGGTGCCATCTCTGGTATTGGACTTGCCATTCTGGTATTGGGATTTGGCTTGAAGCCTGGTAACCCGCCAACCGATGTTATTTACATCATCATCGCAGCCGTAACCTGTGCAGGTATCATGCAGGCATCAGGCGGAATGGATTGGCTCATTCAGTTGGCGGAAAAGATGCTTCGTAAGAATCCCGGACATATCACATTTCTCGCTCCTTTTTGTACCTTCTTCCTCACTGTGTTGGTAGGTACAGGTCACGTAGTGTACACTTTGATGCCGATTATCTGTGATATCGCATTGAAGAAAGGCATTCGTCCTGAGCGCCCATGTGGTGTGGCATCCATTGCATCTCAGGTGGGCATCACTTGTTCGCCCATCGCAGCTGCAGTTGTTGCATTTGTAAGTATCTCTAATGCAAATGGTTTCGATGTCACCATCCCCGGTGTACTGATGATTTCGATTCCCGCATGTCTTTGTGGACTGACTGCTGCAGCTATATGTTCCTACAAGCGTGGAAAGGACCTCGACAAAGATCCTGTGTTCCAGAAGAAAATCCAAGATCCTGAGCAATACCAGTACATATATGGCTCTAATGCCACTACGTTAGATAAGGAGATTCCACAATCAGCTAAGAACGCTGTATTCATCTTCCTCGGGGCATTAGTCATTATTGTCTTCTTTGCTGTTTTTCAGAATGCTTTGCCTTCCTACGAGACGTTACGTGCGGTAAAGGGAACACAAGACCTGTATATTGACGAGAACCTCTCTATGACCGCCAATCAACTGGTACAGGCAAAGGTACATGTGACAGGTATTACCGAATGGTTTAATAAGGCCTTGCCGATGAATGTTGTCATTCAGATGATTATGATTTCTGCTGCAGCCTTGATGATTATCTTTGCTAAAGCCAGTCCCAAGAAGGCAGTTGCAGGTTCCGTATGGCAATCGGGTATGGTGGCTGTTGTGGCTATCTATGGTATTGCATGGTTGGCAGATACGTATTTCAGCAACTATATGGGTGTGATGGAAAGTAGTCTGAAGGAGGTTGTCAGCGAGTATCCGTGGGCAATCGCGATTGTATTCTTCATCGTGTCGGTATTGATCAATAGTCAGGGTGCGGTAGTTGTAGCCATGTTACCTCTCGCTTATTCGCTCGGCATCTCAGGTCCTGTGCTGCTGGGTGTGCTCCCCTCGGTCTATGGTTATTTCTTCATACCCAATTATCCGTCCGATATCGCAACTGTGAACTTCGACCGTTCGGGTACTACGGTCATAGGTAAGTATCTGCTCAACCACTCATTCATGATGCCAGGTCTTGTGTGTGTGATAGTGAGCACCCTTGTCGGATCTCTTCTGTCATGGCTCATTTATTAATAGCTTAATAGCTTAGTAGCTTAATAGCTTAGTAGGTTAATAGATTAGATGAATAGAAATTATATGAAAAGAATTCTGATGATGGCTTGCGTAGCAGGCATGGCACAGCTGCCAATGATGGCAGACAATGATGTGCCCGAAGTAGTGAACGACGAACCTGAAGTAACAGTCGAGCCGAGCGAATTCGAGCCGGCAGGAACACCAGGCGAAGGTTTCCTGACGGCTGTTGTGAACCGTTCGTTAGAGAAGGCAGTTTCCGGGCAGACCGCCGATCCTTCCATGCCCCTTCCTTATGGACGTACCCTCACCGACTATGTCTCCCCTCCCAAGATTGGCGCTTATTTCATCGGTAAGTACGGTTATACCGACCAGAAGGGTAGGCATGGAGGCGATGCATTCAGTCAGCGTCTCATTCGTGCGTATATCGACGGAACCATCCTGCACGACTTCAAGTATCGTGTACAGGTACAGCTCAACAATGCCTCGTTCCACATGAAGGACTACTACCTTGAGTGGGCACACTGGAAAGAACTGATGGTGAAGGTGGGCCAGTTCAAGCGTGCCTTCCTCTTTGAAAACCCTTACAACCCGTGGGATGTGGGCTTCGGCGACTATTCGCAGGTTACGAAGAAACTGGCTGGTATGGGCGACTACAATGGTGAGCCGGCTGCTACAGGCGGACGCGACCAGGGTATTCAGTTGCAAGGCGACCTCTTCCCCGACAAGCGCGACGGACATCGCTATCTGCACTATCAGTTGCAGATGATGAACGGACAGGGCATCAATACAAGCGATGTAAACCATAAGCGCGATTTCATTGGTACCATTCAGGTGCAACCCATCAAAGACCTCTATATCGGTCTGTTCGGTTGGACAGGCAACTACACCTCTAATGGTGTTACCGTCGATCGCAACCGCTGGGCAGCATCTGTGAAGTACGAACATAACGGATGGAGCGCACGCGCAGAGTATGCCCACTCACAAGGCCATAAGATATCCGACTACAATTCAGGTACCCGCCACTTCTCAGGTCCAGGACGGGCCGACGGTTGGTATGCCACCGTAGGAGTTCCCTTTACCGATTGGCTCAAAGTATATGCCAAGTGCGATGTCTATCGCGATCAGGCCACATGGGAAAGCTCACGCACCATGTGCAGTCTCATCCCGAATATCCAGCTCCACAAAAACCTCATGTTTCAGGTACAATACAACTTTGTTTACGATCGCACCTTTGTCGATCGCAAGTACAGTGAAGTGTGGACAGAGATGTACGTGAGATTCTAAGGAAAAGTAATAATGTAATTACACAACTTCCAAGCAAAGCGAAACAATAATGTAGCAATTATGCTAACAAGCAAATAGTATTAACCCTTTAAACCTTTACTGCCTTATGAAAAAATATTTAGCAGAAATGGTGGGCACAATGGTGCTCGTACTCCTCGGCTGCGGAACAGCAGTCAGTTTGAATTGTGGTGCAGACACTGCATCAGTAGTAGGAACAGCAATGGCCTTCGGTCTTGCAGTCGTAGCAATGGCATACACCATCGGTGGTACCAGCGGTTGTCATATCAATCCAGCCATCACCCTTGGTTGCCTCATCTCAAAGCGCATCAGTTGCAAGGATGCCACGATGTACATGATTTTCCAGATCATCGGAGCCTTCATCGGTTCGGCAATCCTCTATGCCCTCGTAGCAACCAGTCCTGACGCAGCACAAGGCACCACAACCGGAGCCAATGCATGCCAGGCAGGTGTGAGCAGTGTTACAGGTCTCATTGCAGAAATTGTCCTCACATGCATCTTCGTCCTCGTCGTTCTTGGTACTACCGATGAGAAGAAAGGCGCAGGCAACTTCGCAGGCCTTGCTATCGGTCTTTCCCTCATCCTCATCCACCTTGTAGGAATCCACTACACAGGCACCTCAGTCAATCCAGCCCGTTCCATTGCACCTGCAGTGTTCGAAGGCGGTCAGGCTCTCAGCGACCTCTGGATTTTCATCGTAGGTCCGTTCGTAGGTGCAGCCCTTGCAGCATGCATCTGGAAAGCGATAGGGGAGAAGTAAGCCATAAAGCAGAGCCCTTATTCTCAAGGATTGTAGGCAGGAAGCAGATGTTTCCTGCCTTTTTCTTATTTTATCCCCAAAAATCTTTAAGAATTATTTGGAAAAGGATAATTCTTTTTGTATCTTTGTGGTGAAATTCCGCATACTATTACCATTCACTATAATAAATTCGAAGGTAATTTGGCTAAAGGCAAACGATCATTCGCCTTTAGGCAAATGATAAAACGCCTTTAGGCAAACGATAGTGCGCCTATAGGCAACTTCCCTTCTCAGCCGACTCATCTTCCCGATTGAATCGGCTGCTTTTCCCTTTTGAATTAGCTGCCTGTCCTTGTACTGTTTAGACAATGGACTTCTAACAACAATAGTCTTAACTCATAGCTATCTTCACCCCTTTGGTATTCACTCTAAACTATAACTCTATATATAGACTGTCCGCCAAAAAAGAAGGATATAAAGTATGAAAGGGGCTTACTTTTTGAAATAGGTGTCCACAATACCTATTTATCGGCACTGCGGACACATACTTTATCGATTTTGAACTTTTAGCGAACATCAATATTTTTTTTACATTATGGCCTCATGCAAGCAATTTGCAAACATGAAAAGCAAATGCAAAGTAAAAGCAAAGTCAATTGTTTGGTTGGGTAGGGGATTTTGCGTAATTTTGCAGGTGAAATCATGATATATGAAGAATAAAATAATAACAATTTAACAATATGATAATGAAAAGAGTTCTATTATTAATGGCAACATATTTGACACTTATGGGATGTAGTCAGCGGGGAGTAGAAAGGCCTCAGTATATGATGGATGGTGCATGGGTGTTACGGCAAGCTGTTCATCCTGATGGCTCTGTGGTGACCTACGACACAGCATCGACAATATGCCGCATCTATGGGGGAGACAGTGTGTTTTATCAGTGTCGATTAGCTCGGACAATATCGGGAATAGTGATAGTTCCAGAACAGATGTGCAATGTAACGGTTGTTGACCGAGGGAATGGCAGTAGGCTTTATATAGAGGACAATGATCCCCATCCGCTTGTAGTGGAAACTGATTCCACGATAAGCATCCAAAGTTTTGGAACACGATTTGTGTGGCAACGGGCAGAGGATATTACTCGCGATTGGGGAGCGGAAATGCGCCGTATCATCACGAATGATTTAGCACAGAATGATGATGCAGAGAAAGCTCACATTTATGAACTGTCGACTATCGTGCGGATGCAAGCCACAGCTATCAACTGGCTGTCTTATATTCTTGCGACAGCATGCGTTGTTATATTTATTGTTGTACACCTCTTTATATACACTAACAGGCGAAGAAAGTCTCTGCAATGGCTGTTGCAGCAGATTAACGAGGAGCATGAACAACGTCCGCAGTTAGTTAAAATAGCCATTCAAGATGTGGAGGACGATTTTTTTGCATCTGAAGAATACGATACATTGCATCGCCGTATCTCCAAAGGGGAACGGCTTAGTGATGAGGACTGGAAAGAGATCGAAGGACAACTAAAGCGAGTGTATCCTGGGTTTACTTCGCGACTGAGAAACCTTTATCAGATGTCGGAACTAGAGTATCAAGTGTGTTTGCTTATCAAGCTTCGCATTACCCCGACAGAGATGGCTGATGTGTTGTCACGTGATGGAAGTACTATTAGCACAGTGCGCAGTCGTCTGTTCATGAAGGTATTTGGGCGTAAGGGTGGAGCCAGAGATTGGGACGATTTCATATTCTCTATTGGTTCATAACTGTTTGCAAACTGTTTGCAAACTGTTTGCGTAAAAATGCAAAGAAAATGCAAAGAAAAATATTTGGTCAGATGGCGAAATGCCCGTACCTTTGCAGCGAATTATTAATTCATTGATTTATAAACCTTTAAACAAGCAAAAATTATGAAGAAATTTATGTTAGTGACGGTAATTGCACTCATGAGTGTAATGTTAGTAGATGCACAAACTGTGAAGGTGGCAGACAAGGAATTGATTGGTGCATGGCAGTTAGAGTGGATGCAGTATGATGGCGAGAAAAAGATTCTATGCGGTAAAGGAACTGAATATACTTCTTTTAAGTATTATGGGCAGGACGGTGAGTATGCTTGTGCTGAGATTGCTCTGAGTAAGGATGGAAAGTGTGTAATATTACCACATGAGTATGGAAAATATACATACAAAGATGGTAGGTACAGTGAAATGGGACGCCCGATTGTCAAGCCTGAAGAAATGCAAATGATTGACAAAACTCATTTCCGCGGACGTTGGAAGAACCGGACGGAAGCATGGAAGAAATTGCCAGCTTTGCCGAAAAACGTGGTTGACTACATTGTGAATTGTTGTAAGGATCAGATTATCCCAGACGACATTAACCAAGCGATGAAGCAGCAGATGTTTAAATGATTTTGGTAGTATCCAAAGTCGATTATATCAGTGCTGAATACAAGTTGTACCCGAATATTACAAATATTAAGTATTAGTTTAGTAGATTAGTTAATAGACAAAAGTAATTTTTTGTTCATTCCCTTAGGATTCTAGATAATACAGGGAACATGGGCGTCAGGGACTTGCGAAAGCCTCTGACGTTATGTTTATGTAGTGTCAAAACAGCGGGAAAAGTGCCTGAGTGCCGAGCATACATCGAGCACCTGCCGAGCACCTACCGATGCTTGTAAGGATGCTTGATAGTATTACTATAGGTAAGGGATAAGATTTGAGACCTCAGACCTCAGACCGAAGAAAGCCTCGGTTTTTATGTAAAATGTAAAATGTAAAATGGAGAATGGAGAATGGAGACCTTTGACCTTTGACTACTAAACTGCTAAGCTACAAATTTTGGACTTAATGAATGTTAAAAGTGAGTTTGTAGAGACATTTATAACATAAATGTTTGTTCATAATATGAAAAAGTATTAACTTTGCAGCTAAATTTTTTAGTACGAACAGAAGAAAATGAATGGTAAGAGATTGCTTTTAAGTGTAGGAACATTGTGTGCGATGCTGATGGTGCATGCACAGGAGTTGAGTGTCAACCTACAGAAAGCTATTGACATTGCGTTGGCTGAAAACCCTACAATCAAGGTTGCCGACAAGGAAATAGAGTTGAAACGTATTGCAGATTCTGAAGCTTGGCAGGCATTACTGCCTGAGGTGACGGCGAATGCCAGCATTCAGCATACACTGTTGGCTGCCGAGATGAACCTGGGCGGCCAGAAGTTCAAGATGGGTGCCGACAACCGCAACACAGCTGCGGCTTCGGCTACACTGTCTGTGCCGGTGTTTGCGCCTGCGGTCTATCAGACGATGAAACTGACGAAGGTGGACATCGAACTGGCAAGGGAGAAGGCTCGCAGCTCACGGCTCGACCTCATCAACCAAGTGACGAAGGCATATTATCAGATGCTGTTGGCTCAGGATTCCTACGAGGTGATGCAGCAGAGCTACGATATCAGCAAGGAGAACTACGATGTTATCAGTTCGAAGTTCGATGTAGGTCGCGTAAGCGAGTACGACAAGATTACTGCTGAGGTGCAGATGCGCTCGATGAATTCGAGTCTGGTGAGTGCTCAGACGGGTCTGACACTTGCTGAATTGCAGCTGAAGGTACTTATGGGCATCAACACGGATATCAAGGTGGTGATTGATGATAAGCTTGTGAATTACGAGAACGGATTGAAGCTGGCTGATGTGGATGCAAGCGAGGCTGCCTTGGAGAATAACGCGGCTATCCGTCAGTTGGACCTGAACCGCACGATGCTGGAGCGCACGCTGAAGATTCAGCGTACGGGATTCATGCCTAACGTGGCTTTCTCGCTGACCGGTCAGTATCAGTCGCTGCAGAACGACAACTGGCGTATATGGAACTATGACTGGTCGCCATCTGCTTCGTTCACCATCGCTGTGAGCATCCCTATCTTCCGCGCATCGAACTGGACCAAACTGAAATCGACCAAGTTGCAGCTGGCTTCGCTTGAGGACACGAAGGCGAACACGCAGCGTCAGTTAGTGATGGCTGCACAGAACTACATGCACAGCATGGCATCGAGCATTGCGCAGGTGAACAGCAACAGGGAGGCTATCACGAAGGCTGACAAGGCGCTGTCGATCGCAAAGACCCGATATGACGTGGGACGCGGTACGATTCTCGAACTGAACCAGAGTGAGGTGGCACTCACACAAGCCCAGCTGACCTACAACCAGTCGATCTACGACTATCTGCGCAACAAGGCGGACTTGGACTATACACTGGGTCGCGAAACATACTTGAGATAAGAAACCTCCCCCCGCCCCTCCCAAGGAGGGGAGCCAGGTGTGCAGGTTATTAATCTTCTCCCCTTGGGGGAGATAAGAGAGAGGTTTAAAAATAAAAATATAAGGAATATGAAGAAGACTGTATTTGGTTTAATGGTTTTGGCCGTATGTATGTCGCTTTGTTCTTGTGGAGAGAAGAAAGAGGAAACGAAGAAGGAAGAGGCAAAACCTGAAGTAAAGGTTGCGGATGTCGAGACACGTCTGGTGCCTCAGACTGAGGTGTATACCGCAACGGTGGAGAGTGATGTGAAGAATAATATCGCTCCAAACACTCCGTATCGTATTGAGAAAATCTATGTGGAAGTGGGTGACCATGTGCGTAAAGGTCAGGTGCTCGTACAGCTTGATGCATCGAACCTCCGTCAGTTGAAGTTGCAGATTGAGAACATGAAGGTGGAATTCAATCGTACCAGTCAGCTGTTTAGCGTAGGTGGTGCCTCACAGGCAGAGTACGACAACGCGAAGACCCAACTCGATGTGTTATCTACCCAATATGCGCAGTTGGTGCAGAATACGCAGCTCACTGCTCCGATCAGCGGTGTGGTGACAGCCCGCAACTATGATAACGGTGATATGTATGCAGGTACGCCGATCCTGACTGTCGAACAGCTGAACCCAGTGAAGCTTATCATCAATGTGTCTGAGGTGTATTACAAGAGTGTCAGTGTGGGTCAGCCCGTCGAAGTGGCTCTTGATGCTTACGAAGGCGATGTGTTCGCTGGTAAGGTGTCAATCGTGTATCCTACCGTCGATAAGATTACGCATACGTTCCCTGTAGAGGTAACGGTGGCTAATTCCAGTCAAAAGGTACGCCCAGGTATGTTTGCACGTGCTACGATCAGTTTCGATGAAATCGAGCGTGTGATGGTTCCTGATATGGCTATCGTGAAGCAGGTAGGTGCAGGCGACCGTTATGTATATACTTACAAGGACGGTAAGGTAAGCTACGACAAGGTGGAACTCGGCAAGCACATGGGTGAGCAGTACGAAGTGAAGAGCGGTATCGAGCCAGGTTCACAAGTAGTAATAGCAGGTATGTCGCGTCTTGCAAACGGACGTGAGGTAACAGTAGTGAAATAATAATAAAAACCTCCCCCGCCCCCTCCCAAGGAGGGGAGTCTTCTCCCCTTTGGGGAGATAAGAGAGGGGTCTTAACATAATAATTATGAGTCTATATGAAGGGGCGGTGAAGCGCCCGATTATGACGAGCCTCGTCTTCCTTGCAGTCGTCATCTTAGGTGTGTTCTCGGCAATGAAGTTGCCTATCGACTTGTTCCCGGACATCGATACGAACACCATCATGATTATGACATACTACAACGGAGCGTCGGCAAACGATATAGAAAACAATGTGACGCGTCCGCTGGAGAACACACTGAACTCTATTGAGCACTTGAAGCATATCACTTCGAACTCAAGGGATAATGTATCGGTTGTTACACTCCAATTCGAATACGGTTACGATATCGATGACCTCACGAATGACGTCCGCGATAAACTGGATATGGTGGCAAATGCATTGCCTAACGATGCCAACCAACCGATATTGTTCAAGTTCTCTGCCGACATGATGCCTATCTTGGTGCTTTCGGCTCAGGCTCATGAAAGTCAGAAGGCACTTTACAAGATTCTTGATGAATATGTAGCCAATCCGTTGGCCCGTGTTGACGGAGTCGGTTCGGTATCTATATCAGGTGCTCCGGAGCGTGAAATCAACATCTACATGGATGCCCAGAAGATGGAGGCTTACGGACTGAGTGCCGCACAGGTCAGCTCAGCCATCGCTGCCGAGAACATGAACGCTACGGGTGGTACTGTCGATATCGGTACTCAGACCTATATCGTTCGTGTCGAAGGTGAGTTCAACGACCCACAGGAGATGGGTAACGTGGTTGTAGGCCAGCGCAATGGTGCCATCGTGTATCTGCGTGATGTGGCTCGCATCGTGGACGATGTGGAAGAGCGTGCCCAGCGTACTTTCACGAATGGTGTGCAGGGTGCGATGATTATCGTGCAGAAGCAGAGTGGTGCCAACTCTGTGGCCATATCTAACAAGGTGATGGAGATGTTGCCCACGCTGAAGAAGAATCTTCCTTCGGACGTGAACCTCGGTGTGATTGTGAATACGTCGGAGAATATTACCAACACAGTGAAGTCGCTTACCGAAACAATTGCGTATGCGATGATATTCGTGGTGTTGGTTGTGTTTGTGTTCCTCGGTCGTTGGCGTGCTACAGTCATCATCGCAATCACCATCCCTATGTCGCTCATCGCATCGTTCATCTATCTGTATGCGACAGGCGGTTCGTTCAACATCGTATCTCTCTCATGTCTCTCTATCGCTATCGGTAGCGTTGTCGACGATGCCATTGTGGTGTTGGAGAACGTGACGACCCATATCGAACGTGGTTCGGATCCGAAACAGGCAGCCATCCATGCTACCAACGAGGTGGCCATTTCCGTTATCGCCTCTACGCTCACCATGATAGCCGTGTTCTTCCCGCTCACCATGGTGGCAGGTATGACGGGTGTATTGTTCCGTCAGTTGGGTTGGATGATGTGTATCATCATGACCATCTCCACCACTTCGGCACTCTCGTTCACCCCGATGCTCTGTTCACAGATGCTCAAGTTGCAGAAGAAGCAGGGTAAACTGTTCAAGAAGATTTACGGACCTATCCAGCGTTTGCTCGACCGTCTCGATGACTGGTATGAGCGTCGTATTGCATGGGCTACCCGTCATCGATGGACTGTCATCATCGGCTGTATCGTGTTCTTCGGACTGAGTATCCTCACCATGCAGTTGGCAGGTATCAAGAGCGAGTTCTTCCCAGCCAACGACTCCGGTCGTGTGGGAGCTACCCTCGAGTTGCCTATCGGAACGCGTGTGGAGAAAGCAGAGGAGATAGCTACCTATTTGGCAGACACATGGATGAAGCGTTATGGCAAGATGCTCAACGCTTGTAACTTTACCATCGGACAGGCTGGTGATAACAACACCTTCGCCTCGATGCGTTCAAGCGGTTCGCACATCATCTCGTTCAACATATCCTTCTGTCCGTCAAATGAACGTGAAGTGGGATTGGCAGCACTCTGCGACGAGATGCGTGACGATTGTAAGAAGATTCCAGAGTTAGCGAAATACAACATTATGCTTGGTGGTCAGCAGTCCTCTATGGGTGGACAGCAGACAGCTACCTTCGAGGTCTATGGCTATAATATGGACGAGACCTACGACGTTGCTGTAGAGTTGCAAAAGCGGTTCAAGGAGAGTGATATCGTGGCTCAGGCAATGATTTCACGTTCGGACTATCAGCCTGAGTTGGTTATTAACTTCGACCGTGAGAAACTCTCGCAGCAGGGACTCGGTATGTCGCAAGCAGCCGCCAGCATCCGTAATCTCATCACGGGTTCGCTCATGTCGTACTATCGTGAGGACGGTGAGGAATACGACATCAAGGTGCGCTATGATGTAGATGACCGTGTATCCATCGAGGACCTCGAGAATATGCTCATCCCTAACGGAATGGGTCAGAACATCAAGGTGCGCGAAGTTGCTACCATTGAAGAGTCAACCATTCCGCCTACTATCGAGCGTAAGGACCGTCAGCGTATCGTTACAGTCAATGCTGTGATGAAAGATGGTGAGGCGCTGTCGGACGGAGTTGACCTTGGAAACAAATTTATCGAAGAGATGAACATCCCAAGCGATGTCATTGTGCAGGTAGCAGGTTCGTATGAGGACCAGCAAGACAGTAACCGTGACCTCGGAATGTTGGGTATCCTCATCATCATCCTTGTGTTCATTGTGATGGCAGCTCAGTTCGAATCAATGACCTATCCGTTCATCATCATCCTCTCCATCATCTTCGCCTTCTCAGGAATCATCTTCGCGTTGGCGATGACAGGCACCAGCATGAACGTCATGTCCATCCTCGGAGGAATCATGTTGATCGGTATCGTAGTGAAGAACGGTATCGTGCTCATCGACTACACCCAGCTCATGCGCGAGCGCGGCTATGGCCTCACCCGAGCCGCCACCGTGGCAGCACGTAGCCGTTTGCGTCCTATCCTCATGACCTCACTCACCACCATCCTCGGTATGGTGCCAATGGCCACCAGCCATGGAGTCGGTTCCGAGATGTGGCGTCCGTTGGGTATCAGTATCATTGGCGGTCTTACCGTTTCCACTATACTCACCCTCATCTATGTACCTTCTATGTTCTGTATCTTCGGAGCCGTAGGCGTGAAGAACAAGCGTCGCAGCCTCAAGCGTCAGCGCGAACTCAATGCCTACTGGAAGGAACATTCAGCAGAAGAAACATTTAAGAAGAAATAAGGTATGAAAACAGTATTTATAGCATACGATCAGGCACATCAGGACAATGTCATCGAAGCCCTCGATGCATCCAATGCCCGTGGCTACACCATCATTCCCCAGGCAGGAGGCCGTGGCAGTAAGACCGGCGATCCCCATCTCGGTTCCCACGCATGGCCATCCATGAACAGTGCCATCCTCACCGTAGTCGACGACGAACAGGCCGACCGACTCATGGAGCGACTCCGTCAGCTCGACGAAGACAACCCCCTGCTCGGACTGCGAGCCTTCACATGGAATGTGGAGAAGTCAATCTAATCAATTAAAGGTGTGCCGCTGAGCACACCTTTTTATTTTTTTTGTGTTTGGGTTTGATGCTGATGTATTATTGTTTATGGGAGATTAAACCAAACGAATGTTTGAGAGTCTAACAATAAAATATACAGCTAAAGCCCCGTAGGGACAGTTTACGAATTAGAAATACCTAAACAACAGTACAATATTGTATAACAACAACTTATTATGAAAAAATTATTAATGCCCATCCTGCTCATGGTAGCAGTGTCTGCAGGTGCTGCAGAAAACCCAGTGTTAACGATCGAAGGAGGTCAGGTGCAAGGTGTATTGGCTGATGATCATCCTGACGTGTATGTATATCGTGGAATTCCATACGCTGCTCCTCCTATCAGGGAGAACCGTTGGAAGGCTCCGCAGCCAGTTGTGCCTTGGAAAGGTGTGAAGATTTGCGACACTTTCGGTCGCCCAAGCTATCAGGCCATTCAGTACACAGGTGGTTATTACACCGAGTGGGGCTATGGTAAGGAAGCTGCGTTCAGTGAGGATTGTCTGTATCTGAACGTATGGACCAAGGCTCCTGGTAAGACTGCCAAGAAGTTGCCTGTTGCACTATGGATTCATGGAGGCGGTTACCGCGAAGGTTTCGGTTCAGAGCCAGAGTTCGATGGTCAGGAATGGGGCGCTAAGGACGTGGTTCTTGTTTCTATCAACTATCGTCTTGGTATTTTCGGATTCCTGAATCACCCATTGTTGGCAGAAGAAAGTCCAAACAAAGTATCAGGTAACTATGGTATTCTCGACCAGATAGAATCCTTGAAGTGGATTAAGAAGAATATCGCACAGTTTGGTGGCGATCCTAATAATGTAACCATCTTCGGTCAGAGTGCAGGTGGAGGTAGTGTTCGTACGCTTTGCGAATCACCTTTGGCTCGCGGTCTGTTCCACAAGGCAGTCATCATGAGTGCTCAGGGTCTGAGCATTCCTAATCCTAACGGTGGCGGTATGATGGGTGGCCGTCGTATGGGTGGTTCACCTGCTGATGCTGGTGAAAACGCAAAGAAGATGTTCGACTGGGCTGGCATGACCGACCTTCAGCGTATGCGTCAGGCTTCTACCGAGACCGTCTTCGCTCTGCCTACTCTTTATAGCCAGGTAAACAGCGCTAACCAGCAAGGTGGTGGCGGTTTCGGCGGCATGATGGGTATGGGCATGGGAATGATGTACATGCCTACAATCGACGGATATGTCAGCAAGAAGAGTTTCGATGATGCTACTCGCGATGGTTCACTTGCAGATGTTCCTTATATGATTGGTTACACCCTGAACGATATGGGCGACATGAGTGCCGGCATTGTTGAGTTCTGTAAGGTTCGTCAGCAGAAGGGCGGTAAGGCTTGGGCTTATGAGTTTGCACGCCCATTACCAGATGACGGAAGCCATCCAGAAGTGACTCAGCGTCTGCGTGGTGCGTTCCACTCATCCGACCTTTGGTTCGTATTCAAATCACTCAAGCATTGTTGGCGTCCTTGGACTAAGGGCGACTGGGACCTCTCTGAGAAGATGCTTACTGCTTGGACCAACTTCGCTAAGTACAGCGATCCAAACGGCCCACAGGGTGGAGTTTGGAAGCCTTGCACAGAACAGAATCCTAAGTTTATGGTATTCAAGCTGAATGACAAGGATGCAGAAGCTTCTGTATTCGGTGACCCAGAGAAGGCACAAGGTGGTGGTTTTGGATTCGGTTTCGGAGGATAAGGCAAAATGCGCACATTTTGCAATGTAATAATTATAAAATGTAAAAATAGAGAATAAACAAATTATAATAGTAAATAGTAAATTGTCTAATTGTAATTAAAATTATGAAAAAAGTAATTCTTTCAATGATGACGCTTGTATGTATGACTGCGTCAGCTCAGTTTGGTGGTTTCGGCGGCTTCGGCGGCGGAGGTGGTAACCCTTGGGTAGATTCTGAGGCTCCTGTATCGGAAGACTTCAAGCCTGCATTAAGCAATCAGGGCAATAAGCAGTATCCAATGGTGAATTCGGCTCGTCAGGTACGAGCTCAGATTTCAGCTCCTGACGCTAAAAAGGTAGGTCTTGACATTGCAGGTAAGATTTATACCATGACCAAGGATGCAAACGGTGTATGGACAGGTGTTTCAGCTCCTCAGGATCCAGGTTTCCACTACTATCAGTTGAACATCGACGGAGCAAGTGTTCCCGATCCAGGAAGTACATATTACTTTGGTGCAGACCGTTGGGGTAGCGGTATCGAGGTTCCATCAGACGACCAGGATATCTGGCAGGTAAAGAATGTACCTCAAGGTTCAATGAGTGAGGTTTACTACCATTCATCTGTAACAGAACAGATGCGTCGTTGTTTCATTTATCTGCCAAACGAGTACTTCACCAATCCTACTAAGAAGTTCCCGGTGCTTTATCTGCAGCATGGTATGGCTGAGAGCGAGTACAGCTGGCCATATCAGGGTCGTGTAGCTGCCATCATGGACAACCTCATCGCAGCAAAGAAGGCTGTTCCATTCATCATCGTGATGGATAATGGTCTGAACGCACGTCGTCCACAGCCACAGGGTCAGGCTCAAGGTGCTCCTCAAGGTGGTCAGCGTCCACAGGGTCAAGGTGGTCAGCGTCCACAGGGTCAAGGTGGTCAGCGTCCACAGGGTGGCTTCGGTGGCGGCTTCGGAGGCTTTGGTGGCTTCGGAGGTGGCGGTATTGCCGGTGCATTCAAGGATGTGCTCTTCGACGATATCATCCCAATGGTAGAGAAGAACTATCGCGTACAGGCAGATCCAGCACACCGTGCATACGCAGGTCTGTCAATGGGTGGTATGCAGGCACGTGAGGTGACCCTCGCCAACCCAGGCAAGTTTGCTTATGTAGGTTCATTCAGTAGTGGTGCATGGAGTGTTGATCAGGTGAAAAACTCAGAAGGCTTCGCTCAGAAAACCAAGCTGCTCTTCATGAGTGGTGGTGGTAAGGAGAACATGGGTTGTGTTGAAGCAGCCAAGAACATTAAGGAACAAGTTGGTATGAATGCTGTTGGTTACGAATCACCAGGCACAGCACACGAGTTCCACACTTGGCGTCGTAGCCTTTACGAATTCGCACAGCTGCTCTTCAAATAAAAAAATAGCAAAATAGGGAAAAAGGTGCTGAAAGCAGATGCTTTCGGCACTTTTTGTATTGAATGTATCCCTTTTTAGGCATTATTTGTGTTATCATTGTCTTTGTATTGAAATTTATTTATTAATTTTGCAGCATCGTGGGGCAGATGTGTGAATTGACGAATCCTATTTATTATCAATAAACAAATCAATTATCAATTACTAAACAATTCAAATCATGAAAAAAACAATTCTTTCAATCATGATGCTTGCAGCTGTGTCGGTATCAGCTCAGCAGAGAAACAACAACGTTCCGTCGTATGCTGACGCCGTTGAGGATTTCAAGCCAAACGTGACGAACCAACCTGGACGTCAATATCCGATGGTGAACTCGCAGGGTGCTGTTCGTGTACAGCTTCGTGCTCCAGGTGCTACTTCAGTTCAGTTGGATCTGGGCAGAAGATATGAGATGGTAAAAGACGAACGTGGTGTGTGGACAGGCACTTCGGCTCCTCAGGATGTAGGTTTCCACTACTATCAGTTGATTGTTGACGGTACAGCGATGCCTGATCCAGGTACTGTTTCGTTCTTCGGAGCAGGCCGATGGGGTAGTGGTATCGAGATTCCGTCGAAGGATATGGATTTCTGGCAGGTGAAGAATGTGCCTCAAGGTTCTGTCGAGGAGAAATACTATTGGTCGAAAGCCACCGAGAGCATGCGCCACTGCTATGTATATCTGCCAAATGAGTATGATAAGAACCCCAACAAGAAGTATCCGGTATTGTATCTGCAGCATGGTAATGCTGAGAATGAGTATGGATGGTCAGTTCAGGGTCATGCCGGTCAGATTATGGACAACTTGATTGCAGAGAAAAAGGCTGTACCATTCATCATCGTGATGGATTATGGTCAGGGTCAGAATATTCACTTGAAGGGTCAGTATGCTCCACAGCAGCCTCAGCAGGGACAGCAAGGGGCACGTGGTGGTAGTAACGATGCCTTCCAGGTGGTACTGATGACCGATATCATTCCGTTTATTGAGAAAGAGTATCGTGTCTATGCTGATGCTCAGCATCGAGGCATGGCTGGTCTGTCAATGGGTGGCGGTCAGACGCGCAGAATAACTCTTGCCAATCCTACCAAGTTTGCATACGTAGGTATGTTCAGTGGAGGTACTATCAGTCCTGAGGATGTTCGTGGCGCTCAGGGTTTCAAGGCTACAAACAAACTTGTCTTCATGAGTTGCGGCAGCAAGGAGAACCCAAGAGTGATGGAAGCAGCTGAGAACCTGAAGAAGGAGGGTATGAAGGCTGTAGGGTATGTCTCTGAAGGAACGGCTCACGAATGGCACACATGGCGTCGCAGCCTCTATGAGTTTGCTCAGTTGATTTTCAAATAAGGTAACAGCGAAATTAGGAAAAAGGTGCTGAAAGCAGATGCTTTCGGCACTTTTTGTATTGATATGAAACAAAACTTTGTGAAGGTCAGCTTTTTTATTATTTTTGTTTTTATCCGAAGGCTTTTTCACCTTTTCAATTGTTTTTGTTAAATAATTTCCGTGATTTCTGTGATTTCTGTGTGAGTTAATATGTCATTATCACTTTTTTCTGTATCTTTGCAGTGATATGGGACGTGCACGTGAAATATATAAGGTGACAATCGTTGGCAGCATCGGTAATGTGGTGCTGCTGACGTTTAAGTTTATTGCCGGCTTCATGGGACATAGTTCGGCAATGGTGGCAGATGCAGTACATTCGCTGTCAGACTTCCTGACCGACATCGTGGTGCTGGCCTTTGTGCATGTAAGCGCCAAACCGCAGGATGAATCTCACGACTACGGACATGGTAAGTTCGAAACGGTGGCATCGTTCCTCATCGCCCTGGCTCTGATAGCCGCTGCAACAGGCATTATGTTCTCAGGAGGTGTGAAACTGTTCGATTGGCTGAATGGTGAGCAGTTAGAAGCCCCAGAAATGCTGGCACTATGGGCAGCATTGATTTCGATTGTCGTGAAAGAGCTGCTGTTTCAATACACCATCGCGCGAGCCAAAGCGCTGAATTCGCAGGCCATGATGGCTAATGCATGGCACCATAGAAGCGATGCACTTTCATCGATTGCTACCGCTATAGGTATCGGTGGGGCTATTCTGCTAGGAGATCGTTGGACCATCCTTGATCCCATTGCATCAATGATAGTAGGTGTGATGCTCGTGAAGGTCGCAATAGAACTGCTCAAGACCAGTGTAGGTGAACTGACCGACAGCTCGTTGCCCGAAGAAACCGAGAAGGAGATAGAGAACATCATCATGGAATTCCCTGATGTGACAGAGCCGCATAACCTGCGTACACGCCGTATCGGCAATCGTATCGCCATTGAGACCCATATCCGCATGGATGGTAACTTGTCCCTACATGAATCGCACGAACGGGCAACAGCCATCGAGCGAAAGCTGAAACAGCGCTTTGGAGGAAAGACTCATGTTACGATTCATGTAGAGCCGAAGAAGGGGGAGAGAAGTTAGAGAAGTTAGAGAAGTTAGAGAAGTTAGAGAAGTTAGAGAAGTTAAAGAAGTTAAGAAGATAGTTATGGCGAGTAAAACTTTCAGAGAAGTTAAAGCATGGCAGAAGGCACACGATTTTGTGCTTGCCTTTTATGACACCAAGAAGATGTTCCCAGAAGACGAGAAATATGCACTAATACCTCAGTTTCAGCGGGCAGCCGTCTCAATTGCAGCAAACATAGCTGAGGGTTACAAGAAGCTGTCGAAGGCTGACAAGTTGCGATTCTTCAATATAGCTCAGGGTTCACTCGAAGAGTGCCGATACTACATCATTTTGTCGCACGACGTAGGCTACTATGCAGATGCTGTAGCTAACGACATGTGGTCGAAACTAGAAGAAGCATCAACAGTCCTCAACGCCTATTGCAAGGCAGTGAATGATGACAAGGGAATTATCGAAGAATAAAGTGTCGTCTCTAACTTCTCTAACTTCTTTAACTTCTCTAACTTCTATAAATCCTATCGAATAAAATGAAATCCTACTCCAACCTCTTTATCGATTTTGATGATACGCTGTACGATACCCATGGCAATGCGATCATCGCCCTCACAGAAATCTATGAGGCATTTCATCTGGAGCGCTATTTCGACCAGCCTCAGGAGTTTTACGATGCCTATTGGAAAGCTAATATCGACTTGTGGGGTCAGTATGCGAAAGGGGAGATTGACAGAGATTTTCTGATTGTAGAGCGTTTTCGCCGACCGCTGAGTGCAGGGCATGGTTTGGATGTGACCGTTGACCTCTGTCTGCGTATCAGTGACGCCTTTCTCGATTGTTGTGCCGACAAACCAGGGGTAGTGGATGGCGCACACGAGTTGATGGATTATCTCAAGGGAAAAGGCTATAGGATGCACTTATGTAGCAACGGATTCCATGAGGTACAGTACAAGAAACTGAGGGCATGTGGGTTGAAGGATTATTTCGACACTGTTATCTTGAGTGAGGATGCAGGAGCCAACAAACCTTCGCAGCAGTTCTTCGACTATGCTTTCAAGTTATCAGGGGCAAAAGCTGAGAATACCTTGATGATTGGTGATAACTTCGATACTGATATCATGGGAGCCAAGCGAGCCGGAATGGATGTGCTTTTCTTCAATCGTTTTCCTGACTTTCCCGCTCCCCAACCAATCGACTATGAAGTCACCTCTTTGCGAGATATCATGAAGCTACTTTGAGCTTCGGATAGCGAATAGCAATACAAATCAAAACCGCTACGCCGAGTGCCATCGGGTAGTAGAGATATTGTACGATGTCGATGGGTGTGATGGCTGTGAGTCCCTGACACTCATTCGCCAAACCTGTTGCTATCAAGACCTGTGCACCATAAGGCAGCAGCCCTTGTGTGAAACACGACATGGTGTCGAGAATGCTTGCCACCTTGCGATTGTCCAGACCGAAGCGGTGGGAGATGTCGTGTGCTATACTACCGGTTGTGATGATAGCAACCGTGTTGTTGGCTGTACAGATATTCACCAAACATACTAATGTGGCGATGCAGTATTCTGCGCCACGTTGTCCATGGATATTCTTTGTGAGACGTTCGATGATATAGTCGATACCGCCGTTGTAGCGTATCATGGCCAGCATGCCACTTGCTAAGAGGGTCATGATGATGAGCTCGCTCATGCCCATCATGCCGTCTGCCATGCTGCTGAACCATCCGAAAACATCATACTCTCCACCTGCCATTCCTATGATGCCTGCTACGATGGTTCCGATGGTAAGCACCAGCAATACGTTTACACCGCAAACAGCCGTCACGATGACAACAATATATGGAATCACTTTGATGATGTCGATAGGTTGCAGACCTGTAGGAGCTGCGATGTCGCGACCCATCACAGCATAGACAATCAGCATGACGATAGCGATGGGGAACACAATCTTCGAGTTGACCTTAAACTTATCACTCATCTTGCATTGCTGTGTCTGGGTAGCAACGATGGTCGTGTCGCTGATGAACGAGAGGTTATCGCCAAAGAATGCACCACCCACTACAATACCGATAATCAATGCCATATTGGTGTCCGACTGTGTCGCGATACCTGCAGCCACAGGTGTCAATGCGGCAATGGTGCCGACAGATGTGCCGATTGCTAATGAGATGAAACATGCTGCAAGGAAGATGCCGGCAAGAATCATAGAGTGAGGTAATACCACCAATGTCATATTCACCGTTGCATCTACTGCGCCCATTGCTTTCGCTGCTCCGGCAAAAGCTCCAGCCAAGATGAATATCCACAGCATCAGCATCATGTTCTTACTGCCTGCACTCTTCGAGAATACCTGAATACGGTGGTTGATACCGCCTTTCGTGATTGCGATGGCATAGACCGAAGAGATGAGGAATGCCACGATGATAGGCACCTTGTAGAAGTCCTGTACGATGATGCTCGTCACCAAATACAGGCATAGGAATACAAATAGGGGAGAGAGAGCAAGCAGTCCTTGCGTATGTTTAGTTTTATTACGATTACCCATGACTTCTTTTCTGTTTTATGATGTGCAAAGGTACAAAATAATTCATAATGCATAATTCATAATGCATAATAATTTCATTTTTTCTTGATTCTTAACTCTTAACTCTTATTTATTTCTTACCTTTGCATACTAATTCGAACATGATGAGCGTATTATACCATCGATACAGAACTTTTATCATCCTCGTAATACTGATTGTAATCATTGGTTGCAAGCAGGAGAAACCGCGCGAGTTGGGCGTATTTCGTACCCCCAATGCTACGGAGAGTCTCGACCTCGATGGCATCCAGGCAAATGGTGAACTCATCATTCTCACCCTCTATGGTGCGCAGAGCTATTTTGAGTTCTACGGCGAAGGGTATGGCACCTTGTTCAAGTTGGCGGATGCATACGCAGGTAGTATCGGTTGTACGATCAGAGTGGACGTGATGCGTTCCGAAGCCGAGTTGATGCAGCATCTGCGAGCAGGCGATGGCGACATTGTGACATACGGCATGCCCGTCAGCGATTCGTTGCAGCGCGAATTCCTGTTTTGTGGACAGCAAGAGCTGACCCATTTTGTCGATAGCTTGAAACCCATTACGTGGCTGGTACGCAAAGACACTCCTTTGCTGGCACAGTCCGTTAACCAGTGGATGGCAGACCATCAGCATGAGTTCCAATCTCTTACCGCCCTTCGAGTCACCGATAGTTCGGGGCGCGTTTATACACCCCGTCGTCATGCATACAGTCCTATCCTCAATCGAGCCAAAGGACAGATATCATACTACGACCATCTGTTCCGCAAGTACTCCACCCAGTGCAATTGGGACTGGCATCTTCTGGCAGCACAAGCCTATCAAGAGAGTGCCTTCGACCCCAATGCAGTGTCGTATATGGGTGCGTTGGGTCTGATGCAATTGATGCCGAAAACGGCTCAGAGTATGGGAGTCAGCATTTCAGATGCCTTCAACCCTGAGCTCAACCTGCGTGGAGCTGTACGACTTATCAATAAGCTCAATGATCATTATCGTGATATCAGCGACCCACATGAACGTATCAAATTCATCCTTGCAGCTTATAATGCAGGGTCGGGACACATAGACGATGCTCGCAGCCTGGCACGCAAGTATGGAAAGAATCCCGACCTTTGGAATGGCAATGTCGACCAATGGGTGCTCCATCTCAGCGAAGCCCGTTATTTCAACGACGAAGTGGTTCGTTGTGGTTATATGCGCGGTACCGAAACCTATCACTATGTCTACAACATCATGGATCGCTGGAACGAATATAAGAAAATGAAATGAGTTAAAAACCTGTGTTATACTTTTGGACGTTAGACACTAAGCGCTAACCATAAAACTCTTGAACTCCTCTAAATTTTTAAATATTGGTGTTCAAAACTTGAATCGATTCAAATTTCTGACAGTATAAATAGCACATTTTTTCGTATCTGTCTACTGTTTCAGTACGAATTCAACATATGTGTCTATTGTTTCAGCTAATGAAATAAAAAAGCGGCTCATCAGCTTCTTTTGCGCAAGTGCCCTCAATTGCTTGCTACAAAATACAAAAAACACATGTTTTGCCATAAAAAGTCATTGTTTTTCCAAAGAATTACATTTTTTTCATTCATTTTCTTCCTTTATTATTAGTTTTTTCTTACCTTTGCAGGCAAGAAGTACCAATACAGCATATGCCAAAGATCTTGTTATATATAACAGCTAAGGTCGTCTGGAACTTTTTGTTCTGGAACACAGACTATTACGAGAACAGGGCACATGTGCATGTAGGCAAGCATAGTACAGAACACTTGTGTAAGATTTGGTTAGAACCAATAGTAGAGTTGGAAGATAAAGGTGACCTGACCGATTCCCAAGTGAACGAGGTGCTGAAAGTTGCAACAGAATACCAAAAGCAGTTGCTTCATCAGTGGGAGCAGTTCAAACAAGGCAAGCCGATAAGAATTATCAAAATAAAGAAAACAAAATAGTATGTACAAGGCAGAAGGATATTGGAACGTGAAGCCTCGCATCAAGCGGTTGTCGTTCCCTAAGCGCGGAAAGTTTCAGGTGGATTTGCAGGACGGTCGTTCTGTAACGATGCCAATATCGGCATTCCCTTCCTTGAAGAAGGTTCCCACAAAAGAACGTGAGAACTGGTATCTTATGGGTGGTGGCGTCACATGGGACTCATGTCCTGAAGTCATTCACATCGAACAGATTCTGGGCAATTATCAGAACTACGCCCATGAGCACAGCTCACAACAACTCTAAACGAAAGAATTGACTCGAAACAAATGATTATACATTATAAATATTACTGCCTATGAGCTAAGATAGATACGATGCATTTCATTAAGGACATATAGGATGAACATCCACTTTTGATTTTTGTCTCGGAAATTCGCCAAGTTTCAAGAAAATGTACAAGAACCGAAGTAGATAGTTCACGTCGTTTGGCGATGCCTCCGAGACGTAGACGAAGTAATTTGTCCACGTTTTTTAATTTGTATTTGTCAAAATCGACACAGGAATTTCAGGTAAGCAATAATGTGTCCTTGAAACAACGCCGTTATTTTGAGCATTCCACGTCGTTGTCATGCTCTTTATGTGCCGTTGTTTTGAGCGTCCTACGCCATGTTTTCCCTTCTCTATTAACCCTACAAGAAAAAAATCTTTACGAATTATTTGGAAAAAGAGATTTTTCTTTGTATCTTTGTAGTGAAATTACGCATACTATTCCCATTCCACTATTATAAATTCGAAGGTAATTTGGCTAAAGGCAAACGGTCGTTCGCCTTTAGCCAAATGATAAAATGCCTCTAGGCAAACGATAGTGCGCCTATAGGCAACTTCCCTTCTCAGCTAGCTCATCTTCCCGATTGAATCGGCTGCTTTTCCCTTTTGAATCGGCTGCCCGTCCCAGTGCCATTCAGACAATGGGCTTCTAACAACTAATATTTTAACTCATAGCTATCTTCACCTCTTTGGTGTTCACTCTAAACTATAAACTTCGATACTGACTGTTCGCAAAAGAAGAAGGATATGAAGTATGGAGGAGGGCTTACTTATTGAAGTATGTGTCCACAATGCCTTTTTTTCGGCACTGCTATCGTTTTTCAACTTTTAACGGACACCAATAGCTGGGAGTGTAACGTTCACAAGGTGGAAATAAAAAGGTTGCCGCTTATCCGAATTGTACTAAAGCAAAAAGAGTTGGAACTCTGAAGTTCCAACTCTTTTGTTTGGCTTACACGTTGTAATTACTCAGCTACTACTTCTTCAACAGCTGTAGTGTCACAAGCTTCCTCGCCGCAAGTGCAAGGATCTTCACCACATGCACAAGAGTCGCACTGACATGCACCACAAGTGCTTTCACACTGAGTTGAATCACATCCTGTATTTTCAGTTGTGCTGTTTCCGCCACAAGATGCGAATGAGATTGCAACAACTGCAACGAATGCTGCTAAAATTTTCTTCATTTCTTTTCTCTTTTTGATTGTTAAACCTTAAATTACTAAACTCAATTTTTTGTTTGAACTATTGTGGTTTTAAAACCGCTGCAAAGGTAAGAATTATTTACCATTTAACCATTTACTATTTACTATTTTTTTACAGTTTTATATAAAAAAGTTGATTTTTCTTTTGTTTTTTACTTTTTTTGCCATAATTTGAAGTCGGAGAAGCTGACCCATGCGCTGTTGTCGCTATAGGTAGTTTGGAACAATCCGACGCGAAGAGTCTTTTCTGCGAATTGTGGAACGCGTACGGGACTGGCTGGCATATCTGTCCATGTTTGTCCATCGCGCGAGGTGCGTGCATAGATGAGGTCGCCTGTGCGCTGCAGCTGCATGTAGGGATCATAGTTCCATCCTTGCTGGTTGTTGTACTGAGGACGGCCCCGGAAGATGGTGGTGAGCATGTTGCCGCAGTTGTAAGCCGGGAATACTCCAAGTTGTACGACTTGCTGACGGGTTTCGCTTTCGGGCAGGATGACCATGAGTCCTCCTTCGTTGTAGGCAGGTGTATTGCGCCGTTCTGAGCCTGTAAGGTCTGTCACTTTTACCTGAACAATGAAGTCGCCTTTCACTTCTTTGTACATCATCGGACCATTGGTACGTGGGTCACCACTCGCACTGAAGTCGGTTCCTGCAGAGGTGAGACGAAGTGCTCCGTCGATGACTTCGTACTTCACACGGTCGTTGGTGACGTATTTTCCGTCCCATTCACTGAATGTCTTAAAGTCGTCAGTGAAGATGCTAAACGCTTTGGGGTTGAGTGTGACGCCTTGTACGATATTCACCGAACCTCCATTATCGTCGCTGACGGTAACAAAGATGGTCTGGTCGGGTTTTCCATCAACGGTCAGAAGTGTGGATGTGAGATTACTTGGCTGACTCATTTCCGGCAGATTGCTCTTCTCTTTGTTGCCGCTACGGGCTCCGTAGGCAAAATGCAGCTGACCAGAGTGGAGTGGGGCACCCTCACTGTCGGTCACGGTGACCTTCACCATCGTTGGTGTCAGTACTTCGGTCTTTACGGCAATGTTGTTGAGGTCGACAGTAATCTTATCTTCGGTATCGGATTTCATCTGATAGTCGGCCAGCACTTCGTCAGAACGGAGTGCACGGTCGTAGAGGCGTAGGGAATGGATATATCCGCTGAAGGCATCACCGCCACGTGCATCGGAACCGATTGTAATAGGTCCGGCAGGACGGAGCATGATAAAGTTGTTTTTCTCGCGAATGAGTTTTCCGTTCAGGTAGAACCGCTGGAACCATCCGTCGAAGGTGATGGTCCAATGTTGCCACTTGCCTTCGCCTGCATTGACTTCAGAAGGGAAGCCTGCGCTCTCGAACGAACCTGCATGATCGACGATACCAGTCTCACGATTCTTGTTGTGATTGAACTGGAATGCTGTGAGGTCACCACTTGAAGGGGTGATGCAGGCGATACATTCACTGGAGCCGACACTTGGGTTGAGCACCCATGCTGAGATGGTGTAGGCAGCATTGTAGGTGAAGTTGGCAGGACAGTTGAACGAACTGGTGAGGTGCTGTTTGCCATCGAAGAAGAAGGCATATTTGCTTTGGATGATTTCTACCATCATGTCGTCATCGGTTGTGAAGATGCCGCCTGCACGATTCTTTACCGACTTGATCATCAGGGCTTTTCCCTGTGCATAATCATCGGCATTAATATCGACAACCAGACCGTTCTTGTATTGCGTGCGCTGTTCAGGCTCAAGGTCTTTCTTGTGAAGGTTAGGGTAGCCACGATTGACTGCCTCGTAGTCCATTCCTTCGACTGATGGGAGGAGGGCAGAAGGGTCGTTCTTCTTTGTGGCATTGTAAACCTTCACTCCCCACAAGGCACCGAAATGACCGTTTTTCTGTGTGTCAGTTATCGTGACCATGATGTAGCGTGCCTTTACGTCGCCTTTCTCAATCAATGGAGAACCTGCGTCAGTGTTCTTTGTCTTGTCGGCATAGAGATTCCAACTTTTTCCATCGAGTGAGGTCTCAACCTTGTATTGATAGAAGAAAGTGGGGTATTCGAATTGCAGCCACACTTGATTGAACTGAGTTTCTTTCCCTAAATCGATTTTCAGCCAAGCTTCTCCCTGATTATTCGCTGGGCGCCAAAGAGTACCGTTGTTGTCATCAACGGCATATTTGGCTATGAAATCACTTCCCAGTTCTGACGATGCAGTAACCCTTGCCTGATATGCTAGGTTTTGTATGCTGTTGTTCTTGGCTTTGCTCATCAATGATGACGGAAGCACGCCACTATGGCTTGGGTTGATGATACGGATATCACCATTTGCTTCGAACACGACTTTGTCGATACACAGCTGTCGGTTGAATCCATGTACGGAGTGAGGGTTGTTGTGACGATGATAGACGATGTAATAGTCGTCTCCGTCAATCAGGAAGGAATGATGTCCAGGTCCGTGAATGGTTCCGTCGGAATTGGTCTTCAGAATGCAGCCTTTATAGGTGTATGGACCTATCGGGCTGACAGTACTGGTGGCATACTGCACACGATAGGTGTCATCATGGCAACTGCCTGATGAGTATGTGAAATAATAGATTCCGTTGCGTTTGAATACGAACGGTCCTTCAAAGAAGTCTTTTAGCTGAGTGTTTGGAACAAGTCCCTTGTCCGTGAATGACTTACCGTCAGGAGCCAGTTTTGCCCATCCGCACCCCGACTTGTCGTAGATGCCCCAAGTGCCGACGAACATATACTGAGTTCCGTCATCGTCGGTAAAGACCTGTGGGTCGAGTGTGATGGCCATCGGGTCGCAATAACGGTCGCGCATAAGGACTGCATCCGGCCGTCCCAGCATATTGGTCCATGGACCTACTGGGTTGTTGCTTTCGCCTACATACACCTGACAAGGTGTGCAGTAGTAGTAGCGGTACTTGCCCTCTTTGGTAGGGATGACTTCGGGCGCCCAGACCACTTCAGTGGTTGGCCAGTTCATAACGACATTGCGCCAGTTAACAAAGTCTTTCGACATCCACACCTGAGCCGGACCATAACCGTTGCCTGTTCCGTCGGTAGTGGCATAGATATAGAAGGTGTCGCCGAATTTGCGAATAGTTGGGTCGGCAAAATAACCAGGAATGAATGGATTGCCAGCTCCTGGGGTGTTCCACTGTGTAGGATTCTGTTGAGCGCTTAGTGAGAGAGAGATGGCAAACAGGGTTGCCAGGATAAGTGATTTGTGCATGTTAAATTAGTATCAATTAGTTATTTGAATTTGCTGAGTTGTTTCAGTTGCTCCTGATAGAGGATGGTAAGTCGCTCCATCGGACGTTCGTCGAATGTGGTCTTGAGCGCTTGTTCGGCCTGCTGGAGCTTTTTGTTAGTCTTGTACTTCGGATTCTTCTGCAGTTCCTGAACACGATGGGTAAGTGCCGACCATGTTTCAAGCAGTTCGTATTCAGCTTGGGTGACGGTCATGAACGAACCATGCTGTGGATTGACATTCGTGCCGATTTCAACACCACGGTCTATCTGTTCTTCCGTTGCATTCGCTTCGCAGATGCGGTAGATTTTGGGGTTGACGCCATAGTTGATATAGGCCACTTTCCATCGGTTCTCGTTGATGAGCCGGAATGCACTCGCTCCCTCTACATTGCTTTTCCCTTCGTTGGTGATATGCACGATGTCGCGCCACTGGCCATTGGGCAGTTTGTCAAATACTGCTTCGTAGATGCCTCGATCGACACCTGCCACACCTTCTTTCTTAAAGAATACATGATATTGGCGGTCGCAATCGTTCCAGTCGATATGACAGTCAATGATAGCGATGCCACGATCGTGGAACAGCTGGGGTTTGGTCAGGGTAGTGAAGTCGCGCGATGCATACGAGTAGTAAATGCGGTCGTGATCATCACCTGGGTTGGTACTCAGCATTGAGTAGTAGATGAAATAGCCGCCTTCGCCGTTGTTGTAGTCTGGGTCCCAGATAACCTGTGGTGCCCATACGCGGTTGATTTTCGTCCAGTCGGCAAACCAACTCTTGCTCTGAGGGTCGGAAAAGACAGCATCGCCTTTGCGGAAGTCGAATGACGTGGAGGTCCAGTGGATGAGGTCGTTTGAACGGAGCAGGTCGATACCGTAGTTGAACCATGTACGCGATTTGCGGTTGCTCATATCGGTAGTGACCATGAGATAGTTGTTGTCCTGTCCGCGGTAGATGAACGCATCGCGCACACCTCCTTCGATGCCTGCCATTTCTTCTGCGTCGTAGATAGGCTGGTTGTCAATCAGCGGATGGAACAACACGCCACGATCGGCTTTCGTGCCCAATGCATAGAGGGTGTTCTCGCTGGTTCCTGCCATGTGGCAATACAGATAGCCGTATTTCTCGTCATCAGGAGCCAGCGTGAGTGGAAAGGTGATGCGTTCGTCTGCTATTTCACCAATCAGGGTACCTGCCTCCATGTAACTCCCCTTTGGGAGTGATTTCACATGAAGCGTCTTTCCGTCGAACGATAGATGGGAAGAAACTCCTCCTTTTGGACTTTCCAGTTCCCAACGTACAGCCTTTCCATCGAGCGATTGCGGCAAGACGATATCGTTGCGGATGGCATGAAACTGATAGTCGACTGCCCGTAAGAGTCGGCAACGGTTACAATCCTCGTCAGGACAATACATGACTTGAGCATTGCAGCGAAGTGCTGCAATGCCAATCATGATTGTGAGAAGGAGCGTATGTTTCATTTAACAAGTACTTTCTTTCCGTTGATGATATAGAGTCCTTTGGTTAATTGACCATCGTGTACTCTCTGCCCGTTGAGGTTATAAGTGGCTTTTTTGCCTTGAGTGAGGGTTGGAGTGATGTTGATGATTCCCGTATCATTCTTTGGGTCTTTTGTTACCTTCACGTTGAACTTATAGCCTTTTCCGTTGTAAGTAGCTACGATGGTGGTTGTATAGTCAGTGTCGGCACTACCGTTCATGAGGTATGAATGGAATGCTCCGTCAGCAAATCCTACGCTGAACACCTTCGTTTCTTCTGCTGTCAAGTATCCTTTTGCATCGAAGTTGTAACCATAGATGTCGTCGTAGTCGGGAGTAATGAGCAGCTGATTCAGATTGTTGTATGCAGCCCATTGCACCTCATTGATGTTACTGCACTCCAATGTGGCAAGCATGTCGCTCATGTCGATAGTTGTGGTTCCGTAGTCGGTTCCTTCTGCATTGCTCTGTGGCAATTCAATGGTTTGTCCGCCAACGATGTCGAACACAGGATTACGCTGGTCAACAAAGACAACATTGATGTTGAGCTGGAGCTTCTTGCCTGTTTCGTAGTTCACAAGATAGAACACATTCTGATAGTAGTCGCCCACAGCAGCATCGCCTGGCTGATACCAGAAGTTGAAGCCGACTTCAGTATATCCTTCGTTGGTCTCTGGGTCTTCTACAACAAAGTAGCTTTCCTGACCTATACCGTATGCCTTTGTCATCATCGGGAATGGACTGAGTGATGCGGCGATATGCAGCAGGGCTTCATTCTGGAAGAGCCCGAATGTGTTCATCATCAGGTAGCCTTTGCCTCTGGTGATAGCGTTTGAGAATGCACTGTTATAGTTCTTGATAATCTCACCGTCGTTACTCATCAAGGTGTTTTCAACACAGAATTCGTATGTCCCCTCGCCGAGCAGTGCTTCCAATTCGTATTGATTGAGGGTGATAGCATGAATCATGTAGTCTTCTTGCACGAGTTTCACATCTGTGGTATGCTCTGCCGTCATATCAGGTACGATTTCCACTGCATAGGTCAATGAGTCAACAATTTCACATTCGTCGAATCGTGGATAAGGATTGACTGTCAGGTTGATATTGAGTTTGTAGTAATAATTTGCGCCAATGATATAGAATGAACCTTTAAGGATTGACCCTACGAAAGAAAAGTTGGGATAGATACCTGCGTGCAAGACGTTCAGTCCTGTTGCGTCGGCTGGTTCAAGGAAGAAGGCTGGATGCTCGTCGTTGTATCCGCATACATAGCCGTCGGTATCTACCCAATAGCCTCCGTAGAAGGCTGTCGAATTGTCTGTAAGTTCATTTTCTGCACTTTCTCCGTAGAGTACCAGCTTCATGTCTTCTCCCCATAGCTTGCCTTCTTCGTAACCTATACAGTCGGGCACAGGAAGGGTAGCATAGATGGACTCGTAGAGTGAGTCGGCATTGAAGTTGATGACACGATAATTATATATGGAATTGTAGAAGATAGACGTGTCAATGGTCTTCTCGCCCACTTTGGTCAAATCTGCCAGTTTTGGCATCTCTGCCTTTGTGATGGTAAGCTGAATGTCGATTTCGATAGCGTTGCTACCATTGATATAGTAGAGTAGGGCAGAATAGGTGTTGCCAGAAAGCATTTCTCCTGCCACTTGTCCTACCGTCAGTGAGAGTTGCTTGCCATCCAGTTCGATGTCACGGATGTACATCAAAGAGCCGCAGACAGTATCAGCCACACATTCGCCTGTCAGTTCACCAGTAGTCTCATCGTAAATATCAGTCAGCCACCAGCCTTCACGATAGTTGTATTCGGCTGTCAGCTCGTCAGTCTTGCCTTCCGTCTCTTCGTCATGCTTAGCGATGTAGAACTTATGGAGTGCCATTCCCAGACCTCCGCTACCAAACTTTGCTAATGCATCAGTCAGGTCAACTGTGGCTCGCTGCGAGGCATTGATATGCTTTGCTTCTATAGCTGTGAGGTTCACTTCTACCTTGTCAACAATGGTCAGTTCCGACCGTTTGGGGTTCTCTGCGTTAGCCACACTTGCTATCATGGAGAGCATCATGGCGAATAAAATAGTAATGTTACGTTTCATATTGTTTGCATTTTATGTATAACGCCTGCAAAGATACAAATAATTCGTGAAAGTACAAAACGAAATAAGGTGCATCTTCAAAAAGATACACCTTATTTATTATTAAAGGGGGAGATTTACTTCACTAAGAACTTCTTTCCGTCCTTAATGTAGATTCCCTTGGTTGCATTCTTCACCAGACGGCCAGTAAGGTCGAATATCTTACCATCGCTCTTGTTCAACTCAACAAAGTTGATTGCAGAAGCATCGCCCACTGTGATATTGAACTCACAACGCTGGTTGTTGTAGTATGCATAGATGGTGAAGGTATAGGTCTTCGCAAGGTTCTCGTCGTCGAGAATCCAGCTGAAGAAACCATTCTCTTCTGCAATGTAACCAACTAAAGCAACAAGAGAAGCATCGTCGTCAGACAATTTCGAATTCTCGTCGAATGCGAAGCCTTCAAGCTCATCGTAGTTGTTGCTCAAATCTCCGTCTGAGTCGATTGCCATCCAAGTACCGTTCTCTGCAAACTCTTCAGGAGTACAGCCGAATGCTTCGTACATAGGAGTGAGGTCGTATGGAGTGTAAGTACCGTTCTCTGGATCAGAAGGATCGCGTGCAGGAAGATTCAATGTAAAGGTTTCAAGGGTTTCTGCTTCTGCCTGAATCTGTTCAACATAAACGACTGTGATGACATACTTAATCTGCTTACCTGCATCCTGGTTTACAAGGTAGAAGTTATCAACGTACTTAGCACCTACAGACTGCGAACTTGGGTACTGGAAGAACTGGAATACACCGTTTGCGTAGCAAATACCATAAGTGTCGCCACCTTTCCAAGTGCTTACAGACGACTTGTTCTCAACCTTTGCTGCAGGTTCCATCCAGAAGCCTGGATTTGGATCGCAAGAATATTTCTTTGAATATGTTGCGTTACCAAGTGTGTCAATTACTTCGCCATAGAAAGTAGGACTTGCTGTACCCAACTGAGCCTCAATGAAATTGATGTCCAAATCAATAGGCTTATCCATCAAATGATAGTCTGTCTCACCTGCTGCATTCTTTCCGTATTTTTGATAATCATTATCTGTATTGTTTGGAACAATGCGATAGGTGTAGTATTTCGTTGCTACGATTGCACATTCTTCAGGTTTTGTGATTACCTTCGTTGTGTCTTCCTTTTCACCAATCTGGATGTCCATCTTCAGCTCGTAGTATTCGTTGTCGAGTACATAGAAGAGCGAACCCGTAGTCTTTTCTCCACCATCAAATACTCTTGGCATGTGACCAATTTCAATTCTTGTATTGTAGTTGTTTACAAAGTAACTCTTTACGGATGTGGTCCATTCCATAGGATGTGACTCCATATCCATCCAGAAACCACCAGCAGCCGTGTTATTCTTTCCTTCACCTGTTGTTGAAGCCGTTGTAGGATTACCATCGGCATCGAGGGCTGTGAATTCTAGGTCAGCTACTACAGTGCCTGCTTTGAACAAGCCGACGATTGAGTCAATCTTGATAGTATAAACGGTTACTGAATAACCAGCATCGATATCACGTATCAATGATACTGTCTCACTTCCCACACAAGTCTTCTGGTCCCATGGGAGGTCTTCGATTTCCTTTGGAATGATCTTGATTCTCACGGTGATTTCTACAGCTTTCTTGTCTGTACCAACAAGGTAAACCTTAGCAAAGTTGGTATCACCCACTTTCAGTTTTCCGCTCTGACCTACATTTACTTTCAGAGTGTCGCCATCGTAGCCTGTTGATGAGAAATGAATACTAAACTTCGTGGGATCTCCACTTGTGCCTTGAACGCACTCTTCTGTTTCTAAGCCTGTGTTTTCATCAAACAAAGCATTCATCCATGCTGTCGAAGAATAGTTGAGGTTTGTCAGCACATCACTCTTCACTTCATTCTCATCCAGCTGACCTACATATAATAAATACTTAAACCACACACTATTGAATTTTTCTGCATCATAGCCAATGAGCGATGCAAGGTCGCCGACTTTGATACCGAAAGTTTCTGCTGCGGTGTTGGTGCGAGGATATTCCTCTGCAACAATTTCAAATTTCTTCACGATGTTCAGCTCATCTAAGCGATACTGAGGCAGTTCCTCATATGTGAGTTTAATGATAACGAAACAATACTTCGTGTTATCACTGGGGTTCTCGATGCGATAGGTTGCCTTGTAAGTTGCAGGCGTACCAGTCTGACCAGTCATACCACCGATGTAGTAGATGTGTGGGTCCTTGTTGCCGTCTTCATCTGCTACTGGGGCAAAGTCCGCCTTTACACAGATGCGTGCATCGCTTCCCCAACTTTCCCAGTCACCGTTGGCATTACGCCAACCGTCGGTACCATCTTTTCCGCCAGGACCTAACGTATAGTCTGGGTCGAGAGTACCGTCCGATTGAACAGCAAATACAGACGCATCAGCCAAAGGACAGCCGATTTCTGCAGCAATAGCCTCCTCGTCCAGCGTCTGGGTGTAATTTTCATAAAACTCACCACAGATTGACTTGAATTCATAAACGAATTCCTTCTGTGCATTAGCATTGACAGCAAACAACATTGCTGCCATTGTCATGATTGTAGTAATTGTTTTTCTCATAAGTAATTTATTAATGTTGATTTGTAAATTTGTAACGAGTGGATTCAGCACTTGTTTTACGCTACAAAGTTACGAAACAAAAAGCATACCACAAAACTTTTTGGCTTTTTTTATTTGATACTTTCTGTTTTTTTTTTCTTCATAGCTTATTTTTTTCCCACTAATGGGATTTTTTGCTACTATTAATGGTTGCAAGTGTTACCCTTAAGGGGCGCGAAAAAGAAAAAGGAGAGCCGAAACTCTCCTTTGGTCGGGATGAGGCGATGAAATATCGATCCCCTCATTTTATGCCTTTAATATAAAAAATGAATACTAAAACACAAATAATCGGCAAAATGTTTCGTAATGTCGAAACAAATTACTACCTTTGCACAAAATTCAAAGTGTATGGGCGAGGTATCTTTCAAGTTATCGTTATTGGTTGAGGCGCAAGATTTTCTCAACAGCTTGCCGCAAGCAGTAGCCGACAAAATTTATTACAACATCTATCGGGTACAGCAGGGCGAGCGTAATGCTGAGCTATTCAAGAAACTTGACGGTTCCGAGATTTGGGAGTTCCGCACTCTCTGCAACAAAACGAAGTATCGCCTTTTCGCTTTTTGGGACACACAATCTGAAACACTTGTCATTGCTACACACGGCATTGTCAAGAAAACTCAGAAAATCCCTAATAAAGAGATTGCAAAAGCGGAGAGATTAAGACAAGAGTATTTCAAACATAAAGACGACTAATATGGCAAAGATGAAGTTAATCCCATTTGAACAGGCACTTGACGAGCATTTCGGCAAGGTGGGCACACCACGCCGTGATGAGTTTGAGAAAAGCGTCGCTGCATCAATTCATGCATATAAACTTGGTGAGGCCATCAAGAAGGCTCGTTTGCAACAGAACCTCACACAAGAAGAGTTAGGCGAAAGGATAGGTGTGCAACGTGCTCAGATTTCAAGGTTGGAGAAAGGCTACAGCATCAGCATCCCCACGATGAGCCGTGTCTTTCAGGCATTAGGCGTAGCAACTGCCACACTCGACCTTGGCTCTGCAGGCAAAGTGGCTTTATGGTAAAATAAACTATCACAAGAATTATTATCCCAAATCGTTTATTAGGCAATTATGCACTAACAAACTTTCTTTTTGTCATCTGTTTCACCGCTTTTCAGTTACAATGGAACCCCATTGCGCCTTCAAAGCGTCAAAATATCTGTTCAAAAATTAAATTGTTATCATCATAACGCTAATGACCGATTTGGGATTATGAGAGGCATGATATGCGTTCCTGCTTTTTTTGCATATATCGTCAATAGGCGTGCGCATATGCAAGTTGCGCCCATTTTTTCCCGATTTAGCGGAACAAAAATGGAACAAGAAAAGAGGGTTGTAACTTTAAATCAATTAGTTACACCCTCTTTTATGGTCGGGATGAGGCGACTCGAACGCCCGACCCCTACGTCCCGAACGTAGTGCGCTACCAACTGCGCTACATCCCGATGACCCCTCTCTTATCTCCCCCAAGGGGAGAAAACCTTGTTCTCGTCCTTAGGAAGGAGTGGGGATTTTTTTTGCGGAGAGACGGAGATCGCTTTTGTCGCTTTGAACCCCGTTATCTCCTTGCGGAGAGACGGGGATTCGAACCCCGGAACCGCTTTGGACGGTTACACGCTTTCCAGGCGTGCCTCTTCAGCCACTCGAGCATCTCTCCCAATCGGAGTGCAAAGATACGAATAATTTACCAAACGAACATTTACAAATTGTATTTTTTTGCAATTTCGAGGAATAATTTTGTTTCTGACCACATAATTCAACCCTTTTAACCCGAATCGGTCATTAGCGTTATGATGATAACAATTTATATTTTTGAGCAGATATTTTGACGCTTTGAGGGCGCAATGGGGTTCCATTGTAACTGAAAAGCGGTGAAACAGATGGCAAAAAGGAAGTTTGTTAGTGCATAACAGCCTAATAACCGATTTGGGTTTAACCTCTATCTTCTTCCTCACAATCTCACACCGAATGCTATTCGAGCATACGCATCGAAGAGGTTGACTTTGCAATTGTCCTTCTTATAGTTGAAATTGTTGAATTGCGCCTGAAGTCCTATAAAACAGTTTTTCCAATTGTATGCAATGCCGAGTCGTAGGTCTAAGTTGAGTTGAAGCATGCTGTAGGCAGTCTCTGGTTCTATATCCCAATATTCTAAGTCCTCTAACCACAATCCTTCATCTTCTTCACCCATTTCTATTGGTCTGTGCGTCTTTCCATTATCCCAGGTGTGTGTCTCTGAATTCCAATTCCCATAATCCTCTGGGTCGTCTTCTTCATCTAAGAATAAGTCGTAATTGAAATCGTACTTGTAAACTTTTACTCGGTTGTAGACGCTAAGGGTAGGCATCGCCATTGCGTTGATGACAAAACCACGAAATGGCACAAGATTGTAGCCGTAGCCGAGACCGATATTAGCTTGGTGTACCTTGATGCAGCGGGTGCCGTGACCAATGAGCATGAAAAATCCATTATTCATGTCGGAATAGTCGAATGATGACTGATACCATGTAACACCTGCAAGTATAGACCCTGCGGAGCGACGCTGAATGACGGATTGGTTGTAGGCGGCTGCCTGTGAGTATCGGCGTCCGTTAAACACATAGTATCCGTTCAGATAGACGGAACGAATCCATACAGGAGAGGGTATTTGACCGTCTTCTTTGATTGGTTCTTCTTCCATCTTTCCATTTACGTAGTCTTTTGCGGTAAATACTGTTTCGTCTGTGTTGAACCGCCTCAGTCGGAAGTTGAACCCGTATCTTGCTCCTGTACTGCTGACAGAGAAATAACGTCCTGCGTTCTTGTTGAGAGACTTAGAGTAGGATATTCCTGTTCCTCGATAGCCCGCCCAAAAACCGATAGAAGATCCCCCTGGTGGCTTGAAGCGTAGATTCCATTCCATATATTCATTATATTCTGGAAAATCGAGTCCTTGGGTGTAGTCAACATCAACTATATTCTCCTTATATCGAAGGATAACCCTCCAAGGCTTTTCCGGAACTTCAATATAACGTGGATCTACCTTGCGTCGAGCAGCAGAGTCCAAATAGTTTTGCACTTGATGCAGCCTTCCTAAGAAAGAGGATGCACTATCCGCGGATGGGCTACTATCTATAGAGTCCTGTTCTTGTCCAGTTGCATTCAAGGAAAACAGCCAACTGCAAATCATTATTATAAATAAGGTATTCATATCTTATTCGTGGTGATATTGTTCGCCCTTGAGGATGGTGAAGGCGCGATAGAGTTGCTCGATGAAAATCATTCGGACCATCTGATGGGAAAAGGTCATCTTCGACAACGACAGCTTCTCGTTTGCTCGCTGATAGATAGTTGGCGAGAATCCGTAAGGTCCTCCGATAACGAACACCAGTCGGCGGCTGACAGCCTGTTGCTTCTTGCTGATCCAAGTGGCAAACTCGATGCTGCGCAGTTCCAGACCGTGTTCGTCGAGCAATACCACGTGGTCGCTCTCTTGCAACTGACGCAGTATCTGTTCACCCTCTATCTGTTTCTGCTGCTCTTGCGACAACGACTTGGTGTTCTTCAGTTCGGGGATGACAGTCACCTCGAACGGAGTGTAGTGCTTCACCCGCTCGCTGTAGTCTTCGATGATGCTCTGAAACATTTTGCTGGTGGTTTTTCCCACCAAAATCAAATTAACCTTCATATCTCTAAACACTCAACTCTAAACACTCAACATCATATTATCTCGTCACGCTTTTTACGCCTTTCACCGTTTGTATCTTCTTGATGAGTTGGTTCAGACGTTTGTTGTCGTCGATAATGATGGTGAGGTTGCCTGCAAAGAGTCCGTCTTCCGATGATTTGATGTCGATACTGCGGAGCAGGATGTTCTTCTCTTTGGCAATGATGCTGGTGATGTTGCTCACAATACCTACATCGTCGTTCCCGACAATGTGTAGGGTGCTGGAGAATTGTCCGCTGCTCTGTGTTGCCCAGTTCACTTCGATGGCTCTGTAGGACATCTGTTCGAGCAGTTTTCGGCAGTTGGGGCAGTTCTTCCTGTGAATGGTGATGCCTCTGCTTACGGTTACAAATCCTACGATTTCGTCGCCATAGATAGGGTTGCAGCATTTGGCAAGGTTGTATTCCACACCTTTTATATTATTACCTATGAGCAGCACGTCTTTTCCCGACCTGCCCGTCAGGTCTTCATTGCTTTCGTCAAGACGGAAGGTCGAGGCGCTGTGGGTTTCTGCTAATGGCAGTTCGTTGTTCTCGCGTTTCTGTTCCTCGATATAGGCATCAATCACACGGTCCACACCCAGCACTTCTTCCGTCAAGGCTTTGTAGAACTCCATCACGTGTTTGAATCCCAGTCGCTTGATGGTCTTCATCAGGGTCGGCTCTACAATTTCCAGCTTGCGGTTCTTGAACTTTCGCTCGAGGGTTTCCTTGGCATAGGTGGCTGTGCGCAGCTCTTGCTCGTTGATGCTCTGGCGTATCTTACTGCGTGCCTTCGAGGTGATGGCATAGTTGAGCCAGTCGCGTTTGGGCAATTGATTGGGGTTGGTGAGAATCTCCACCTGGTCGCCTGTCTGCAGTTTCGTACGCACAGGTACATTCTTTCCGTTCACCAGACCTCCGCTGCAATGCGAGCCGATGTTGGTGTGTATCTGGAAGGCAAAGTCGAGTAGGGTAGCGCCCTTCGGCAATTTGAAGAGGTCGCCTTTGGGTGTAAAGACAAACACTTCGTCGCTGTAGAGGTCCACCTTGAACTGATCGACTACCTGTTCGTTGCTTGTGCCCTGTGTCTCGAGTGCACTACGGATATCTTTCAGCAGGTCTTCCAGTTTGGCACCACTGTCTTTCACGCCCTTATAGCGCCAGTGTGCAGCCAATCCGTGTTCGGCTACATCGTCCATACGCTCCGTACGGATTTGTATTTCCACCCACTTGCCTTCAGGTCCCATCACGGTGGTGTGCAGGCTCTCGTAGCCGTTGCTCTTGGGCACGCTGAGCCAGTCGCGCAGACGTTTGGGGTTGGGGCGATACATATCAGTCACGATACTGTAAACCTGCCAGCAGTCTTGTTTCTCGCGCTCGGGTTGGGAATCCAGGATGATACGGATGGCAAACAGGTCGTAGATGCCTTCGAACTGACACCGCTGCTTCTTCATCTTCTGCCAAATGGAGTGGATGCTCTTCGTACGTCCTTTGATGTGGAACTTCAGTCCTGCAGCGCTCAGTTTTTCCTCGATAGGGGCTATAAACTTGCGGATGTACTCATCGCGCGTTCGCTTAGTGGCATTGAGCTTCTCTTTAATCATGTAGAAAGTCTCTGTCTCCAAGTATTTTAGCGACAAGTCCTCAAGTTCTGATTTAATGAGATAAAGTCCCAGTTTATGTGCTAATGGTGCATAGAGAATGCTGGCTTCGTATGCCACTTTCTTTCGGGTTTCATCGCTGCCCAATTCCTTGATTTGACGCATCAGGTTCACACGGTCGGCAATGATGATGAAGATGACACGCATATCCTCGGCAAACGACAGCATGAGGTCGCGATAGTTTTCTGTTTCTACGCTGCTGCTCTTGGCATACAACTCGTTCACTTTCAGCAGACCTCGGATAATCTTCAGTACATCGTCGCCAAACAGCTTGCTTACCTCTTCCTCAGTCACCAAACCGTGGTGTACGTATTCGTGGATCAGGGTACTGATGATGATGGCACGACTGGCACCAATCTCTTCGATGGTAATCAGAGCAGTCTGCAGGTCAAATAAGACTGGGTTCAGACCGAATTCTCGTTCGATTTCGGTCTGTTGCTCAATATCCTTACTGTGTTCCAAGACAATGTTGCGGATGTGTTGAAGGTCGTCTTTCGTGATGGTGTCGGCCGTCAGACTTTCAACCCGTTGTAACGTCTCGATTATTTGCTCTCTTTGTGCGTTCATGATTACCAACGTTTGCAAATCAGCTGCAAAGGTAAGAAAAATTTAAAAATTGAAGAATTAAAGAATTAAAAAATGAAGAAAACAGAAAAAAACTAAATAGTAAATCGTTAAATGGTAAATATTTTGTACCTTTGTCGAACAATTCTTGCAAACCAAAAAATTTACAATATGCTTACACCAAAAGACAAAGAGTTTCTTGCGTCGAAGAATATCTCCGAGGAAATCCTCAATCGACAGCTTGAACAATTCAAGACTGGCTTTCCTTTCTTAAAACTGGCAGGAGCAGCAGCTCCCGGTAATGGTATCAAAGTAACAGACGAGGCACAGCAGAGTGCTTATCTGAAGGCATGGGACGAGTATCTCAATGGTACACATCAGGTGGTGAAGTTCGTTCCGGCTTCAGGTGCAGCCTCACGTATGTTCAAGAATCTGTTTGAATTCTTGGATGGAGAAGCCGATGAGCCAGATACTGATTTCATCAAGACTTTCTTTGCAAACATCTCTAAATATGCGTTCTACGATGCGCTCAACGATGCTTGTGTGGTCAATGAAGGGAAACCCATTGAGGAACTTATCGACGAAGGCAACTACAAGGCTGTTATCGCTTGTCTGCTGAACGAGGAAGGACTCAACTATGGCAAACTCCCAAAGGGACTCCTCCAGTTCCATGCGTACGACGATTGCGTACGTACACCACTCGAGGAGCATCTTGTCGAAGGTGCGCTCTATGCAGCAGGTAAAGACGGTAAGGTATATGTACACTTCACGGTTAGTCCTGAGCACCGTCCGTTGTTCGAAGACTTGGTGGCACAGAAAAAAGCCGAATACGAGTCGAAGTTTGGTGTGACCTATAATATCAGTTTTTCTGAGCAGAAATCAAGCACCGACACCGTTGCTGCCACAATTGACAACGAACCTTTCCGTAATGACGATGGAACCATCCTGTTCCGTCCGGGAGGTCATGGCGCATTGATTGAAAACCTCAACGACATTGATGCCGATGTGGTGTTCATCAAGAATATCGACAATGTGGTGCCCGACCGTCTGAAAGATCCTACCGTTCGTTTCAAGAAGGTGATAGCAGGTGTATTGGTTACCCTGCAGCAGCAAGCATTCGACTACATCCGTCTGCTCGATACAGGCAAATACACTCATGAGGACCTGGAGAAGATGATTCGCTTCATGCGCGACGAACTATGCCAGCGCAATCCCAACCTCAAGAACCTTGAAGATACAGAGATGGCTGTCTATCTGCGCCAAAAGCTCAATCGCCCAATGCGCGTGTGCGGTATGGTGAAGAATGTAGGCGAACCTGGTGGCGGTCCGTTCCTTGCTTATAATCAGGACGGTACCATCTCACTCCAGATACTCGAGAGTTCACAAATCGATACCAACAACGAGGAATATGTGAAGATGTTCAAGAGCGGTACTCACTTCAACCCCGTCGATCTTGTATGTGCTGTGAAAGACTATCAGGGCCGTCCATTCGACCTGCCTAAGTATGTTGACCCACAGACAGGCTTCATCTCTTCAAAGAGTAAGAACGGTAAGGAACTTAAGGCTCTCGAATTGCCAGGACTGTGGAACGGAGCCATGAGCGACTGGAACACCGTCTTTGTAGAAGTGCCTCTCGAGACCTTCAACCCTGTGAAGACCGTGAACGACCTGCTTCGCGAACAGCACCAGTAAAGTTGAGAGTTGAAAGTTTATAGTTTAAAGTCAGTTTATAAGTTGAAAGTTGGCTATTGCTTAAAATAGTAAATCGAACAATTAAAAATAATCGTAAATTGTAAATAGTTCAATAGTAAATAAGAAGATGAAAAAAATTATGCTTTTAGGCTCAGGCGAGCTGGGCAAGGAATTTGTCATCGCCTGTAAGAGAAAAGGTCAGTATGTGATAGCTTGCGATGCATACGAGCATGCTCCTGCTATGCAAGTAGCTGACGAGTGTGAAGTCTTTCCTATGCTCGACGGCGATGCCCTTATGGCTGCCGTCAAGAAACACCAACCCGACATTATCGTGCCCGAAATCGAAGCGATTCGTACAGAGAAGCTCTATGATTGCGAGAAGATGGGCATCCAAGTCGTTCCTTCTGCCCGTGCAGTCAACTACACCATGAACCGCAAGGCTATCCGCGAGTTGGCACACACAGAGCTCGGACTGAAGACAGCGAATTATAAATATGCTAAGACTTATGAGGAATTCGAGGCAGCTGCCAACGAAATCGGTTATCCGTTTATCGTGAAGCCGCTGATGTCCTCTTCTGGTCACGGACAGAGCAAGGTAGATAGTCCTGCCGACTTGCAGCGTGCATGGGATTTTGCTGCCAAGGGTGCACGTGGCGACATCAAGGAAGTGATTGTAGAGCAGTTCATCAAGTTCGACTACGAGATAACTCTGCTTACCGTCACTCAGAAGAATGGTAAGACCCTCTTCTGTGCTCCTACAGGTCACGTACAGATTAGCGGTGACTATCGCGAGAGCTTCCAGCCTATGCCTATGAAACCTGAACACCTGAAAGCAGCTCAAGAGATGGCAGAGAAGGTGACAGGAGCTTTGACAGGAGCCGGCATCTGGGGCGTTGAGTTCTTCATCAGTAACCAAGACGGTGTGTACTTCTCAGAACTTTCACCACGTCCACACGACACAGGTATGGTGACTCTTGCGGGTACACAGAACCTCAGCGAGTTTGAACTCCATTGTCGTGCCGTCCTCGGACTGCCTATCCCTGAAATCACTCAAGAGAAGAGCGGGGCAAGTGCTGTGATTCTCTCAGGCATAGAGACCGACCATCCCGACTATAAAGGCATCGAGGAAGTCTGTGCAGCACCTCGTACCTACCTACGCATCTTCGGCAAGCCTGTAGCACATGTAGGACGCCGTATGGGCGTTGTGGTTTGCTACGACAAGGTCGGCACTCCTCTCGATGAACTGCGTACCAAGTGCAAGTCGCTTGCAGCTAAGGTTGAAGTGGTTTAGTCAAACACAAGCGCAGGTTCATCGATGGACCTGCGTTTTCAATTAAACCCAAATCGGTCATTAGCGACGCTAATAACCGATTTGGGTTAAAGGATTTACTGAACTTTAGAAGTGGTTAGATCATGAAACGCCAAAAGATATTGATGACGCTCGCAGCATTTGTCTGCTGTGTTTTGACAGTTCATGCACAGTTGGACGCCAGGTATTGTTCAACCTATGCAGAATTCGTTGACAACCATTGGACTCTGGTTAATGACTTGATAAAGAACGGCACCAAACGCATCATGCAACTGAAGGAGTCGAATCATGGCTATACTGCCAAGACGGGCGACTCGAAGGCCGATGCCGTGCTGAAGAAGGAGGCTCTTGTGCTGGAATTTAGTGGTCACCTCTATGTGAACTGCCGTAGTCTGCGACATAAGACGAGTTCGCTAAGCGTGTCGAACTATTCGCAAGCCTATCGCTATGACCAGAATAAGCTTCTGGTAGTGGCATATTGGGTAAGTGGTACAGGTGTAGCATTGAGTTTGGCAGCCGACGTAGCCGCCTTTGCTGCCCCCAACAATCTGAGTGTTCCTGCTCTTATCGGCTCAGAGCTGGTGTGGGTCGGCACCCAGCAGCTGAACAACCACCGCTGTTATTTGCTCGATAGCAAGGCCGACGAGAAAGGAAAGACTACTGTAACCATGATTGACGATGAGTTCATGGAGGCACTACTGGCCGACGACCAAGACCTGCTCGACCGCTACAAGGCTACAAGCAGGAAAAATACACGCCTGTCGGCAGCCAACGTCCTGCCCGTCTTAATGGAGAAGGGCATTATTAAAGAATAGAAAGGCGTTATTAATCAATAAGGAAGCCTTTTTGTCAAATAAAAAACAGCGCAGGTTTTTGAGAATCTGCGCTGTTTGTATTTAGTCATATTGTTTTCCTTATTTCAAGATGGCTTTCACCTTCTCGGTAGCCTGGTCGTAGGCTTTCTCCCAGTCGGTATCGAGCGAGAATGGGGTGTAGGTCTGCTTGTCGTTCACATAGACGTAAGTAGTTTCCTTGTCATCGTCGCCGAAGAGTGGGTTTTGGAGCGATGCGTCACGATAGCATGCGAGGACTTCGAGGCGCTTCTCAGTTGAGATGGCGCGTGCCTTGATGATGGCAGTCTCGAAATCGGTAATGAACGATGCGAGGTTTACGGCTTGTGAGTCGTAGAAGTAGCTATTCTTTTCGAGCTTACGCTTCTTCACCTGATTGGAGATGTAGTTGAGCGCTGTAATCTTATACTGATTGATTTGTATCTGCTGATCGTTCGATGCTGCGTTGTTAACTACTGCGGTGGCATTGTCGAACACCTTTTTGTAGAGGCTTTGTGCACTTGCTGCAGTATAGCTGACTGCTGCAATGAGGGCGGTAATAAATATCTGTTTCATCTTATTGATTGTTTTGAGTTCGAGTGCAAAGTTACGAAATAATTCATAATTTATCATTCATAATGCTTAATTATCGACAGAAACGTGCGTTATTTGTGAAAAATTAACATAAATACATCTTCTCTTTTATGAAATATGAATTATCTAAGGTTGTCCCAAGTCGCGTTATTGCCATCAGCATCCGAGTAGATGAAATAGGCTTGGAGTTCGGGATGGGCTGCCAAGACGGTCTTGGCACTGTCAAGTCCGAGTACCATGAAGGCAGTAGCATAGGCATCGGCTACGGCGCAATCGCGAGCGAGGACGGTGGAGGAGAGGATGCTGTGCTGCACGGGATATCCTGTACGTGGATCGATGGTGTGGGCATATCGCTTATTGCCTTCGACATAGAAGTTGCGGTAGTTGCCCGATGTGGCCATTGCGATGTCGGTAATCGAAAGCACTTCTTCCACTTCATTGTTCTGACCTGTCGGGTCGGGGGTAGGGGTGATGATGCCGATAGACCAAGGCTTACCTTGTGGGTTCTTGCCTCTGACACGTACTTCACCTCCGATTTCAACCATATAGTTGTCGATTTGTTTCGTTTCGAGCAGGCGTCCCACAGCATCTACACCATATCCTTTGGCGATGGCACTACAGTCGAGCATCAGGTCGGGGTCGGTCTTGACGATGCGATTGTCATGAAGCGATACCTTATCGATGCCTACATGGCTCAGCAGGTCGGCAATGAGCGTTTCGTTGACTGTTTCCTTGTTCTTGAAACCGAATCCCCATGCGTTGACCAATGGTGCAACGGTAATGTCGAATGCGCCATAGGTTTCTGCCGAGATGGTCTTTGCAAGTGTGAACACCTCGCGGAACATCAGGTTGGTGCTGTCGCTCGTTCCTTCGTTGATGGCTGTGATGACAGATGCCTTGTTGAAGGGTGAAAGTGAGCGGTCGACTTCTTGCAATACGGCTTCTATGCTGTCTTGCTGGTCGATGGGGTACTGATAGGTAATGTGGTAGAACGTGCCGAAAACGGCTCCTTCACACTTTAAGTAGCCTCCCTTGGTGTCCGTATTATTGGCTTGTGATTCCGCTCCTGAGGGGTTCTTGATGATATAGATGGTTCCCGCTATAAGGGCGAGCAAGAGGATGATGTGCCACCAGCGGATGCGGTGTGGCTCTGCTTTCTGGTCGAGTTGACGATCCAGGTCGTCGTATAGTTTTTTCAGTATTGCCATTACTTGAAAATGTAAAAATTAAAAAATGTAATAATGTGAGAATTATAAAATGTTGGAATTACATCATGTGTTCGATTAATACTTTGATGCCGATACCGATGAGTATGATGCCTCCGATGAGTTCGGCTGGGATGTGAAACCTGCGGCCGATTGTGGTACCGATGCGATAGCCCAGCAGGGTGAAGAGGAACGAAGCCAGTCCGATGATAAGGACCGATGGGGCGATATCTGCCCATGTGGTCTTGCCCATGCACTCGAACGATACACCCACAGCCAAGGCATCGATGCTGGTGGCAACTGCTAAGAGCAGAACGACAGACAGACGGGTGGGGTCGAAACTCTTGTGTTCACCTTTCTTGAAATTGTCGATGATCATCTTCGTGCCGATAAAGGCGAGCAGGGCAAAGGCGATCCAATGGTCGAACGATGTGATGTAAGCGCCGAAGAGTGAGGTGACTGACCATCCGATGAGAGGCATCAGGGCTTGGAAGATGCCGAACAGCAATGCCATCCGTAAAATCGCAGGTCTTGGTGCCGAGTTGTGTGCCAGTCCGGTAGCGATGCTGACACTAAAGCAGTCCATTGCCAATGCGACGCCAATCAATGCTACTTCTATGAAATCCGCAAGTGTCATTGTCTATTCATTCTGTTTTCGTGGCAGAAGGGGAGTCCGAGGGTGACTGTTTCCCATGTTTCTTCTTCCCCCAGTTCAGGTCGAAGATGAGATTATATGTTCCGCCCCAGCACGAGGTATCGGTGGTGGTTCCGTAGCCAGGGATGTAGTAGGGTTTGGCATACGAAGGCTGTCCGATATGGAGTTCCTGTTTGTACCGTACGCTCCATCCCATGTGGAAATTGCGCCATACCTTGACCTGTGCACCGAATACGACTTCCAACCAGCTGCTGGTCGATGCCGCATCACGATAGTTGTAGGGCGACGAACCTCCCCAGATAGGGTCGGTCATGACGGGTCCGCTCATGTCGAACTTGAACGAGCTGATGCCATAGCGTGCACCTACGTAGAGGCGGTTGTCCATGAGTTTGTTCTTGAGGATGTTGAAGTCGATACCGGCGCGGAAGAACGGTGCGCTGGTGCTGTAGGTAATATCGGTTTCGTAGTCGGTACTCTTGCATTTCCCAAAGCCTACTTCTACAATCGGGAAGTATGTGTTCTTGAGGTTGAGCCGCAAGGCTGCCTCAGTACTTCCATAGTCGGAGAAGAGGTAGATGATGGGGCCGAGGATGTCGGCAGAGAGGGTAAGGCCTTGAAACAAAGCCAACTTGGGCTTCTCCGTCAGCGGGGCGATATATTTCGTGGGGCGGATGGTATCGGTCTCGTTCAACACCACGATAGGCTCGTCCTGAGCACTCACCATGTGGGCACTCATCAACAGGAACAAGGAGAGTAATGCCTTACTCAGCCACTCCATTGAGATAAATCTTGACGTTTTCCTTCTTTTCATTGTTGACGAGCGGATTGACGATTTCTATGTGGTCGATTGCGGCATCTGTTGCTCGGATGGAACGTAGGTTGTGGAAGAAATGAGTGCCGCATTCGGGCAGTTCTACATGTGGGTAGCTGTCGTGTGTCACGATGACGGTATCGCGGCGCGAGATTCCGTCATACGTGAATACCAATGTGTCGGCTTTGTTGTAGTAGCTCATTGGCACCATGATCGATGAGCGTTTGGTGGCGTTGTTGACCAAGATGGTGTCACGGCGTGCCTTGGTTATCGTTTCTGAATAGCCGGCATTGGTGTAGGTGGTGTCGGGGTAGTCGGAGGTAACGGTGGCGCTACCCAGCTTCCGGTAGATATATACCGTCTTCTCGCCAGGCAGGAGAGTGCGGACGGTGAGTGTGTCGGGAAACAGTACTGCCACGCCTTCACGGTCGTAGAAGTAATAGTTGCATGTCACCTTGTTCTCCAACGGACAGTTGTTCGACGAGCACGCTACAAGTGCCATGATGGATAGTATGCCCAGCAGTCGTTTCATCCTTAGATCACCTTGCTTATTTGATAGTTGTTACGTTCGGCAGAGTTGCGGCTGATCATGTCGCCGAGGAATCCTGCAAGGAACAGTTGTGTTCCGATGAGCATGGTGGTGAGCGAGATATAGAAATAGGGCGACTCGGTCACCAGTCCCGGATTGCTGCCGTTGTAGAGGCATATCAGTTTATAGGCACCTACGGCAATGGCGGCTACCAGTCCGATGAAGAACATGATGCTGCCGAGGAATCCGAATACGTGCATCGGCTTGCGTCCGAAGGTGCTGATGAACCATAACGACATGAGGTCGAGATAGCCGTTGACAAAGCGGTTCCAACCCATGAACTTCGACACTCCGTGCTGACGTGCCTGATGGTGAACACGTTTCTCGCCGATCTTCGTGAAGCCTGCGTTCTTTGCCAGATAGGGGATGTAGCGGTGCATCTCACCATAGACCTCGATGCTCTTGATGACATCCTTGCGATAGGCTTTCAGTCCGCAGTTGAAGTCGTGAAGGTTGTGTATGCCGCTCACCTTACGGGCAGTAGCGTTGAAGAGTTTTGTAGGGATGGTCTTGGAGAGTGGGTCGCCTTTCCGGCGGTTCATCTTGTAGCCGCTCACCAGGTCGTACCCCTCCACGGTAATCATCTGATAGAGTTCGGGAATCTCGTCGGGACTGTCCTGCAGGTCGGCATCCATGGTGATGACCACATCGCCTTCTGCCTTGTCGAATCCGCAGTAGAGTGCAGGACTCTTGCCGTAGTTGCGACGAAACTTGATGCCGTGTACTTCCGGATATTGGGCTGCCAGCTGCTCGATGACATTCCACGAGCGGTCTGTCGAGCCGTCGTTACAGAAGATGACTTCATAGCTGAACTGGTGTTCGTCCATCACACGCTTGATCCATGCATGGAGTTCGGCGATCGATTCCTCTTCGTTGTACAGAGGTACTACTACTGATATATCCATATCGATATGATGTTTGTTTTGATGTCTATGACGGGTTGTTGTTATGACGATTGAGTTCATTGACGGACAGCCTGATATCGTGGCATTTACGATGTGCTACGAACGCTACCGGCAATGAAAGCAGGAGCGCGATAAACAGGTTGTTGGCAAAGATATTGAGCGTGAGGTCGAGTGGCGTGAGGTTTGCCAGTTCGGCCAATGCTGCCTTGCTCTGTTCAAGGAGTTCGGAGGCTCCGATTGTCTTGTATTGTGCTTCGGTTTCGGGCGACGACAGGAACTGCATGAAGTATTCCATGACGCGTCCCTTGTCGATATACTGGAAATAGATGTATTCGCCCACACCGGCTATGATGGAGGCGTAGAAGAACATCAGGGCAGAAAACAGCCACGCTATGCCCATCGGCACGCGGTCGCCTGGTTTCAGATGTTGCTTGTAGCGCCATGCCAGGTAGAAGGGCATCAAGGCGCTGATACCCATGAATCCCATGCCGAACAGCATCAGCAGCGCACCTCCGCCCATCATTCCGTTCATACATGTGAAGAACGTAATGAGCCAGATGATGCCAAGGATGGTACCATATTCTAATGAGAACTCACGTGATATTTTGTATAATTCAAAGTCCATTTTAATCGTTCAAAGTCCGTCTTTTCTTATCCTCTTTTCATTTTGTCTTACAAAGTCCTTCCACGAACTCTTGCTGCCCGTCGATTCGGGCTTGCCCATCTGTATGAAGTGGCAGTAGGCGGCTGCAAGGGCATCGGTGGCATCGAGCTTGATGTGCATGATGTCGTCACTGATGTTCAGCATACGCTGCAACATGGCTGCCACTTGCTCCTTCGATGCAGCTCCATTGCCCGTGATGGCCATCTTGATTTTCTTCGGCTCGTATTCGTGGATGGGTATGTCGCGCTGTATGGCAGCACAGATGGCTACGCCTTGTGCCCGTCCCAGTTTCAGCATACTCTGCACGTTCTTTCCGTAAAAGGGAGCCTCGATGGCCACTTCGTCGGGGTGGTACGATTCGATGATGCTGAGCACCCGCTCGAATATCTTGCCCAGTTTCAGGTAGTGGCTGGCGTATTTCTTCAGTTCGATGATACCAAATGCCATCATCTCGGCTTTATTGCCCTGAGTACGCAGGATGGCATAACCCATCAGGTTCGTACCCGGGTCAATACCCATGATAATCTTCTCTGGCTTTGGCTGTTTCATCTCTTTGTTTTTGGGAGAAGTTAAGTCCAGCTCGAAGAGCTTATCTCCCTATTATCTCCCTATTTCAAAAGCTCCGCATATCGGCTGATATACTTGCCGAGGATGTCGAACTCAAGGTTCACCTTCGTGCCTACTTCGATGGCATGGAAGTTCGTGTTGTCGTAGGTGTAGGGGATGATGTTCACCTCGAACGTGTCGAGAGTAGGGTTGCATACCGTGAGGCTCACACCGTTGACTGTGACCGAACCTTTGTCCACGGTGATATAACCGCGACGTGCCATCTCGGGGTCGAACTCATACTTGAATGTAAAGATCCAGCTGCCCTGAGCGTCCTCTTTCTTCATACATACAGCTGTCTGGTCAACATGACCCTGCACGATGTGTCCGTCCAACCGGCCGTTCATCATCATGCTGCGCTCCACGTTCACCTCGTCGCCCACGCTGAGCTCTCCCAGGTTGCTGCGGTCCAGCGTTTCCTTCATCGCCGTTACCGTATATGTACCGTTCTCTATTTTTACTACTGTGAGGCACACACCATTGTGCGACACACTTTGATCTATCTTCAGTTCGTCAACAAACGAACACTTCATGGTGAGGTGGACATTCTCCAGCTCATGCTCTATGGCAACAACCGTTGCACATTCTTCTACTATTCCTGAAAACATGGTTTTATCTACTATTTTGGTGCAAAGTTAGTAAATAATTGACAATTGACAATTGATAATTAATATTTATTTACTAATTTTGCAGAAAATCTTAGTACGCTATGACAAAAGACGAGAGAGAACGTATCATAAGTTTGGTGAAACGTGAAGTTGTGCCGGCTGTCGGATGTACCGAACCAATCGCCGTTGCACTATGTGTGGCGAAAGCTACCGAGACCCTGGGATGCCTGCCCGAGACCATCGAGGTGTGGCTGAGTGCCAACATCCTGAAGAACGCCATGGGTGTGGGAATTCCCAATACCGGGATGATAGGTCTGCCCATCGCCATCGCCCTTGGAGCCATCTGCGGCAAGTCGGAATATCAGCTCGAGGTGCTGAAGGATGCCGATACCGAGTCGGTAGCCCAGGCCAGACAATATCTCGAAATGCATACCATCGACATCAAACTCAAAGACGATATCACCGAGAAACTCTATATCGAGATTGTGGCAACAGCCGGAGGTTCGACCGCTAAGACCATCATCAGTGGCAGCCACACCAATTTTGTGTATATCGAGAGAAACAATGAGATACTGCATGATACACGGCATGAAAGTGCGGAACAGGAGGATGATACCGACGACAGTTGGCTTTCGCTCCGCAAGGTCTACGACTTCGCCATGACAGCTCCGCTCGACGAGATCGACTTCATCAACGAGTCACGCCGTCTCAACGAAGCTGCAGCCCGTCAGTCGCTTCACGGCAACTACGGTCACCTGCTGGGCAAGACCCTCACACGGCCGTTGGGCAAAGGCATCATGGGCGACTCCATCTTCTCACATATCATATCCGCTACCGCCTGCGCATGCGACGCACGTATGGCAGGTGCCATGATACCCGTCATGAGCAATTCGGGTAGCGGCAACCAAGGCATCTGTGCCACATTGCCCGTTGTAGTCTATGCCGAGGAAAATCATAATACCGACGAAGAGCTGACCCGGGCACTCATGCTCAGCCACCTCACCGCCATCTACATGAAGCAAAGCCTCGGCAAACTGTCGGCACTCTGCGGATGCGTAGTAGCATCGACCGGCAGCAGTTGCGGCATTACCTACCTCATGGGAGGCGGCTACGACCAAGTATGTGCATCCGTCAAGAACATGATAGCCAACCTCAGCGGTATGATATGCGACGGAGCTAAGCCCAGTTGCGCCCTGAAACTGGCGAGCGGCGTATCCACAGCCGTTCTCTCAGCCATGCTCGCCGTCAGTGGTGAATGTGTCAGCAGTACCGAGGGCATCATCGACGACGATGTGGACCGCAGCATCCACAACCTCACAAAGATAGGCAAAGACGCCATGAACGAAACCGACCGTTGTGTGCTCGACATCATGACGAATAAATAAAAAGTCAAATGTCAAAGGCCAAAGGTCAAATGTCAAAGGCCAAAGGTCAAATGTCAAAGGCCCTGCCCCCTAAACTCTAAATTCTTTTATTCCCCGTCACCCCCTCCATCGAGGGAGGGGGAATGTGGGTTGATTAGTGAGTCGTGGGGGAGGGTCTGCTGTCATTCCCCGTCACCCCCTCCATAGTGGGAGGGGGAATGTGGGTTGATTTGTGAGTCGTGGGGGGAGGGTCTGCTGTCATTCCCCTCCCCTCGGGGAGGAAGGGAGGGGGCTGCTCTTAGTTCTGGTCAGTAGTACTTCCGTCGTTGCCGCCACCATCACCGCCGCCTGGGGTGTCAGGATTGGTAGGAGTGCTTCCAGGAGTGGTTCCTTCGTTCTCACCATTGTCATCCCCGTTGTCCTCCGGAGCTTCCACCGTACCGTCGTCTGACGAGGTGACACGCTTCACGATGTTGCCTTCACGGTCGTAACAGGTGATCTGGATAGCCGTGTTGTGCAATTCATCCTTCAACTCCTGTGCAGGAGCGAACACAATACGTCGGGTGGTGATGAGCGACGATTTCACGTCGTTCACGTCAGCCACCGTCTTGGCAGACAGACCGAAGCGCATGGAGCCGAGTCCAGGCATCGGGATGGAGTGACCCTCACACGCCCATGCCTTGATTACCTCGCCGGCAGCGTCCCAGCAAGCCTGCATCACACCCTGGCTCACACCACTGCGGAGTGCAGCCTCGCGGATGACCTTCTCCTGAGAGAGCTTTGAGTACAGCTCAGGAGTCATTACGTAGCGATAGGTACCGGCATACTTGCCGACCTTGATTTCGCGTTCTTTAGCCTTGATTTTCAGTGCCATAAGATAAAGACTTTTTTAGTTAAACAATTTGGTTACTTCTGTCTCCGAAAGGAGTTTTGCTGCCGTGCAGTCAGTCATTTGTTCGCGTGCACTCTGACAATTTTCCGACTACACTCCTGCAACATTTCCATCCCTTCTTTTGACACTGCAAAGTTACAAAATTTTCCTGACATTTGCAAGTATTTTTCCCTCTTTTTTTTGCAAAAATACAAGTTTTTTTGGGATATTCCAAGCCGAAACAGCCATTGCAGCCTGTAGCCCCAGAGGGGTTTGTACTTTGGCACTTGTTGTGCGGTCAATGCGGACATTGCGGACGTTATCTTATAAAGGAATTAAAAAAGTATTATACCTATATTTTTCTGCTATTATATTAGTAGCATTACTCTTAGAATATGATGTCCGCAATGTCCGCTTGTCCGCAATCAAAATGTTTTAGGATTGTGTACCTTGTCCATTTCCATGTCGGTGTGTTCCCTGACAATGTAGCCTCGATTCCTGTTATGTCCGCAGCGTTCTTTTTTAAAACCCAGTTTCGTCATGATGGTTCCTAAGTGTCGTAGATCGATATTCCTGTGTAGATTGCCGTGTAAGCTGATTTTTGCAGCTATCTCGGCGAGTGTCAGGAACTCTGCTCCTGGCTGGCCAGGCTCCACAGGTGAGAAATAGACTTGGATGAGCTGTTCTTCACTGTTGGGAACCATGAATTCTTCGACGTGTTCCGTCATGGCTTCGATGTCGGAAATGTCGAACCAATAGTTGAATTCTTCCTTTATAAGATATTTTGCTTGGGCATACATACCTTCGTATGGCAGTTGGTTCTCGTAGGGAGAGTCGATTGAAACGACATGGAAGGGCAGCCACCGGCGATTGCCTGTCTGGTCGGTGAGAAATTCTTTCTTGTTGCCAGAACCCACATACGATGCCACACGTTCACGTTTTTCCTTATGCCTGCCATATGAGGCACGGACATCGACATGTGGAATTGTAACTTGCGCCTTCAGTTCGTTCAGTCCGCGTTCACTAAGCTTGTCCAGTTCATCGAGGTTAATCAGTCCGTACTCAGCTGCTCTCAGTTGTTCGTCTTTATTCATGTGTTCCATCTCTGTTTGGATGCATGAATAGGGGGATAGTTGTGGTGGTAGCAGACGGTTGAGCCATGTGGATTTGTAGATGCCCTGCCGGCCCACGAAGACTATTACCTGATGATTAGCAATATCCTCGTTGGTCCAACCTGCAACCATCGCTACAAACCACTTCTTAAAACAAAGATGCCAAAGTTTGTCAGCCTCGGGTGTAGCCATATGAACCGTGGAGGCAGCTTGATCGATATAGTCGGGTTTGTCGGGTGTCCATGCAGGCAGCGAGTTCACATAGTCCTTTAAGGGATGAATCTCGGGTACGACATTGCTGTTTAATACAGTTGTGAATAATTTTAATGAAAAGTTTTCGCTCGACTTCGAGCAGCATTCCAGATAGAGGTCGTTCTCATCGCGTTCGGTCATCTCTTTCCAACGTCCATTCTCCAGTTTCTGCTGCGTCTTTTGGGTAAGCACATCGTATCTCAGCGCTTTTTCTTTCAGAAAACAGGCTATAATCTCTGTCTTTAGCTCATTCTTTGAGCGATGCGCCATCCATACGCCGAACTCATCGGCGGCTGTTTTATAGCAGCTGTGCAGCACTTTCGAAGGATGGTCGTCCATCTTGCCACGATAGGCATCGTCAAGTGCTTGAGCAGCCTCCTCTTCATTGACACCCATCCGATTGAGGATGAACGACACTCGCGTAATGTAGTTATGGCGATTGCCTACGACGAACGCCATACCACTGTCTTCCACCATCTTTACGGCACGTTCAAGACGGTTGCCAAGCGGTATAGTGATGCGATTACCCGACTTGTCGATGACCGTTTTTGGAGTCTTCATCTTAATCAGATTTCCGTCAGCATCGATGCCCAGTTCCTCTCTGGTAGGGAAAAACGGCATGGCATCGGAGCGATACACCACCACGGGGTCGTGGCTGAGACCCGTCATACGGTTGATATTATCACACGACTGATCCATCTCATGCCTACACCACACACTATACATATTATTAATATAGTGGTGTACACGCTTGAAAACCTCCTCACTACGCTGAGGGTCATTCTCCATGTCGATGGAGATGCCCTCAGGCAGACGGAAAGGCACAATGATGTGGTAGCCCAGCCCTGAAATGCTTTCGTAGCCTAATAGAGCATGGCGAGAGGTACGCATGATTGTCTTAACACGCTCCAGTTCGTCGGCGGGCAGACGCTCCTCTGGCGACTTAGCATCGAAATCGATCAAGACGTTTCCCAAACATTCCCGACAATTTCCTTTTCCTTTACCACCTTCCATGCGGAAGCTTGCTGCCACCTGAGGTGTAGACTCCTTCACCTCCTTGGCAGCTTTCTCATGTCCTTGAGCCAATAAGTCACGATGTAGTTCCGTGCTCTTTTTCAGTTCCTCGTCTTTGCAGATAAGGTCGAACACCTGCTCAGGAGTCAAGTCCTGAGCCTCTGTACTCTTAAAAGTTTTAAATAGTTGCATGTTCTATTTGTTTAAATATTTTTTTCGAGTACAAAGTTACGAAAAAACGATTATTTATGCAAGGGCAGACGAATAGGTCATACGCACCCTTCTCGGGTCACACGCAAAAAAGGCCGGGTCACACGGAAAAACGGTTGGGTCACACGCTGGAGTGTGACCTGAATGCATAAAAAAAGAGGAATAACTTGTAACGAGTTACTCCTCTTCCTGTTGGCGAGTGTTTACTTGTAATTGCTGACCAAGTGTGATGATTTGCTGCCTGCTCGGCGGCTGATGGCAGTAATTCAACTGCAGATTGGAGTAGCCCCGATAGCTGAATAACATCTGTGTGCGCATGATGTAATCGCCACTCAGCCATGACATGTTCGTTGGGTTTACGAACCAGCGGTTGATTTGACTGATGATTTTAGACGCATAGTCAACCGTCACACCCAGCTCCGCATTCATTTCCTTTGCTATCATACGATTGCTGTAACCCAGAGCCACATGCCGATCACGATGCAGATACCAATACCTGAAGATGCGGTCGCGAACACCATTACATACATAAACAAGGCTCCCTTCGAATTCAAATTCTATCTTCTTGTTAGGTTCTGCCAAGGCCTTAGCTTCCTCTTGTAGATTGTCTATTTCTGCCAATGGCTCATTAACATAGTTGATATGATTTGGTTGTACGAAGTTGCAATCTTGATTGCTAACCGTAAACGTAGTCTCTTCTTGTCTCATTTTGGTGATAGTTAGAGACTGTTGATAATTAATATCTGCAAAAGATATAAGCGTATGATATAATGGATTTAATTTGGGGTGCTGGATTTCATTAATACGGTTTAATATTCCTGTAAGGACTATTGGCAATTGGTCTTTAGAAGCATTTAGTACTTTTTTAGAATCGTTGATATAAAACTGCAATACAGCATCGGAACCAACGGCAACAACATCTGTTCCGTCACCATTCTCCTGCAATCGTTTATGCAGGGCGGAGAACTGCTCTTCCAGCTCCATACCATTTGGATTGGTATCAATCTTTAAGGTTGTGTTGTCCATAATCATTTTTTTTATTATTACTCTGCAAAGTTACACATTTTCCCAGATTCCACAAAATAATTCTTATTATTTCTTTGCAGATTCAAATAAATACTGTATCTTTGCGTGAGTTTTTAAGTAGATACCAAATAATGGGTTTATAAACGAATAGCTTGAATTATGAAATATATTTATCGGATAGTCACGTTGGTATTATCAACAGTATTATTATCTTCATGTGCTACAATATTTGCAGGAGGCTCTCCTAAAATATTGATAGAAGGTAATGTGGACGAACCAGTAACAATAACTACTGACAAGCAAGTATATAATAACGTGTCATTGCCTGCAATCGTAGAGGTTAAGAGACATGCAATCGATGGAAAAAGGATACATATTGAATCCGAGCACTATAAATTCAACGACATAGTTTTGCAGAAGAAGTTGGAAGGATGGACTTGGGGCAATATTTTCATAGGAGGAGTCCCTGGTTGGCTGATAGATATGGGAACAAACTGTGTAAGCAAGCCGAGAAAAATACAATATGACGTAACTCCTCAACCTAAATAGTTTTCTTTATTACAAGTGGAGGTAGTATGATGGCTTGATTCTGGGCACAAAAGATAAGGAATGCGTATTCCGTTTTCCTCCAATAAACACAATTAATGCTTTAAGGACATTTAAGTATTAAAACAACTCAACCTGCGCCCATCGGCGTCGCTTGGTGTTTGGGAGAGAGGCTGTCGAAGTTAATAGCGCAGTAGTCATGATGCTGCATCGAGCAAAACGACAGGTTCTGCTTAAAGATTTCGCGGTTTCGTTGAATTTGTTTTGCGGGATGATGGTTTCTTATTACCTTTGCTCCGCAAAATCATGAAGGATTATGAGACTGACAAGACACATGTTACTGCTATTTGTCCTTATGCTTTCGGCTGGGACAATGGCTCAGGAGATTGAGACGACTAATCAAGTGAACAGACCTCAAAGACCGCAAGGACAGCGTCCTCCCGGGAATGGCGGCAGACCCGGCAGAGATGGAAGAATGCCTGGCGGTCCTGGCTCTCGCAGTGCGAACATCACTTATGCTGGTGCTACAGAACTGACGGCTGGAGCTACAGAATCTGGCAGGACTTATCAGAGTGATAGGCCTGATGAAAGTGCGCTACTGATATCAACCAAGGAGGCTGTGAACATTACACAACCTATGATCGGTAAGACGGGTAATTCGAACGGTGGAGACAATTGCAGTTTTTATGGTGTGAATGCTGCCTTGCTTGCAAAGGGTGGCGGCACGACAACCATCAAAGGCGGTAAGATAACGAGTAACGGAACGGGTGCGAACGGTGTCTTCTCGTATGGAGGTAATGGTGGCAGGAATGGCGGTCAGGGCGATGGTACCACGGTGATTATCGAGGATACAGAAATCACCACTACTGGTGACGGATCTGGTGGACTTATGACTACTGGGGGTGGCGTGATGAAGGCCAGGAACCTGAAGGTGAACACAAGCGGCAGGTCGTCTGCCCCGATACGTACCGACCGTGGTGGCGGTAAGGTGACTGTGGAGGGCGGCAGCTATACAAGCAACGGATTGGGTTCGCCCGTTATCTATTCTACGGCTGATATCACGGTATCGGATGCTATGCTGACTTCGAATCTGTCGGAGGGTGTATGTATCGAGGGCAAAAACAGCATTACACTGAACAACTGCCACATGACGGTCAGCAACACACGGCGCAACGGACTTGCCCAGTTCCTCGATGCCATCATGGTTTACCAGTCGTTCTCTGGGGATGCCGACAGCGGTAACTCACATTTCACGATGAACGGCGGCTCGCTGACCAACCGTTATGGACATCTGTTTCATGTGACCAACACCAATGCTATCATTACCCTGAACGGGGTAGAACTGAAGAATGAAGACCCTGATAAGGTGCTATTGTCGGTATGCGCTGATGGATGGAGGGGTGCAGGCAACAGAGCGACGCTTCATGTCAGCCGCCAGCAGTTAGAAGGCACTATTCTCGTGGGTAGCGATTCAGAACTCACGATGACGCTTTCTGACGGCTCTTCCTTCAAAGGCAGTATCAGCGGCAACATCACCAATGCTGCAGGAAACAGTGTTTCTACCGAGACAGGAACCGTGAATGTCACCTTGGGTGACGGGTGTACCTGGACATTGATGGCAGATACCTATATCACATCGCTCAAGGGCGATGTATCGTGCATCAAGAGTGGCGGATACCGCTTGTTTGTGGGAGGTAAGGAAATGGAGGTTCCCCGATAAACAAATCTATCTTTTTATATCGAGCTGTTGGAGACGTGTACATCAGAAGTCGGCTGGTACTTCGAGGTGGATGCGCTCGCCTGTCGTGGGATGGGTGAAATCAATCGCTTCGGCGTGTAAGAATAGGGACCTCCCGATCGCACTCCCCCATGGGAGAGGGAGGGGTGATTGGAGTGTAGCCATATCTTCTCCCTTTTTGGGAGATAAGAGAGAGGTTGTTGGTGCGTAGAGTCGGTCGCCGATGATGGGGTAGCCCAGTCCTTCGGGTGCGGCAGCATGGACACGGAGCTGATGGGTGCGCCCTGTCTGGGGATAGAAAGCGATTCGGGTGGTTCCGTCCTTACGTTCCAGTACTTCGTATGCTGTGACGGCTTCCTTGCCATGTTCGTAGTTCACCATCTGACGCGGACGGTCTAACGCATTGGGCGAAAGGGGTAGGGAGATGATGCCTTTATCGTCTTTTACAATTCCATCCAACAAAGCAATATATCGTTTCTGTATTTCGTGCTTGTAGAACTGAATCTGCAGGGCTTTGTGGATGTCCTTGTTCTTGGCGATAATCATGATGCCTGAGGTGTCCATATCGAGACGATGGACGATGAGGGGACCTGAGACATCGGGATAGGTTTCTTGGATGACCGACTCCACGCTGGGTGCATCCACATTGCCACGCACGGCGAGCATGCCGGCTGGCTTATAGACGGCAAGCAGGGCTTCGTCGTCGTAGATGATACGCATCTCTTTGGCTTTCGCACGCATCATGGGCAGCAGGGGATGTTCTTCTACATCGAGCCCTGTGAGCATGTGGCGCAGGATGGGCTTACACTTGGCCTGACAGGCAGGGTAGTACTCGCCATCGTAGCGTATCTCGCCCTTCGGTGATGCTCCCAACCAGAACTCAGCCATGCAGACGGGCTGCAGATGGTGCTGATAGGCATACTGCAGGAGTTTGGGTGCACAGCATTCGCCTGCACCTGATGGCGGTATGCGGCAGGTCTCACGGTCGAAAATGTCGCAGAGGTTCATCGACTGTCCGTGAGCATTCAGGAAGTTGAACTGGCGGAACAGCCACATCTGCAAGGCTCGTGAGCGATTGCTTTTTTCTTCTCCGTCAGGCATACGGCTGATGATGGCATCTTCCTGCTGGAAGTATTCGTCGTGCTTCTGAAGGTCGAACACGGGCGGCACGAAGCCTTCCTGTGTGTTCTTACCGTCGAGCAGACCAGAGAACGCCCATAGGGAGTGTAGTTCCCCCGAGGGGGAGGTGTTTGGAGCATGGTTCTTGACCACCAACACACCGAACATCTTGCCTCTGCTGATTTCCTCCTGCCATTCTTGTTTGCCGCGGAGATAGGTCTTCAGCTCCTCACTTGCCTTGATAGCAAGAGGGTGGGGGGTATAGAGGAACGGATAGGTGAAACGAGAGGGCCCTATAGACCCTCTCTGTCCTGCGGACATCTCCCCCTCTATGGGGAGAGAGTGCAAGCATTCATTGATGACTATATCATTTGACATTTTATTGTTCTTCCCCGTTCCCTCCCGTGAGGGGAGGGATAGGGAGAGGCTGGAGGGGGCTGCTCTATATCTTCTTGATTCTGATGACCGTAAAGCTGTATTTGTCGAGTGTGATGGTCATCTGACTTTCAACACTCTTGGTGCTTTCAGCCGGGGTGACAGTTCCGTCGCCAGGGTTGCCTGTCATGGTGCTCCATTGGGCATTCTGGGTGTCATATCCTGCAAGATTGCTCAGGTCGGCACGGATGCTGACAGATGCCGGAAGCAGGTTGACGAGCTTCACGATGAGGTCGCCATTGTCTGCCTTGACGATAGAGGCATTGATGCGGAGTCTGACGTCCTGATTGCCACGCAAGCTGAGGTCGCTTGGGATGTATTCCACACCATTGTTCACACCGAATGCCTTCTGCACGTAATAGCCTGGTGTAGGACGTGCACCTGTATTGTTGAAGTAGATGAGGTCGGGGTTCCAGTTAGAGTGTCCGTCCTTGCAGAACAGCGGAGCATACGACGACATCACGACCACATCGGCATTTCGTTCGAGGTTTGTCAGGTGGAGGGCTTCCACCAGTGCATTCTCCCACTTGTTGTTACGGCTTGCCCATTCGCCCAGATATACCTTCGTGCCGTTACGGTCGTAGCGGTCGTAGAAGTTCTGGTTGTGGATGTACCATCCTGGATCTACGTAGTAGTGCTCATCGACGATGTCCACATTCTCCTGACGTGCCAGCTTCCAGCCAAATTCATAGTCGCTTCCCTCGAAGAACGGACCTACGGTTCCTACGACCTGGATGTCGGGATATTTCGCCTTGATGCCTCGGTTGAGGAACGTGAATCGCTCGGCAAAGACGTCAGAGATGAGGTCCTCGTTGCCCACACCGAGATACTTCAGGTTGAATGGCTTGGGATGACCTGCATCGGCACGCATCTTTGCCCATTTCGAGGTCTTTGGGTCGCCGTTTGCCCACTCTATCAGGTTGAGCAGTTCTTGCAGGTATTCCTCCATCGTAGGCAGGTCTTCGGTAACCATTACCTTGAAGTCCTCGCCCTTGAAGGGGAGTCCGCCCTGCTGACCGTGACCGTTACGGGCTGAGTTCTGACAAGGTACGCCTGCAGGGAGGACGGGAAGCGGTTCGGCACCGATGTCCTCACAGAACTGGAAGTACTCGAAGAAGCCGAGACCCATCGATTGGTGGTAGTTCCAGATGTTCGAAATCTGCTTGCGTTCCCACAGCGGACCCACGGTATAGATCCAGCGATACATGTTGTCGAGACCCTGACCATGACTGACACATCCGCCAGGGAAGCGTACGAACTTAGGATGCATGTCGGCAAGCAGCTGGGCAAGGTCGGGACGCAATCCGTTCGTCCGGTTCTTGAACGTCTTCTGAGGGAAGAGGCTGACGAAATCGACCGCTACTTTTCCTTTCTGCAAAGGTTCTACAGCCAGTTTTGCTTTATCGCAGTCGGCCTTGGCTATCAGTACGGCTTTGCATTGCTTCCAGTCGGCTGCTCCGCTAACTGTGGTCTCAGCCAATACGTTACTTCCGTCGATGATGCTCACCTTCACCTTACCTGCACCCTCGAGTTTCTTGATAAAGATGGTGAGATTATACTTCTCGCCCTTGCGTACCACGATTCCGTCGTGTCCGTCGTTCACGAGCGAAGCACCCACAGCGGTCGTGGTCAGCACGGCGTAGTGTTCATTATTCTTATGGATAGGACGGTCGGTAGCGATGTCCCATTGAGTTCCGTTTCCGTCGAGGTGCCAGAACGACTGGGCGTTCCATTCGCCACGGTCGAGACGGTTGTATTCGAAGTCGCGGTTCTGCAGCAGTTCGGCATACAGACCCCCGTCGGCTGCATAGCTGATATCCTCGAAGAAGATACCTACAAGGTTCGGACTGATGGCTTTCGCATCGGTCGGACGGAGCGAAAGGGTGGCTTCTACGGTCTTCAGGTCGCGGAATCGGTTCGCATCATCAGCCATGCGCTCTCCATGCTGACGATTGCGCAGTGTGGTCGCATCGCCGCGGTTGATGAGGTTCTCCACCAATGTCCACGGGGCACGGGTGATGCATCCGTCGTATTCCCTGCCTTCCACCTTTGCCTTCACTTCGTTTGAGCGGTAAGCCTGTACCTCGTGCGCCTTTGTCCATTTCTTGAAGTCGCGGCTTTCCACCTGGTATACCTTATTGTCGGTTGTCTTGTAGGTCACGATGAATTGTCCGCCACGTTTCGAGAGAACAGGTGCGATCACGTTGGGTGTCTCCACGTAGGGGTAGTCCTGCGGCTTCCATACGGAAAGCTTGTCGCTCCATGTGGTTGCAAACTGGTTGGTGTTGTCGTTCACCTGCCACACAGCATACCATCGGTCGCCATCCTTGATAACACTTGGGTGGAACATACGCTTCTGGCTGCCCCAGCTGCCGAAGTCGCTCGATACGAACGACTGGTCCTGCCCAATGGCTGTCCAGCTTTTCCCATCAGCGCTGTAGGCGATGTGAATGCCCTTATGCGGATCCTGCGGGATGGCATAGGTGAAGAGATATACAGAATCGGGTGCAGCTGCAAACGACTTGAGGCTGCAAAGGAGTAATAGAAGAAGTGAATGTAGTTTCATATTTTCAGGTTTCAAGTTTAGTTTATTAGTTTATACTCCCCTCCATAAAGGGAGGGGTAAGGGGGAGGGTCTCTTAGCCCTTTCCTCCCCCCTTGAGGGGGGACAAGAGGGGGGCAGGTCTGTTATTGAACCCTCAATTCAGCAGTTGCTGTATTTGTTTCGCCATAGAGCTTGCCGTCCTCGATGATTTTGTTGCCTTTCGAGTCCTTGCCCACAACGGCTTTGTTGCCTGTAAAGCTGACCTTGCCCTTGAAGCTGATGCGGTAAGTGCCTGCCTTTTCAGGTGCCTGGCATTTGATGTTCGGTTCTAAGTTACCCAGCAGGATGCCGTGTACCGCATCTTTCTTTGTTGCGGAATAGCATGGCAGATTGACCACATATTCGATGTAATAGAAATTCTGCCCTGGCGTCTCTTTGCTGTAGTGCACCTTCATCAGCACCGTATCGCCAGGATGGCAAGTGCTGGGTATCAGTTCGATGCTCTCAATCTCGGGCGCTTCGCCCACAGCGTCTTCTTCTTCGCAAGCTACCACACAAACCATCATGGCAGCCATCATCATCAATAATAGTTTCTTCATACGTTTTCTGTTTTTATTTATAGTTTTATGATTCTTATTTCTTGTGTCGTGTTCACCACCAGTTGGTTGTCCTGCAACATCAGGTTGACGTAATTTGCCTCAATGTGCTGTAGCACGTTTCTTTCGAGGTCGGTCACATAGATGTGGTTCCCTTTCTTTTGATTGGCATAGATCAGATGTCTTTCGTCAGACACCACGATGTGGTACACCTCATCGGCTGGGATTGTAGCAATCGTTTCATCGTTGTTGTCAATCACGAGCAGTTGGTCGTTCCTGTCGTATATGGCCAGTGATTTGGCAGGACGGCTTACGGGAACCATTTTTGTTTCATCTGCATTAGGTACAAAGATATTCTCAGTCTCCAACGTCAGATGCTCCCCGAACTGGTCTTGGTTCCAATCACCCTTGATGGGGTCGAACGAGCTCTCTTCGCCAGTCTGTGGATTGTATGTCGCATAAAACATCTTTCCTGCGGTCACAAGTGTGTTCTTGTACAAAGATGAACCGTCTCCATAGACACCATATCCTTCGTTCAGCATCACCAACGTATCGTTGACCATACGGATGTCTGCATGACACACTGTTTTCGCAGGAAATTCATGAGTCCACTTCTCGTTCAGCTCTGTGTCGTAGCAATACAATCCCTTACGGTCGGTCACATAGATGGCGTCGTTACTGGTCAATACATTCGAGTTGATGGCTTCCAGTTGGCTACCCAGCCGAATGGTTATTGAACCTTGTCCCATATCCTTTCGTTGCCCAATCCGAAACGAGAAAATACCTCTACTTGTTGCAAAACTCAAACCGATTGATGTTCCACTTGAAGATACTGCTGATACCTTAGAATCTAACGACATATAATTGATAACCGTCTTCAGCGGTTGATGGTTCAAGATACCTTTCTCTGTATCGATCAGTATCAGGTCTTCAGCAATCGCAACTACTCGATGAGGTGCAATCCTCTTGTGGTCATTCCATATTTCATATTTGTTGGGAGCAGCATCGGCTTTCCACATCAGCTCACCAGTCGACAATCGATAGCATTCCAGCTGTTTGCTTCTCCTTGTCTTAGTCCCAAACAAGATATCATTGCTTCCCGTTATCTTATACCCCATCACCACATCATCCTCATCGCTGATGTATGTCGGGAATATCGATAGCTCATAGCGTTTTTTCCCGCTTGTGAGTTCATACAGGTTGAACGTCAGTTTCTTTCCGTCCAACAGGCCATATACGATGATCCCTTCATGCGATGCCAAGATATCGATGTCACGTTGCATGTTTATTTTCCACAAGTTCTTGCCTTGCTTCAAGTCACGCACAATCGCATATTCCGGCTTCAGCAGGGGAGTGCGGGTCGTGATAAGTGCATGCTGCATATCGGGCATCATATAGCACTCCATCACATTGTCGAAGGGAAAATTGTAAGTCTCGGTCTCCTGCCCTGATATCTGTATAGCCCATGCAGTGATGACACACATCACAATCATTCTCCATTTCTTTGATACCCTTCCCTTGAGGGAGGGGTTAGGGGTAGGCTTTATTCGTTTCATGTTGCAAAGGTAACAAAAACTTCCTTATTAATCATAAATAATACGTAAATTTAAGAATAATTAGGGCTCATCAGCAAATTCCTGTGTCGATTTTGACAAAAGAGAATGTATAATGTATAATGTATATAAGGAGGTAATAAGGAGGTAATAAGGAGGTAATATGGAGGTAATAAGGAGATAATAAGGAGATAATATGGAGATAATAAGGAGATAATAAGGAGATAATAAGGAGGCATCTGCAACCATCTCTCTACTACCTACCTACTACCTACTATCTCTCTACTACCTACCTACCTACTACCTACTATCTCTCTACTAACTACCTACCTACTACCTACCTACCTACTATCTCTCTACTACCTACCTACCTACTATCTCCCTACTATCTCCCCATAGGAGGTCTGTTTTTTTCTATTTCCTGTAGTTTTTCATCGCTTCCTGCGTCAAATGGGCAAACAGTTTAATTGAAAGCATTATGAAAACGATTTGCATGAATTTAGCAGCAGCGATAGCTGCGACGATGATGTCGGTAGCGCTCAGTGCTAAGACACACGATGTGAGTGGAAAAGTGATTGACGAACAAGGTGCACCCCTTCCGTTTGTGAATGTGGTGCTCCTTTCCATGCCCGACTCCGCCTTCGTTCAGGGAGCCGTGACGAACGAGCAGGGAGAGTTCCGCATCGTCACCGATAAGAACGAAGGACTGCTCCGGCTCACCTGCATAGGATACGAAACCGTCTATACAAAGGCTGTGAACGGACTGACCGTCACCATGCGTGACGACACACAGCTGCTGGGCGAGGTGACCGTGAAGGGAAAGTTGCCCAAGACCACACTCACAGGCGAAGGACTGAAGACCAATGTGCAGGGGTCAGTACTCGAGAACGCCGGTACAGCCATCGATGTGATGGCAAAGACGCCAGGTATGATGAAAGGCAGGGATGGCGTTGAGGTTATCGGACGTGGTGCCCCACAGGTGTATATCAACGGACACCGTGTGACCGATGCAAGCGAACTCGAACGTCTGCAGAGTAACGAGATACAGAACATCGAGGTGATTACCAATCCTGGAGCGCAGTATAAGGCAAACGTGCGTAGCGTGGTACGCATCCGTACCGTCAAGCGTCAGGGTGAAGGCTTCGGCTTCAACGTCAACGCATCCGATGCACAGTCGCTGCGTTGGTCCGAAGGAAACGACACACGGGCAGCCGTCGATGCGAACTACCGCACGGGCGGAGTCGATATCTTTGCCGGTGTGGACTACACACGTGTTTCCTCCCGTCAGTTGAGCGACTTAGAGAAGACCACCTACAGTAAGAACGTCTTCCATGAAGAGGGCGACCTCGAGGCCGACAGTCACGTCCAGATGCTGCACACCAATGCAGGCGTCAACTGGCAGATTTCCGACAGTCACTTCATGGGCGGAAAGATAGAGTGGGGCAGATTCCTGCAGGAAAAGGGGCATACACACATCAACGACGACGTCTATGAAGACGGAGTGCTCACCGACCGTCTCGTCACCATTACCGACGACCGTCTTGCCGATCATCCTTCCTACACGTTGGGAGGAAACCTCTACTACAACGGTACAGTGGGCAAGAAGCTGGGGCTGGATGTGAACCTCGACTACTACGGTACAGAGAGCCATACCAAGTCCATATCCGGCGAGACCAGTTCGATGACCTACAACACCGACGTCTATACCGTCAGCAATAACGACGCACAGCTCTATGCAGCCAAGGCAGTCATCACCTATCCCGTATGGAAGGGGCAGTTGCAGGCAGGTACCGAAGAGACCTTCACCCGTCGCACCGACGAGTATCATATCAGCGGAGTGAACATCCCCGCATCGTCAGCCGAGGTCAAGGAAGACAACTATGCCGGTTTTGCTACCTATGGCTTCATGCTGCCCAAGGTCGGACAGATCAGCGCAGGCGTACGCTACGAATACGTACACTATACCTACGACGACGTGCTGGCCCCAGCCAATAACCTCGTCCGCAACTATGGCAACTGGTTCCCCACTGTTTCCTATGCAGGAGCGTTAGGTCCCGTGCAGGTCATGCTCAACTACAGCGCCAAGACCGAGCGACCCAGTTTCTCGTCACTCTCAAGCGCCATCCGCTACAACAGCCGCTACATCTGGCAGAGCGGAAACGCCCGGTTGCAGCCCGAGCTGTCACACGACATCAGCCTCACAGCCGTGTATAAGTTCATCACCTTCATCGTCAACTACACCCGTACCGACGATGCCATCATGACCTGGTCGGCACCCTATGGCAACGATGGAGTGGTACTCGTACAGCCGCGCAACCTCGACACACCGTACCGCGCCATGTCGGTGATGGTGAACCTCACGCCGACCGTCGGTCCCTGGACCATGAACTACACCGTCGGCATGCAGCCGCAGTGGTTGTCTATCGATGTGCAAGACCCACGCGAACCGAGCGGAACACGCGTCACCCGATTCAACACCAAGCCCATAGGCTTTGCACAGCTCCACAACACCCTCACCCTGAACTCCGGGTGGCAGTTCGAACTCGGAGCAGGCATCACCACAAAAGGATATACCCAGAACCTATACCTCCACAAGGCAGTCCTCGACCTCGAGGCAGCCGTGCAGAAGAAGCTGCTGAAGAACGGAGCCCTCGTCCTGCGTCTCGAAGGGCACGACCTGGCAGGACTTGCCAACTACGATGTGAAGACCGATTTCGGCAACCACTTCATCTATCAGACCAACAAGATGGATTCCCAACGAGTGAAGTTCTCAGTCCGTTACAACTTCAACACCGCACAAAGCAAGTATCGTGGCTCAGGAGCCGGCGAGCAGCAAAAGGCACGTATGTAACAACATCACCCCCATTACCGTTCGGCAGTGGGGGTGGGTTATATCCAGAGAATGTGTTCGTATGTATGTGGTTTCTTGCTATTCAGGTGTGTTATTCCTCAAACTGATAGCAGCCGGCATCGGGACGGTCGGTGGGACGCAGGATGCCTCGCAGGTCGTACTTGCATGGCTCGGGGATGAGTGACCCATTACCGATCTGACGTGCTGTGGAGAGGGTGTCGAGCCGGAAGTCGTAGAGATAGACTTCGGTGTCGATCAACCGGAACTGGGAGGCGCGGTTCTTCGGACGTTCGTCTTCCTTCATGTCTCGAAGGTCTTTCATCCGCGGCTCGAACTGACAGCCTGGGAAATTGACTGCTTCTTCGTCGGTGATGACGGTATTGATGAGTGACGAGACGAACCGGTAGTTGAACGCTGCATCGCTATCCTCCATGCGTGAACCGAAGATCTCATCGTCGGCATAGCCTGTGATGATGCTGTTGGTGAACTCGATGAGATGAAGGGGGTAGGGCACCTTGTCGGCTACGTTGGTGAACATCAGGGCTGCACCATGCTCGCCATTCCATGGATAGAACTGTGCGACGGTGCAATGGTAGAAACGGGTCGTTCCGCCGATAATGGTGACGCAGTTGCCGCCTGCATTGCTGATCTGGGTGTTGTAGATATCTGCCTTGGTGCGCTGCAGGTAGAGGGCATGGGTGGAGATGTTGTGGATGATGCAGTTGGTGATGGTGTACTTCGCGATGGAGTCTTCATCGTAGTCGTACTGCTTCTGCTTGTCTTTCTCGTTGGGTGCCACGATTCCGTAGTCTCCGCTATGGATGTCGCAATAGTTGAAGATGTTTCGGTGGCTCTCGGGATAGAGCATGATGCCTTCCCACTGTGCATCGAGTCGGTCGTAGGGCAGGTAGGTGAACAGCTTGTCGGTTCGGTCGCCTCGCATGATGATGGGTCTGTCGGGGGTGCCGTTGCAGACGAGTGTTCCGTGCACTCGCAGCCCTGCTCCTTTATGGAAGCAGAGCGTGGTGCCTTCGGTGATTGTGAGGGTGACCCCTGTATCAACCACAAGACTGTCGAGCACCACAATGGGCCGTGTGGGGATGAGTGTGGTGTCGGAAGTAATCGTGACGTGGCGCGTACGGATGACATCTTGCCCGTAGGCTTCGAGCAGTACACGGCGCGTCACACCGTTCGACAGCGTAAAAAGAAGGGAGTCCGTAATCAGGATAGGAGAATCGGAATCATGGGGATTGACTGTCACTTCGATGAAACAGAAGATGCTGTCCTCATGAAAAATCTCTACGTCATTGAACTGCGTATTATATTGTCCGTCGAGATTGATGCGGAAGCCGCTGCTTCCTTTACTGCCCAGACGGACTGACGAGAGACGAACTCCCTTGTTGTTGGGATTGTATATGATGAGTTCTTTGGTAGCAGAGCCGACATCGGTGAAGATGGTGTCGAACCTGACTGTATCTTGCGAGAAATAGATGGGCGCTGAGGGCGAATCGACGAACTCCTCGTCGTCGTCGCTGCACGAAACGGTAACACCCAGAAGGAGCACTATCAATGCCCAGAAATAAAGTCCTGTAAAATTGCGGTTAAAATCCATTTCGTTCAATCTTGTTATCGTTAATAACGCAAAATACGGGCTTTTATTGTCTATAGTGTTGAAAAAAATATAATAATTCGTAAAAACATGTGGTCAATCCAAAAAAAATATATACATTTGTACCCTAAATTATATATCTGTAAATAGAATGGCAAAAAATACGCACACATCTACTAAGAAAAAAACAGCGAAGGGACGGAAATCGGACGCGGACATCATGTCGAAAGTGGCCATCACGAAGTTTATCATCGGAATCACGCTGGTATTCGTAGCGCTCTTCATGATTATCGCCTTCTCGTCGTTCCTTTATAGCGGCGCATCGGACTATAGCATTGTCGATACACAGAACTTCAACGACTTCTACCATGAACTTGTGGCTCAGAACCGAGGTGCCAGGAATGTCTGCGGTGCGTTCGGTGCGCTGACTGCATACACGTTTATCAACAGATGGTTCGGTCTGGCTGCCTATTTCGTTCCTGTCTTCCTGATATTGCTCGGCTTGAAGCTGATTGGTTCGTTCCGCATCCGCATCATCCGTGTCTTCATCTTGATGGGCATCCTCATGGCTTGGCTGAGTGTGCTGCTCAGTGCCCTGACCCTGAGCGTTCCGTCGTTGGGCGACAATTTCTATTATCTGGGCGGATATAGCGGTACGCAAATCGTGAAGTGGTGTGCCCTGATGATCGGTCTGCCTGGTGTGTATGGTGCCTTGGCACTGATTGCCATCTTCATCCTCCTGTATCTCAGCAGTCGGACCATCGATGTGGTACGCAGCATGATTCGCCTCGAACGCATTAAGCGAATCGGCAATCCGCTCGGCAGTCTGTTGCATCATAATGATGAGGATGATGAGGACATCGAGACAGAGGACGACCCGCAGGACTTTGAAGATCCTACCGCACGTGTGATAGATCTGACGGATCATAAGCCGGAAACGGTGGAGCCGAAAACGGTGAATGAGACGATTGAGACCACGGGAGGCAATGAGGCGATCAAGGTCGCAGCTTCACCTGCGTTGAATAAGCCTGATACTGCTCGTGAGGCGACCGAAACAGCAGATCAAGTTGCCGTAGATTTTGATGTGGTAGCAGGCAAAGCCACACCTACAGCGACTGTATCGAAGCAGCAGGAGTTGAAGCGTGGAGACATCAATACCCCATACGATCCGAAACTGTCGCTCGAACACTATAAGTATCCGACCTTAAGTCTGCTGGATAAAGGTGAAGACTCGGGTCCGACCATCGATATGGACGAGCAGAAAGCGAACAAGGACAGAATCATCCAGGTGCTTCATAGTTTCGGAGTTGAAATCAGCAGCATCAAAGCGACCATCGGACCTACCATCACGCTCTACGAAATCACGCCTGCGGAGGGTATGCGTATCTCTAAGATCCGTAACCTCGAAGACGATATCGCCTTGAGTCTTGCAGCAGAAGGTATCCGTATCATTGCGCCTATTCCTGGTAAGGGAACCATCGGTATTGAGGTGCCAAACAAGAAGAAGTGTACCGTCTCGATGGAAAGTGTCCTCAACTCGAAGACCTATCAGGAAACGAAGATGGAACTGCCGTGTGCGCTCGGTAAGACTATCACGAACGAAGTGTTTATGATTGACTTGGCGAAAGCTCCGCACATGCTTGTAGCAGGTGCTACAGGTATGGGTAAGTCGGTGGGTCTGAACGCTATCGTCACCTCATTGCTCTATAAGAAGCACCCATCGGAACTGAAGATTGTGATGGTGGATCCCAAGAAGGTGGAATTCAGCATATACAATCCGATAGAGAACCACTTCCTTGCGAAGCTGGAGGAAGAGGAGGAGCCGATTATCACGGATGTGCAGAAGGTGGTGAAGACGCTCAATTCGCTCTGTAAGCTGATGGATACACGCTACGACCTGCTCAAAGCAGCCGGTGTGCGTAACATCAAGGAATACAATCAGGCATTCAAGGAAAGGAAACTGAATCCGATGCTTGGTCACGACTTTATGCCGTATTATGTGGTCATTATCGATGAGTTCGGCGACCTGATCATGACAGCAGGCAAGGAGATAGAATTGCCAATCTGCCGTATTGCCCAGTTGGCACGTGCAGTGGGCATCCACATGATTATTGCTACCCAGCGACCGACAGCCCAGATTATCACAGGTACCATCAAGGCCAACTTCCCGGCACGTGTAGCCTTCCGTGTGGCAGCCATGATGGATTCACGTATCATTCTCGACCGTCCGGGAGCCAATCAGCTGATAGGGCGTGGTGATATGCTCTACCTGAACGGAGGCGACCCAACCCGTGTGCAGTGTGCATTTGTCGATACACCGGAGGTATCGCGTATCTGTAAGTTCATCAGTTCGCAGCAGAGTTTCGGACACGCAGCCTATCTGCCAGAAGTGGATGACGATGGTGAAAGCGGAGGTGATAGCGGCGAGCTGGCAGGACGTCTCGACCCGATGTTCGAGGAATGTGCCAAGTTGGTCGTATCATCACAGCAGGGCAGTACTTCGATGCTTCAGCGTAACTTCTCGATCGGCTACAACCGTGCGGGTAAGATTATGGACCAACTTCAGAAAGCGGGCATCGTGGGTGCACAAGTAGGAGCCAAACCTCGTGATGTGCTGGTACAGGATTTCAATACATTGGACACCATCATTAATAATCTAAGATAACGTACCCTCTATCTCTTCCTCAAAGGGGAGGATTGGAATAAGAAAAGAACGAATATGAAGAAATCAGTTTTAGTAATATGCTGTGTACTCAGCGCATTGAGTACGTATGCCGCATGGGATGCCAAGAGTGTGCTCGACAAGGCAGCTGCGGAGTTCCGCAAATGTCCGAGTGTGGATGTGACGTTCGAAGTGGCCATAGGTAATGATACCGACAACGGTACGATTCTGTTGCAGGGAAACAAGTTCCATACCCGCCTGACGAACACAACAACATGGTTTGACGGTAAGACGATGTGGTCGTATGTGAAGGATAACGAGGAGGTGAACGTAACGGAACCGAAGCCTGCACAGTTGGCGAAGATGAATCCGTATGCATTCATTGATATGTATAAGAAGGGATACGACATCGCATTCGGTACCAACACGAAGGCGTATTTCGAAGTTGTGCTGACCTCGACCAATGCAAAGAATTCAATCCAGAAAGCCATCATCCGTATCAATCGTATGAACTATCAGCCGACGTATATTATCATGGGCGGCTCGAAAGCAGATATCGAAATAAAGGTAACATCGTATAAGAAAGGTAAGAAGCAAGCGGACAGTACTTTCAGATTCAACAAGAGTAAGTACCCGAATGCAGAAATCATCGATTTAAGATAAAACAGAATATGGAACACATTAAATGTTTGATTATCGGCTCAGGTCCTGCAGGCTATACTGCAGCCATTTATGCCAGCCGTGCCAATCTGAACCCAGTTGTATATGAAGGAATTCAGCCAGGTGGACAACTCACCATTACAGATATGATAGAGAACTTCCCCGGTCATCCTGAAGAGCTGTCGGGGCAGGACCTGATGGACCTGATGCGTCAGCAGGTCGATAAGTTCGGCGTTGAGGTGCGCGAACATATCTGTGTGAAGAGCGACTTGAGTAAGGCTCCATATCGATTCACGTTCGAGGATGGGAGCGAGGTAGAGGCCGATACAGTGATTATAGCCACGGGAGCCTCTGCAAAGTTCTTAGGACTGGACGACGAAAAGAAATACATGGGTCAGGGTGTGAGTGCCTGTGCTACGTGCGACGGATTCTTCTATCGCAAGAAAGTTGTGGCAGTAGTGGGAGGAGGAGATACCGCTTGCGGAGAAGCCCTCTATCTGGCATCGTTGGCTGCTAAAGTCTATCTCATCGTTCGCAAATCATACTTCCGTGCATCCAAGATTCTGCAGGATCGTGTGCTGACCAACGATAAGATAGATGTGCTGTTCGAAACCAATACGGAAGGACTGTATGGGGAGAACGGAGTGGAAGGAGCACACCTTGTATATAAAAGAGGGAAGGAAGGAGAGTACCATTACGACCTGCCTATTGACGGATTCTTCCTTGCGATTGGTCATCGTCCGAATTCGGAAGTGTTCAAACCATGGATTGAAACAGACGAGACGGGCTTTATCAAGACAGACGGAGCCTCGCCACGCACGAATATCCCAGGTGTTTTTGCAGCAGGTGATGTTGCAGATCCAACCTATCGTCAGGCCATCGTAGCAGCCGGTTCGGGTTGTAAGGCTGCGATGGAAGCAGAAAAATATCTGAGTGAACAATAAAAAAAGTATGATTGTTTGTAGTTTTTTTTCGGTTTGTGCGTCAAACGGATAAAACAAAACAAAGACAAATGGATTTCAAACAATTCAGATTACTGTATAAGTTAATCTCAAAGAACAAGAAACTGAGCGAGAAACGTCATCCGATGTTTGACCGCAATCGTTTCATGAAAATCTTTACCTATGGCATGATAGCCTTCATGGCTTGCTACCTCATCTTCTTTGGTGTGGTGCTTGGTAATGCTTTTCTAGAGGGAAGTATCGAGGCATGCGATATGCTCAATCAAGGTATCCTCTTCATACTGATTTTCGAATTCTTTGTTCGATTCGGTATGCAGGAAACACCTGCTCAGGAGGTAAAGCCTTATAAGCTGATGCCAATCCCGGTGAATGCTATTGTGCATATCTTCCTGATCAAGCGAGGATGGAACTGGGGTAACGCCTTTTTCCTTTTCTTCTTCATCCCGTTCGGTTTCCTGACTGTTGCTCAGATGCCGTACTTTGGATGGATTAGCTTCATCGGCTATATGATAGGTGTGTGGTTGCTGTTCGTCCTCAATGCCTACTGGTATTTGATTTGGCGTACACTCATCAATCAGCATTTTCTCTACCTCCTGGTGCCGTTTCTATTCTATGCTGTCCTTATTATTTTCGGCATGGTGCTGAACGATTGGCTCTTCACAGGTTCGATGCTGTTCATGCGTGGCTTCATCGAGTGGAATCCACTCTGCTTCGTGGCAGTATTGCTGTGTATCGCTGTGTTGTACTTTGTGAACCTGTGGATGCAACGTAAGTTCCTCTATGCCGAGATTGCGAAGGTCGAGAAGGTGAAGAAAGTGAAGTCGCAGGAGATGAGTTTCCTGAACCGCTATGGTGTGATTGGCGAATATCTGAAACTCGAAATCAAGTCGATTGCCCGCAACAACGTAGTTCGCAAGATTTTCATTTCGGGTCTTACAATCACCTTGCTTTTCTGTGCCGTTACAGCATTTACGACAGCCTATGATGCGAGTTTCATGCGTGTATTCATCTGTGTCTATTGCTTTGCTGTGTATGGCATCATGACGCTCACAAATGTGATGGGTGTAGAGGGTAATTATATTGACGGACTGATGAGCCGTAAGGAATCGGTGCTGTCGCTGTTGAAGGCCAAGTATTACTTCTATATCGCCATGCTGTTGATACCTACACTTTCGATGATTGCTCCTGTAGCAACAGGCAAGTATACGATCTATGAGATGTTGGGATGCCTGTTCTTCACACCAGGCTGTATCTTCCCATGTCTGTTCATCCTGGCCATCTTCAATAATACAACATTGAACCTGACCCAGAAGTTGCAACAGAAGACCACCAACTCGAAGGCACAGTTCTTTGTTTCGATGGCTGCGATGTTTGTCCCGATGGGTATCATGTATGTGTTGGTGATGTTGTTAGGCAATATGTGGGGAGGCATTGTGATGATGGCATTAGGTTTGGTTGGTGTGGCTCTGCACCATGTGTGGTTAAAAGCGATTTATAAACAATTTATGATAAGAAGATATGAAAACATGTCAAGTTTCCGTGCAACTCGAAACGCTTAAGAAAGTATTCGGCGAGAATGTAGCATTAGATATTGATACATTTACCATTCATAGTGGAGATGTCTTAGGACTTGTAGGCAACAACGGTGCCGGTAAGACAACCCTCTTCCGACTGATACTCGATTTGCTAAAACCTAATACGGGTATGGTAACCATCAAGACGGAGGATGCGGAGTATATCACATCGAAGACAGAAGACTGGAAAGCATTTACCGGTGCATACATCGATTCTGGATTCCTCATCGACTATCTCACCCCCGACGAGTACTTCGCTTTTATCGGAAAAGTGAACAATATTCCGAAGGAGGAGATTGACGAACAGTTGAGACACTATGTTGATTTTATGAACGGAGAAGTATGTGGCCAGAACAAGCTGATTCGTAACCTCTCGGCAGGTAACCAGCAGAAGGTGGGTATCATCGCAGCCTTGCTCAATCATCCAAGCCTGCTGATTCTCGACGAACCGTTCAACTTCCTCGATCCTTCGAGCCAGATAGCAATGAAGTATCTGCTGGAGGACTACAACAAGCAGACAGGTGCAACCATCATCGTATCGAGTCATAACCTGACGCATACACTCGACATCTGTACTCGTGTGGCTTTGCTTGAACATGGGCATATCATCAAGGATTACAGTAAGGCCGATACTGATATGATTGCTGAAATCGAACAATACTTCGAAGGAAACGTTCATCATGAGTCGATTGCGGCAGAAGCATAAATATCATCATCGTGTCATCATTCTAAGGAAAGGGTGGGGAGCATTGTGCTTCCTTACCCTTGTCTGCTTTTTATCATCATGCCGCTCATCGCGTTCGTTTTACAAGGATGTAGATATGCGTGAACTGGCTCGTGCCGGGCTTGCGTTGGGATTCGACATCGAGGAACACGATAACTGGCGGTTGATGATTGAATCGTCAAAATGGTTAGGTGTGCCATACGAATATGGGGGCAATACTAAAAAGGGCGTAGACTGCTCTGGTCTGACGACTGCCATCTATAAGGCCGTCTACAACAAGAAACTCCATCGTCGAAGTGCCGACCAGTATATTCAGGATTGCCGCAATGTGAGCCGCACGGGGCTTTCGAGTGGCGACCTTGTGTTTTTCGTGACATCAGGAAATAGTAAGACAGCCAGCAATATCAATCATGTTGGCATTTATCTCAAAGGGAATAAGTTCATACATGCCAGCAGTTCGAGAGGGGTTGTCGTCGATGATTTGAATTCGACGTACTTTGTGCAGCATTGGATAGCCGGAGGGCATGTGAAGTAGGGGTTAAAGGTTATTGGTTAAAGGTTATAGGTTATAGGTAAGCGATATGAATAAATTATTTGGATTCTTGGTTTGTTTGTGTTTGGCTGTGCTGTATGCATGCGACAATACTAACAAGTCTGAAGGCTACATCATTAGGGGAACCGCAGAGGGTACGGAAGACGGCGATACGGTATTCCTGTGTGATATGGAAGGTTTCTTCAATTTCGTTCCGTTCGATACTGCTATCGTTGAGAATGGCAAGTTTGAGTTCACAGGTATTGCAGAAGAGGTAAAGATCTGTTATATGATTCCTACTCATAACGGAACGACAGAAGGGTTAGGTTTTCTGGATATCCCTTTCGAAAATTCCCAGATTGATGTGCAGTTGTTCAAGCAGGGAAGTAAGAAGCTGTCTGTTTATGTTGACCACGGACCTGACGGACCTCTGTGGGAAGATTATCAGCGTTTGCAGAAAGAATGGGAGGCAAAGCAGGAAGCTCCTTGGCAAATTGTGCTCAACAATCAAGGGTCGCCTGATGAAATCGCTGTTGCTCAGCATCAGCTCGACTCGATTACTGCCATGATGTATGAGGCAGAGCGTCAGTTTATCGTGGATCATGCAGGAACAGGTATTGCAGACTATCTGTTTGCCCAATACTATCAGGATCCAAGCAAAGCACCGACACACGACCTGTTGCTGAAGGCTTATTCGGCAAAGAATCCTGATGGTCCTCACTATCGTAGGATTATGAAGCAGATAGAGGTTCTGAAGAATGCAGGCGCGGGTGGACTGTTTACGGATTTCACCTTGCCTGACACACAAGGAAAGCCTGTCAGCGTAATGTCGATGATAGCCGAGAATCAATATACATTGGTTGACTTTTGGGCTTCATGGTGCGGTCCGTGTCGTGCAGAGATGCCGAATGTAGTAGCCGCCTATGATAAGTATCACGAGAAGGGATTCGAAGTGGTCGGCGTTTCGCTCGACGAGGATAAGAAAGCCTGGCTTGCAGCCATTGAGAAGCTGCAGATGCCGTGGCCTCAGCTCTCCGACCTGAAAGGATGGAATTGTGAGGGTGCTGTGCTCTATAAGATTCAGTCTATTCCGTCAAACCTGCTGGTGGATCAGCAAGGGAAGATTGTTGCTACGAACCTACGTGAAGAAGCATTACAGGATAAACTGGCAGAATTGTTTAATTAATCGCTATGCAGGTCAATATAGAACCATCGTGGCAGCAGCAGTTGCAGGGCGAGTTCGATAAGCCTTATTTTGCGAAACTGGTAGGTTTCGTGAAGCAGGAGTATGCCCGTTATACGGTTTTTCCCCCTGGCCGACTGATTTTCAACGCGTTCAACCAATGTCCGTTCGATCGTGTGAAAGTCGTGCTGATTGGTCAGGACCCTTATCATGAGCCTGGACAGGCGCATGGTTTGTGTTTCTCGGTGAACGATGGCGTGCCGTTTCCGCCTTCACTGAATAATATCTTTAAGGAGATACACGACGACATCGGGGCACCGATTCCCTCGACAGGCAATCTCACACGCTGGGCTCAGCAGGGAGTGCTTCTGCTCAACGCTACACTGACGGTTCGCGAACATCAGGCAGGTTCGCATCAACGACAGGGCTGGGAAGAATTTACCGATGCTGTCATCCGTATCCTGAGTGAGCGGCGTGAACATCTGGTGTTCATCCTCTGGGGCAGTTATGCAGGGAGTAAGAGCAGTCTGATTGACGGCTCGAAACATTGCATCCTGCGATCGGCTCATCCGTCGCCCCTGTCTGCCTATCGCGGATTCTTCGGTAATCATCATTTCAGTTTGGCAAACAGCTATTTACGTTCAAAAGGAATTACAGAAATACAATGGTAAAGAATATCATATTCGATTTCGGAGGTGTCGTCATACATCTTCAGCCCGAGGAGGCAATGCGGCGTTTCGAGACTTTAGGCATCACAGACGCACGTCAGCAGATGAACATTTTTGGGCAGACAGGCATCTTCGGACAGGTGGAGAAGGGTGAGATTACAACCGATGAGTTCTGTCGTCTGCTGGCACTAGAAGCACAGCAGAAGGGTGGTAAGTTCGTGGGTGTGGACAATCCTTCCTATTCGTATGAAGAGGCACATTGGGCATGGATGGGATATGTAAAGGCGGTACCTCGCAAGAATCTTGATGCGTTGCTTCGCCTCCAGCAGCACTATCGTCTGTACTTGCTGAGCAACCTCAACCCGTTCCTGCAGCAATGGGCTGAGAGCGATGCTTTCAGTGGTGACGGACATGGGTTGCGCCATTACATACCTTATTTATATTACAGCTTCCAGCTTCGTGATTACAAGCCTGCACCGTCTATGTTCCACAGGATGATGGATGCAGCGGGGTTGCGTGCAGAGGAATGTGTGTTTGTGGACGACAGTCCACGCAACATCGAGGGATGCCAGGCTGTAGGCATGCGTGGTCTGTTGGTAGGTAAAGATGAAGACTGGATAGGCCCATTAGAGGAATTATTAGGAAATATATGAGACGATTATTGACAATATTGCTGGTTGTGATGACCAGTTGCTCGCTTTTAGCACAGAGCGATATAGACGAGAAGAACTATCTGACCCTCAAGGGTATCGAACTGACTGACTTCAACCGTGTGAAGCTGTTGAAGAGCGGCCACGAGAAGTTTGAAGATATGTTTGACGCCATCCGCAAGGCCAAGGTGTTCATCCATTTGGAGTATTTCAATTTCCGCAATGATTCCATCGCCGGACTGCTCTATCACGAATTGGCTGAAAAGGTGAAGGAAGGTGTCGAGGTGCGTGCCATGTATGATGCCTTCGGAAACTCGTCGAACAACCGGCCCGTGAAACGTGCCATGCACGACAGCATTTGCTCACTGGGTATTAAGCTGGTGAAGTTCGACCCTATTAACTTCCCATGGGTCAACCACATCATCCCGCGTGACCACCGCAAGATTGTCGTAATCGACGGAAAGGTGGCATATACGGGTGGCATGAATGTGGCAGATTATTACATCAACGGACTTGAGGGAATAGGTCCTTGGCGCGATATGCACATGCGCATCGAAGGTCCAGCAGTCAACAATCTGCACTACATCTTCTGCCGTATGTGGGCTGACGAGACTGGCGAGATTCTTGTCGGCTCTAAGTATTTCCCTCAGCATAACGAACAGGATGGGCAGTCTATGCTCGGCATCATCGACCGCCAGCCGCGTGAGACCAACAAATCCATCCGTCAGCTATACTGTAGCATGTTGGACAATGCACGCCACAAGGTGCTGCTCATCAATCCCTACTTCGTGCCTACCCATCAGGTACGTAGCGCCCTGAAGCGATGCATAGAACGGGGAGTGGACGTTCAGATTCTATTGAGCGAGAAGAGCGATATTCCGCTTACGCCCGATGCCAGCCATTATGTGGGCAGGCAGATGCAGAAGCTCGGTGCGAAAGTATATATGTTCAGAGGCGGATTCCATCACACGAAAATCATGATGGTAGATGACCTGTTCTGTACGGTCGGTTCGTCCAATCTCGACAGCCGCAGCCTGCGTTGTGACTATGAGGTCAACACCATCATCTTCGACCGCGAAGTCACCGCTGAACTGACACGTATGTTTGAAGACGACATAAAGAGCAGCGTGCTCATGAGCGATGCCTATTGGAAAGGTAAGACAAAGTGGAAACGGTTCGTAGCATGGTTTGGCAATCTGCTGACACCGTTCTTGTAAGTCTCGTAAGTCACATAAGTTCTAAAACAATCAATTCAAGAAATATGCAAAAACTATTCATTTCATTCCTTCTTTTTGTTGCAGCCTTGACAGCAACAGCACAGCCCAAGCGCGAATTCCGTGGTGCATGGATTCAATGTGTAAATGGACAGTATCTGGGGAAAACGCCCCAACAGCTGCGAAGCATGCTTTCCGAACAGCTCGATGTGCTTCATGGAGCAGGTATCAATGCCATCCTCTTTCAAGTACGTGCAGAAGGCGATGCGCTCTATCGTTCCGACCTTGAACCCTGGAGCCGCTATCTGACGGGTACGCAGGGCAAGGCACCCGATGATGGCTGGGACCCCTTGGCATGGATGGTAGAGGAGTGTCATAAGCGAAGCATGGAGTGTCATGCCTGGATCAATCCCTATCGTGCCAAGACTGCAGGAACGAAAGAAGTAGCTGTAAACCACGTAGCCGCCACTCATCCCGAACGACTTTTCCAGTATGGCGACCTGCTCATCTTCAATCCTGCTTTGGAAATCAACCGTCAGTACACCTGCATGGTCATCGAGGACATCCTGAAGCGTTACGATGTCGATGGACTCCACATGGACGACTATTTCTATCCCTACCCAACAGCAGGGCAGTCCATCCCCGACGAGGCCAACTTCCGTGCCGACCCACGTGGCTTCACCTCGATAGCCGATTGGCGTCGTGACAATGTCAACATCCTTATTCAGGAGATTCATGACCTTGTACGTCGCGTGAAACCTTGGGTCAAGTTTGGCATCTCACCATTCGGTATCTATCGCAATAGTCCTAATGGAAAAAACTCAAAAGAGGGTAGTGCTACACGCGGCACACAGAACTACGACGACCTCTACGCCGATATTGTGTTGTGGCAAGAGCGCGAGTGGGTTGACTACCTCATACCTCAGATCTACTGGAACATCGGCTATGCTGTTGCAGACTACGAAGTACTCGTTCATTGGTGGAATGACTACTGCGGCCATCGTCCCCTTTACATCGGACAGGATGTAGAGCGAACAGTGAAAGAAGCCGACCCGAAGAATCCGCAAGTTCATCAGATGATTTCGAAATACGCACTGCAGCGAAGCCTGCCCAACGTGCAGGGAAGCTGCCAATGGTATGCAGCCGCTGTAGTCAACAATCCAGGCAACTACCGCACCATGTTAGAGCAAGAATATCACAAACGCCCTGCTCTTCAGCCCCTCATGCCGTGGATTGACAAGAAAGCACCAAAGAAAGTAGGAAAACTCAAGATACAAATCGTAGCTCCGCAAGCCTCTGTGGTGAATGGCATCTACCTTGCGTGGAAAGAGCCCAAAGCCAAGAAAGAGTTAGACAAGGCAACCCGTTATGCAGTCTATCGTTTCGCCCCAGGTGAGAAACCGACCCTCACACCCGACGATGCATCACATCTTGTAGCAATAGTCAGCGAACCCCGCTATCTCCTACAAGGCAATCAGACAGGCTGCACCTTTGTCGTCACAGCCCTCGACCGCATGCAAAACGAGTCGAAAGGCGTAAAGGTGAAGTTGTAGTTTTCGCTTGCAGGCTTAATTCGACTCGGATTAAGCCTGCAAACGCTTTGTTTTCTGCGTAAATTCTCATTGGATTTAGGCTTCAAACTTTTCGCTTCAGTATCTTACAATTACATACTTGTCTTTTGCTGGAGTACACTCTGTCACTTGTTAGAGTGTACTCTGACAATTGTTCGACTGCACTTCCGCAATTCAAAGAGTTTGGAGCCAAAAAAACTCAAAACTACTATCAACTGTAAACCATCAACTGTAAACTGTAAACTTTTTTTGCATTTTTCTTAAAAAAGATTTGGTGGTTTCTCACATTTGTTGTACATTTGCACTTGAACATCGTCAGCACATTCCTTGGCGAAGGATTGGCGGTGTGGTATTTAATGGTTAATCATAGCGTTTGTGCTATATTCGGAATGTCCCTGAACCTTGCAAATTCATAAGACAACTACGAAACGAATAAGTATCAACGTCTACGCTTAGCGTGGACGGAACTTATCTTCGTAGTGGGTTTTGCAAGGACCTTGGGACATTGGTAAGGGCTGCTTCACGCTTTTCTTATGTCCTAAGGTCTTCTGCTAATGACCCATATCTCCGAACAATAGTCCCTTCGCTCCTAATCAAATGCGTAGATATGCAAGACATACCGATCTCGTCCCATTTCTTTACTAATAGGGAAGGGAACACCTTAATGAATGAGTTTGAGGGGATTCTCTCGAACAACCCTCAAATCAAGAACCTTGATGCAGTTGTGGGCTTCCTTAGAGCATCAGGATATTTCACTTTGCGCCCATTCCTCGATAATATTAATAAAGTTCGAATTCTGATTGGTATTGATGTGGATAAGTACATAGCACATTCCTATCAAAAAGGAGAGTTGTTCTTTGGTGCTGAGGAGGAGGTGAAGGAAGAATGTCTTCATCTGTTAAAGCAGGATATAGAGCAGTCGCACTATACAAAGAAGGTGGAAGATGGTATGCTCCAGATGGTGCAGGATTTGCTCGATGGTAAACTGGAGATGCGTGCTCATCCATCGAAGAAGATTCATGCAAAGTTCTATATCCTTTATCCTGATAACTTCAATCAACATACTTTTGGTGCAGCTATTACTGGTAGTAGCAACCTGAGTGGAAATGGTTTGGGTATAGGTGATGACAGACAATATGAGTTCAATGTCAAGCTGACACAATACGATGATGTTTCCTTTGCTCGTCATGAGTTCGAACTGCTTTGGGAAGAGGCCAAGGGTGTTCCTATCAACGCAGAGGATTATCAGGCCACTCTCGATAAAACTTACCTGAAGGGTGATGTGACACCTTACGAGCTTTATATCAAGATGCTGATGGAGTATTTCTCCGACCGTGTTATGCAGGTCGATCAGGATGACCCCTTCGACATGCCTGAAGGCTACGATAAGTTCGAATATCAGATGGATGCAGTTATCGAGGGCTATCAGAAGTTGATTCGCTACGATGGTTTCTTCCTAGCAGATGTGGTGGGTCTTGGTAAGACGGTTGTTGCAACCATGATAGCTAAGAAATTCCTCATTGAGAACGGTCGTGATAACACCAAGATTCTCGTAGTCTATCCACCTGCGGTAGAACAGAACTGGAAGACCACCTTCAAGGATTTTGGTATCGATAAATACACACAATTCGTCTCGAACGGAAGTCTCTCGAAGATTCTTGATGACGACAACTATAACTATTGGAACGCAGACGAATACGACTTGGTGCTGGTGGACGAAGCTCACAAATTCCGTAACTACACCACAGGAGCATTCCAGCAATTGCAGGAAATCTGCAAGATGCCGCGTGTAGAGACTGGTTTCATTCCTGGTTATAAGAAAAAGGTGATGCTGATTTCTGCAACCCCAATGAACAACTCGCCCATCGACCTCTACTACCAGATATTGATGTTCCAAGATCCACGTCATTGTACCATTGACGGTGTGCCCAACCTGACCTCGTTCTTCTCGCCACTTAACGTAGAATTCCGTAGGCTGCGCAAGGAAGAAAACTTCGATATCCGTAAGTTTAAGAAGTTGGCAGAACGCGTACGTGATCGTGTCATCAAGCCTCTGACTGTTCGTCGTACTCGAACAGATATTGAGAGCATCGCTCGCTACCACAAAGACATAAACGGATTCCCCAAGGTGGCAGAACCCATCAAGAAGGAATACGAACTGAACGATCATCTTGCCAACCTCTTCGAGAATGCGATGAGAGTGCTCGACAAAGAATTGGCATACGCACGCTATCAAGCTATCGCCTATTTAAAAGCAGAGGCATCGAACGGACTATACGACAATGCAGAGCTTATCAGCCGCAGTTTGGCAGGTATCCGCAAGAATGGCTTGGTGAAGCGTCTGGAAAGCAGTTTTTATGCATTTAAAATCTCTGTAGATAATTTCCGTCAGGCAAACGAGAACATGATAAACATGTGGGAGAACGATCGTATTTTCATCGCTCCTGATATGGACATCAACAAACTTTATGAGTTAGGCTACACAGATGATGAAATTGAAGAAAAACTGAACGAAAAGGCAGAAGACAATCCAAAGAATGCAGTCTTTAAACGTGAAGACTTCAACCCAATATACATTGACTTGCTTCGCAAAGACCAGCAGTTGCTTGACGACATGTGGCTTGAATGGGAATGTATTGATGATGATGATGACTCAAAGTTTGCTAAATTCGAAGACTTGTTAAAACATGAACTATTCAAAAAAGATCGCAATCCAGAAGGGAAAGTTGTTGTGTTCTCAGAGTCAGTAGATACCATCGAATACCTTGCTAAGCGTATAGGTCGTAAGGACGTGATGGTGATTTCTGCTCAGAATCGCAGTTCGCTGTTTAAGACCATCCGTGAGAACTTCGATGCCAATTGGAAGACAAAGAAGAACGACTACAACATTATCCTCACATCTGACGTATTGGCTGAAGGTGTCAACCTGCATCGTTCGAACATCATTATCAACTACGATACCCCTTGGAACTCTACTCGACTGATGCAACGCATTGGCCGTGTGAACCGTATCGGCTCCCAGTCTGATACTATCTACAACTATGTATTCTATCCTTCTCGACAAGGAAACAAAGAAATCAAACTCAACCAGATAGCCCTCAGTAAGATTCAAACCTTCCACACCACCTTTGGCGAGGACAATCAAATCTACTCAACGGCTGAAATCATCGACAGAGATTTGGACAAACTGTTCAAAGAAGGTATCAAGCGCGAGCAGGAAGACCGCAATCTGGAATTGCCTTACTTTGAAGAACTACGCAGCCTCTATCAACAGAATCGCAAGGAATACAAGCGTATTGAGCGTCTGTCACTTCGTAGCCGCACAGGTCGAGAACCACGTGAGGTAGAAGGTGTAACCCTTTCAGGTGACACGCTGGTATTCCTGAAGACCAATTTCCGCAAGATTTTCTATCTTGTGAACGACGAGCAGACTCGTGAGGTGTCTGTCTTGGATGCCTTCAGCTATTTCAAAGCCGACCCAGAAGAGAAGCCTGTTCCTCGAATTGCCCAACACCACGACCATGTGGAGAAAGCTATAAAATCATTCAAAGCAACCAAAGAAGAGGAGCTGCACGAAGAGGAGCAGAACCAGAACCAACGTAGCAACCTTGGTGCTCAGGTGACAACAGCTGTCAGCCTTATCAACAGCATGATGCCACATATTGAGGATGGCGACACCCGCCTGAAGCTGGTACAGTTGAAAGAGTTGGCAGAGCGAGGAACCATCACCTATATCGCAAAGCGACTGCAACGCATTCAGAAGGACCTCCAACGTCAGGGAGGCAGCAAAGCAAAAATAACCTTCGAAGATGCCCTGAAACAAGTGCTCGAAATGGCTAACCATTATAATGCCTACTATCGTGATACCCAGCATGGAGAGGAAGAATCCGAGGCTGTTATCATCCTCTCAGAATCTTTTGCTAAATCGTAAATTAAATGTCTTATGGATTACAGATCTATTATTGAATCGAGATACAATCGCCAGAACTGGCAGTTGCTCCTACACGACATCTTTAGCAGTAAGGTGAAGTTCTGGAACACCCCATCTGAAGTTTCTACTAACAGCCAGTTTGCAAAACAGGCATTTTGGCTGGGTACTATCACATTGAGCGACAACCAGACCATCAGCATCTACGAAGTTGAACTCTCTGACAGCGTTGATATAGAACGCAACCGCAGAGGCATCCGCGATATGCTGCTGACTGATTGGCGCAATAACGGCAATGCTGGAGCCTTTATGTTCTGCTATCGCAAGAACGAGAGTGTGCTTCGATTCTCTTACGTTAGCGAGGCCTGGACGTTTGCCGAAGATGGAACATATCAGAAAGAATCTACTGACGCCAAACGATTTACCTATCTGCTGGGTGAAGGTCATCGCAGCCGCACCGCTATTCAGCAGTTTGAGAAGTTGCGCGACAGTAGTCTTACGTTGAAAGACCTGACCAAAGCCTTCTCTGTGGATGCCGTCAGCGATATGTTCTTCAAGGGTTATAAGCAGCAGTACGAAGATATCATCTTCTTTGTTACTGGCAAGCGGATGGTAAAGGTTGCCAACAAGTGGGAAGAACGCCAGGAGGGCAAGCCCAATGAGTTTATCATGCAGCAGTTTGCCAAGTTTGACAATCAAGAGAAAGCCATTCGCGATTATGTGAAGAAACTGATGGGCCGTCTCGTCTTCCTCCAGTTCCTTCAGAAGAAAGGTTGGTTAGGTGTGCCTGCTGGTGAACCTTGGGGTACTGGCGACAGAGAGTTCATCCAAAACCTCTTTGCTAATTGTCAAGACAAAGACCACTTCATAGACAATGTCCTCGAAGTCCTATTCAACGACCTCAACACGGAACGTAAAGGTGATTTGGCAACCCCCTCTTTGGGAGGGGGCAGGGGGAGTCTTATTCCTTATCTCAACGGAGGCTTGTTCGAGCGTGATGCCACAGACGAAACGGAATTCCCTCTGCCAGCCAAGTATATGCAGAGCCTACTCGACTTCTTTGCCTCGTATAACTTCACCATAGATGAGAATGATCCTGACGATGCAGAGGTAGGTGTTGACCCAGAGATGCTTGGCAGAATCTTCGAAAACCTGCTGGAGGACAACAAAGACAAAGGTGCATTCTATACTCCAAAGGAGATTGTCAGCTATATGTGTCGCGAAAGCCTCATAGCTTATCTCCAGACAGATATTGAAGACGAAGCAACTAAGGAGGCCATCCGCCAGTTTGTAACCACTCATGATGTCAAAGCTCTTGGAACTAACGACAAGTTCCGTCAGCAGGTGGATGAGGCTCTAAAGACTGTCAAGATATGCGACCCTGCTATTGGCTCAGGAGCTTTCCCAATGGGCTTGCTCAAAGAACTCTTCTTATGTCGTACAGCCCTTGAAGGAATTGAACAAAGCAAAGCCGCTGAAATCAAAAAGCACATCATTCAGCAAAACATCTATGGTGTAGATATAGAACGTGGTGCCGTTGATATAGCTCGCCTTCGTTTCTGGCTCTCCCTGATTGTTGATGAAGAGACACCGCAGGCATTGCCAAACCTCGACTTCAAGATTATGCAAGGCAACTCGCTGCTGGAACAATACAAAGGTGTTGATTTGTCTAATATCACAGAGTTGAAGCAAGACAAGGCAGGAACTTATCAAACCACTATGTTTGACGATATGCTTGATGTGCTGCGTCTCGACTTACGAAAGAAACTCGATGAATACTACAACTGTACAGACCATAAGCGCAAAGCATTCCTGAAGCAAGACATTATTAATAATGTAAAGCAGCAACTCAAAGAGCAGAGCATCAATGTTGACTTTGGCGACCTCGACCTTTCAGGAAACAACCAATTCATGCTTTGGCATACTTGGTTTTATGATGTTTTCTCACAAGGTGGTTTTGATATTGTGATTGGTAATCCACCTTACGTAGAAGCAAAGAAACTAAAGTATATTGCCAGTACCCTAAAAAACATTTTCAATGTCTATTCTGGGACTGCAGATCTGAGCATTTATTTTGTTGAACATGGTATGAATACCCTTACAGCGAAAGGGGTCTTAAGCTTTATCACTACTAACAAATTCTTCAATACGGGTTATGGAAAGAAACTAAGAGAGTTGATAACTTCCAATAGGATTCAAAAGATTATCAATTTCGAGCAGGTGGAAGTATTTGAGGATATTCTTGTGTCAAGTGTTATTATTGAAATTGCTAAACATTATGTGGACAAAGGCAATTGGCTTACTTACGAGAGGTTCTACAAATTGAAAAAGGAACAGTTTATTCCAGAATTTATTAAGAGGCAAGAGACTTTGGGTAAATATTTGCAGGACTATCTTGATGAAAAAGAATGGTCTTTCTCTGATATGACGGAACTCACTTTGAAGGACAAAGTTGAAAAAGGTTCACAACCTTTAGCAGATATTGAAGGAATAAGTATCAATCGTGGCGTAACAACAGGTTATAATCCAGCTTTTATTATCAACGATAATAGAAAAAGTCAGCTAATCAACGAAGATACAAGAAATAAAGATGTCATAAAGAATCTGCTTCAAGGAAGAAATATTCGTAAGTGGTATTACAATGAGAGTGACGAAAACTTGCTTTTTGTTCCTTGGCATTTCCCTTTACAGAACGATAACATATCTGGTGCTTCAGAGAAAGCAGAAAAAGAGCTAAAGAAGCAATACCCATCATTATATGATTGGTTGAAATCTCATAAGGATTCTTTGTCAGAAAGGAATCAGGATGAAACAGGAATTAGGTATGAGTGGTATGCATTGCAAAGGTGTGCAGCAAGCTATTACAAAGAATTCGAATATAAGGAGAAAATCATATGGGGCTTGACTGCCGATAAATGGGCTTTTACAATAGACACGGAACAACATTACTTGCCAAGTAATGGTTATATCTTGACATCTACAAAACTACCAATCAAGTACATCTTAGGACTTCTGAATAGCAAACTAATGCACTACTATTTCCATTTCATTGGCATCATGACAGCAGGCGGAGCCTATACTTTGAAAGCAGCAACTATTTCTGCCCTGCCTTTCAAAATTGCTAAAAACACTCAAGAAATAGCTGGTATCGTTGATAAGATTCTTATTGAGAAGTCAAAAAATCATGATACCGATGTATCTTCCTTGGAATCCGAAATCGATCGTCTCGTTTATCAGATCTATGGCTTGACGGAAGAAGAAATCAAAATCATAGAACAATCAACCTTATAAAGTTTTTGAATTATGAAAATTAATGATGAATCTTTCAAAAGGATCGAGGACCTCATATGTGAAGGAATTGTCTGTAAAAACAATGCTACAGAGGGAAAGAAAAACTATACGAGCAAAGTATTGAACACACTTTGTGAAATATATGAGGAAAACAAAATAGAGACACCTGATTGGATAAGGACTCAAATGAATACGATTGTTATTGACCCGGAAGTAAAGACGGCTGAGGATGATACTTCTTACTATAACAATCTTTGGGACTATTGTCTGCAATTATTACAGGATTTGCGTTCGAGTTACTATAACCAAAAACAATTAGAGGAAAGTAGGAATCAAACTGATGAAGCAGAAAAACAGACATATGAGTCTCAAAAGCAAACAGAGGAAGCAAAAAAGTCAAATAATACTGCAGTAAAAGCATTGGTAATCTCTATTTGTGCAGTTGTTGTTTCCATTTTTGCAATATGTATCTCGCAATGTTCTCGTACAATTCATATCGATAACACACAATACGATGAAATAAAAACAATTCTGCAAGATAGTATTGTGAAAGTTAATAATTGACAATCGAAGATGTCACGACTCAGCGATTTATACAAAGCAATGAAACATTGCGAAAGGAAGGGGGCAATTTCGTTTTCCCCCTAAGGGAAAAATTTGTTACCCCGTTAGAACTTTCATCAAATTGTTACTTCCTGTTTTGTTAATCTCAATCGATAGGCTTTTTCAACACCGTTTTTGCTGAATCAATTAAATGGATTTCGTGAATCGATTCAACTCATCTATTGAATCGATTCAAACGATCAATCGAATCGATTCAAGTTTTGAACACCTATATTTAAGACTGTGGTCAAGAACATGGGAGGGTGAAACCTTGTGCGAAATTTAAGTTAACAGACACCATCTTTTTACGAACATATGGTCATTTGTCACATTCTTAGAACTTGAGTACCAGTCCATCACGTGCAGGGATGTGTACGGGGATGATATGGTCGGGATATATCTCTACGGTCTGTGCATTTCCTGTGAGCAGGTCTGTTGCCTGGCATACACCTGTACGAAGCTGAAGATAGTCGACTGCATGGTCAGGGATGCGTACGTCAGCCCACATCTCTGTATCGGCAAAGTTGGCAACAACAAGGATGGTTTCGTTCTTTGCCTTGCGTAAGAATGCAAAGAGACGGTTGGTGTCCATTGCCTGATTCTCATAGTTGGCATACATAAGGTCGAATGTCTGACCTTCAGTGATGGCTCGTTCTGTAGCTGCGATGTTGAGCACATGGGTGTAGTAGTCGAGCGTTTCCCGTTCTTGGTCGTGCAGCTGTAGTCCGTCGAAACGGTCGTCGTTGCACCAACGACGGAATGCATCTGTGCTCCAGTAGTCGAAAATGGTGGTACGACCGTCTTTGCCGCTGAAGCCTGCATCTTCCATCCCGTCGATTCCTAAAGCCTGACCCTGATAGATCATGAACGGATTGGTGCGCATGAGGGCAGATACGAGTAGGGCAGGGTAGGCACGACGGGGTTCGCCTGCAAAGAATGGCGAGGCGATGCGTTGTTCGTCGTGGTTCTCGAGGAAATTGAGCATGTGCTGCTGGATGTCGTCGATTGACTGCCAGCATTGGGTGATGAGTGATGCGCTTTCACCTCCTACCACACGACGCAGCGTGTCATACATTCCCACTTTGTCATAAAGATAGTCGAAGTGACCACGATGAATATAGTTGCGATATTCGTAGGGATTATATACTTCGGCTATGAAGATGATGTTGCTATGTTCGCTCTTGATCTGCGGAATGGCCCACTCCCAAAACTCTACAGGTACCATTTCTGCCATATCGCAGCGGAAGCCGTCTATGCCTTTCGTTGCCCAGAAACGAAGGATATCTAGCATCTTCGACCAGGTATCGGGGTAGGTGAAAAGAAAACGACCTCCCCCAACCCCTCCTAAGGAGGGGAGTTGTGTGTCGTAACCCAATCCTCTCCCCTTGGGGGAGATTAGAGAGGGGTTCCCAAGGTGTCCATAGCCACGGATACCATCGGTGGGCAGAACGGTGTTGAGTTGTTCTGCAATGGTTGCATCAAGATGTCGTGTTGACGGATTGATGCCGTAATTCAGTTTTATCGTTTCATACCAGTCGTTTCTGGAAGGACGGGCAGTGAAGCAGTCGTTGCCTGTCGCACGAGCTGGATATTCGTCGTAGTGAGCTTCCTCGCCAGCGATGTCGCTGATGTCGAGATGCTGTCCGGGCAGGTAGTAGAAATTGTTCTGTGTGGAGAATGCTGTCTCGCAATCATCATTCTCGCCCAAATCTGCCACACCCATTGGCTTGGCATCTGAGCCATATTGACGTGCTACGTGATTAGGAACGAAGTCGATAATCATCTTCAGTCCTGCACGATGAGTACGAGCAACAAGTGCCTCGAATTCCTTCATGCGGTGAGGTACATCGACTGCCAAGTCGGGATCGATGTCGTAGTAGTCCTTAATCGCATACGGACTGCCTGCATTTCCCTTCACTACGGCTGGGTTGTCGGCCTTGATGCCATAGCGGGAATAGTCGGTCTTCGTGGCATGCTCAATGAGGCCTGTGTACCAAATATAATTAAAACCAAGTCCCCGAATATGTTTCAGGGCCTTGGTTGTGTAGTCATTCATCTTACCGCATCCGTTCTGGGCAATCGAACCGTTTCGGACGTTCTCCTTGCTTACAGCTCCATACAGGCGCGGCAATGTCTGATAGATAATAGGACGCATTGTATTATTTACGATTTGACAATTTACTAAATACTATTTACTATCGACTATTGACTTATTATATTTCAGTTATGCCTCGATGCCGTGAACGGTTACGTCGCGTGAAATCTTGGCAATCATGCCCTGAAGAGCCTTGCCTGGACCACACTCTGTGAAGTCAGTAGCACCGTCGGCAATCATAGCCTGTACTTCGTAAGTCCATTTCACTGGTGACGTCAACTGCTTCAGCAGGTTGGCCTTGATCTCTGCTGCATCTGTGTGACCCTTTGCATCCACATTCTGGTAAACAGGACACTTAGGTGCGTGGAACTCTGTCTGCTCAATGGCAGCTGCCAGCTCATCCTGTGCAGGCATCATGAGTGGAGAGTGGAACGCACCACCTACAGGTAGTGGAAGCGCACGCTTTGCACCAGCAGCCTTCAGGGCCTCACATGCTTCGTTTACAGCTTCGATATTTCCTGAGATGACAAGCTGTCCAGGGTTGTTGTAGTTAGCAGGAACAACTACGTTGCCTTCCTTGCTGATACCTGCACAAACCTTTTCTACCTCTTCGTCGGGCAGACCGATGATGGCTGCCATCGTGCTTGGAGCTGCCTCACAGGCTTTCTGCATAGCCATAGCACGCTTATAGACAAGTTTCAGACCATCCTCGAACGACAGACATTCGGCAGCAACAAGTGCAGAGAACTCACCAAGAGAGTGACCTGCTACCATCTCTGGCTTGAATGCATCGCCCATACAAAGAGCAGAAATAACAGAGTGAAGGAACACAGCAGGCTGCGTAACCTTTGTCTGCTTCAATTCTTCAGCTGTACCTTCGAACATAATATCGGTAATCTTATAGCCGAGAATCTCGTTAGCTTTATCGAACAACTCTTTTGCAAGAGGGTTTGACTCGTACAGGTCTTTGCCCATACCAGAGAACTGTGCTCCCTGTCCTGGAAATACAAATGCTTTCATACTTTTATACTATTTAGATGTTAATACTAGTCATTTTTTAGATTCAAATGCAAAGATATGCAATAATTCCCACTTGGGGAAATATAACGATGAGAAATCACACGAAAAAGCAGGTAATGCGCAATTATTATGCTCAAAACCTGCATTTTCAGTGCAATCTGTGCAATACAAGATGGCTATAGGTCAATATTCAGTTTTGTGCCGACAGTAAACCAACGTCCTGGTTGGCACACATTGGCAATGTCGTAGTAATGTTTGCCAGTGAGGTTGTTGGCTTGTGCATAAATGCTGAGCCGCTCCGTATTCCACTGTACCTTTAAGTCCAACTGTCCGAAACTGCCATAGTTTTGACGTTCCTGTGTTTGAGCATTGTCGAACCAACCTGTACGGTCTTTGTACACAAACTCCCATTGTGCGGAGAGATGTCCAATGATTCGGTGCTGAAGTGTAGCCACAAACTTATGGCGCAGATAGACCAACTGGTTGGCATAGTTGGCTGCTTGTTGTTCATCGATGCGGTGCTGGTAGTTGTAGCAGTAGCCTACAGACACCTTATTTATAAAATAGTGTTTTTCGGCTGTCGATTTGCTCGTGTCATAAATCACCAAGGCCTCTACACCCATATTGTCGATATCGGAGTTTGCAGTAGTCCAGACAGTAGCTCCATAAGGTTTCACCCAGTCCATCATATCTGTCTCATGACGATAGAAGCCTTTCAGCGTAGCGCTGATAGCGGATGAAGTAAAACTGCATCCCACTGCGTAGTCGGTACTCTTCTCTGGTTTCAGCGCACTGTTCGCCTCTAATCCCGGACCGTTATAATACAATTCCGTGTAAGTAGGTGTGCGCAGACTCTGGTTGAACGATGCATACAGACGCATTCCCTCCATCGGACGGTAACTGATATCGATGCCGGGATAAAAACGCAGTCCGCCACTCACACTGGTATTGTGATTGGCTAGCAGACCTGCCGAGAAACTCCAGTTGTCGAGTAGCACATCATGCTCGATATAGATGCCGAGATTGCTGCGTCCGTCCTCGTATTTATAACCAGGGTAGGGGTTGATGCTGTTCGCGTCGATTGGCTTACCAAGTCGGGTGCTCAAGATGTTTTCACGTCGGAACTCCACCCCAATAGCTGTCTTTCCCAATTGCCACGCCGTCCATGCATTCAGCTGTCCGCCATACACATCGGTTCGATGATAGTTTTCGTATGCTGCAGGATTCTCCTTGCGCCAGATGTAATGGTCGTACATACGGTTCCAATACAGTTGCGGAAGCAGATGCAGGCTTCCCTTGCTCTCGCCCTGCAACGACAGCATATAGCGGTCGTTTTCCTCATACTGTGACTGACTGCCGGTTCCGTAGAACGTATTGGCTCCATACTTCGTTGAACTCATTCCTGCCTGCAGACGCAGGTCGAAAATGTCGCTGCTATACTGCTCGTGCCAGAAGACGGTTGCTTTCTTGAAGTCGCTATTTGCACTTGCCCCGTCGCTCTGGCTCCATCCGCCACTGAAGCGGTTGGTGAACGCACCTGAAAGCAGATTGACGGAACCATCCATACAGAATGTTCCATACGAACCGCCCGATGTGGCAATACTGACACGATTGACCGCCTCGCTCTTCGTCACGATATTGATGACGCCCGCAAAAGCCGATGAGCCATATACACGACTGGCTCCACCTTCCAGCACCTCGATACGTTCGATGTCGTTCATGTTGATAGGCAAGTCCATTGTGAGATGACCTGTGTGAGGATTAGAGATGTTAATACCGTTGAGCATTACGGTCACCTGATCTTCATTGCCTCCATTCACACCAATATCGGTCTGAATGCCGAACCCGCCACGTTGGCGCACATCGACTCCAGCCACCAATTTCAGTAGGTCGCTCACACTTTGTGCCGAACTGGCTTTAAGATCTTCTGCTGTAATGATTTGAATGATTCGGGTTGCCTTGTCCGATGAAATCGGAATACGTGAAGCTGTTACTTCTGTGCAACTCAGTTGAATGTGTTTTTCCGTAAAGGAAGAATCGATGACTGTTTCATCGATAGGCATGCCATCCACTATCTCATCGTCGATGACCACTCCATCCGCGACTCCGTTGTCCAGCAGTTCCGTTGCTTCGTCAGCGTGTACTGGAGCCATCGAAACTCTTGCTGTTGCCGAATCGGGTGTGGCAGCAAGCAGGGTAGCGACACTCAGCACACCGATGTTGATTTCCCGACCGAGACTGAGGAACACTGCATCGGAGCGTCGTGAGAACTGATGCCAGCGAATGGTGTTTGCCTTGATTTTAATTGTTTGTTGTAACATAATGAATATTGATAATTGTTATAAAAAAGGAGAGCGCTTTTTTACGCTCTCCCGTATTGTAAGTCAAGTAGATTTACTTTACTTTCTCAACGACAGCCTTGAATGCTGCAGGATTGTTGAGTGCGAGGTTTGCAAGAGTCTTGCGGTTGATTTCGATACCTGCTTTGTGAAGGGCACCCATCAGCTGTGAGTATGACAGACCTTCAAGACGAGCAGCTGCGTTGATACGCTGAATCCACAATGCACGGAACTCTCTCTTCTTGCGACGACGACCTACGAATGCGTATGTAAGTCCCTTCTCGTAAGCATTTTTCGCAACGGTCCACACGTTCTTACGTGCACCAAACTGACCCTTAACGCGCTTTAAAATCTTCTTTCTTCTTGCTCTTGAAGCAACATGATTTACTGATCTTGGCATAATTTTTTTTCTTTTTGAATGTTAGCGGTAGTCGTTACTACTCTTTTTGAGCTAAGCATTCGATTAAACAATCTGTTAATTAATTCTTACTTACTGTTAGAGATTTAACGGAGGCAAAGTAGGTCACGTACTTGCTTTACGTTTGCTTTTACCACGATTGCAGAGTGGTCGAGATTTCTCTTCTGCTTCTTAGTCTTCTTTGTCAGAATGTGAGAGTGGTAAGCGTGCTGTCTCTTGATTTTTCCAGTTCCAGTAAGCTTAAAGCGCTTTTTAGCGGCTGAACTTGTTTTAACTTTTGGCATTTTTTTGTTATTTAATTTGTTATTACTATGAGTGGCAACGTATATACCAGGACGTTACGCACCTTTTCTTACATTGTTTATGCTTCGTTTTCTTCTTCAGGAGTTTCCTCTGCTACTACTTCCTGTGGTGCAGGTGCAGCTTGAGGTGCGGCTTGTTGAGCGGCTTGCTGCTTCTGTTGTTGCTCCTTCTTCTTCTGGTTTCCGCTGCCTGGCTTCTTAGGTGCTAACATGATAATCATCTTCTTACCTTCGAGCGATGGCATGCTTTCCACCTTACCGACTTCTTCCAAGTCGTTGGCCAGTCGGAGCAGAAGTACTTCTCCTTGTTCCTTGAACACAATCGAACGGCCTTTGAAGAACACGTATGCTTTCACTTTGTTGCCTTGAGTGAGGAACTCAATGGCATGTTTCAGTTTGAATGCATAGTCAGCCTCTGCTGTCTGTGGTCCGAAACGAATTTCCTTCACGTCGATTTTCACCTGCTTGGCTTTCATCTCCTTTGCCTTCTTCTTGATTTGGTAAAGGAACTTTGAATAGTCGATGAGTCGACAAACCGGAGGTTGTGCAGTAGGGGAGATTTCCACTAAGTCTACTCCCATTTGGTCTGCTAATTGAAGTGCATCGCGTGTTGGAATGACTTTTGATTCGATTCCTTCACCAACGATTCTGACTTCGCGTACATGTATTTGTTCGTTTACTCTGTACTGCTGCTTCTTGTTGTCACCTTTCATTAAATGTGATAATTCCTTCGGTTTCTAATTCGTTTTTATGTTCGTTTTTTATGTTCAGTATGATTTGATACACACAAATCGGGCGCAAAGATACAAAATAATTGACAATTGACAATTGATAATTGATAATTATTTGCAATTAGGGTCTTAATTCTTATCCAATAAGCACCGTTTTTGCGCAAATGAGCACTATTTGTTTATAACAGACGTGAATTAGAACTCTTCGGTCATCTGGCGTACCTCGTCCTGGATCTTCTTCGCAAAGTCGGCCATCGTCATGGTCTCCTGCTGCTGAGTTCCTTGCTTACGTACATTGACAGTTCCGTCGTTCTCTTCTTTCTCGCCCACAACGAGCATGTATGGGATATGCTTGATTTCGTTGTCACGGATCTTACGTCCGATCTTCTCATTGCGGTCGTCCACAATGGCGCGAACGTCGTTCATGTTGAGATACTCACACACCTTCTTGGCGTAGTCATTGTATTTCTCTGAAATTGGTAGGATAGCCACCTGATCAGGAATGAGCCACAATGGGAAACGACCCGCTGTGTGTTCGATGAGGACAGCGATGAAACGTTCCATACTACCGAATGGAGCACGGTGAATCATTACAGGACGATGCTTCTCGTTATCGCTGCCAGTATATTCCAGTTTGAATCGTTCAGGAAGGTTGTAATCCACCTGGATGGTTCCAAGCTGCCAACGACGACCCAGCGCATCCTTAATCATGAAGTCGAGCTTCGGACCGTAGAATGCAGCTTCACCAAGCTCGGTCTTGGTTTTCAGGCCCTTCTCCTCACATGCTTCGATGATAGCACGCTCTGCCTGCTCCCATACCTCATCGCTACCGATGTATTTCTCCTTGTCGTTAGGGTCGCGCAGACTGATCTGAGCCTCGTACTGGTCGAAGTCGAGTGCCTTGAAGATGATGTTGATGATGTCCATCACGCGCAGGAACTCTTCCTTCACCTGGTCGGGACGGCAGAAGATGTGAGCATCGTCCTGAGTGAACGAACGTACACGTGTCAGTCCGTGCAGCTCACCTGACTGCTCATAGCGGTAAACCGTTCCGAATTCTGCACAGCGGAATGGGAGGTCCTTATATGAACGAGGCTGCCAAGCGAAGATTTCGCAGTGGTGAGGACAGTTCATAGGTTTCAACAGGTATTCCTCGCCTTCTTCTGGTGTCTGGATAGGCTGGAACGAATCCTTTCCGTAGTGATCCCAGTGACCGGATGTGACATACAGGTTCTTACCACCGATATGTGGAGTCATCACTTCCTGATAGCCGTAACGCTTCTGAATCTTACGCAGGAAGTCCTGCAGACGGATACGTACCTGAGTACCCTTTGGAAGCCACATTGGCAGACCCTTACCTACACGCTCAGAGAACATGAAGAGTTCCATCTCCTTACCAATCTTACGGTGGTCACGCTTTTTAGCTTCTTCGAGTGCTACGAGATACTCATCGAGCATCTTCTTCTTTGGGAATGAAATACCATAGATACGGGTCATCATCGGACGCTTCTCGTCGCCACGCCAATAAGCAGCAGCCAGGCTCAAGAGTTTGAAAGCCTTGATAGGAGCTGTGTTCATGAGGTGAGGACCCTTACACAGGTCGATGTAGTTTCCTTGTGTATATGTGGTGATTTTACCGTCTTCAAGTTCGGCAATCAGTTCGTTCTTATAAGTCTGGCCCTTCGAAGCAAAGAGTTCCATCACGTCGTTCTTGGATATCTCCTTACGGACGAGCGCTTCCTTGCGCTGTACCAGTTCCTGCATCTTCTCTTCAATCTTCGGGAAGTCAGCATCGCTCAGTTTCACACCCTCAGGTGGCATCACGTCGTAGTAGAAACCATTTTCGATGGCAGGACCGATACCGAACTGAGTTCCAGGGTAGAGTTCCTCGATAGCTTCAGCCATCAAGTGGGCAGATGTGTGCCAGAAGGCATGCTTACCCTCTGCGTCATCCCATTTGTAAAGATTGATGGTGGCATCCTCGTTGATAGGACGGTTCAACTCAGTTGTCTCTCCGTTTACACCACATGCGATAACGTCTTGTGCAAGACGCGGACTAATACTCTCTGCAATTTGAAGTCCAGTTACACCAGCTTCATACTCACGAACGCTGTTGTCTGGGAAAGTGATTTTAATCATATCTTTTATATCTGTTTTGTTCGAATTCACAAATCGGATGCAAAGTTACAAAATAATTTATAATGTATAATTTATAATGTATAATAATTTGCAGATTTTACAAAAAAAACAAGTCTTTTGAGTAGAAAAACACAGGAATTTGCATCATTATCAATTGTCAATTATCAAAAATGCGTTTAAGCTGAACAAAAACCAAGTTTATTTGTGTTATTTGAGGCGTAGCATTTTGCACGAAGTGAATTATTTCGTAACTTTGCAAAAATTAATTACTGAGAAATGAAAACAATAACGTATTTTTTCGGGACAATGCTGATAGCATGTATCCCGTTTACAGCTAACGCACAGTTCATGATGTTCGGAGGCGGCAACCCAGCCCGACAGGACAGCCTTCGTAAGATAGCGGCAGCCGATTATGCAGATATGCTGGCAAAAGTAGGTGTCAGTCAGCCTCGTGAAGGTCGTCAGCCCAACAGTCAGGACGAAAGCAAACATCCGAATTATGACGAACTGATTGCCAACCCTTATCCTTTCTACCCCGATCCGTTGGTGACGGAAGGCGGCAAGAAGGTCACAAGTGCTAAGATGTGGAATAAGGTGCGCCGTCCGGAAATTGTCCGCCTGTTCGAAGACAACGTCTATGGCCGCATTCCCGCCAATGTGCCCGGTGTGAAGTGGGAGGTGACCAACGAAGAGAAAAAAGAGTTTGCAGGAAAGCAAGTCGTGGTGCGCTATCTGAAAGGTGTGGTCGACAACTCCAGCTATCCCGCCATCACCGTCGAGATCCAGGCCAATGTGGTGTATCCGGAAGGTAAGCAGAACCTGCCTGTCATCATAGAGTTCGGTTTCGGAGGAGGTGATCCTACCCGTAGCTTTTCTCGTGCCGGTTCCGTTTCTTGGCAGCAGATGGTCATCGAACGCGGATGGGCAGCAGCCACCATCAACCCATCGTCCATCCAAGCTGATGCAGGCTCAGGACTGACGAACGGCATCATCGGACTCTGCAACAAGGGCAATCACCGCCAGCCCACCGACTGGGGTTCGCTCCGTGCATGGGGGTGGGGGCTGTCACGCCTCATCGATTACTTCGAGACCGATAAGACCTTCGATGCCACCAAGTGCGCCATTGAGGGCGTGTCACGTTATGGTAAAGCCTCACTCGTCGCGATGGCCTTCGAACCACGTATCGCAGCCGGATTCATAGCTTCATCCGGCAAGGCTGGTGCTGCAGGATGGCGTCGTGACTGCGGTGAGAGCATCGGCAACATCGTATCAAACGAAGAATACCACTGGGTGTGCGGCAACCTCATCAAGTACGGTGCAGATCCGCTGACAGAAAACGACATACCTGTTGATCAGCACGAACTCATTGCCCTCTGCGCTCCACGTGCCTGCTTCATCTCTACCGGCAGCTGGAGCGGCGACAAATGGCAGGATGTAGTAGGTTCGTTCATCTCAGCATCAAAGGCATCACCTGTCTATGAACTGCTGGGCTATAAAGGTGTAGGCACCGACCTCTTCCCAGGTATGGACAATGGACTCATGGACGGACGCCTCACCTATCGTCAGCACCATGGCGGTCACGAAGCAGGTCCCAACTGGCCCTTCTTCCTCGACTTCTTCGCACGCGAGGTGGTTGGAAGATAGAATTGGGAAAAGCGAAAAATGAATTTTGAATACATTGAAAATACAAATACTTGCTTTTGTTTGGTGGAGTGAAAAAAAATGACTATCTTTGCAGATGAAAACTAAACGCATTGACAATGAACACGATAACGCCATTGCTCACAGCACTTCGCGAGCAGAAAGAAATGAAGATGAAGGGCAATATCTATCATAAAACCCAGATAGACTTGACCTACAATTCAAATCACATAGAGGGTAGTCGTCTGACACACGAGCAGACACGTTACATATTCGAGACGAACACCATTGGTGTGGCTGCTGACGAAAGTATCAATGTGAACGATATCGTGGAGACGGTGAACCACTTCCGTTGTATAGACATCATTATCGACCGTGCTCAGGAGCCCCTTTCTGAAGAGTTGATAAAGTTGCTTCATGGCATTCTGAAAACGGGTACGTCCGACAGTCGCAAGGATTGGTTTGCCGTAGGCGACTATAAGCGTCTGCCCAACGAGGTTGGTGGTGAACAGACGTGTGAGCCCGAACTGGTTCACGACAGTATGCAGCGACTCATTGATGGTTACAATGCTAAGGGTCAGCACACTTTGGAGGCCATCCTCGACTTTCATGTCCGCTTCGAGAAGATTCACCCCTTCCAAGACGGCAACGGACGTGTGGGTCGTCTCGTGATGTTCAAAGAATGTTTGCGTAGTGGCATCGTGCCCTTCATTATTACCGACGAACTCAAGACGTTCTACTATCGTGGCTTGCGCGAATGGGGACACATTGATGGTTATCTGACCGATACCTGCCTGACAGCACAGGATCAATATAAATCAGCACTCGACTATTTCCGTATCAGTTATGAATAATCAAGAATAAGGATTAGTGTTTCACAGTCCCAACGTGGGACTGTTTGATTCCCAACGTGGGGACGTTTGGTTCCCAGGGTGGGAACAACTCGACAGACGGCATTCAACATTTACCATTTACCATTTAACCCCAACGGGGTGTTATAGTTTAGGATAGGGTGTGAGCCCTATCTAGGGTGTGAGCCCTATCTATGGTGACAACCCTATTAGTATGACACCCCATCATTGACTCCGTCGAACTAAAGTTTCTCAGCCCTGTAAGGGCGACATAGTTTTACTGATGTGCCCATTTTTAGCATGATTTGATGACAATCGCATTTTTTAAGACCTAACGTGGTTCGCTGTAAAAATAATTCTGTAGATGCTTGTAAGGATGTTTTAGGCTTCCAAAGACCTAACATGAGAGGTGGTTGGAAGATAGGTCACAAAACGTGAATTAACGATTTGACAAATTGACAAATTGACAAATTGACAAAAATGCGATTAAGCTGAACATAAATCAAGTTTATTTGATTTATTGAGGCGTAGCATTTTGCGCAAAGCGAATTATCAATTGTCAAAGTGTGAAAACTACAAAACTACAAAACTACAAAACTACAAAAAGAGCCGAGCTGTATAGCTCGACTCAATTTTTAGAGATCAATTTCTAGACCAAACACTCCTAAGCAAGCCCACAGGACTGAAGTGCAGAGGTTCCGAAGATGGCTCCCAACACCGTGATAATGAAACGCACGATTTCGATTATCGCTTTCTTCTTGTTTTCGTCCATACATTACGCCCTCCTTGCTTTAGTTCTGGTCAACTCCACCGCCGCCTGAAGTGACGACGCTGAGAGTTGCGTTAGCTGATGGCATGAGGAAGCTGCCTTCATAAGTTGCACCGCTCTGGGTCAACTGAACAGACTGTCCGTTGACAGTTGCAGTTGGAGTGAATCCTTCTGCTGGAGTTACGACTAGTTCAACCTCGTCGTTTGCTGGGATGGTTGCACCAGTCTGAACAGCTACCTGTTCGTGAGTAACTACAACCGAGCCTGTACCGTTCTTCTGAATGGTGAGGACTGGGTCAGTTACTACTGGGTCGCTTGGCGTTGATGGTTCTACTGGAGCAGCACCACCATTGTCGTTGCTTGAAGCATCACCATTGAGGAAACGCTCCTGACCTACAGGGTAGGTCTGAATAGCTTCGCTGTAGCTTGGAGAACCAGCGAGGACATCGAACTGAGCCTTGCTGCGGAAGTACTTACCGTTGCGATACTGCGAGCAGATTGCAGCAGTGTAAGTGTGCTCAGCATCAGCACCGTCAGCCCACTCGAAAGCAGTCTTTACGGTGAGAGACAGCTTGTTTGTTGCGTAAGCAAACGAAGCAGCTACGAGATCACCGGTGATGGCGAGGTCGAATGAACCTGCTACGTCAGAACCCTGCTTGAAGGTGAAACGAGCGGCACCGAAGCCGTAAGTTCCGTCTTTCTTAGGATAAGCGATACAGATGGTTGCCATATCGCCGTACTGCTTCAAACCCAGCTCTTCGCAGATGTCTGCTACGCTGCGTCCGTAAGCAACGTCGATAACAGCTGTTTTTGCTGCACCGTCAATGCTGAGCGTTGAGAGGTCGGGAGCGATAGATGGAAGCGTACCCATTGAGATGATGTAGCTACCTGGCATCATGCCTTTTACACCCCACTTGTTGATTCCGAAGAATCCGTTTGACTGGTTGATTGACTGCCGAACCAATGAAGTGTTCACAGCGATGAACTCAGTCATTGAGTCACGGCCTGCTGTAACACCCTCGAAAGAGTGGTCACAGATGGCCTTCATTGCACTGTAGGCGGAACCAACGGTTGAGATAATCGCGCGTTGCTTCATCTGACCCAATGTGCGTGGATTTTTTCCACCTTCTACGCGGTCTTTGGTAATCTGCTTACCACCTACTACTGAGTAGGTATGTGATTTCGTTGAACCACGACGTAGACCGTAATAACCTTGACTTACTGCCATGTTGTTTTTTTGGGTGTCGTTTTTAGGGGCTTACCTTTTGAGCTTAATAGCTTAGTTGCTTAATAGCTTAATAGTTTAACCGGTATAACTATCAACTTTGGCTTTCGCCCAAAATGCTTTGGTTCGGCATAGCTCAAGCTAGCTTGACTCCGTTCGGCCTGAGCTCACGACGAAGGCTGCACTCACTTAATCGCATTTTTCAACTTTACCATGCTGCGCTTATACCTTGCCACTAACTCCGCTCGAACTCCTATCTTATAAATAAGAGGTAAACAAGAGGTAAACAAGAGGTACTCATGCGTTGCTCGCTGGGTTTCTTGCCCTTTCGACGATACAAAGTTACGAAAAATCAGGAAGTTATGCAAGGAAAAATGTTACATTGTTACATTGTTACATCATTACATTGGGAAAAAGTATGTGAATTGTAAAGTCGGGATTGCAATGCACTAAAGAATATATATTATATAATATATATATTATATTATATATATACTTTAGAAGGTTTTTAGGCTGAGTTACGTTAAAGTAACAAGTAACAATGTAACAAAAAAAAACTATCTTGTATTCAACTCATTTTTTCCTTTGAAAAATTTTGTGGATTGAAAGTTTATAATAACTTTGACTTCGTCGAAGATAAAATACGCCTCGGAAATAAAAATAATTAAAAAATTATTTTGTAGTTCGCTCGGCTTTTGCTATCTTTGCAGTCGAAAGAAACCAATAACCAATATGAACGACTTACAGGTTATACAAAACAAAATATATGTGATTCGAGGTCAGCGTGTGATGCTGGACTTTGACTTGGCTGCTATGTATGGGGTAGAAACGAGGGTGTTGAACCAGGCAGTGAAGCGCAATAGTAAAAGATTTGAAGGCGATGATTTTATGTTCCGACTCACAAAGGATGAGGCCACTCAAGTATCTTCAAGATCACAAATTGTGACCTTGAATAACCTTAATGAGATAGGCCCTGTTGATTATTCTACTCGTTCAAGATCACAAATTGTGACCTTGAACACAGGTCGTGGTTCAAACATCAAATATCCTCCTTTTGCCTTTACCGAATTGGGGGTTGCAATGCTCAGTAGTGTGCTAAAGTCAGAAACAGCCATTAATGTAAATCGTGAAATCATGCGTGCCTTTGTCGAATTCCGCCACATGGCTACATCCCTGCCACAGACAGCTGCTGAGGTCGCTCAGTTGCGTAAGGATTTCGAAGACCTGAAACTCGATATCGAAGACATCCTGCATGATCAGAACGACATCAATGGCATGGCGTTGTGTTTAGCCATGCTTGCGACGACGGAAGGTTTATCTTCCCAAAGGAGTGAAGGAAGTTTACGACCGTACTTACACTCGCGCTCAGATTGAAGCCATCAGCACCGCCCTGGCAGAGTTGCAACCTAAAGACCCCAAACCACGTCGTAGGATTGGGTTTGTGCAAGAAGACAATAATCAAGAATAAAGATTAGGATTTCATTATAAGAACAAAAAGCAATTCCCTCGCTGGCTGTGAAGCTCGCGAGGTATTTTAATTTTTTCTTTATTTGTTTGGTGGATTGAAAAAAAGTGATTATCTTTGCAGTCGAAACTAACTAAGACTTACATGAAGAAACCGTTTACATATCGAAAAAGTGCCCCACAGATACCCAAAGTTCCCATTTCAAAGGCACCTAAGCCTTTTTTGAAGTGGGCTGGTGGAAAGGGACAGTTATTGACACAACTGGACCAATTTTTGCCAATTGAACTTGAGGGGAGAGAGTTCACCTACATCGAACCGTTTGTGGGTGGAGGTGCGATGCTGTTTCATATGCTCCAGAAGTTTTCTGGGATCAATAAGGTTGTTATCAATGACATCAATCCGTATTAATAGGATTTCATCATATTTTGTGTCATCAAAATAAAAACTATGGATTCATTAGAACCAATCAAAAGAAAGATATACGAGATACGCGGGCGCAGGGTGATGTTGGATTCTGACCTCGCAGAAATGTACAAAGTTGAAACCAAGAACCTCAAAAGGGCTGTTCGAGCCAACATCGAGAGATTCCCTGATGACTTCATGTTTGAGCTCACCAAAGAGGAGTACGATGCTTTGAGGTGCAAAAATTTCACCTCAAACAAACGAGGAGGTAATCGTTATCTCCCATTCGCTTTTACACGAGAGGGTATAGCCATGCTGTCTGGATTGCTAAGGTCAGAGATTGCCG
>CADAGO010000003.1 GCA_902787555.1 uncultured Bacteroidales bacterium
TTAGCCGTCTACCCTCGCATGTTTCTTTGGGGATTGTTAATAGTAAGCGTTAACCTAGTGCAAAGATACAAAATTTTTTCTTATTTTCCAAACTTTTTGCAGGAAAAAGGCAAATATTGAACACCCTCTTTTTGATTTTTTTGAATCAGAGGGTCATACTTGGGCGCATGACATCGTGACCTTTCACACTCTGTGTTTTTGACTGTGAGTAAACTGCGGAGCAACGGATATCATCGACATGTGCTGCGAAGTGAATTTGGTACTTGCCTGATGGGGTTTCCCATGCCTGTGTTGCTTCATTGTAGGAGGCGAGGTCGTAGGTGGTGACACGCATGGTGAGGGTCTGGCTTTCGCCTGGTTGCAACTGACGAGTTTTGGCGAATGACTTCAACTCGCGCACTGGTTTTGTGAGTCCTCCTGCAGTAGCCGACACATATAGCTGAACGGCTTCCTTTCCTGCTACAGCACCTGTGTTGGTGATGGTGACAGTAGCTTCAAATCCTCCCTTTGTGGCCTTGACCTTGGGGTTGCTATATGCGAAGGTTGTGTAGCTGAGTCCATAGCCGAAGGGGTAGGAGACTGCTTTGTGCTGGGTGCTGAAATAGCGATAGCCAACATCGAGTCCTTCACGATGGAGGGTGAAGTCACGGAATTCGGTCTTCCCATTGACGGGCGTTCCTGCCGGACGAGCATTGGGGAAGTTGGCGCTTGAGGGAAGGTCCATCAGGTTGACAGGCCATGTCATCGAGAGTTTACCCGATGGATTTTCCTTGCCTGTCAGAACATCGGCAACTGAATAGCCTCCCTCCTGACCTGGCTGCCAAGCCAGAAGAATGGCATCGGGCTTTGTTTTCCACGATGCAGTTTCGATTACGTTACCCATATTGAGTACGACCACCACGCGTTTGTTGGCCTGATGGAAGGCTGCACATACGTCGTCGATTAGTTGCTGTTCCACATCGCTCAGCTTGAAGTCGTTTGCTTCCTGACGGTCGGAACCTTCGCCTGCCTGACGGCCGATGGTGATGATGGCAATGTCGGATTCTTGTGCCTGAGCATTAATGACGTTCCGGCTGACGGGCATCTCGTCGAGTTTGGGTGTACCCCAGAACCATCCTCTGCGGGACGATCCTGCTGCTGCAACGCTTGCCTGGTATTCTTTATAGCTTTTATAGACTTTGGACAGTTTTTCGTTAACAGTGAGTCCTGCTTCGTTCAGACCTGTCATCATATCGATGGTATATGCTTTGTTGACATCGCCCGAACCTGTACCGCCTGCTATGAAGTCGTATGAGGTGACACCAAAGACCGACACTTTCTGTATGCCTTTCATTGGAAGGGTATTCTGTTCGTTCTTCAGCAGCACCATGCCTTCAGTAGCACTCTTACGGGTAATAGATGCATGAGCCTTCAGATCGGGCTTATTAGAGAACTGATAGCCTTTGAAACTTGGTGTCTTGACGATATATTGTAGGATGCGACGTACGCAGATGTCGAGGTCGCTTTCCTTGAGATCGCCGCTTTGTACCTTGTTGATTATATCCTGTGTCTGATTGGCAGCTCCTGGCTCCATGAGGTCGTTTCCTGCCTTAATCTGTGCAGCTGTGTTGCGAAGTCCGGTCCAGTCGGTCATAACGATGCCTTGGAAACCCCATTCATCGCGCAGAATAGTTGTGAGCAATTCGCGGTTTTCCTGGGTAAATGGACCGTTCAGACGGTTGTAGGATGACATGATGGTCCATGGCTTGGCTTCGCGTACGGCAATCTCAAAACCTTTGAGATAGATTTCACGCAGTGTGCGCTGTGTCATCACTTCGTCCACTCCCATGCGGTTGGTCTCCTGTGAGTTGCCGGCAAAGTGTTTCATTGATGTTCCCACTCCTTGACTCTGCACCCCGCGCACGTATGCTGCAGCAATCTTACCTGTGAGCAGAGGGTCTTCGGAATAGTATTCGAAGTTACGTCCGCAAAGTGGAGAACGGTGTATGTTCATTCCTGGGGCAAGGAGTACGTCGCAGCCGTATTCCAGCACTTCGTTGCCGATACACTTACCGACCTCCTCGACCAGTTCTTGATTCCAGGTACAAGCGAGTGCTGTACCTACAGGGAAACCGGTACAGTAGTAGGTGTTGTTGTCGTTCTGACGGGTAGGGGAGATGCGTACGCCAGCAGGTCCGTCGGTGAGTACTGTGGACGGTATACCCAGACGTGGGATGGCTTGTGTGTTGCCTGCTGCTCCCGGTACCTGATGGGAATGACCGCCTATCATGCCGTTCGCCTGGTTGGAAGCTGCCTGACGATTCGAACCGACTACCAGAGTGGCCTTTTCTTCAAGCGTCATAGCTTTCAGTACTTCATCAATGTTGTTTGCCTTAAGGGTAATTTGGGCAGAAAGATTCATCGCTGCCAAGAACAGCAATGTGGGTATGAATAATAATCGTTTCATGATATAAAAGTAAAAAGGAATAAGAAAATGATATTGTAGTAAAAAAGCACTCAGGGCATGCCTTGAGTGCTTTGTGGGTGGATTAGGCAAATTACTTACGTGAAACGTAACTGCCGTCTCGAGTGTCAACCTCGATAAGGTCGCCTTCGTTGATGAAGAGTGGAACACGGATTTCCACACCTGTCTCAAGAGTTGCTGGCTTGGTAGCGTTGGTAGCAGTATCGCCCTTGAGTCCAGGTTCGGTGTAGGTCACCTTGAGAACAATCTTCACTGGTGCCTCAGCGGTGAGGATAGCACCTGTCTGATCATCGATAGATGCCATTACCATGGTTTCGCCTTCCTTGAGGAAGTCACCACCTGTGATGAGGTCCTTGTTGATGTTAATCTGCTCGTAGGTTTCTGTATTCATGAACACCATGTCGGCTCCTTCTTTATAAAGGTACTGGAACTGCTGGTGCGAAACGGTTACGTCGTCGAGCTTTGCTGATACAATCCAAGTACGTTCGAGCACTCGTCCGTCTTCTACATTACGAAGTTTGGTAATCATAACAGTGTTGCCTTTTCCTGGTTTCTTGTGAAGGAAGTCGATAACTACCCAAATTTTGCCATCATCGAGGCGGAGGCAAACGCCTTTCTTAATGTCTCCTGCTAATATAGCCATAATCTCATTTAGTATTTAAAAATTATACAATTTCCGATTTATTTTAAAATAGGCATTTCTTCATTTTCTGAATAACACTTGCCCTAAATCGAATGCAAAATTAGGTGTTTTTCGCAAAATAACAAAAAAAGTAAGCAAAAAACAGCGAATTCTTTGGTCGATTTATTTAAAATCACTAATTTTGCACGCTGTTTGTGCAAAGTAACGAACGATATATGAAAATTCAAATAAGATAAAGCAATGAAAAGAACATTCCAACCACACAATCGTAAGAGAATTAACAAGCATGGATTCCGTCAGCGTATGACAACTAAAAATGGTCGCCGTGTATTGTCAATGCGTCGCAAGAAAGGACGTAAGTCTCTTACAGTATCAAGCGAGAATCACGGAAAGTAAATCCGAGGTGAGCTGATAAGAAATAAGGTGGAAATCCAATAAATAAGGGTTTTCTCCTTTTTCTTTTATATAGATACCCAAATGCTTATCCGACTTGACGAAAACCGAACGAAACAACACTTTTTTTGCATTTTTTTTGTTTTTTTTTCAGATTTTGTTTGGTTGTACATTTTTTCTTATTATATTTGCGCTACAATTGATATGAGTGAACAACAAACCTAAACTTATTGAGTTATGAAAAGAACACTATTATTACTATTGGTAATGCTATCGACAATGATGGCATCTGCGCAGATTTCGCACGAAGTATTCGGTATGCCGCTTGGAGCAGAAGAGCAGAAAGTTTTTGAAGCTTGGAACGAAGAAGGCGTGAAGTATGAGCGCTCGGGCGAATTCAGAGACATGTACCACATCAAATCAAAAAATGAGAACCGTAAACCTACTCCTACATCTATTGATGTGATTTTTGTGAATCACAGGCTGTTCATTGCACGCTACACCTATCCAAAGGATCACTTTCAAACTGTATGCGAGTTGCTGAACATGGCTTACGGTAAATGCCTAAGAGCTGATGAGGACGAGATGAAGATCTATTATGATGACAAGACGAATCAGTTCATCAACATCAACATCTATGGTGACAACACCGTCTTGAGCTATGGTATCAATCTGGCTCCACCACAGCCAAACCGCGGTCCGTTTGGAAGACCAGGAGGAATATTCGGTGGACGCTCAAATCAGAATCAACCTCAGACGCCACGTCAGTTCCCACCTCAGCAGCAACAATAAGCGTAAAATAAAGGAGGATGCACCTGCATCCTCCTTATTGTTTATTATTACTTAATTATTAGAATTTCACGTAAGCTTGAATGTCGAAACTGTTGTAGTTCTTATCGAGTTCAAGACGAGCGTGAGTGAAGGTGTAGTTTGCCTGTAGTTGCAGATACTTGCAAGGACGATAGTTGAGAGCGAGTCCATAGTTGGTCTTGGTACTGTCCCAGTGTTTGCTGCTACGATATACATCCCAACGTCCGTAAAGCTTGAACTGGCTGTTGAGAGGCGCTCCTACGAGTGCATACCATCCGTCTGCGTTCTCGTCACCGATGTATTCGGCACGTGCTGACCAATCGCTCTCATATTGCATACCTGCCGACCAACGCTTGCGGTCGAGCGTTTGTCCTGCATTGTTCACATAGTCGCCTGTCCAGCCGTAGATACCAAGCAAAAGGTCTTTGATCGGCTCTGCCCACACTCCTGCAAGGAGGTCCTTGCGTTTGTTTTTATCTGAGTGGTTCACTCCCTGACCAGTGTAAACACCTGCATGGTAGTGAAGAAGTTTATGGTCACCTTGTGGCACGAGATCACCGCTGATAGCAAGTCCCACATCACGTCCGTGACTAAGTTGCTCACCTACGATATCGGCATAGCCTCCGATGAATGAAACACACTGTGAATAGGTGCCGAATCCGATGTCCATGGGATGATAGGGGTTCTCAAAGGTAAAGGCACGTTTCTGTTGTCCGAGTTTCACCTTGAACTCAGGGAATTTCTGCCATTCAATCCAGGCATCTACGATGTGTGGCCCGCTTTCCTTGGCAGTCCCAGCCACACCAGTGTATTCGAGTTGCAGCATATAGGCATAGTCGAGAACCTTACCTGCTACATGCATACGCGCTGAACGTGCTGCAAAATCTACCTTTGCGTCTTTTGCCTTGTTGTCGGTCCATCCGCCTTGGGTAATGACACATCCTCCAAGAGTGAACGAATTGATTAAATCTTGTTTTGCTTGTTCTGCCAGATTATTCTGAGCAGAAAGTGTCATAGCCGTAGCGAATACGGCAGTTGAAATGATGATTTTCTTCATGGTCGTGTTTAATTTGTTATAGTAAAACATTTTTGAATCTTTGGATGAAGTCGTCTGCATCGGCTTTGGTGAGACAAAGTGGGGGAAGCAGACGTATTACATTTGTGCCGCTACAGCCGGTGAAACAATGCTGCTCCTTGACCAAGCGTGTGCGGATTTCCTTGTAGGGCATATCGAGTTCTACTCCAATCATCAGACCCACTCCACGAGTATCTAATACGTGTGGCAGTTGTTCTTCCTTCAGTCTCTCTATCAAGTATTCGCCCACGATGCGTGCGTTCTCTACAAGCTGTTCGTCCTCCATCACATCAAGTACAGCCAATGCAGCCGTGCAAGCGAGGTGGTTGCCGCCAAAGGTGGTTCCTAACTGTCCATAAACGGCCTTGAACTTCGGTGAGATGAGGAGTCCGCTCATGGGGAATCCGTTACCGATACCTTTGGCTACAGTGATGAGGTCGGGCTTGATATTTAAGTGCTGATGAGCGAAGAACTTACCAGAACGTCCGTAGCCGCATTGGATTTCGTCGCATATAAGAATCGTATTGGTCTCGTCGCAAAGCTGACGTAGTCCTTGCATGAACTCCTTGTTCACCATACGGATGCCGCCTACACCCTGTATGCACTCGATGATGCAAGCACACACATCACCTTTCTCAATTTCGGTGCGCCATGCATTGAGGTCGTTGAGTGGTAGATAAGTGACATGACCGTTATCGTTGATAGGAGCGATGATTTTCGGATTGTTAGTCACTTCGACTGCCAAAGATGTGCGTCCATGGAATGCCTTCTCGAGCGAAAGAATGCGTGTCCGCCCATTGTAGAAGGATGCCAGCTTCATGGCATTTTCGTTAGCTTCAGCACCTGAATTGACGAGAAACAGACTATAGTCCTCATATCCACATGCTTTCCCTAGACGCTGTGCGAGTTGTTGCTGCAAAGGGTTAATAACAGAGTTGCTATAAAATCCAAGCTTGTTGAGCTGACGGGTCATCATGTCGATGTAGTGAGGATGACAGTGTCCGATGCTGATGACAGCATGTCCACCATAGAGGTCGAGATATTCCTGACCTGTTTCATCCCACACCTTACAACCTTTGCCACGATCGATAGCGATATCGAATAATGGATAAACGTCAAATAGATTCATTGCGTTTTATTTCTTATTTTGTTTTGTGATTCCGTTATACGTCATTACTTGATTGCAATCTAGAAGGCTGAGGCTTTTAGCATCAGACCTGCTTTCTCATCCAGCCTGAACATGAGATTCATGTTCTGTACTGCCTGACCTACGGCACCCTTGAGCAGGTTGTCGATGATGGAAGTGATGACGAGTTTGTTGTCAAATTGGTCGATGTGGAGCAGACACTTGTTGGTGTTGACCACTTGTTTCATATCGAGCGGACTGTCTACATAATGCGTGAATGCAGCATCTTGGTAGAAGGCTTTATAGAGCGATACTGCATCGATGTCGGTCTTGTCGAGTCTGACAACCTCTGTACAGAAGATTCCACGAGTGAAGTTGCCTCGATAGGGGATGAAGTCGATGCTGGCGTCGAGCTGACCCTGCAACTCCTTTAGCGACTGCCGTATCTCATGCAGATGTTGGTGGGTAAACACCTTATAAATACTGAGGTTGTCGCTACGCCATGAGAAATGGGTGGTTGAACCAGGTTTCTGTCCCGCACCTGTTGAGCCTGTAATTGCATTCACAGACACGTCGTGAGTCAGTAGTCCTGCTTTTGCTAAGGGGAGAAGCCCCAACTGAATGGCGGTAGCAAAGCATCCGGGATTAGCTAAATGGCTGCACTTGATGATTGCATCGCGATGAATTTCAGGAAGCCCATACACGAAGTCATGATTGCCACGAATGCGGAAATCCTGTGCGAGGTCAATAATCTTTACATTGTCTGGCACGGAATGTTCCTGCAAGAAAGCTTCGCTCTTGCCGTGTCCGAAACAGAGGAAGATGACGTCGACCTTATCGAATGCATACTCGCTTGTGAATTGCAGGTCGCAATCGCCATACAGTCCTTCGTGTACCTCACATACCTTATTGCCTGCGTTCGATTCACTGTTGGCAAATACAATCTCAGCTGATGGGTGATTGGTCAGCAGTCTGATCAATTCGCCACCCGTATAACCCGCTGCGCCAAATATTCCGACTCTTACCATATTATCTTTCTTCGTTAGGGTGAGCCAGATAATATGCACGGAGTGGGGTAGAGGTCACTTTGATGAATCCCTTTGCATCTTCGCTGGTCCAAGCCTTTGCTGTCTCGCCATATTCGCCGAGCTTGTTCTTCACTAGGTCGTTAGGTGAGTCCACTCCAACGGTTTGGAACATGAGCGGACGTAGTTCGAGGGTTACCTCACCTGTAACGTTGCGCTGAGAGCTGGTGAGCATTGCTTCCATATCGGGCATCACTGGTTCCAGATACTGGCTTTCATGGAGGAACATTCCATACCAGTTGCTGATTTGGTCTTTCCAGTATTGCTGCCATTTCGACAGAGTGTACTTCTCCAAGAAACGGTGGGCACCGATGATGAGCATAGGAGCTGCAGCTTCGAAGCCTACACGTCCTTTGATGCCGATGATGGTATCTCCCACATGGCAGTCACGTCCGATACCGTATGCCGCACCGATCTCCTCAACAGCCTGGATGGCTTTCACCTTATCGTCGAAATGCTTGCCATTAACGGAGCAGATTTCTCCTTTCTCAAAACCCAGTTTCAGTAGTTCGGGACCTTCTTTGGTGGGGTGTTTCAAGTAGGCAGATTCTGGCAGTCCTTGTGTCGAGTCGAGAATCTCACCTCCACAGATACTAGTGCCCCACAGACCTACGTTGTAGCTGTACTTTAGTTTGGCAAAATCTGCTGCAAACCCATTTTTGTTCAGGTAGTCAATCTCTTCCTGACGACTGAGGTTCCCGTCGCGAGTCAGGGTAATGATTTCTACACCTGGAGCCATCACGAGGAAGGTCATGTCGAAACGGATCTGGTCGTTTCCTGCACCGGTACTACCATGCGCGATAGCCGAAGCGCCAATCTCTTTTGCATAGCGGGCGATAGCCAGTGCTTGGAATATACGCTCAGAACTTACGGAGATGGGGTAGCAATTGTTGCGAAGCACATTACCAAACACCATGTATTTCAGGCTTTTCTCGTAGTACTCTTGTGTTACATCAAGTGTGACATATTTCGTTGCGCCCAATTTGTAGGCGTTTTCTTCGTTTGTCTTGAGTTGTGCTGCACTGAATCCGCCTGTATTGGCGCATGCTGCATGAACTTCATACCCTTTTTCTTTGGCAAGATACATTACCGTGTAACTTGTGTCCAAACCGCCGCTGAATGCGACGACAACTTTTTTCTTTTCCATATATTGTGTTATTTATTTCTTTAAACTCTAAACTTTAAACTCTCAACTCTAAACTTTCTACTCTCAACTTTACCCCCTTTTACATATACCCGCGTTTCACCATCTCTTTCATGATTTCCTGGAAAATCTCGATAGGGGTTGGTTCGCCCTTATGTTTCTCTGGGTCGTAGAGCATACCTGTGCAGATGCAGAACTTACGCTCTTTCATTTCGAGGATAGGGTAGTTGATACATCCCTTGCAGCCATGCCAGAACGCATCGTCGTCAGTCAGCTGTTTGAACGACACAGGCACATATCCCAGTGCTGTGTTCATCTTCATCACTGCATCACCGCTGGTGAGCGAGAAAATCTTGGCATGAGGCCAACGTACGCGTGCCAGGGTGAATGTGTGGTCTTTGATGCGTTTCGATATGTCTCGACCTTGATAGTCGGGGTGCACAATCAGACCCGATGTAGTAACGTATGCTTTGTTTCCCCAAGTCTCGATATAGCTGAATCCCGCAAATGTATCGCCTAATTCTCCTTGTTTGCTGGGGTCGAGTGCCAATACGGCTTTCCCTTCTCTCATCTTGGCAGCCACATATTCGTGGGTGCGTTCTGCAATACCCGAGCCGCGCTTGCGGGCTGCATCACGTATGGTGTCATTAATCAGGTCAACATACTTCTCGTGTGAAGCATCGGCCACGATAACCTTTATTCCGTCTGAGTATTCCATTTTTATTTGTTAAATATGGTTTCTAGTTTCATGTGAACAACCTCTCTCGAACACTTCTCCTCGAGGGCAATGATAATGGTATCATCACCTGCCACAGTTCCGATAATCTCTGAGATGTTGGCGTCATCTATGTCGTATGCCACACTGCTGGCATAGCCTGGGCGAGTACGAATGACGCACAAGTTACCGCTGAACCTGATGGATTTCACACCATTGTGCATCATCATCTCCTGAATAGGCATGTGTTCCCTGATTCGTTTGTACATAGTATTGTTTGGTAACACATAGAACGATTTGCCTGTAATCGATGCTGCTTTCGCCACTTTCAGCTGTTTCAGGTCGCGTGAAAGGGTCGCTTGGGTGATATTGTAGCCTTCTTTAGCCAGTTCTTTCACCAATTCGTCTTGATTGGCAATCTCCTTGCTTGATATAATCAGTCTGATTATTTCTAATCTCGATGATTTAACATTCATAATTGTATAATTATTCGTAACGAGCTGCAAAATTACAACTTTTTATGCAAACGACAATGCATTTATGCAAAAAATCATGCATAAAATAGGAGAATGTTACTAAGATAATGAAAGTTGTGCCAATGATTGGCAATCGTGGCCGATAAAACTATAATTCGGTTTCGCCTTCGATGTAGTTTCCCATGGTGAGCTGTTCGCCGTCGAATCGGGCATAGGTGAACAGGCTGTACCACTCGCCAAGAATCAGCATCCTGCAATCATGCGTAAGCATGAGGTCGAGTTCGATATGCCTATGACCAAACATGAAATAGTTTACGCTGGGGTGGGTCGAAAGGTATTCTTTGGCATATGCCACTAAGTATTCGTTATGCTCTCCCTTGTAGGGGTCTTCACCTTTTACCACATGCTTGTCGCGGCTATGCTTTGCCCAGTTCAGACCAAAGTTGACAAACCAATGTGGGTGAATCATGCGTGCCATACGTTGCAGATGTTTGTTCTGGAAGCACCATAGCATGAATTTGGTTTTGGTATCGTTCTTTGCGATATCCATCAGATGTCCGTGGGCAAGATAGAACTCCTTCCCATAAATCTCCAGCAGAGTTGGTTCGCGGTGGATGTTTACGCCACACTCTTTCTCTAAATAGTCGCCCATCCACATGTCGTGGTTGCCGATAAAATAGTGGACTTCCACTCCGTTGTCAGTCAGTTCGCTCAGTTTGCCAAGAAACCGAGTGTAGCCTTTGGGCACCACTTCTGAGTATTCGAACCAGAAATCGAACATATCGCCAAGCAGATACACTGCATCGGCTTTGTCTTTGATCTTGTCGAGAAACCGCACCAGCTTGCGCTCCTGGGTCCTCTTATGTTCGAATGCGCGACTGCCCAAGTGGGCATCAGAGATAAAGTATACCATATTTGTTACTGCTTTTGATGTGTTAGAGAAATCCAAGGTCCAGTTTCGCTTCTTCCGACATCATGTCTTTTGTCCATTCGGGTTCGTAGACAAGTTCTACGTTGACCGCCTTCACACCTTCTATCGAGCCGACCTTCTGGTTGATGTCTTCTATGATAAAGTCGGCTGCAGGGCAGGAGGGGGCAGTCAGGGTCATGTCGATATTGACGACAAAGTCGTCCGTTACGTCTATCTTGTAAATCAGTCCAAGATCATACACGTTGACGGGCAACTCGGGGTCGAACACTGTTTTCAGCATTGCGACGGTCTTCACTTCTATATCATATTTTTCCATTGTCGGCAAAACTATAGTAATTTCCATCAGTGATGATAACATGATCGATCAGGCGTATGTTCATCGTCTGAGCAGCCTGCTTGATACATTCCGTCAGATAGACATCATCTTTGCTGGGGTTCAGCGAACCCGATGGATGGTTATGGCATACCACGATACTGGTTGAATTGGCCAGCAGGGCTGTGCGTAGGATTTGTCTCACATCGACTGCCGTCTGTGTGATGCCTCCCATGCTCATGCGCACTTTCTTGATGAGAGCGGCACGATTGTTGAGCAGCAGCACCCAGAACTCTTCGTGGTCCAAGTCCTGCATGATGGGGTGCATGATGGCGTAGATGTCCTCCGCATTCTTCAGCTGAGCACGTACCACGGTGCTCTCCATTGCTCTCCTGCGTCCTATTTCGGCAGCCGCCTTGATGGTGATAGCCTTTGCTTCACCGATACCGTGATAGCTCATCAGTTCCTGAATGGTCATCCTGCTCAGTTGCGACAGCTGTCCGTCGCAAGCTTCGAGGATGTCCGACATCAGGTCTACCGCCGATTTCTTCGACGTGCCTGAACCGATAAGGATAGCCAACAGTTCAGCATTGGTCAGCGCTTCCTCGCCTTTCTCCATGAGTTTCTCACGGGGGCGGTCTTCGATTGCCCAGTTCTTGATGGATTGTTTGTCAGTCATAAAAATTCTTTTCGTAAGCACTGAATTCACCTCTCTTCAATACGCAACGCTGCCACCAGGCTTTGATGAATCCCAGTCCGTAGCCAAACAGCTGCACGAAAGCAGCTTCGACTGCAAGGATGCCAATCACCATGCTTTTGTTCTGGATGCTTGCGTCGATGAAGAGCAGCAGACAGTATAATTCAATGGGCAGGAGGGCATAAAGCCACATCCATGATCCCATGAACCGAAATACCAGCGCAGCGATGATAAGGGCGGTCACTCCCACCGTGAAAGCAGTAGGGAGCAGATGCACCAGTTTCATGCTGCCTGGATGACGTTTCTCTAAGTTGATACGGGCGATACCCGAATTGAACACCTGCTTGAAGAACTTGTCCATATCGGTACGCCGTTTGTGCCACACCCATGCTTCAGGGAACAGTCTGCACTTGTAGCCACCCTTGAAGATGCGGATGCTGAAGTCGATATCCTCACCGAAGCGCATCTTGGAGAATCCACCCAGTGCATTGTACACGTCACGTCGTACACCCATGTTGAACGACCGTGGGTAGAACTTGTCCAGCTTCTTTTTGCCGCCACGGATGCCGCCTGTGGTGAAGAAACTCGTCATGCTGTAGCTGATGGCTTTCTGCACAGGGGTAAACGATTCGTGGGCGCGGTCTGGTCCTCCGAAAGCATCACACGGATTGCTGCTGAGTTCTGCCTCAATCGCTTCTATATACGTGGGCGGCAACACACAGTCGCTGTCGAGTATCAGCACATAGTCGCCCTTCGCACGTTCCACCCCGTAGTTGCGGGCTGGACCCGGACCTCCGTTTTCCTTATAATAATAGATAAGGTGCAGTTGCGATGCATACTTGTCCACTACGTCCTTGCAAGGGGTCTTTGAGCCGTCTTCCACAATCACCACGTCAAAGTCTTTCACGGTTTGCTCCGTGAGACTTTGCAACAGCTCGTCCACTTCGTCCGGGCGGTTGAATACCGGTATGATGATGGAATACTTCATGTGCACAGGGTATGCTTCTTGTCTTCGATTATCTTTGATTGTTTCGTTTCAGCCATATGAAGAACCACACTAATGCCACCAGACACGTTGCACCTGCGATAATCCAAGTGTGATACTGTCCTAGCTTGAACAGTTGCTCCGATAGGAGGAAGGTGGTGCAGACCACCGTCATGAAGAGCGCAGGAATCAGTGTGATGATATATGGCTTCTTCTGCTGTACCAAATAAACAGTTACAGCCCACAGCATAAAGACAGAAAGTGTCTGGTTGCTCCAACCGAACCAGTTCCATATCTTTGCGAATCCATCCTTGTCAGACATCTGCCATATCAACAGCGCAATCACGGCTGCAAACAAAGGGATACAGATATAGAGACGCTTGCGAATGGTCTTCTGCTCCAGATTGACGAAGTCGGCAATAATCAGTCGGGCTGAACGTAAGGCTGTATCACCGCTTGTGATAGGTGCTGCTACTACACCCAACAGGGCGAGGATGCCTCCGAAGACACCCAGCCAGTCGTTGCAGATCAGGTTCACAATCGAAGGTGCATCACCCTTGGCTGCTACGCCTCCTTCAATGATTTCGTAGCCTGGTGCAGGCTGGTTGTAGAAGAAATACATAGCCACTGTGGCCCAGATGAGGGCAACAATACCTTCGGTAATCATCGCGCCGTAGAAGATGGGGCGTCCCATCTTTTCGCTCTTCATGCATCGTGCCATCAGAGGACTCTGTGTGGCGTGGAAACCGCTGATGGCTCCACACGCAATCGTGATAAACAGACATGGGAAGATACTCTTTGGCGTGAGAGCAGGTACACTCAGCCCCTCCCACAGCTCAGGAATGTCGGGCTGCTTCACCAGCAGCATCACCAGCAGGGCTACTGCCATAAACAGCAACGAGAAGGCAAACAGTGGATATATCTTGCCGATAATCTTGTCGATCGGCATCATTGTGGCGATGATGTAATACACGAAGATGATGACTATCCAGAACGTGTAATGCCCCATGGTTTCTATGGTAAATGATGGCTCCCACATGTCCCCCAGGATCTTGGCTGGACTGAACACAAATACCGCACCTACCATCATCAGCAGGAACACAGAGAACACCAGCATCACCTGCTTGGTGGTCTTTCCCAGATAATGACCTATGATTTCTGGTTGGTTAGCACCACCATGTCGTAACGACAGCATACCGCTCAGATAGTCGTGGACAGCACCTGCAAAGATACAGCCCAACACAATCCACAGATAGGCTGCAGGACCGAAGGCGGCACCCATGATGGCACCGAATATCGGACCCGTACCAGCAATGTTCAGGAACTGAATCATGAAAATCTTCCACGAAGGAAGCACCATGAAGTCCACACCATCAGCCTTGGCAATAGCCGGAGTCGGTCTGTCGTCAGGTCTAAACACTTTCTCTACAAATCGGCCATACAGGAAATAGCCGCAAACGAGAGCCGCAAGGCTCAACACAAAAGTAATCATTGTGTAAGCAATTATTATGTTTGAACTGCAAAATTACAAATTATTTACGATTTAGCTGTTTTCTATTTACCAAATTCTTCATTTTTACATTCTACATTCTACATTTTACATTATTTTTTCCTATCTTTGCATCCAATAAAACGTTAGAAATGATACTACCACAGGATTTCATCCGTCAGATGCAGGACATACTCGGTCCCGACGAATTGCAGCAGCTGCTTGCGGCTATCGACCGTCCCGGTCCTACCACCATCCGCATCAATCCCGCGAAAGCCGATCTTGCTATGCTTGGGTATGCACAGGCAGAGCAGGTGCCTTGGTGTGCAGAGGGCGTCTATCTGTCCAGTCGCCCCACGTTCACCCTCGACCCCCTGTTCCATGCAGGAGCATACTATGTGCAGGAAGCATCATCGATGTTCATAGCCCATCTCCTACGCGAGTATGTAGGGAGTACCGATGTTTCGGCACTCGACCTCTGCGCCGCTCCAGGCGGAAAATCCACGCTGTTGCAGTCATGTCTTTCAGCTGGTTCCACCCTCATCGCCAACGAAATCATGCCAAAGCGGGCATGGATTCTGCGCGAGAACATCAGCAAGTGGGGTGGGGGCAATGTGCTGGTCACCAACAACCGCCCCGAGGATTTCCGTCGCATGCACAATGTCTTCGACCTCATCCTCTGCGATGTGCCCTGCTCGGGCGAAGGGATGTTTCGCAAAGATGAAGGAGCCGTGCGCGACTGGTCCCTGCAGAATGTGGAGCAGTGTGCCGAACGGCAGCGTAATATCGTGGCAACCATCTGGGACTGTCTCCGTCCAGGTGGACTGATGATCTACAGCACCTGTACCTACAACACCCGCGAAGACGAGGAAAACGTCCGCTGGATTCGCGACGAACTGGGAGCCGACATCCTGCCATGCCGTACGCATCCCGACTGGAACGTGGTCGGCAATCTGCTTGACGACAAGTTCGACTGCTGTCATTTCTTCCCCCATCACATCCAGGGCGAAGGCTTCTTCTGTGCCATCCTCCGCAAACACGGAGATGCCGACCCCTCCGTGCGCCATGCAGCCAGTCCCCTCACCGACAAGCAGCTCCGTCAACTCCGCATCCTTACCGATCCGCTCGATGTACAGCAGCCCTCGGTTGCTTCTGTCGACCTCGACCGCGAAACCGCCCTCCGATACCTGCGGGGCGAAGCCCTCACATTGCCGACTGATACCCCCCGAGGCATCGTGACCGTCACCCATCAGCAGCTCCCCCTCGGACCCGTCAAGAACATCGGCTCGCGCGCCAACAACCTCTATCCCAAAGAGTGGCGTATACGAATGCAGATTGAAGGAAAAAGTTAATACGCAAAATGCTACGCCTCAATCATTCAAACAAACATGATTTTTGTCCGGCTTAAACGCATATTTCCAAGGACGAGAAAATATAAAAGCAGTTTTTTTGCAAAAAATGTTAAGTTCTGGTGGTCAATATACATTTTTTTTGCTAACTTTGCAATCGTATTTATGAATGGAGTTGTCGAAGATACCGTCTTTAACTCCTTTTCATCCAAAAGACCGTTAACTTCTTTACTCCATAAAAACTATTTATTATGAACCTATACATTCGCTATTTTGACCAAGACACAGTGGCAACCAACATGGACGAGGCTGTCGCATTCCTTGAAACCATCAAGGACCTGAAACTCACGGGCGAAGTCATCAACCGCGTTAGTGGTTTCTATTCATCCAACAACCTCTATCCCTACAGACTCAAGGTAGGCTATTCGAACTATGTACTCTTCCTCAAGACCGAAGCAGCCACCCTCGAGGAATTCAAGGAAATAGAACGTATCCGTAATGAGCAGAAGGCAGCTGGCACCTATCAGCCCGAGAAGAAGAAGTCCGTACTCGAACTCATGGCAGAAGCAAATCCCGGTTGGTACGATGCCGTTCTCACATTCAAACGAGTAGTGCCCATCAAGGACACCAACAAGTTCCAGTATCTCGACACCCGATTCCGTGCCAAGCTCAAGGCGCAAAGCCCGCTTGATTGTTACGAACGCATCGTGGAGCATCTCCGCAACCGTCAGGATGTCGATCCCCGCAGCCAGTACCCATCTGCCAAGAGCAATAATTTCGAATACACCTTCCTGGGCGAATCAATTGATTAGCAAGATCGAATTCGTCACATACAACATAAGAGTCGGGACTCAGTCTCGGCTCTTTTCAGATTTGTGACTGCAGATTTGTGACTGGCTTCGCAGGTAAACAGTAATAACTTATAGTCATTGTAATCACCACAAAAGTGTATAATTTCTGTATACACAAAATTTTTCGTGCGTTGTAAACTCTACTTTGCAAATCTGCCCTAATCAAATAAAAAAACAAATAAAACGAAAAAAAGATGCAATTCTATGTATTTTTTTTAGGTGACCTGGCATCTTAGGATAACGCTGAATGATGGCGCAATTCCGAGGCGTATTTTGTTAATGTATAATGTATAATGAAAAAAGGTGCAGTTTTGACACTTTGGACATTTGACATTTGACATTTACAATTTCGCAGTTTTTCTGTAAGGAATGGAGAAGGAGAGAAAGCTGTAATAATATTATTTTTAATATATAATATATATTATATTATATAATATATATTATATATTAATTTTTCTTCCTTCGATTTTTTATAAAAACCAAGATGTCAAAATGTCAAATGTCAAATGTCCAAAATGTCCAAAGTGTATAATTGTAATATCAACATTGCAAATGATATGATTATATAATTATTTTTATTTTATATGTAAAATAGTTGCTAAAATATTTGCATATTTCATTTATAATTCGTAACTTTGTAGTGTCAAAACAGCGGGGAAAGTGCCTGAGTGCCGAGCATTCACCTAGTGCACACCGAACGCCTACCGAGGCGTAATAGGGGCTTCGATGATTCCTCATTAATATTGGGATAGCTGATCGGTACTGCTTTGGTATCGGAGGGATGAAAGAGGAAAGTGCTTGAGTTGAGCGTTGAGTGTGTAGAGTTTGGATGAGGTTTGACGGTGGATGTAGGAGTCTTGCTGCTAAGTGTGGTTGCAAAGCTGGATGAAGGGGCAGTAGGTGCATGATGCCTTCTCCGTGGTTTGGCGGAAAGGTATGTCGGGGTCGAATATCTCTTCCAGGAGATTTAGAAGCAGGTTGCTGAACTTGGCGTGGCACTGTTGCTGGTAGTCTGTAACCGGCTCTTTGCCGAGCATGATGGCAGGCATCTCTGTTTTCATGGCTCGCTTGATATATACCAGTGTGGGCATGATGGGTGGAATAGGCTTTCCTTCCTTTTGTGCTGATGCGAGACGTGCTTCGCAGTAGTAGAACGCCTGGAAGATGTAGCTTGCTCGATTCTTGGCGGGGATGAAGAGCTCATCGATGGTCGTGGCTGTCTGTGGCTCTTTCGATGTTTTGTAGTCAACGATTCGGTATTGGGGTAGGCTGTCGATGGTGATGTTGTCTTCGCGGTCGATGATGCCTCCTATGCGAATCTCTCGTGGAATGCCTGCTGAGGTGAACTGGATGTTGTGCCAATAGGGTCGCTCTGTGGTAATGATAGTGAGGGGTGTGAGCTGGTAGTCGTTCTTGATTTGTTTCTCTACATAGCGGGCTATGACTTCGTGGTTGAGCAGTTGGGTGCCGTTGAGTTCGAGTGTGAACTGGTCGGAGTCTATCAGTGGTTCGCTGATGTGGAACATCTCTTTTGCAAAGGCTTTGTCGACACAGCGGCGGATGATGTGCTGCCCCTCTTTGGTGATGGAGAGCTGGTCGCCGTTCTTGCTGACATAGTGCTGGTAGAACTGTTGGTCGAGTTGCTTGCCTTTATGGTTGCTGTAGAACCGTTCCATAGCGTTGTGGAAGATGCTGCCGAAGACGTTGTCGCCCACATCCTCGCTGACGGTGTCTTCATTGCGGAATCCGCATACATATTGCAGATAGAATTTGAACTGGCAGCTGAGATAGGTGTTGAGGGCTGTAGGCGAGAGATGCGTGATGGCATTGAGGGCCTCCTGCACGTGAGGGTGGCTTTTTTCGATGGTGAAGTCGGGCGAAGTCGGCTGTGAGGGAGCAGAGGCTGGCTGGAGGGGTGCAGAGATGGCTTCGTGGGTGATGATGGTGGCTGGCGAGAGGATATTGTCTTTCTCGTATTTGAGCTGCAACATAAACCGGCTCATCTCGCCACGATGAATGCCTTCAGTGGAATTGTTGTAGACAAGGGTGATGTGCTGTGCGCGTTGTAGCAGGCGATAGAAATAGTAGGCATAGAGTCCCAGCTGCCGTTTGGCTGTACTCATGCCGTTTGCCTCACGAAGGAAATGGAGGATGAACGAGGTGTTGGGCGTGCTCTTGGGCAGAATGCCTTCGTTGACGGATAGGAGGATGACGTTGTCGAAATCGAGGTTTCGTGTCTCGAGGATGCCCATGAGTTGCAGGCCGACAGCCGGTTCTCCATGAAATGCGATGCTCTTGCTGTTGATGGCTTGGCGCAGCAGACGGATGATTGTATCGGACGATGTGAACTCAAGACCATGATGCTCCATCAGGTCGCAATAGTTGTTGAGCATTGTCCATGCGGTGTAGATCGACTCAGCATAGAGGGCTGCCGACGATGTAGAGGATGTTTCTTCGCCGGAGAACTTAATGGCTACTGACTGGAGGATAGAAGCCACAAGCCGCAGGACGGAGAGGTGGTCGGCAGGGGGTGCGGCAAAGAGGTCGGTGATGAATTCGCCCGTGAAATCGCTGACACGAGGATAGGTGGTGTTGTCGCGACGGAACTTGGTGATGAGCGTGAGTGCCTCTTGCTTGTTCATGAGAAGGGTGTAGGGGTGTCGCAACACTTTCTCGGCATAGATATACCGCCATTTACCCTCGGGTGATTTTTCTGAAGGTCCCATCCATCCGCGGAAATAGAGGTCGAGCAAAGCCATCGTGAAACTGGCAACAGGGGTTCCCTGCATCGGGTAGCCCATCGTGATGTTGAGGACGGTAGGCTGCGATTTGTCGCCATAGGTGGGAGGAATGGCGTAGAGGGTAGGCATGAGCAGATGCTCGTCACAGAGCACGACAGCCGTCCTGTTGAGGGGCTGGTTGTCCTTGAGGGTTTGCTGGAGCCATTCGCCTGCATACTGGCTTTGTGCGCTATCTGTGGCAGCAGCCACGAATCGGATGTCTTTGGGTTGCTGGAGTCCGCGATAGAGGTCGTGGCAGTCGGAGAGGCTGTTGCCGAAGAGTTTGATGTTGTCGCTGATGAATTGCCCGGCTTCGAAAGCAGGATTGTCTTTATAGACTTCATCGTAATCCCAATAGAAGCATACTTCGCAATTATCGCGCAGATAGAGGAACAACACCCTGTCGGTAGCGTTGAGTACGTTGAATCCAACGATAGAAAGATGAAGGTAATGGGTGGTGATGAACTGATGAGCGGTATCGTCGGCTTGTCCCAGTTTCAGCTGTTCGGCGACCATGCGTTTCATCATTCCCGAGTATGCCAGTCCTGCTTCTTGCAAGAGGTTGCGGAATTGCTGGTAGATATCGGGCATCGCTTGCCACATGTGTAGGTAGCGTTTGTGGAGCTCGGTGATTGCTTCTGTGCTGAAGTTTGCGAACAGTTTGCGGATGACCGCTTCCTGTTCTTCGTCGATAAAGTCGAACGATGTGAGTTGTTCGATGTCTGTGATGTTGATGAATAGCTTGGCAGCATCGACCATGTTGTTGTCGATATCGTCGAAATCATTGAGCAGCACTTCGCCCCACGAATAGAACTGATCGAACGACTCGGAGGTGTGGGTGACTTCGTGGTATGCCTTGTAGAGGTAGAACACCAGAAGCGCCTTGTCGGCTACCACGAGGGTGCTGAGGGCTTGATAGATTTCGTCGATAGTGGTGTAGCGGGGTGCCCAGAAGGGCGGGGTGAGGTAGTCGGTCAGCTGTTGGTTGAAAAACAGGCTGGCACGCTTGTTGGGAAACACCACCGTATGTTCTTGGAGGGGTGTCTCGGGCTGACGCTTGACTCTGTCGACCAGATGCTGTGCTACTCGATTGAGAAAGGAATTCATCATACTCACTTATACTGGTTTTACCTTATTGTCTTTTATATACCATAGGAAGCCCTGCACTTGAGGCATTCCCATCTCGCGCAGAAGATTGACATATTGGCGCACCTGGCTCTTATGTCCATCAGTTTCCTGTCCTGTCTTATAGTCGATAACGATGGTCTCTGTACCGTTGCTGATGACTCTGTCGGGACGTTTCGATACAGCAACCCCGTTTTCGAGCATGATGATGTTGCATTCGTTCATCACATGCCATCCGGGTGCGAACCACGAGCGAACTGTTGGGTTTGTCATCAGACGCTCAATCATATCGTTTATCTCAACGGCAAACGCATGGTCTTTCAAAACACCTTCCTGTTGTAGCTGGCGCATGACTTTGGGGATGTCGCTCGTGTCGTGAATCATCTCGAACACCTTATGAATTATCAGTCCCTTGCTGATGTATGAAAGCTCGTGGCTTTCGGATGTGTCGGCTACAAAGTCCTTCGACTTGTTTGACTGACGGAATGAAAGCCGCAAGTTGGAGTGTTTGTAGTCGATAGGGATGCTGTTCAACTGCTCTGTAGGTTTGTCGGTATGCGGCACTATCGTGCCAGCAGGGAGTTCCATCCCCTTCGTAGCATTGAGGATGACATCGTAAGCCGTAAAGGTGTCCTGTTCCTTGCCCGTGAGGATAAAGAGGTTGTGTGATGCACGCGTGAAGGCGACATACAGCAAGTTGAGATTATCGACATAGTTGCGCATTTCCTCCTCTTCGTATTGTGCGCTGAATGCCGAGTTATGGAGCTCTTTGTTGAACTGAACAGGAATGACGGGCAGCTGTTGCGAGTCGTCGGATTCGCACCATAAGACAGTTGTCTTTCCACCCATATTCCAATTGCAATAAGGAATGATGACTGTGTGGAACTCCAGTCCTTTTGACTTGTGAATCGTCGTCAGCTGGATGCCATTGATGCTCGATGCAGGTACGGTTTCCTTGTAGAGTGATTCGTCCCAGTATTCGATGAACGCATTGAGGTCGGTACCCTTATCGTCGACAAATGCTGTGACCTTGTCCATGAAAAACTGAATAAAAGGGGCTTGCCCCTCCAACTGATTGAGTTGGAAGAGCGCATGAATCTCGACGCATAGTTCGTAGAGCGACAGCACTTGCAACTCATCGATGCGACTTAGAAAACCTTGCGGAAGGAGTGTGCCCAATTGCTCCTCAGTGGCTTGCAGGAAGAGGTCGGGCGCAATCATGTTCCCCTTCATGGATTGAAATTGCCACGCTAAGGTGGTGCAGAGAAACATGTTGAACGGTTTCTTTTCACTCAGGTACTCCTGCTGATTGTAACTTGCGATGACCCGCAACGCCAGCATGATCATATTGAGGGCAGGAGAGGCATCGAGCTGGTAGGCATCGTTGCTCACGATGTTGATTCCTGGGAGCGTCGATTTCAGGTGGTTGGAAATCTGTTTGACGATGTCGTTCGTACGTGCCAGGATAGCGATGTCTTCGGGCTGGACATGCTGGCAGTCAATCAAGTCGCGGACGATATCACTTACCTGCTGCAGCATGGCTTCGTCGAACGATTGAACCTCATCATCTGCTGCAGGCTCTTGGGGCATCTCACTCAGATCCACTACGCTGACAAATCCTGACTTGGCATGTCGGGGGGCAATCTGCTGAACCACTTCGTGATAGGCGGTTTCGATGTCTTTCGTTTCTTTCGACTCAGGAAACGCCTGTCGGTAGTGTTCGGCTACTTGCTTAGCTGCATTGGTGAAAAACGTGTTGTTGAACGTCACAATCTGTTCATCGCTTCGATGGTTTGTACCCAATGCTTTTTGCAGTTCTTTCTCATCGATGACATCCTTGAAGATAAGGTTGTGACGGATGTTGTTCAGAATGCCCCAGTCGCTGTTGCGCCATCGATAGATGCTTTGTTTCACATCGCCTACGATGAGACACATACACCCTCTGTCGATACACTCCTTGATGAGCGGAATGAAGTTTTTCCACTGCAATTCGCTAGTATCCTGGAACTCGTCAATCATGATGAATTTGAACGAAGCAGCTGCTTTCTCGTAGATGAACGGGATGTCGTTTCCGTTGATGATTTCGTTGAGTTTGTAAGCAGTGTCGGCAAGGATGAAGCGGTTGGTGTCGTTGTTGATTTTGCGAAGGGTTGCATCGACCATTCCCAATAGGCTCATTTGGCTGATATGTCGCAGGATGGCTTTGAAGGTGTTCTCTTGCTTTCGCAAATCGAGCTCGCGATGCATCATTTGCTGGAACTGCGGTTTGTGAGTGGCGTTCAACTCCCCGTCCTTCAACCAATCGGCATCAGGATCTGCTACCAGAGCGGCAGGAATGCGAGGTGTCAAGCCTTTTGCGATTTTGGGAAAGAACGCATAGACACCCGTGCCTCCTTTGATAAAATAGGATGACTCGAGGCCGTATCGCTCACAATAGTCGAGAAATGCCTGAGCATTCTGAACATGCTCTGTCTGGATGTTGGTGAGCGCCTGCTGCAAATCGCGTTTGTATTTAGTATAGAAACCTTTTACAGCCGTTTTTTCATTGATGGCTTTCTCATGCTGCAGATACTTCTCGTTGAAGATGTTACGACTGAAACTGGTGACTTCTTTATCAATCTTCCAGTTCTTTTCGTTCGTATTGAGTTTGTCTTGGATATATGCCAAAACGGCGTTGTACACATTGTCGCCAATCTTCATTCGTTCAATCATCTGGTGGACAGCATCAGCAAGTGCTTCCTCTTGGTTGAGATCGATGCGCAGGTTGGCGGTCAGATTCAGCTCGCGTGCCAAGTCGCGGATGATACTCTGGAAGAACGAATCGATGGTTTCGATGCGGAAATGGCTGTAGTCGTGGAGAATGAGCGAAAGAGCTGTCTGACAGGTCTCTCGAATCGTTTTCTCCGTCTTAGTATTCTTGAATCGTTCGGTCAGCACATGCAGGTAGCCGTCTGCACGATGATTACTGGTGGCGATTCCGTAAAGCGTCTCAATAATACGAGTTTTCATCTCGTTGGTAGCCTTGTTGGTAAACGTCACAGCAAGAATATGCCGGTAGTTATCTGGATTTTGGATGAGCAGGCTGATATATTCAATGGTCAACGTAAAAGTCTTGCCGCTTCCTGCTGATGCACGTCCCACTTTCAGTTTTCCAATGCTATTCATGATTCAAGTTCAGATAATATAGGAGTTTATAGAGATTGAACAATTGCAGGCAGGGATGGTTGCCGCAGAGATTCTTCCTTATCAGTTCCATAAATGGGGTGCCGCACCGTTTGATGAGTGGTATCAACCCTCTTTTTTTCAACTTTTCGACTTTTTGTAACAGCGAGACTCCTTCTGCCAGCTCAACCCTGAATCTGCTCAGTGTTTGCATAGCAGTTTCTGTTTTCTCCACAAATGTCTCATTATCCTCTAACTCATTGTTCAATAAAGGATTATTGATGTGATAGATTGTAAAGCCGTGAGCTTCCAGATCCAACCCATATTTGACGTCCTCATATCCATATTGACAGAATCGTTCGTCCATTAAGACCACATCTGCTACTCTTTTGTTGATCATGAAACAGAACGAACGGAAAGGCCATCCTGTCGGTCTGTTGTCAATCGCTTTCAGAAATGCCTTTTCGTAGCGCTTCTCGTAGTAGTACCGTAGATGATATTTGGGGGCAGGCACCTGTTCACTTTGAATCATGTTGCCACATACTACATCATGGGTTTTGCCAGCATCGACAAATTTCTGAACGAAATCGTCGTTCACCACAATTCCGTCTTGATCCATAAACAGCAAAAGATCGCCTTTAGCAATTTGTACAAGAAGATTACGGATGCGGCTTCTTCCAACGTTTTGTTCCTGTCTGGCAAAGGTACAATGACTGAGTGATTGCATGGTCTGTTGCACCTTTTTCCACACAGGATGATGCGATCCGTCATCTGCTACAATAATCTCGTAGTCGAGCCTTTCTGACATGGCCATCGTTTCACATTGTTGATGTAAAGCCGTAACCAAGTTACTACAATCATATTCAAAAGTAGGAATCAAAATTGACAACATGGCATATCTTTTTTACTTGTAAATATGGGTTACGGCTACGAAGTTAGTATATTTTTTTGAAAAGTAAGACGAAAAAATGAAAAAAACGCATATAATGTATTAAATATCACACAACAATATCATTTTTTCTTAATTCTTAACGATTAATTCTTAACTATTTCGTACCTTTGCATCGTACTCAATGAGTATTAAGTGCGAGTTAGGTAATTAAAACTATTTATAACCCTTAAAACAAATTAAGAAATGATTCACATTGGACAAGCAATTGAAGCAGAACTCAGAGAACAGGAGCGTACCGTTTCTTGGCTGTCTCGTCGTTTGGACTGCGACCGTACGAAAATCTATCAGATTTTTCATAAGTCTGCAATAAAGACTGATATGCTGATGAAGATAAGCCTTGTGTTAAACAAAAACTTCTTCAAATTGTTGGAGGATGACTATAAGTTACAACTGAAGGCAAAGAAATAAAAAGTCTTTGATGACTTAACAATGACCTACTGTTGTTCAGACGTAAGTGTTGGGCAAGGTAGGTTTTTGTGTGTAATAAAACGAACAAAAAAATGCAACAACCGCTAGCAGAGCGAATGCGTCCTCAGACGCTTGACGACTATATCGGACAAAGTCACCTGGTGGGTGAAGGTGCAGTGATACGCCGTATGATTGAACAGAAGCGTATTGCATCGTTCATCCTTTGGGGACCACCTGGAGTAGGCAAGACCACTTTGGCCAATATCATTGCCAAGACACTCGAGGTGCCTTTCTTTACACTCAGTGCTGTCACAAGCGGTGTGAAGGATGTGCGTGAGGTCATCGAGCGTGCCAGGTCGTCACGTTTCTTCGGTACAGGCAATCCTATCCTGTTTATTGATGAGATTCATCGTTTCTCGAAGAGTCAGCAAGACTCGCTGCTGGGGGCTGTAGAGCAAGGTGTGGTGACATTGATTGGTGCAACCACGGAGAATCCGTCGTTCGAAGTGATTCGTCCGCTGTTGAGTCGTTGTCAGGTGTATGTACTGAATCCTCTCGACAAAGACGATTTGCTTTGTCTCATGGAGCAAGCCTTGCAGAAAGACGTCTTGTTGCGAGAGCGCAAGATTGAAGTTAAGGAGACGGATGCGTTGCTGCGTTATTCTGGCGGTGATGCTCGCAAACTGTTGAATATCCTGGAGTTGACTACTCAGGAGTCGGATGTCATCACAGATGAGTTGGTGACAAATTGCCTGCAGCAGAATCCGCTTGCCTACGATAAAGACGGTGAGATGCATTACGACCTCATATCCGCCTTCATCAAGAGTATTCGAGGTAGTAACCCTGATGCGGCTATCTATTATCTTGCACGAATGATAGAAGGAGGAGAGCAACCTGAGTTTATTGCCCGCCGTCTAGTCATTTCTGCCAGTGAGGACATAGGGCTTGCCAATCCAAATGCCCTTCTTTTGGCCAATGCTGCTTTTGATGCCGTACATAAATTGGGTTGGCCAGAAGGTCGTATTCCGTTAGCAGAGGCGACTGTGTATTTGGCTACAAGTCCGAAGAGCAATTCGGCCTATTTGGCGATCAATGATGCTTTGCGATATGTGGAGCAGTCGGGTAATCTGCCTGTACCGTTGCATTTGCGAAATGCACCCACTAAACTGATGGAACAGTTGGGCTATGGTAAGGATTATAAGTATGCCCATGATTACGAAGGCCATTTCGTCCGCCAGCAGTTTCTGCCCGACGAAGCTCAGGGGCATCAATTCTGGCATCCGCAGGAGAATCCGCAAGAAGCAAAACTTAAGGAGCGGATGGATGCTTTGTGGAAAGGAAAAGTTGAATAAGTAAAAGTAAAAAGAAGGTTAAAGTGATATATCCAGAGAATTTTGAGGCGAAGATAGGGTTCGATGTGATTCGGAAGATGTTGAAGGAGGCATGTCTGTGTCCCCAGGGAGAGGAACGTGTTGATGCGATGGCTTTCTCTTCACAATACGAGCAGATCCAGACAGCGTTGCTGCAGACGGCTGAGTTTGTGAAAGTGTTGCGCGAGGAGGAATTTCCTGATCAGCATTTCTTCGATGTACGTCCAGCTCTTCGTCGAATCAAGATTCCCAATACGTATTTGCTGGTTGAAGAGATGTTCGACCTTCAGCGTTCGCTGGATTCCATTGACCAGATTGTGAGGTTCTTTGCTCGCCGTATGGAGGGCGATGAACAGCCCGTTTATCCTGAACTTTCAGCCTTGACTCAAAACATCAAGACTTATCCGAATCTTGTCAGACGTATCAGTCAGATTTTGGATAAGTATGGAGAAGTAAAAGACTCAGCTACCGTCGAACTGATGCGTATCCGTCAGGAGAAGCAGCATACGTCCAACAGCATCTCAGGAATGCTTCATCGTATTCTTCGTGAGGCGAAAGGGGAGGGCGTTGTTGAGCGTGATGCGGCTCCTACGATGCGTGACGGACGATTGGTCATCCCTGTAGCACCTGCGATGAAACGCAAAATCAACGGAATTGTCCACGATGAGTCTGATTCCGGCCGTACAGTCTATATCGAGCCAGCCGAAGTGGTAGAGGCAAACAACCGTATTCGTGAGTTGGAGAGTGAGGAGCGGCGCGAGATTGTACGCATCCTTATGGTCTTTTCCGATTCCGTTCGTCCTTATGTGCTCGATATGATTCAGTCTTACGAATTCCTAGGCGATATCGATTTCATTCGTGCGAAGGCTAAGTTTGCCATCAATACCAATTCCGTTCTTCCTACTATAGAACCACGTCAGCAACTCGATTTGGAAATGGCCATTCATCCCTTGTTGCAGATGTCGTTAGCAAAACACGGCCGTAAGGTTGTACCGCTCAATATCCGTCTGGACAGCAAACAGCGCATCCTGCTCATCTCTGGACCTAATGCTGGAGGAAAGTCTGTCTGCCTTAAGACCGTCGGACTGCTACAATATATGCTTCAGTGTGGTTTGCTCCTTCCTGCCGCAGAGAGTTCCAATGTTGGCATTTTCCAGAACATCTTTATCGATATTGGTGATGAACAGAGTTTGGAGAACGACCTCTCAACCTATTCGTCTCATCTGCTCAATATGAAGATGATGATGAAACAAGCCAACTATGCAACCCTCATTCTTATCGATGAGTTTGGTGGAGGGACTGAGCCGCAGATTGGTGGAGCTATTGCGCAGGCGGTGTTGAAACGTTTCAACGACAAGAAGGCGTTTGGCGTTATTACCACACATTATCAGAATCTTAAGGAGTTTGCCCAGGACACAGCTGGCATCGTTAATGGAGCAATGCTTTACGACCGTCAGCAGATGCAACCTCTTTTCCAACTGCGTATCGGCAATCCCGGCAGTTCGTTTGCAGTCGAGATTGCACGCAAGATAGGTATCCCCGAAGATGTCATCGCTGAGGCGTCAGAGTTGGTGGGTCAGAACTATATCTCTGCCGATAAGTATTTGCAGGATATATCGCGTGACAAACGATATTGGGAAAACAAACGTCAGGAGATACATCATAAGGAGAAGAAACTAGAATCGACTATCCAGCGTTACGAAGACGAGTTTGATCGCATCCATGCCCAAAAACACGAAATCATAGCAAAAGCAAAAGCTGAGGCACAGCAGTTGCTGGACAGCTCGAACGCAAAGATTGAGCGTACCATCCGCGACATCAAGGAAGCGCAGGCAGAGCGTGAGAGAACTAAGCAGGTGCGTGAGAAGCTCACTCGTTTCAAGGAGCATGTAGACACGTTCCACGCAGCAGGACCTTCAAAATCTTCCATTAAGGAGGGTGGGGAAAGGACTGCTAAAGGAGACAGAAAAGGGTCTTCTGCTCTTCATCCTTCGTCCACAATACCAAAACCTGTAACATTGGCCGAAGGCAGTTATGTCAAGATGAAGGGGCAGACCACCATCGGACGTGTTCTCAAACTCAATGGACGTGAGGCTCTTGTGGCTTTCGGCGCGATTCAGACTAACGTAAAACTCAATCGGCTCGAACCCTCGGAGGCTCCTAAAGCAGAAAACAGGACAGTGAACATAGTGCGGTCTACCACTCAGGATCAGATACGCGAGACGACCCTGCGTTTTACGGGCGAAATCGATGTGCGTGGATTGCGAGGTGATGAATGCCTGCAGACAATCGGGCTTTTTATCGATGATGCTTTGGTGGCAAATGCCTCGCGAGTTCGCATTCTTCACGGAACGGGTAACGGTATCCTTCGACAGTTGATTCGCCAGTATCTCAACACAATCCCTGATGTCACATCCTATCGTGACGAGAATCCCCAGTTTGGCGGAACAGGCATCACTGTGGTTGACCTGCAGTAAAACGAGGATTTTTTCAGTATGATGTATAATAACTATGTAATCAATTAAAAAAGATAAGAGAAATGAAAAATGAATTATTGAGAAAGAATATGACGAGAGGCCGACAGCTGTCTGTCGTCTTGGTCGTGCTTGTTAGCGGATTGGCTGTCACGTCCTGTTCAGAAGACGAAAAGCCCGATATCCCATCGATTGACGATGTCGAATCACAACTTCAGAAGATGACCCTTCGGGAGAAAGTGGGACAGTTGTTCTATGTACGCCCTGAGGTGCTTGACACCACCATTCATTATGGGCAAACTGGCGGCATTGATGCTAGTACGGATGACCTCACCAAAATTAAGTTGCAGGCGGTCAACGCTACGATGAAAGGTGTGAATGAGAAATATCCAGTAGGTGGCGTCATCCTCTATGCTCACAATATCGACTATGAGGCTCAGCTCACAGCCTTCATCTCTCAGATTCGTGCATTGAAAGGTTCTCCGTTGCTCTGTATCGACGAGGAGGGAGGTCGCGTAGCGCGCATCGGGAATAACGCTAATTTCCATGTGGAGAAATTCGAATCGATGGATGCTATAGGTAAGACGGGCGATGCAAAAAATGCATACTATTGTGGCAACACGATTGGTACTTATTTGAAGAAATACGGATTTGATATTGATTTTGCACCTGTGGCTGATGTGAACACTAATCCAGAGAACATTGTGATCGGCAAACGTGCCTTTAGCGACGATCCAGCTGTTGCGGCTCAAATGGTTATCAGCTATCTTCAAGGACTGAATGATGCCCATATTGTTGGTTGTATCAAGCATTTCCCTGGTCACGGTGATACAAAGGCCGATACTCACTACGGCTACGCTCAGAGTTTAAAAACGTGGAATGAGATGGTGGATTGCGAGATGGTGACTTTCAAGGCAGGAATCCAGTGGGGATGTCAGCTTATTATGACCGCACACATCGGTGCGCCCAAGGTGACAGGTTCCGATATTCCTGCTACTATGTCTTCACTCATTCTGCAGGATAAGCTACGCAAAGAATTAGGCTATCAGAATATCATCATTACTGATGCTATGGAGATGGGAGCTATTACTCAGCAGTATACCTCAGCAGAAGCCACTGTGGGTAGCATCAAGGCTGGTGTTGATATTGTGTTGGGACCTCAAAACTTCATTGAAGCCTTCGATGCTGTAGTCAAGGCAGTAGAAGACGGAACACTTACCGAACAGCGCATTGATGAGAGTGTTCGCCGTATCTTGAAACTGAAGAAGCAAATAACTATGCAACGATAATACATCTTACAAAGCAAAAGAATATGAAACAGATGAAATTCTGGATGTGGACGTGCCTCCTTACAGTTAGCAGTCTTTCCTTGCTGAATTCCTGCAGCGAGGAAGATGACATGGAAATGCCGGCTCCAAATGTACCGGTTGAAATAAAATGTGTAAAGCCCGACTATTTGAAGCCTGGTGACAAGGTGGCAATGATATCGCCATCGTACTATACCCCAATGGAAAATGTGGAGAAAACAGCTGAAGTGCTGCGGAGTTGGGGTCTTGAGCCTGTTATAGGCCCGAATGTCGGAAAGATACAAGACGGCAAGTATGCAGGTACCGTGGCAGAGCGCATTAGTGACATTCGTTGGGCATTGAACGACCCTGACATCAAGGCTATCCTTTGTAATCGTGGTGGATATGGCACCATCCAACTCATCGATCTCTTGTCGCTGGAACAGATTAAAGCATCACAAAAATGGATTGTGGGCTTCAGTGATATCTCAACAATCCATGGATTATGGAATCGTGCTGGCGTGATGAGTGTTCATGGTACGATGAGTTCGTTTTTGGCTAAGGGTGGAACAGATAAAACCAGTACCTTGATGCGTGATTTGCTGCTGGGTAGTGTGCCCCGCTATGTAGTACCGGCTCATAAGCAGAACATCATAGGCAAGGCAAGCGGCGTGTTGGTGGGCGGCAACATCTGTACTTTTGCTCCGAACGTAGGTTCACAGGCTGATGCCACAATGGGCAACGACCTCATCCTTTTTATAGAAGAGGTAGAGGAGTCAATGCACAACATTGATCGCCAAATGCGTCTCCTTCAGCTCAATGGCGTGCTCAACCGCTGCAAAGGTATCATCCTAGGTGAGTTTGTTGATTGCGGTTCGGAATTTACCTTCGAGAGTGTCGAAGCTATGCTCTGCGACATGCTTGCTCCCTATCACATCCCTGTGCTCTGCGGATTCCCTGCAGGTCACGGTGATGTTAACCTTCCGCTCGTTATGGGTGCTCCTGTTACCATCGATGTCCGCAATGATGGTGCTACACTGCAATTCAATATTGATGGTACGCAACACGATGTCTTCACTTCTAACATTTCCGCACAGCCAACTCCTGCAGCTGCTCGCCTGATGATGGCAGGAAAGAGTACTCGTGTCCAATAACAAGAAGAAAGGGGGATTGGCTTATTACTCCCTTTTAGAGAGGGGTAGTCAATGTACAACTGTGTATACCCTAATTCCCAGCATTGAAGTTTGCTTTTGACCGTAATCGTAAAAGGTAGTTGGGTCGAGTACTACTTTCTTGTTGAGGGATGAAGCGTGCATCAGGTGCAATTTGCCTTGCTGCCATACTGCAATCCCTACATGACTGGTGTCCAGACCTTCCTTTTTGGTAATCAGCGACACGATATCACCTGTGTGTACACTCTGCAGTTCGCTCTCAGAGCGGTTTAGAAGCGATTTGGGAATATATCGGTATGTTTTGCCATTGCTGGCCTTCTCTTGTGCAGCAATGACTTTTATAAACTGTGGATTGGCTTTTAAATGCTTGTAAAGGGTAGGGTGAGTCGACATATAGTTGATATTGAGTTTTTGTGTTGACGTGAAGGGGAACTTACCCGTATCCACAGTTTTCACGATTCCTTTCGCCTCATTGTCCTCGCCCCACCAGGTGAAATAATGCAAACGTGAAGTGTAGTCGGTCAGTTTTCCTCCTCGATAGCGTATCGTGCGCAGTTGGCCGCAGAATGCTTGAAAGCTGGATGCCTTTGCGTGATAACATAAGTATAGTGCCAACACGTTCTCCACGAAAGTGGTACAATCTAATCCGCGTGTATTAATAATAAGGTGTTCTTTGTCGCCTTCTTCCAATGTGTGTCCCACATATGGCACACCCAGGAACTGCTTGCCGAAATACATCATTACATTCTCAGGTTTCTCTCTTTGAGCCTGCTTTAATAACTGTTCGATACGAATACTGTCGGCAGCGGTGTACTCTACCGATTGTGCATGGATGCCCATGAGTGAACAAGTCCATATCAAGAAACCAATGATGAATATTCTACAACCAATATCCATTTACTGTTATTCATTACTTATACAAAATTTCACTTAATGTATGCCTTCCAACAAACCTGCTTTGATCTACATCACCACGAATACCATCGATGCGTCCCTTGCTCGAATACTGCCAAATCACATAGTCCTCACCATTGTCTAGATAAGGTTGCTCGGCAGTGTTGTACATAGCAATCATGAAAAGGTAGGGCTTGTAGAAATCATAGTCTGCAAAGTATTTGTTGTAGAAGTTACGGCCCGTATAGATGACGGGACGTCGGCCGTATTCCTCAGTTACCAGTTTTAAGAACTCCTGCAGACGACTGTGGAGGGTTGCTATTGATACACCGCCTGTCACTTCTACATCGATAAGAGGCAACAAATCCTGTTTGCGTTTATCGATGACTCGCTTGAAGAGTGCGAACTGTCCTGCGGCCGATACACCAGGTCGGAAGAAGTGGTAACTACCTGCTTTGATACCGTTTCGACGAGCCTCCGTCAGGTTGTATTCGTAGGTGTCGTCCACCATATAATTCGACTCCGTTGCCTTGATGTACACATATCCAACTTCCTTGCTCTTTGCTACCGTACGCCAGTCAATTCGTCCCTGATAGTGGCTTACATCGATACCATGCAGGTGATCTCCTTCTGCTCCAAGAAATCCGATTACAGGTTGCGTACGCTTATTTGGAGCGGTGTCAGGTGTTGCCTTGAATGTGTTTGCAGGAGCATCAGGTTCAGGTGCCGTCACAACAGTCACCTCACCTTTCTTCACCTTTTTCTTCTTGATGGCAAAGGTGGGTGAGACGATACAAAGTGACATCAAAATGATAATCAAACGGAACGTCCTCATGAACCTTTAACTAAATACGTTATTACCTTTTTTTACAGGATCGCACGTCAGACCTACTCCTAACTTCTTGAATATCTTGCGGTCAATCTCGCTCAACATCACTGTGCAGTGAGCTTGACAGCCACGCAACTGGGGCAGACTTTCGAGTGCCATACGGCAGTTCTCGTCATGCGGACTTAATACAGACAAGGCTACAAGTACCTCGTCGGTATGTAGTCGAGGATTGTTTCCTCCAAGATACTCCGTCTTCGTCTTCTGTATTGGCTCTATCAAGTCTTGCGGAATCAACTTGAGGGTATGGTCGATTCCTGCGAGATGCTTAGTGGCATTTAGTATTAGGGCCGCACTTGGACCTAGCAATTCGCTCTCTTCTGAGGTGATGATCGTACCATCGGCCAATTCTATAGCTGCGCACGCCTTTCCTAACGACTGTTCCTTCCGTTCTTTGGCGGCTACGGTGGTCTTGCGGTAAGCACTGTTGATATTTGCCTGTTTGAACAATAGGGCAATTTTGCTTACTTCATTGTCATTTCCTTCACCGTTCGCAAGATGGTTCAGGGCAGTGTAATAGCGACGGATAATTTCGTTTTTGGACGCATCCTGACACACCTCATCATCTGAGATACAGAATCCTACCATATTCACCCCCATATCTGTTGGTGACTTATAGGGATTCTTGCCATAGATACCTTCGAACAAGGCGTCGAGCACAGGGAATATCTCAATGTCGCGATTGTAGTTGATAGCAATCTTTCCGTAAGCCTCGTAGTGGAAGGGATCAATCATATTCACATCGTTTAGGTCTGCAGTTGCTGCCTCGTAGGCGATGTTCACAGGATGCTTCAGCGGCAGGTTCCATACTGGGAACGTCTCGAACTTGGCATAGCCTGCTTCGATGCCACGTTGGTGTTCTTGGTATAGTTGGCTCAGACATACCGCCATTTTCCCGCTACCTGGACCTGGGGCGGTAACGATGACCAGCGGACGTGTTGTCTCTACATAATCATTGCGGCCAAAACCTTCGTCAGAGTCAATCAGGGCAACGTTCGACGGGTATCCATCGATGGTGTAGTGATAATATGAACGGATGCCCATACGTGTCAGTTTATGGCTAAAAGCGTCGGCCGAACCCTGACCGTTGTAGTGGGTAATGACTACGCTGCTGACCAGAAAGCCGCGCTTTTGGAATTCCTCGCGTAGGCGTAGCACGTCCATGTCGTAAGTTATTCCTAAGTCGCCGCGCACCTTTTGCTTCTCGATGTCCACAGCACTGATAGCTATTACAATTTCAGCACTGTCGTTCAGCTGCTGCAACATCTTCAGCTTTGAGTCGGGTTGGAATCCTGGCAACACACGGCTTGCATGATGATCGTCGAACAATTTGCCACCCAATTCCAGATATAGTTTGTTACCAAACTGAGCTATGCGCTCCTTGATGTGTTCCGATTGTATTTTAACGTATTTCTCGTTATCAAACCCGTATTTCATTTCTGTTTTTCCTTTCTTATGAAGATAATATGAATACGGGTTACAAAGTTAGCAAAAAAAACAATATGCAGAATCTCTAATTCACAATTTCCGTCAAATAAAACGTTTTTTTTTGCAATTCTTCCTCGTTTTGAGAAATTTGTCTATCTTTGCAACAGAAACGACAAATGAATAATGTTACGTCTTGCTGCAAATAAAGTAGTCATCGATGGAGAGCGGTTTACCAACCATGTTGTGGAACTGGTAGACGGACTTCTTGTGTGCCATTATCCCCTCACTTATGAACTGCCACAAACTCAATGGCTACGTACCCTTGTCATCGAAGAGGGTAGGGTCGTTCATTCCGAACATTGTTGAAGTATTGTGTGTGAGAGGGTCTCTCAGGCGCAACAGGTAGCAAGAGAACGGTTTACTTCAGTAAATCGGGACGTAGTCGCTTGGTGCGTTCGAGTGATTGCTGGAGTTCCCATTCTTCAATTTTGGCTTGGTTGCCTGATAGGAGAATTTCGGGGACTTTCCACCCTTTGTAGTCGGCAGGACGAGTATAGATGGGAGCGGCGAGGAGGTTATCCTGGAAAGAGTCGGAGAGTGCACTTTGTTCGTCGCCAATAACACCTGGGATAACACGAACGATGGCATCAGCCATACAAGCGGCTACGAGTTCGCCACCTGTTAGAACGAAGTCTCCGAGGCTGACTTCTTTTGTTATAAGATGTTCGCGAATGCGGTAGTCGATACCCTTGTAGTGACCACAGAGGATGATGATGTTGCCCTTGAGTGAGAGCTCGTTGGCCATCGTCTGGTCGAACTGCTGTCCGTCGGGTGTGACAAAAATGATTTCGTCGTATTCTCGTTCCGCTTTCAAGGCTGAGATGCAGGCATCAATGGGTTGGCATTGCATCACCATACCAGGGAATCCCCCGAAAGGATAGTCGTCCAAGCGACGATGCTTATCCTCCGTGTAGTCGCGAAGGTTGTGTACATGTATTTCTGCCAGACCTTTTCGTTGTGCCCGGCCAAGGATGGACTTGTCGAAGAATCCCTCGAGGAGTTCTGGGACGGCTGTGAGGATATCTATTCGCATCATAGGACTTAGAGCCTTAAAGGCTTATTCTACTGTTACTGACTTTGCGAGGTTACGTGGCTGGTCAACATCTTTGCCCTTACAGATGGCAATATGATAGGCGAGCATCTGGAGAGGAATGGTGGCGAGTAGCGGCTCAAGGCATTCAAGAGTGCGAGGCAACTCAATATATTCGTCAGCAAGCGCTTTGACGCTAGTGTCGCCTTCTGTGACGATAGCTATGACCCGGCCACGTCGTGCCTTGATTTCCTGAATATTGCTCATGAGTTTGTCATAGAGCACATTCTGTGTAGCGATGACGACTACAGGCATCTCATCATCGATGAGGGCGATAGGACCGTGTTTCATCTCGGCGGCAGGATAGCCTTCTGCATGGATGTAGCTGATTTCTTTCAACTTCAATGCACCTTCAAGGGCAACGGGGTAGTTGAATCCTCGGCCAAGATAAAGGAAGTTATGGGCGTAGGTGAAGATGCGGCTGATGTCGCGGATGTGGTCGTTAGCTTTCAGCACCTGATTCATTTTATTTGGAATCTCGTTCAACTCGTTTACCATCATCGCATACTCGTCGGCGCTGATGAGCATTTTCTCTTTAGCAAGTGCTAGGGCTAGCATGGTGAGCACGGTGACTTGTCCGGTAAATGCCTTCGTGGAAGCTACTCCAATTTCTGGCCCAACGTGAATGTACGAACCTGTGTCAGTCGCGCGTGCGATAGATGAGCCTACGGCATTGCAGATGCCGTATATGAATGCTCCTTTCTGCTTGGCTAATTGGATGGCTGCCAACGTGTCGGCAGTCTCACCTGATTGAGAGATGGCAATTACGACGTCTTGGTTGTTGATGACAGGATTGCTGTAGCGGAACTCTGAGGCGTATTCAACCTCAACAGGGATGCTGCAGATGCTTTCGATGAGCTGTTTGCCGATGAGACCAGCGTGCCAACTGGTTCCACATGCCACAATGATGAAACGGCGAGCAGTCAGAAGGCGTTCTTTATGGTCGATAATAGCTGAAAGCTTCACGAGGTTTTGATCTGTATTGATTCTGCCGCGCATACAGTCCTTGAGGCATTCGGGCTGTTCGAATATCTCCTTGAGCATGAAATGTGGAAATCCACCTTTCTCAATCTGCCCAAGTTTCAGGTCAACGGTCTTAATTTCGTGCTCAAGCGGAATGTTGTTGAAGTCAACGATTTCCAATTCCTTGCCCTTTCGGATAACGGCAATATCGCCATCGTTCAGGTAGATGACTTTATCTGTATATTCGATGATAGGGGAGGCATCTGACCCCAGGAAGAACTCTTGCTCGCCAATTCCCACCACGAGCGGGCTGCTCTTACGGGCAGCGATGATTTGGTTGGGGTCGTTTTTGTCAAGAATGGCGATTGCGTATGCACCGATTACGCGTTGCAGCGATAGGCGAACAGCAGTGAGTAGGTCAACGTTTCTGGATTTTTGGATGAATTCAATCAGTTGTACCAACACCTCTGTATCGGTTGTGCTGCGGAACTTCACCCCTTCTTCTTCCAGCTGCTTCTTCAGCGTGAGGTAGTTCTCAATAATACCGTTGTGAATCAGTGCCAGGTTGTTCGATTCCGAGTAATGGGGGTGTGCATTGGTCGAATTTGGTTCTCCGTGTGTTGCCCAACGTGTGTGGGCAATACCTACACAGCCGGTTATATCTTTATCGCTGGTGTATGCTTCAAGGTCTGCCACCTTGCCTTTTGTCTTGTAAACCTGTAAATCTCCGCAGTCGGTGATGAGTGCTACACCTGCACTATCATATCCGCGATATTCCAAGCGTTTCAGTCCCTTAATCAGTACGGGATATGCACGCCGTGTTCCTAAATAACCTACGATTCCACACATAGTCGTTTTTATTTATGTATTTATGTTGTTTGTCCTAAAAAAGCGAAAGACTCTGTGTCAAAACGCTATGTTTCGATTGGCAGAGTCTTTGTTGCTTGTTCTTGTGTCGCTTACTTTCTAAAGCAGCCCTAATTCTTTGAATGAATCCACGAGTGCCGAAACACAACGGTCAACTTGTTCCTTTGTATGAGTAGCCATAAGGGCAACGCGAACAAGTGTGTCTTGTGGTGCACAAGCTGGAGGGATGACGGGGTTGATGAATACACCTTTCTCGAATGCTGTCTTAGTCACTTCGAAGGTCTTCTCAACATTGCGTACATACAACGGGATAATAGGACTCTCGGTATCTCCGATTTCGAATCCTGCATCGCGGAACTGCTTCAGTGCGTAGTTGGTAATCTTCCATAGATTCTCTATTCGCTCTGGCTCAGTCTTCAGGATGTGAAGAGCTTCCCTTGCAGCAGCAGTAGCTGCAGGTGTGTTGCTTGCACTGAAGATGTATGTGCGTGAATTATGACGCAACCAGTTAATAGTGTCGCTATCAGCAGCAATGAATCCGCCGATTGAAGCAAGCGACTTCGAGAATGTACCCATGATGAGGTCTACGTCGTCGGTTACGCCGAAATGGTCGCACGTACCTCGGCCGTTACGCCCGAACACACCAAGACCATGAGCTTCATCCACCATAATGCTTGCGTTATACTTCTTCTTCAGTTCAACGATTTCAGGAAGCTTTGCTAAGTCACCTTCCATTGAGAAGAGACCGTCTGTAACAATCAACTTGATGGCCTCCGGGCGACAGCGCTTCAGCTGCGCTTCAAGGTCGGCCATATCGTTGTGCTTGTAATGATAGAAGGTTGAGAATGCGAGTCGACGTCCATCTACGATTGATGCGTGGTCGCGGTCGTCGCCAAGAATGTAGTCGTTGCGACCTGTCAAGGCAGAAACTACTCCGGAGTTGACGGTAAAACCGGTAGAGTAAACCAGAGCTTCATCTTTACCGACAAATTCTGCCAGTTCGTGTTCCAATTGAATATGGAGGTCGAGAGTTCCGTTGAGGAAACGTGAACCGGCGCATCCTGTGCCGTATTTCTTCAAGGCTGCAACAGCTGCATCAACGATTCTCTTGTCGTAAGTGAGTCCCATGTAAGAGTTGGAACCAAACATAAGAACCTTCTTGCCATCCATGATCACTTCCGTGTCCTGGTGACTGTCGATTTCTCTAAAATAAGGGTATATACCAGCCTCCATATATTTCTGAGGCTCTCTATAGTCCTTAAATCTGTCTTGTAACAAACCCATAATTTTCATTGAGTGTGAAGCCAATCATTAAATATTTCACCAATATATAATATAAGGTGTCATGATTCACCTTTTTTTTGGCAACACTCGTTTTATATTATTATTTATTCGATTATTCTTAATATATCGTCATACGGGCTGCAAAGTTACGAAAAAAGTAGCAGACTCCACACTTTTTTTCAAAAAAAATGCCGTTTCTGTTAAAAATCATATTCAAAAGGAGTGATAACTCGTTCTTTTTTTCTACTTTTGCAAGCCGAATTTAGCAAAAGGCATGTAAATTAAACATTGACCATTGAAGAAAATAGTATTCATATACAATCCAATCTCAGGAGTTTCGGGTAAGCGCATGATTGTCAGCCAGATTGTGAGCCGACTCGATCGAACGCTCTATTCCTACCACATCCGCAAGACGGAGTATGCCGGTCATGCGACTGAATTGGCGCGTGAGGCCGTCAGCGAGGGTGTAGATGTGGTGTGTGCTATTGGGGGCGACGGAACTGTGAACGAAGTGGGGCGTGCGCTCATCGATACCAATACAGCATTGGCTATTATTCCGTCAGGCTCCGGAAATGGATTGGCTCGCCATCTTCATATTCCGCTCGACCCTATCAGTGCCATCGAACTTATCAACGAAGGAACGGTACGTAAGATGGATTACGGTGTTATTAACCTCCATCCGTTCTTCTGCACATGTGGAGTGGGTTTTGATGCATTTATATCCGAGAAATTTGCTAAATCTAAGATACGCGGTCCGATTGCTTACATTGAGAACGTGCTGCGTAACGGGCTGATTTACAACCCTGAGACCTACGATATCGATATGGTGAGCGAGGAGGAGGAGCATATCGTACAGAAGGCGTTCCTTATTGCTTGCGGCAATGCTTCTCAATACGGCAACAACTTCTATATCACTCCCCAGGCATCTGTGCGCGACGGGTTGCTCGATGTGACAATCATTAAGCCGTTCACGCTGATCGACATCCCTCAGATGGCCATTCACTTGATGGGCGGCACCCTCGACGATGACAGCCACATGAGTACCTATCGATGCAAGAGCCTCTCGATTTATCGTCAGCAGCCAGGTGCTATCCACTACGACGGCGACCCGGCTGAAGCTGCGAGCGAAATAGAAATCGCTATTGTGCCAAAGGGTCTCTTGTGTGTCTGTCCTAAGGAAGAAGGAATGCTTGATGTGGCAGAAACAGTCCAGAATGCCATCGTGGAGCAGTTGCGCTTGGCTCAGATGCGCTCTGAGGAACTGATTAAGCTCAACCGCCGCAATAATAGGCTCATACGCGAGCAGACGCAGCGAAACACGAAGAAACTTCGCGAAGAGACGAAGAAACTGTTGAGCAAAATCAAAAAATAAGCAAGGACCGATGCCCTTGCTTATTTCCTTTATTTACTTGTGTCGTCTGGCGGCTTTTTTCTTTACTTTACCGCTCGTAACCTTGTCCTCGACGACAGTACTCTCAACCTTGTCTTTGACGACTGTACTCTCAGCCTTTCCGTCCATTTTCTCAATCTTGAAGTCGGTGGCTGAGAACCATCCCGTGGTTGGCTCCATGCCAGTGTATTCTTCGAGGGTGGTGACACCGTAGGTGATGGTGCATGGCTGCTTCACCACAAGGTCGTCGATGACTACATAGCTCCATCCATAGCCGTTACCCCAGTTGGCATCAGCAATTTTCTGCAATGTGGTCTGAGTCTTCGATTTCAGCATCTCGAAGGCGAGAACTTCGTCTGGGTTGCTCACTTCGATGTCGAAACTGTCTTGCAGCATCACGCTTGCAACATGGTGGATCGGGCCACCTTCTGCTTCGTAGACAGGAATCTCAGCCAGACGAATCTTATTGTCGCTACCGAGGATGGCGAAGACACATTTGTGCTCGTCGTTGGCCTTCACAACAGCCGAGAGTCGATAAGTACCAGGCTGGAGCGAGTCGTAGCGTTGGATAAGTACCTTGGCTGGCGTATCGTCGCAATAGACATCGAGGTAGCGCTTGTCTACGTTGCCGTCCATATACTCGCCAGAATAGGTGCAGCGCTGGCCGTCGCCCCATCCTTCGTCAACGACTACGTTCCATCGGCCGTCTTGCAGGAAGTTCCAGTCGGTGTTGTTGTGGTAGAAGCCGTCTTCGCGGATATATTGCTGGCGCTGAGTTTCCCTTTCCGCTTCGATAGCCTCGCGTTGCATGTCTTCCAAGTGTTCGTAGCTCGATACTGAGAGGATGATAAATACGATGCTGACGGTAAGGGCAGCAACCCATCCAAGTGCCCACAGGATGCGCTGCAAATTGCTCATCGGCTTGGCTTTCTTGAACGAGCTCAGCGACGAATGGATACTGCAGTAGAGCACAATGCCGACCGAGATAATCATGGTGACGCAGGCGATGAGTAGGTAGAAGAAGAAAGTTGTACGTTCTGATGTCCAACCTAGGACGACATCGCCGTCTAAGAATTCTGGGATTTCACGAGATAAGACCGCGAATAGGATGGATGCTGTTATGATACAACCTATGAAACTGATACCTGTACAGATAGCGATGATGATTGACATGATACCCGTGAAGATGTTCCATCCGCTCAGGTCGTTCTTCTTCGTATAGGGCATGTTTTGCTGCTTCACCTCGCTCGTCAGGTTCTCAGGCGTGACGGGCACACCTTTCATCTTCAGGCTTTCCTCAGGCGTGCTGGCTGCCGGGATGCAAAGGCCAAGAATGAAATAAGCGATTTCTGGAACGAGTGCCACAGGAATAAAGATAAAGAAGAAAGGTCCCCAGAATACTGCTGAGACGACAGTCACGAAGATTCCCCACCCAATGCACAGCAGGACGAACAGCCAGCGTAATGTGTTGGCACCAGTCCCAAAATAGTGGGCAGCTCCCGAGAGCACACCAAAGAACACACTATGAAATGTGTCACGATAGTATTTCTTCTTGTTGAGCATTTCGTGCAGATGGGTAGCCTTTTGTGTCTGCTGATTGGTCGAGTTTTTCTCTTTAGCGTCTTGCTCGTCGCCTTCAGTGATGTCCTTCAGGTCACCAATCTGGCTGATGATGCTCTGTACGTTCTCAATCGTGATGGCCTGAGTACCGTTTCCCATCAGTTCGTCGAAGAGTTCTGCGATACGCTGCTCGATATCGTCAGCAATCTCGCTGCCACCTTCCTGTTTCATGAAATAGTTGCGGAGCGTCTCCGTATAGTGGCTCAGGAGTTCGTATGCGTCCTCATCAATCTGATAAAGACGTCCGCAGAGGTTGATTTGTATATTCTTTTTCATTGTTCTTGAGTATTTGTTTTTGTTGAAGTCATATAAGTTCTATAAGACTTAGGATTATTAGCCGGTTATGGTGATAAACTTTTCGAAGTTCTTCCGCTTGGTAGCATCCATAATAAGAAAGATGTCGATGAGCCACCAAACACCACATCCGCCACCTGTGAGCAGTTTGCCTATACCAATCCCGATGTCGCCGATGAGGAAACGGTCGATTCCATATCCTCCTAATACGACCGAAAGCACGATCGAAAGGATTGGATTCGTATAGTCGGCAGCCATGATGGCCATTTCGTTGTCCGACGCTAAGTACGTCATGCGTTCCTTAATCATAGGAATCGTTTCTGCTGGGAAGTAATCCCCCTTTGTTGCGATGAACAGGTTAATTTTCTCTGCTTCCATTTTCTTGATGCTTAAAATTGGTTAATAGTTACGGAGGTGCCTTTGATGTTGTGCACCGTGTTTTCTAATTCGTTCCAGGCAAGGTCCATTTGCTGCAAAGCTTCGCGGCCCTCCTCGGTCAGCACGTAATACTTACGTGGAGGTCCCTGCGTACTTTCCTGCCATTCGTAAGAGAGAATCCCGTCGTTCTTCAGTCGCGTAAGAAGAGGGTAGAGCGTGCCTTCCACCACCAGCAGGTTGGCTTCCTTCAGGCGCCTGATGATGTCGGTGGTGTAGTAAGGCTTTTCTTTGAGAAGGAGCATGATGCAATAGTCGAGCATCCCCTTCCTCATCTGTGATTTTGCATTGTCTACATTCATCTTTTTTACATTAAATTAGTGATTCTTGCTTTAGCCAGTACTGTTTTACGCCACAAAATTATGCAAAATAATAATACCTTGCAATACATAGTACTAAAAATCTTTCAAATCTTAACCTTTTTTAACTAAATATGCCCCATTTTGCATTATTTCTCTGCTATTTTACACCCCAAAGCGATGTTTCTGTAGTGAGCATTAAGAATTAAGAGTTAGCCATAAGGGATTAGGAGTAAACGAATTTAGAGTTAGGGTTAAGAAATCGCAATCTCTTAACCATTCAAAATTAGCAAAATGACCTACAAAAGTGTGTGGATTTCTACACACTTTTAAATTCGTGCATTGTAAACTCCACTTAGCAAATCGGCATTTATGAAACGAAAAGTCAAAAAAAATGAAAAAAAGATACAATTTTACGTGTTTTTTAAGTGATCTGGCATCAAGGATAATACGAATGACCGGTTGCGTAAAAATTCTTTTTTTTGCTGCCCAAAAGTGCTGTTTTAGGGGGGCAAATCATCGGTTCTGACCAGTATTCTACCAGTGACTTTGTTAAGGAGAAATCCATCAAAACACCTTCCTAGGGTACTACAGGGCATTCTTGAACTTACGACCGTTGCAGTTGTTGCAATTGTTGCAGTTCGTTTTGGAATGATGAACATTGAAAAATAGGTTTATTTATATATATATTATGTATAATATATATATAAATAAAAATTTCTTTTTGATTTTCAGTAACTAAGAAATCAACTGCAACAACTGCAACACTGCAACGCATCAACCGACGATTTAAATCAACCGACGTTTTAAATCAACCGACGTTTTAGTAATAAGGTACGCGAAATGCTATCTCTGACTTTACAAACGTATATGATATTTACAAAAATTCGTTGAATTTACAAAAATATTTCGATTTTTACATTGTGCATTCAGATTTTTTTCGTAACTTTGTAGTGTCAATAAGGAAAAGGCGCGCGAGTGCCGAGTACCTACCTAACACCTGGCGAGGTGTACTACCTCTTTCTGACTCCCAGCCTAACCCCAGCCTTCAATGGTCTTTGCACCCCCTTCGATTCCACCGTTATCGGGGGACAGAAGCCCTAGGGATTAGAAGGGAAAATGTAGGAGGAAGTGAAAAGGTCAAAGCTCTAAAGTCAAGGTTCGAAGGTCGTAGATGCGAGAGTACGACTTGCGATTAATGGGTCATGATATAGTCGTAGATGCGCGATGGCGACTTGTGATTAGTGGTTCATGATGTAGTCGTAGATGCGAGATGGCGACTTGTGATTAGTGGTTCATGATGTAGTCGTAGATGCGGAGCACGTCTTGTGTATCGACCACACCGTCACCGTTTATATCGGGCCCCTCTCCGTCTCCCCCGAGGGGGAGGGCGCCATTCTGGATGTATTCATAGATGCAGAGAACATCCTGAGTGTCGACTATACCATCGCCGTTCACGTCTTCGCTGATGGCCGTTTGCCGTAGGGTCGATAGGCATATCCATCCGAAGCGGTCTGCGCTGGCGAGGTCGTTCTTGTAGTTGCCTGCCGAGGTGTCGACATTGCGGATGATACGTGTGCCATAGATGAGCGCCTTGCCTGTTTCGTCCATCACTGTGATGTCGATAGAGCGACGCAGTACGGTGGCTGCGGGATAGTTGAAGGTTTGTAGTCCTCCAAATACCAATGGGTCTTCAAGAGCCAGCGAGTCGGCATTCTCGGGGATGGTGCCATCGAGGTTGTTGCGCTGGAATACGGCTCGGCGTTGTGACTTGTTGCCATAGATAGGTTCGCTGCTGAAGCCTGCGCTGATGAGCATATTGTCCGTAATCTTTGCTTGTCCGACGGTGCATGCCAGGTAATAGACGTTCTGATTTACGGCAATACTTTTGCCGAGACCGCCTTCGTAAAGCAGTATGATTTTAAAGCCTGTGTTGGTGACGTCCCAGATGCGGATGTTGAGTGCATTGGTCTTGATGTTTGGCCTGGCTTCTGCAATCACGACTGGTAGCACGCCTTCGGGGAAGGGTTGTTGGAAAGTGACTTGAACGGTGTCGGATTTGACTTTCGCCACACCTACCTCTACGTCCATCGCACCATATTTATAATTGCCCGGCACAATAGCCAGGAACGAGGTGTTTTCCTTTGCATTGAGCGTCTGGGTGCCGGAGTATGCCCAAGGCAGCATCTGATAGGTGAACGACTTGGTGGAGGCTTTGTCGATGAGGGTCACGGGGTTCATCGTCGCATTCTTGTTGGATGTAATACCCATAAAGAGGGCAGGGGTTGTAGTCATCGGGGTGCTGAAATTGACGATGATGCCATCGAGGCTGGTCACATCGAGACGTCCGAACTGAATGGTTTCGTTTCCAGTTGATGCGGTGATGCTTGCTGATGCTGTGCCTGAGTACTTTGGTGTCTTGCTGCCGATAGGGTAGGCAGCGATGCGATAATAGTTGGCTCCTGCGGCTGTATGTGTGTCGGTAAACGTATAGTTGGAACCGGTTTTCGATGTGGCATCCTTGAGTTTTACGTTACCTATCCACACGTATTTGTTGGTTCCCGGACGCATACACTCTATCGTCAGCGAGTCGAGCATATCGCCGTTGGGGTCGTCCCATTTCAGCGAGCAGCTGCTTGTCGAAGCGTTGACGGTAGCTGTGAGCGATTGAGGCTTGAGGCATACCACATTTGGCACTTTCTGAATCGATGCGTTGTAGCCCATTCCGTCGTCCATGCTTGCATAGTATTTGCCCAAGTCTGTCAGCTTGCCGTTCTCGTAGATGTGTGCTTTGCTTTCGCTGTTCCAATAAGCATAGCGTTCGACGCGGCTGTTGTTGTTGAGGATGTTTAGGAGGTTCTTGGTCTCGGAGAGAATCTGTGCTTCAGTCACTCCGCTCCCGAATGCTCCGTTTCGGTTCCACGATGCTCCCCAAATCCATTCCGATATCCAGATGGGGCGACCGTTACCGTAATTGTCGCTATACCAGGTGAGGTTGTTGAACGAACCCGATGCCCAATAGCAGTGCAGGTCGAGAATATCGCAGCGCCAGCCACGTGCATCAATCGAGTCCATGAACTCTTTAAGGTGGCTCATCGAACCGTCGTGAGAACTTTCCGAACAGAGGCGCATACCTGTACGCATGAGGTTCTGCCAGTTGTCGAGCACCACATCGACACTCTGCGGATGATCGTCGGCACTGTTGCCTGGCTCGTTGTTGGTCTTCATGTGACACGAACCCGTAACCCCTCCGCAAGTAGCCACAGGAGGCCAGTCTTCATAGATATGGTTTGGTACCCATTCCACATCGGGCAGGTTGCTCTCGTTGCCTTGTCCCCAGTCGTAACACCAGCTGGAGTTGACTGCTGCATTGGCGTTGTAATCACCGTTGCTTGCCAATCCTGCCTTGTGGGCATTGTACCAATGGAACAGACGATAGGACGAAACGCGCCCGCTCATATTGGCTGGAAGGTCCATCTCGAGGTCTTCTTGGTCGGCAATGAAACAGCGGCTGTAGCCCCATCCGCTCTTGCCCAGCGCAAAGGTGACCATATAGCCGCGCTTCAGTTTGAACGACTTGAAATTGTTGTTCAGGGTCGCATTCGTGAGGTCCTTCATAAAACCTCCGTTACTGCCTATGGAATAACCGTCGCTCGACTCGCCTTGAAACCCTTTCTCTGTGTAGCACGTGAGGGGCTTGAAGTCTTTGCCGTAGGGAAAAATGATAGCACCACGATCGTACATTCTCACTTGGCAGTTCGTGCCGTTTACCGCCTTCTCACCATTAATATAAAGGTGGCTCATCCACGACTTGATGACGGCACTGGGCTTGATGCGCTTGATAATCACTACTGCGTGTGTCGTATTCTCGATGTTCACACTACCTGCTGTAGTGAAAGGTGTTTCATTCGTGATGATATAATCGACATCGTCAGTAATCGTCACAGCCGATGTTACTTGAGCGATGGTTTGCTTCTTATTTGCAGCCGACAGATTGCCTGCCGTCATGAATAGGGCGATAAGGGTGGTAATCAGTAGTCTCATCTTTTCCGAGATTTGATGGGGTTTGTAATCCGTTTTCTTGTGAGTGCAAAGTTAGGAAAAATTTGTCAATTATGAATTATTTGTATAAAAAACTAACGCTCAACACTAAAAAAACACTCTTATTGCACTTACTTCCCCTTTTTTTTCGTATCTTTGCAACCTAAAATGTAATTTTGATAATGGAATTTACAGCAAGCCAAGTTGCGGCATATATCAATGGAACAGTAGAAGGTGACGTGAATGCCGTAATCAACAACTTCGCAAAGATAGAAGAGGGAGTGCCGGGAGCTATCTCGTTTCTCGCCAATCCTCAATACGAACAATACATTTACGAAACCAAGTCGTCGGTTGTACTTGTCAACGAAGACTTCAAGCCCACACAGCCCGTTGCTGCTACACTTATTCGTGTGAAGAACGCATACGAGGCTGTGAGCCGTCTGTTGCAGCTGTATGAGTCGATGAAGCCAAAGCGTACGGGTATCAGTTCGCTGGCATTTATTGCCGAAACAGCCAAAGTGGGTAAGGATGTGTATATCGCACCTTTCGTAGCAATAGGCGATAATGCAGAAGTGGGTGATGGCGCAGAACTGCATCCTCATGCCACGATAGGCCCTCGAGCCAAAGTGGGTAAGAACACCATTATGTACAGCAATAGCGTGGTTTATCACGATTGTGTGGTGGGCAACAACTGTATCCTTCATGCGGGATGTGTCATAGGAGCCGACGGATTTGGCTTTGCACCTACTGCCGAAGGGTACGAAAAGATACCTCAGATAGGAATCGTCACCATAGAAGATAATGTTGAGATAGGAGCCAACACCTGTATCGACCGCTCTACGATGGGCAGCACGATTGTCCGCAAGGGCGTAAAACTCGACAATCTGGTGCAGATAGCCCATAATGTGGAGGTAGGAGCCAATACGGTGATGTCGGCCCAAGTGGGTGTGGCAGGAAGTGCGAAGGTAGGCGAATGGTGTATGCTTGGCGGACAAGTAGGCGTGGCTGGTCATATCACTCTTGGTGACAAGGTGTATGCCGGAGCGCAGTCGGGTCTGTCAGGAGGAAGAAAGCTGAAGGAAGGCAATTGCACCGTGATGGGCTATCCGGCTATCGAGCATCAGAACTTCGCACGCAGCGCTGCTGCCTATAAGAACCTGCCCAGCCTTGTGAAGCAGGTGAACGAACTACAAAAAGAAATAGACGAATTAAAGAAGATATGCAAAAACAAGTAACCCTGAACGATAGTTTTACGGTAAAAAGTAAAGGACTGCATTCAGGCAAGGTGATTACGGCTACATTCTGTCCAGCCCCCGAGAACTACGGCTACAAGATGCAGCGCATCGACCTTGAAGGACGTCCCGTCATAGATTGTCTCGCCGATAAGGTAGTAGAGACGACTCGTGGTACCGTTATCGCAGAAGGAGAAATCAAAATAAGTACCATAGAACACGCAATGGCAGCTCTCTATGCCTCAGGAATCGATAATTGCCGTATCGAACTCGATGGCCCGGAGATGCCTATCCTTGACGGCAGTTCATCGGTATTCATACAGAATATCCAACGAGTGGGGCTTAAAGAACAGGATGCCGAGAAGCAATTCAAGACGATTGATAAGGACATCGTGATTGACGGTCCCAAAGGTGAACATATCGTGATTAGTCCGGCAGATAAACTCAGTCTGGACATCACCATCGCTTTCGAATCGAAGATGTTGGCAAGCCAGTCAGCTACGCTCGATGATATAGCTGATTTCGCTACCGAGGTAGCGTCAGCACGTACATTCGTGTTTGTGAGAGACATCCAGCCCCTTTTCGAGTTGGGTTATATCAAAGGAGGCGACCTTGATAATGCCATCGTGATCTACGAGAATCAGCAGTCGCAGGAGCGATTGGATAAGTTGGCAGACGAAATAGGTGTTCCTCATATCGATGCCACAAAGCTGGGTTATCTGAACCGCCGACCTCTGACTTGGCCCAACGAGATGGCTCGCCATAAGTTGCTCGACATTCTTGGCGACCTTGCGCTTGTAGGACGTCCGTTGTTGGCTAAAGTGGTGGCTTATAAGCCAGGACACACCATCAACAATAAGGTGGCAAGAGCAATCATTGAAGATTGAACGTTTTAGATTTAGATAAGATATATGTCAAAAATCAGTCCATTAGCATTTATAGATCCAGAGGCAAAGATTGGTGAAAACTGCACCATCGGTCCTTTCTGCTTCATCGATAAGGGAGTAGAAATAGGCGATAACAACGAACTGATGAACAGCGTGACCTTGTTGAGAGGTACTGTTATCGGCAACGGAAACATCTTCTTCCCAGGAGCCGTCATCGGGGCTATTCCTCAGGATATGAAGTTCAAAGGAGAAGATTCCTTGGTTGTCATAGGCGACAATAACAAGATACGCGAGAATGTGACCATTCATCGCGGTACAGCCAGCAAGGGTGTCACGAAGGTGGGTAACAACAATCTCATTATGGAGAACGCCCATATCGCTCACGACTGCGAGTTTGGTAGCGGTATCATCATGGGTAACTCTACGAAGTTGGCAGGCGAAGTGATTGTTGATGATAATGCTATCATCAGCGCAACCGTTTTGGTACATCAGTTCTGCCGCATCGGAGGCTACACGATGGTTCAGGGAGGAACTCGCACCAGTATGGATATTCCGCCGTTCGTTATCGCAGCTCGCGAGCCGGTTGCCTATTGCGGCATCAATCTCGTAGGTCTGCGTCGTCGCAATTTCTCAACCGAACTCATCAGCGACATCCACAATGCCTATCGCATCATCTACAACAGCAACCTCCGCATTACCGAGGCGCTGCAGCAGATACGTGAAACCATCAATGTGGGACCAGAGGTGCAGTACGTGATTGATTTCGTAGGCAACTCCCGCCGAGGAATCATCCGTTGACAATTCATAATGCATAATTCATAATGCATAATTGAAATGAACGAATAGAGAAATAAACAAATTATAATAATAGTCAATCGTAAATTGTAAAATAGTAAGTTAGACTATGATTTACCGATTTATTATCATCTCCGACGAAGTCGATGACTTCATGCGCGAGATTCAAATAGATGCCGATGCAACATTCCTTGATTTCCACAAGGCAATTCAGCAGGCTTGCGACTACAAAGATGGTGAGATGACATCATTTACCATCTGTGAGAACGGCTGGGAAAAATGTCAGGAAATCACACTTGAGGAGATGGATACCGACAGCGATCAGGATTCATACGTGATGGCAGATACCCATATAGGAGATATGGTGGAGGAAGAGCGCCAGCATCTGCTCTATACCTTCGACCCTCTTGCCGACCGTTGTTTCTTCATCGAACTGGCAGAAATCATTACAGGTAAGTCGCTCAAAGCACCCAAGGTGACACGCAAGATGGGTGAGGCTCCTCAGCAGACACTCGACTTCGACGAACTCTTTGCCCGTAATCCTATCGAAAGCTCGTCCGACCTTGACGATGATGACGATATGTTCGGCGATGGTATCGACGATGAGGAGATAGGACTTGAAGGTTTGGAAATCAGTGACGGCAACCCCTATGACTAATACACTTGTTGTTCTTCTGGGACCGACCGCAGTAGGAAAGACAGAGCTTAGCATACGACTTGCTAAGCTCTTGTCATGTGATATCATCTCAGCCGATTCGCGTCAGATCTATCAGCAGATAGATATCGGGACAGCCAAGCCTACGAAGGAAGAACAGCAAGAGGTGCGGCATCATTTCATCGACATCCTGCCTCTCGACCAGTATTATAGTGCTGCTCAGTATGAGGCAGATGCACTCCAGCTGATTACATCGGCATTCAATTGTCAGAGTCGTCAGTTCTCTTCTCCAAAGGAGCAGGGAGCAGGGGTTTGTCAGCTGATGGTGGGTGGAAGCATGATGTATATAGATGCAGTTACCAAAGGTATCGACGACATTCCAACCATTGAGGACGATACACGTGCGATGATGCGCCATAAGTTCGAGACTGAAGGACTCGATGCCCTGTGTGCCGAGTTGCGTCTGCTCGACCCCGAGTACTACGACTTGGTCGATAAGAAGAACCATAAGCGTATTGTTCATGCACTTGAAATCTGTTACCAGACAGGGCGCACCTATACCTCTTTCCGTAAGAACCAAGCCAAATCACGTCCGTTCCGTATCGTCAAGATAGGTCTGAGACGAGAGCGTGCGAACCTGTTTCAGCGTATCAACCAGCGCGTCGACCTGATGATGCAGCAAGGCCTGATGGACGAAGCCCAGCGCCTGTATCCGCTTCGCCATCTCAATTCGCTCAATACGGTGGGCTATAAGGAACTGTTCAAGGTGATCGAGGGTGAGTGGAAACTTCCGATGGCAGTCGAGCGCATCAAGAAGAATACGCGCGTCTATGCCAAGAAGCAGATGACCTGGTTTGCCCACGATGCTGAGATTCACTGGATAGATGTCGACAAATGGCCCGTAGAACAGCAAATCCAACAAATTTGTGACTTGCTGGAATCAAAAGCGGAAGAATAGACGGAAAAACTTGTGCAAGATGATACGATTATCTATGATATGTTTTACGCTATAAATTAAAATGACTATCTTTGCACAAAGATAGTCATCCTTAGAGCCGCATGCGGGACTCGAACCCGCGACCTACGCATTACGAATGCGTTGCTCTACCAACTGAGCTAATTCGGCAATGTTTTCATTTTCGGGATGCAAAGTTACAAAAAAAAATGAATAGGGATAAGTGAAAAGTAAAAAAACTTGATTATACAACCCAAATTTGTTTAGAAATGAGGATTTCTTTCATACTCTGTCTGCTTCTTGCGACATCAATAATCACCCAGGCGCAGAAATACGAACTGCCCAAACCCCTGAATCGGACCGACGAGAAGACGCTGGTTCACGAAGGCTATACCTGCTCTTTCAACACCTCGCGCCTCACGCCTACGTATGTTGCCTGGTGCCTGACTCGCGAGCGTGTGAACGGTAAGGTCAAACGTACCAATTTCTTTGATGTCGACCCTTCTGTCGAAAGCCGCTATCAGGTGAGGCATAGCGACTATTCGGGTACACGCTTCGATCGTGGACACATGTGCCCTGCTGCCGACAACCAGCATAGCCAGAAAGCGATGGTGGAGTGTTTCTACATGACCAATATGTGTCCTCAGCGTCATGCCCTCAATTCGGGTGCGTGGAACGACCTCGAGATTCAATGCCGCTCATGGGCACGCAACTATGGAAGGGTGTATATCTGTTCTGGGCCCATCTACGACAAGAAACCTTATCAGACCATAGGCAACCGCAGAAGTTGCCGTATTGCTGTGCCCGACCGCTTCTTTAAGGTCGTACTGATGGTAGGCAGGCAGACCAAGGCCATCGGATTTATCTATCCGAACGGTTCTGCCAATAAAGAGATGCGCAGTTATGCCGTAAGTGTGGATAAGGTGGAGCAGGTCACAGGACTGAATTTCTTCTACCTGTTGGACGATAAGATAGAGAATCAGATTGAGAAAGAATGTAAACCAAGTGCATGGGGAATATAATAATTGACAATTGACAATTGATAATTGACATTCGATAGATGAAACAATGTAAAGACTTAAAGATAGTAGCCGTAGAGCATCCCAACCAAGGGTATGTGCTGCTGAAGCTGACGGATGCCGAGCCGCTCCCAGAAATCCGGGCGGGTCAGTTCGTTGAGATAAAGGTGGACAACAGCCCTTCGACCTTCCTGCGTCGGCCCATCTCCGTGAATTTCGTCGATGAGGCTCGCAACGAACTGTGGCTGTTGATTCAGATAGTAGGGGAGGGCACTCGTCATTTGGCACGCCTTCAGGCAGGCGACTCGCTCAATGTGCTGTTTCCCTTAGGAAATGGTTTCACGCCAGGTGCGGCAGGCGAGCGTGTGTTGCTGGTCGGTGGAGGCGTAGGCATCGCTCCATTGTTGCAGTATGCCAAGCAGCTTCGCCAGGCAGGAGCTACACCTTATTTATTATTAGGGGGACGCTCAGCCGGCAATCTCCTGCAGTTAGACCTCTTCCGTCAGTATGGTGAGGTGTATGTGACCACCGAAGACGGCTCGATGGGCGAGCAAGGATTCGTCACCAACTCTTCACTCCTAAACCTCTCCCCCTCGGGGGAGTCGGAGAGGGGCTCTTTCCAACGCATCTCCTGTTGCGGTCCAAAACCCATGATGCAGGCAGTAGCCCGTTGGGCAAAACAGCATCAGGTGCGCTGCGAAGTATCGTTGGAAAACCTCATGGCATGTGGTCTCGGAGCCTGCCTCTGTTGTGTGGAAAAGACCGTACGAGGCAATGTGTGTGTATGTAAAGAAGGACCAGTGTTTGATATCGAAGCGTTAACGTGGTCCTAATTGTGAATTATGCATTATGCATTATGAATTAAAATTATGGCAGATATAAGAACAACGATAGCAGGATTGCAGATGGTCAATCCTGTGATGACGGCTTCCGGTACGTTTGGATACGGCATTGAGTTTGCCGATTTAGTCGACCTGTCTCAGATAGGTGGAATCATCATGAAGGGCACCACCCTCCAGCCGCGCGAAGGCAACGACTATCCGCGTATGGCAGAGACCGCCAGCGGAATGCTCAACTGTGTAGGTTTGCAAAACAAGGGGGTGGACTATTTCTGTCAGCACATCTATCCACAAGTGAAGGACATCCCGTCCAATATGATTGTCAACGTGTCGGGCAGCAGTCCCGACGATTATGCCGAATGTGCAGCCCGCATCAATCAGCTGGACAATATACCAGCCATCGAGCTCAACATCTCCTGCCCCAACGTCAAGCAAGGCGGAATGGCGTTCGGAGTCACTACAGAAGGAGCCAGTCAGGTGGTCCGTGCGGTACGCCGTGCCTACGACAAGACCCTCATCGTGAAGCTCTCGCCCAATGTCACCAACATCGCCGATATCGCCCGTAGTGTGGAAGATGCAGGAGCCGATGCCGTCAGCCTCATCAACACCCTGATGGGTATGGCAGTCGATATCGAGCGACGCAAGCCCCGTCTGTCCATCAACACCGGTGGACTGAGTGGCCCAGCTGTCAAACCAGTCGCAGTACGTTGTGTGTGGCAGGTTGCCAAGGCAGTCCAGATACCGGTAATCGGTCTCGGAGGCATCATGACAGCCGAAGACGCCATCGAGTTCTTCATGGTAGGCGCATCAGCCATCGAGATAGGAACAGGCAACTTCATCGACCCAGCCATCAGCGTGAAGGTGGCACAAGGCATCAGCGACTGGCTCGACCGTCATGGCTGCAAATCATTACAGGAAATTGTGGGTATCATCAGTTAACCAGCACCCCAGAAACTTGGCCCTAGAGACCATCTATCAAATAATTATAAAAGTTTATTATACCATTCTTAATTAGTTAATTTCGTATGAAAGAAAAAATGTTATCTGTATTGCTCTTTGCTTTGTTGGGTGTTCTGCCCACATTTGCCAGTTCTTCACTTCTGATACATCTGAAAGATAGCACCGTTATTGTATGCAGTCTGGCTAAGGAACCGCAGATGTCGTTTGGTAAGAAGACCATCACGTTGTCTTCGCTTGCAGGCACAGTGGGTCAATGGAACTTTACCGATGTGGAGTCGTGGAGTTTTGGCGATATTGAAGATTCAATCGATGAGCTGAAAGGCGAGAATGCCCAGATTCGAATCGAGGGTGGCAACCTCACGATTGCCGGGAACAAAGCCAAGAACGTGGCAATCTATGACTTGAGTGGACGATTGAGAACTCCTTCACTCGATACAGCCGGCAACAAAACCACAATCAGTCTAAGCGGATTGACCAAGGGCACCTATGTGCTGAAAGTAGGCAAATCATCCGTTAAATTTATGGTGAAGTAAACGAGCAGACAAGTGAAAAGATTGTTTTATGATTCCTTGATGTTGTGCCTGTTGCTTATTCCATATAGCGTTTGGGCACAAAGTAATGTATATGTAAATACGAACAACAGGGTACGCATTGTCAGTCTTGTTGACAAAATTGCGTTCTCCCCTGAGCGTGTGACGTTGATGAGCGATACCAGTCACTACACTTTCGATGTGCCGTCGGTTCGTGTGATGAGCCTCCGAGAGCGCGATTCCTGGCGCTCTAAGGTGATGCCCGAGAGGTATCTTGCCGACTTTGACTTCGACATCGCTTTCGAGGATGCTGATAAGGAACTCGTAAAGGCTGAGCCCGAAGTGACAGACAGCAAAAGCAAATACTATGATGATTTCTTGGCGCATAGCACTTGGAGCAAGACGGTCAATATCGTCTTCAGCGGACGTAATGTGCAAGTGACGGGCGATACTGATTCGCTTACTCTGACTCAAGAAGGAGCCCACCTCACGATTACGACTGCTGCGGCAGGACTGAAATTCATCCTCTCGGGACAGAGTGACGATGCGTGTATCAAGCTATACAGCGAGCGTAAGGCTTGTATCGTGCTCAACGGTGTTGACCTCACCAATCCTCAAGGACCAGTCATCAATAGCCAGCTGAAGAAGCGTCTGTTTCTTGAGCTTGCATCGGGTAGTGTCAACACCCTCACCGATGGTGCTACATACGTCAAAGTGAAGGGTGAGGACCAGCGCGGCTGTATCTTTGCCGAGGGCAAGCTATGTATATCGGGTCTTGGCCAGCTTTACGTGAATGCCAACAAGAAGTGCGGCATTGCATCCGATAACTATGTGCACCAGTTGGGTGGTTTCGTTCACGTCAACGCTCATGCCGAGAAGGGTAAAGCGGTCTATGGTAAGGAGCATATTATCATCGGCGGAGGTGTGCTGCGAACTTATAGCGACGGACAGGCAAGCAAGGGTATTGCGTCCGATTCTCTCCTATGGATGACAGGCGGAGTGGTAAAAGCCATCACGACGGGCAACGCTCTTTGGGCAGAGGACGAGCAGGACTACAGTTCGTGCTGTGCTGTGAAGAGTGAGTGGGATATGAATATCTCCGGAGGCGAGCTTTACTGCCTTTCGACGGGAACGGGCGGCAAGGGTATCAGCGCAGGCCACATGGAGGCTGTCAGCGAGAAAAAGACAAACTACAACGGTACGCTCACCATTGCAAATGCGGATGTATATGTGCGCACAGGCGGTACACGCATTCCTGAAGTGAAGACTGAGGACGCCCACGGACAGAAGGTTGAGGCTGCTGCATCGCCCAAGGGCATTAAGTCTGTCGGCAAGATGGTCTTCAACTCGGGTAACGTGTATGTGAGATGTTCCGGAGGTGTTGCGGCCGAGGGTATCGAATCGAAGAAGACCATCGACATCAACGGCGGCAAGATCCGTACCTACTGTGTGGACGATGGTATGAATGCCGAAGGCTGTTACATCAACGGGGGCGACGTGCTGATTTGCAGTACTGAGAACGACGGCTTCGATGTCAGCTTCCTGTTTATGAATGACGGCTTGCTTTACAGCATCGGTGCCGACGATGCCCAGATGGGGCTTGATACCGACGGAAAGACCTTCAAGGTGACGGGTGGCGAGATTGTTGCGCTTGGTGCACGCAATTGTTCCCCCTACGCCTCGAGTGAGCAGGCGAGTGTGTTGTGCTATGTGAATAAGCATATCAGCGGCATCGCGTTGGCCGATGCTGACGGCCGTATCATCAAGGCAATCCCTGCCCCCGACTCTTACGACATCGTGTGTACGCTATTCTCGAACGACCGCCTCGTGGTGGGGAACAGGTACAAGATACTCAGTTACGAACGCTCATTCAGCGACACCCCTGTAACCGAATACGACTTCATCTTAGATAGCAAGTCGGTAACATTGGGAAGCTTCAAGTAATCAACAATTCAATGAGAAATTGAAGAATTGAAAAATTGAAAACTTGCAAAACTTAACTTACAATATTATGTGGTCATTTTATAATCAACGATATAGCATGATTCTTCGATACACGATTGTGTCCGTCGCATTGCTTTCAAGCCTTGCTGCGGTAGCACAACGCAATTGTGGCCTGTGGCTCAACGAAGTGCCCCTTGTGGCCGATACGGCAGCCAACAGCCTTTATGCCACCATAGAGCCTCGTGCCGGAGGTGCCCTGAAGGGTACGTTACGCTGGGACGAGAGCCGCTATCAGAGCGTTACATTGAACGATGCCGCCCTCGAGAATGGCAAGAAGGGCAATCTCGAAGTAGCCGATTGGACGCTCAATGCATCGCATACGCTGACCGTTACCGATGCTGAGAGCCGCTCGTGGCATCTCGTGTTCAGCACCTTGCCGTTCCTGCTCATCGACTGCCCGCTCGACGAGATGTCGGCCAACTATTCCATCACGAAGGGCGATGAGAACCATACAAAGAAGTATGCAGGCTACCTGAGTGTCATCGATGCCCGATGCAGAACGAAGGAGAAAAACTCAAATGTTGAGGGGTTGGCTTGCTTCAGCTCCGACATCAAAATCCGCCTGCGTGGAGCGACATCAGGCAGCAAGGCAAAGAAGAGCTTCAACATCTCATTGGTCAAGGATGGCGAGAGCCAGAATGTCCACCTCTTGGGCTACAGAAAAGACGACGACTGGATTCTCGCGTCCGAATATATCGACTACAGCCGTATGCGCAACCGCGTGATGATGGACCTGTGGAACAGTGTGGAAGACCTTCCCTATGCGAAGGACAACGACTATCAGGGTAACGGTACGCAGGGCGAGTTTGTCGAAGTGTTTGTCAACGGGGGCTATTACGGACTGATGTGCTTCACCGACAAGATCGACCGTAAGAAGCTGAACCTTAAGAAGACAAAGGAAGCCGACGAAACCTCTTCCGAGGTGACGCGAGGATTGCTGTGGAAGGCTAACTGGGAAAGCAACGAGACCTACCTCTCGGGCTACACTTCCCGACCAGCCAACGACTCGTTCCTGTGGCCGTATATCGAGTCAAAGGGGGCATACGGGTGGGAGCAGAAATACCCCGAGGATACTGTCAGTCAGGCATTCTTCGACCCCATCTGCGATGTTATCGACTTGCTGCGTGCCGACCAGACGGAGTTCGAAGCCAAGTATCTGGATATGTTCTACGAGCAGAATGTCATTGATTTCATCCTTTTCATACAGGCGTTCCAACTCTTGGACAATCAGAAGAAAAACTACTATCTTAGTGTGCGAAACATCAGCAAAGAGGAGAAATTCCTCTTCACCCTCTGGGACCTCGACGGCTCTATCGGCCGCTATGCAGGAGGTGACGCAACCGGTAGCGACCCCAAGCAGATGGCATGGGGCGAAAAACTCGGTTACCACTACCTGATACATCGCTTCAAGACGAAGAACCTGCGTCCCGACGACTTCGCTACCAAGATGAACAATCGCTGGCAATATCTTTCCACCCATCAGCTCTCGCTTGCGAACATCAGAGCCTTGATGGAGCACTACGCTGATTTGTTTGCTACTTCCGGAGCTTGGGAGCGCGAGAAGGCACGTTGGCTGTCGACGTATGCTAAAAGCAAGAAAATAGCTAATACACCACACGAAGAGGTCGAGTTCATGATGTCGTTCCTGCAGGAAAACTATGCCGTATTCGACCGCGAAATGGCTTCATCGAGGTGGGAGCACGATGCATACGACGAGGACGAGTATGTCAACGAAATGACGCCTCCTGCCCTCTATGTGATAGGAAATGACGTCGCTTCGCAGCACGAGGATAACACAGTCACCCTGCAAGGTTCCGTGAAGCAGGAGCTGATTGACGGCATTACCGCTATTCACTACAATGACGGTCGGATGACAGTAGTGCGTGAAGACGGAGAGCAAGCATACGCTATCGACAGCATCAAGGAGGTTCGCACGCAGCATGTAGGCATCTATCCCACACCTGCTTTCCTCCCCGACAGCCTCAAGCACTTCTTCGACTTCGATACACACTATTTCCCCCTTCATCTGTCAACCCTCAATGCTCACCCCTCAACTGCCAACTCAGGAGGCTCACGTACCATCCAGATAGCATTCGATGGGCAGAATGCAACCGTCAGCGGTAATCTCGAAGGCATCACGGTAGCTGTTGAGGGCGCTGAAGTCTCGTTCCAGACCGAAATGGAGGGGCTGGTGTTCCTGCTCAGCGGACGTTCCGATGTGGGGCATATCAGCATCGACAGCAAATACCCCTGCACGCTGACTGCTGCCGATGGAGGCACCATGCTTTCCTGCATCACAGCCAACTGCGACTTGACGGTCAACACCCCCTATGCCCTGAATTTCTATAATGATGCGTTCGACGGGAAGTGCATCAGCACTTCGGGCGATGTGACCTTCGACACCGGCTCCCTCTACTTCCTCATGACAGGTAGCGGCACCCTCACCGATGCCAGCTTCCCACAGGAACCCGACAAGGGTGCGCGGGCTGTGTTGGCCGACAACATCACCATCAACGGCGGGCAGCTCTCTGTCAAGACGCTCGGACACAACGGAGCCGTAGGATTGGCTGCGGTGAAGAAACTGACCATCAACGGCGGCAACCACTACATCGCTACCTACGACGACCCCATCAAGGTCGGTTCGTCAGTAACCGTGAACGGAGGATTCACCCTCATGTCGAGTCTTACCAACGATGGTCTGGATTCGAAAGGCGACCTCTTCGTCAATGGAGGAACCATCAGTTCGTATAGCCCCGAGGGAGCTGAGGCAGCCTTCGACGTGAACCACTTCTACTGCGACGGCGGTACAGTGGTCGGCGTAGGTTATAAAGGCGAGCGCCCGGCAGCAGACAAGTCCAAACAGGCAGCCATACGTCTGTATAAGAGCAAGGGCGTGCTGCGATATGTCAGGATTGCAGATGCCGAAGGGCGTGAGATAGCCTTGATTGAGACCCCTGCCTACGACACAATGACCATCGTCTATGCATCACCGGCACTCGAAAAAGGTAGCTCGTACACACTCCTCACAGGCAATACACCCGAAGACATGCACGAGCTGACCACGATTGCAGCAGAGTAAACGGAAGTTAGTAGGGGAGGGTACATTGTCCCTCCCTCCATACTTCCCAAGAGTTACCGCATAGACCTGCTACAATGTCAGCCCAGGGCTGCCTCTTCGGTGTCTCTTCGGTGCCTCTTCGGTACCTCTTCGGTGTCTCTTCGGTGTCTCTTCGGTGTCTTTTCGGTGTCTCTTCGGTGTCTCTTCGGTGTCTTTTCGGTGTCTCTTCGGTGCCTCTTCGGTGCCTTTGCGGTACTCAGTGGGTGTGGGGTTGTGACAATTGTGACAAAGGACAATTGTTTTTTTTGCGGTAGTAAGCGGGGAGTGGATGGTAGGTAATGGATAGGATATCTATCTTACTACTTCTATCTTACTATTCTACTTCTATCTTTCTATTACTGAAAAAATGTATTTTTCATAGTAGTGTTTTGGGTTGGTGGAGAAAATTGCATTGTCTTTTGTCACAATTGTCACAGATTGAAAAATAATTTGTATATTTGCAGTCGGTATGGAGAAAATCAGATTTGACATAGTGGGGCTGGCGCACAACGACGTGCGTGACAGTTGGAAGGAATATGCCGCAGGGGCTGTGGGCAAGCTGCTGACGATGCAGCCTCAGTCGGAGAACGTGAAAGACCCTTATGCCATTCGTGCGCGTGAGGGCAGCCTGCACGTGGGCTATGTGGCTGTGACCGACCTTGATGTGGTGTATCAGGCATTGAAGGGAAGTGGCTTGCAGCGACTACGCGGGCGCGTTGTGGAGAGTAATCCGGAGCCGCCTGTGCTGACTGTGGAGTGTGAGGTGGACTGCGTCGATTGGGACTACGAGCCGTTCGACGACAGTGTGTATGCAGGTTGGCGGTACGATGGGCTGTCGCTGGTGCCGAAGGAATTGGAAAGCCTTAGCGACCTGACGATCGACATTAAAGATGCCTTAAAATCGAACGGAGATACTGAATCCATTTGTCGCATGACGAAGCAGTTGCTGGATGTGCATCTTTATGATGTGAGCCGCGAGATGACACGCGACCGTTATCGCATAGAGCGTCTGCTTGCCCAGCATAGCGACCCTGAGCTGCAGGAAGCTGCCAGCCAGATGCGCCTTCAGAAGGGTATGCTCATGAAGCACGATAGTCGTGACGAAGTGGCGAGCCATCTGTTTCTTGATTATCCTGAAAGGCTGTGGCAGAAGGAGTTGGAAAACTATCACTATACCTACGACAACCGCCTCGATGAGCTGGAGCAGCAGCTGCGTGCCTTCCCGTATCACCTGTACGACAAGTTCCTGAACGACCCTGTGGACTTCCTGCGCGAGGTGTACTACAAGCACGTACCTCGCCAGCATCTGCTGAAGTTTCTCTCGGGCATCATCCTCATGATACTCAAGGGACGTGTCGAAATCAAGCGCTGGGGGCGTGATGGCGATACGGAGCCTATTGAGCGCATCAGGAAATTCAGCAACCCCGCCGATGTGCCCGACCGTGAGAATACGGCAGAGGAGGCAGAGGCGCTACATGAACTCCTGCAAATGAAAGACAGGGAAGGACACCTTATTATAAAACAGAAGAACCAATGGGCAGGCATCATGAGCGTGCTGGTGTATGAATATCAAGTGATTGACGAGCCCGACATGCGTGCCTTCTGCCACAAGATGGATGAATGGGGGTTCGGCAAAGACAGCGGCTATGAAAACTACTGCGATTACGACAACCTGAGCAAAGCCTCAAAATATGCACTGCACCCCTTCAAACTATGGACGAAAGAGAGGGGAGCCGCCTATCAGCGCCAAGTGCGTGCCGCTACTGAATTGCGTGGCATATTGAAGAGGAAATAGGAGGATTTTTTTGAGTTTTTGTTCCCCCTAATGGGAATTTTTGCAACCCTTAAGGGTAACAATTTTTCCCCTTAAGGGGGGATTCCTTTCGTAGCTTCTGCCGTTTCTGGGGGATATATATAGCGCTTTCATTCGGGTATTTATATGACTTGAGAAGACTTCTTCCAACGAAAACATTCTAATGTCGTTCGAACGTTCCGACAGACGTTCCAACGGCATTTTTTCTGCATTGTAGCGTCATACATTATTACTAACTTTGCAGTGTCAATCCGGCCGATGACACAAAAAACGTATTGTTAAACCAGCAAAAAGAATAAAGTATGAAAGTAACAAATTTCGCTATTTCAGAGTCAATCAAGACTCCGGCTCAGATGCAGCCTTGCACGCCTGAGCTTCTCAACGCTGCGCTCGACAGCCAGCAAGTAATTAACGCATGCCACGAGATTGCAGAGCGTCTCGCGGAAGTAAAGAAAGGTACGCTCACGCGCGAAGCCTTCGAGGCAGCGAAGTCGCAGATTAAAGCCGACAACCTGCCTGTGGTGTGCTTCCACGCCAGCTTCTCCGACGGTTATCGCCACAATCAGTCGGCAGTACCCAGCGGATTGTCGATCTACGATGTTGACCATCTGACGTACGACCCTCGCGCGTACTATATGAATAAGGTGGCAGGTCGTGAATCGGAACTGGGCATCTCGTTCGCTCACGTATCGCCCAGCGGCGAAGGCATCCGACTGGTGTTTGAAATGCCGAAGGGTATGTCGCTTGCAGAGGCTCAGGGGTGGATGGCAAAGCAATTGGACGACGACACCTACGACGGAAGTGTGAAGGATATGGCTCGCTGCTCGTTTGTGGTATGTCGCGACTATGTGCTCTACTACGACGAAGAGGAGCTGTTCAAGGAACGTGAGGTGGATGTGCCTGAAAACCCTGTGACAATTGTGACAAAAGACAATGCATTTTCCGCTCCCATACTCCCTGCTGCAACCACCTATGAGGACAACTTCGAAGGCATCCGCTATCCTCAGATTGTCAGCGTGATGGAGGATTTGCTTGGTGGAGTTCCTGCACAGGGTGCGCGCAACAACTTCATCTTCTCGATGGCCTGCCACATGCGCTATGTCTGCAACGACGACCCCCAATGGGTTGCCCAGGTGCTGCCCCGCTATGGTGAGGATGAGCAGAAGTTCATGTCAACGGTTCGCTCGGCCTGCAACCGTCCTCAAACCAAGACGATGCCCTCGTTGGTAACCCGCACATTGAATACTGCCCGTAAGCTGCAACAGGCAGCCGAATCGGCAAAGGCCAACGGGATACATGCCTCACAGCCCCCAAAGATGCCTCGCAGGCTCACTAAGTTCATGCAGCTCATCACTAAGAATGTGCCCGAGCATCTGAAGCCTGCCGTAGCGATGGGCGTGTTCCCATCGTTGGGAGTACATTGCACAGGGGTGAAGTTCCGATACAACGACAATGCCCTCGTTGAGCCTACCTTTATGAACGTATTGGTAGCCGAGATGTCGAGCGGTAAATCATGTGTCAACGACCCCATCAACGCCATTATGGCCGACATCAAGGAGCGCGATGCCCAGAGCCGCAAACTCCTCAAGGAATATAAGGAGCAATACGACGCCTGCCCTTCCACAGAGCAAAAACCGGAACGCCCTCAAGGAATGGTCATTCAATGGGTGAAGACCGACATGACCTCTGCTGCGTTCGTACAGCGTATGGCCGACGCGGGAGGCAAATTCCTCTATTCACGAATGGATGAGATAGGGTTGCTCAATCAGCTCAAGACCAACGGGAAAGGCAACAACGTCACCGAAATCATCCGTGTGGCTTACGATTGCGGCGAATACGGTCAGGAGCGCGTGGGAGTCCAGTCTGTGTGTGAAGATATAGAGGTGCGCTGGAATTGGAACGCATCGACCACTCCAGGCAAATGCCGCAGTTTCTTCCGCGACTCTATGCTCGACGGCACACTTTCACGTATCACTTTCTCCACCATCTGGACGGACGACGACCGTATGCCCGTCTATGGCAATTACGACGAGAAATATAAGCAACAGGTGCAATCATTCGTAAAGCAGCTCTACGATGCCAAAGGACTCATCGTATGCAAGAAAGCCAACGCATTGGCTGCTGCGATGATAGAAGAAAGCAGGCAGTACTCGACCCTTGCCGACGATGATGCCTATCACGAACTCTTCAAACGAGCATGCCACTCTGCATTCAAGCGAGGAATGGTGCTCTACATCCTCAACGGACGGAAGTGGACACGCGAGATAGAGGAATTCGTACGCTGGTCATATTACTATGACATGTGGTGCAAGATGTGGATATTCGGTGAGAAGATGCGAAGTGCAATGGAACGCGACAGAGCTGCTGTGTTGCCCGGACGCCGCAACCTGATGGAACTCCTGCCAGAGACGTTCAGTCTCGATGACCTCAATACCATACGTCGTGCCCAGGGAATGAAAGGCGACGGATCGGCACTCCTTCGCAAGTGGGTCTCGCGTGGCTATTGCACCTACGATGCTCAAAGCCAGCTGTGTACGAAAAGCGCACAGTTTCGCATCAAGCATTCAGAAAGGAAGTGAGCGGGCAATCCAAAGGAACAAAGCGGATTGTCAGCTTCCCAAGCATTTTTTTCGCTATTTATTTGGTAGATTGAAATAAATGCCGTATCTTTGCGGCGTGTTCTTCGGAGCACAGACATTTTATTTGCTCATTTGCACCTCGAACTGCGACCTCGATAGTGAAAGAGCAAGATCAATCTCTAAGAGACTTACGCATTAAGCGTGGGTTTCCCATAAGAGATTGAGGGTTGTCGCAGACCTGAGGTGCGTATGGTGATAGCCTGCGCTTTTGTTTTGAAATTATATTAATCATTAAACAATAGAAGATATGAAACCAACTAAATTATTACTCATGCTTACAGCAGTTATCTGCTTGTTTGTTTGCTCTTGTTCAGAAGATGATGATTTGAGTGTAGCCAATGTGGTATATATCAATGATAACGGAGAAGCATCGAATGGCGCTGATTTTGTGGCCATTGATAGTGCAACCATCTATCTTGACCACATCCAATATAAGCTATCCCCAAGTGAAATTAATACTGTTCCAAGGAATTATATGTTTGTTACTGGTTATGATAAAGATAAATTCACTGGTAATGAAAGTATCGTTTCTCTCATGTCATACAAAGGGAAGACATATACAACCTTTGGTATTGATTATGGTGCTTTTAATGATTGTAAGAAACTAACAAAAATCGTCATTCCTGATAGCTTAAGGTTTGTACATGGGGATAGCTTCCAAAAATGTACGGAGTTGGTTTCGATTATTGTGTCTCCCGCAAATCCTTATTTAGATTCACGAAACAACTGTAATGGAGTAATCGATACCAAGAAAAACGAACTGATATGCGGATGTAAGACGACTGTCATCCCTAACAGTGTAGTTTCGATTGGACAAGGAGCATTCTTTGGCTGTAATGCGTTAACTTCGCTCGAAATCCCTAATAGTGTAACTTCTATAGGGGTCTTTGCTTATGGACTTTGTGAGGGCTTGACTGAAATAGAGATTCCAAATAGCGTCAGAAAAATCGGTGCAAGTGCTTTTTCTAGTTGTCGAAACGTAACCACAATTACGATTGGGGAGAATGTGGAAGAAATTGGAGTCCATGCATTTGATACCCATTCTTTTATTAAATCGATTCATTGCAAGGCTATGACACCTCCATTGTGTATGTCGGGTAATAACCCTCCTGTATGGGATAGGGTGTTTGATTTAAATGCTTATTATTCAGCAACCTTGTATATCCCTAAGGGAACAAAGGATGCTTACAAGAAATCGCTGAATTATTATAAAACTTATTCCGATTGGGGGCTATTTGATAATATTGTAGAAGAATAGAAGACAGTATCATAGAAAGAAACACAAGCGGCGCCGATGGCGTCGCTTGGTGTGTGTGGGAATAAAATATAGGGGATTAAAGCGTTCTGACAATGTCAAGGAATTGAGCAAGTGTTCTGACATCGACCTTGGGGAAGTCGTAGCGTTCCAACTCGTCGAAGTGGCGGTCATTGCTTACGATATAGGTAGCACCCGCGGTGACGGCGCAATCAACGAACTTATTATCGTCGGGGTCTGCAGTAATAAGGTTGAAACGATAGGCTGGATTTATACGTTCGACGTTGGGCGTTTCCATCAACTCCTTGAGCACGGTATTGGCGATGAGGTTATTGTATCGTTTAGCCAGAATCTCATGATATTCAAAGAGTATTTCATTTGAAACGCACAGCACGTATTTGCTGGCACGGAAAGCCTGCCAGACATCGTTGTTGAATGAGCCGGGCATGATGACGTTGACGAGGCAGTTAGTGTCCAGAACAATTTTCATCAGTATGGTGTCCTTTCGTGTTGGGTTGACCATTCGTCAAGCGTTTCCTGCGTAATGTTGTTGTCCTTCTGGAACTGAAGTAAGAGGCGGTCTGTCTTCTTACGATAGAATTGGAGCAGGATTTCCTGCAATTCCTGCTGCTCCTGCTCTGTGTCGATGTACGACATGAGAGTCAGCACGTTCAACTGTGCGGGATTCAATTGCTTTGTTACCATATATTTTTAAATTTTCGTTTCACGCAAAATGCTACTTTTCTCGCCTGCAAAGATAATGCATTTCCCTGAAACGACAAAATAATATGCAAATAAATTTATATAATAAGGAAAAGTTGTTCAATCCACCTCCTAAAAACAACACACCATTTTTACTTCATCATCCTCTTCAGCAATGGGCAGAGGCAGAAGAGCAGGATGGAGGCTACTGCCGACATGACGACGAAGATGAGGAAGAAGTCGTGTAGGTCGGTGATGGGAAATCCTAACAGGTATTTGGTCTGTCCGGCCTCAGGATAGAGTGTGGCAAGCTTGCCTGCGGCGAAATTGCTGACTGAGGTGGACAGGTACCAGATGCCCATCATGAGCGAGGCAAAGCGTTTGGGTGACAGGCGGCTGACGAGACTCAACCCGATGGGGGAGAGCGACAGCTCGCCGAGCACCTGAATGAAATAGAGGCTGATGATCCATAGGATGCTGACCTTGATGCCTGGGGTTACGTCTTTCACGCCAAAGGCGATGACGAGATAGGCTAACGAGAGGAGGGCGAGTCCGATGGCGAGCTTCTGGATGGAATGGGGCTCGAAGCGTCCCATCTTCTGCCACATCCAGTTCATTACAGGGGCCAGGACCACACAGAAGAAGGCTGGGAAGGTCTGGAACCATGAGGTGGGCATCTCCCATCCGAAGAAGGTCTTATCGGTCTGCTGGTCAGCAAAGTATGTGAGCGAACTGCCTGCCTGCTCGTAGGCTGCCCAGAAGAAGATGACGAAGACTGCGAGAATCACGATGACCAGCATGTGGACGTAGTCTGTGCGTGTGAGCGGGGCTGCGGCCTGCTGTTTGATGTCGGCTCGCCGACTGGGTGCAAGTCCGATTTGTCGCCCGTCGGGGGTGACGAGGAACTGGCTTTTGAACAGCGAGAAGATGACCATCGACAGGGAGATGACGATGCAGGCAATGAGGAATCCCCAGCGGAACCGTCCCGGGTCTTGGAAACTGCCTTCGAAAATGCCGCATACGAGTGGTGCGAGCAGTGCCCCGATATTCACACCCATATAGAAGATGGTGAATGCCGCATCCTTGCGGCGGTCGTCCTGTGGATATAGGTCGCCTACCATCGTGGCGATATTGGGCTTGAACAGTCCGTTTCCGATGACCAGCATGCCTAATCCGCAGACCATGAGCCATAGGGCAAGTGTGTTGTCGACTGTGGGGTCGATGGCTCCGCCTTCTGCATGAATGCTTGGCTGGATGAAGCAGGCGCTGAGAAACATGAGGAACTGGCCGACTGCCATGCAGGTGCCTCCTGCCAGGATGCTGCGACGATTGCCCCAGAAGCGGTCTGCTATATAGCCTCCGATAAGGGGGGTGAGGTACACCAGGCTGGTGAATGTGCCGTAGACTTCTGCGGCGCGGGTCATGGTGAACAGGGCTGCCACCATATAAAGCGTCAAGAGCGCTCTCATACCATAGTATGAGAAACGCTCTGACATCTCTGTTACAAACAGAAGGTATAAACCTTTGGGATGTGAATTCATTATGCTGTCATTTTCTTAAGCTGTTTCAGCAGTGCAAACATCACAATGGCACTGATGACGCAAAGGCCGATGAGGATACCCCAGTTGGCCATCAAAGGAATCTTGTTCCACAGCATCGATGGAATAGAGCTGAGGTAGTTACCGATGGCTGTTGCTACGAACCATCCTCCCATCATCATTCCCTTGTATTTCGGAGGTGCTACCTTCGATACGAAGGAGATTCCCATTGGTGAAAGGAGCAACTCGGCAAGGGTGAGGGTGAAGTAGGTGGAGATGAGCCAACCTGGTGAAAGGATGCTCTGAGTGCTGTCGCCCAAATCCATCGGTGAGATGAGGTCGGTGGATGCCAAGGTGATGACTCCGAATCCGAGGGCTGCAACCAACATACCCCAGGCAATACGTGCAGGAGCGCTGACTTCCTTACCCTTGTTGGCCAAGGCTCCGAAGAATGCCATGCTGAATGGGGTGAGTGCTACAACAAAGAATGGGTTGAACTGCTGGAAGTCGGATGGCTGTGCGTTATATGGGTCGCTCATTCCGAGGAACAGGGCAATCGCTCCACCGATACATGCAAGGGTGGCTATACCGCAGATGACGCGGTTCTTCATCGTCTTTGACTGGAAGGTGCCGAAGCCTGTATATACTGCTACAGCAAGGAGTGCCAGACTGAAGATGCTGAATCCGATACGCATGCCTCCGCTAACGCTGAGGTTGGTGTATTTCTTTGCAAAGAAGGTGAGTGCCGAACCGTTCTGGTGGAAGGCCATCCAGAAGAAGATGACAACTGCGAAGACGAGCAGGAGGGCGATAATGCGGTCCTTGGTCTGCTTTGGTGTCAGTTCCTCAACAGGGGCAGCAGTAGCCTTGGCTTGCTTGGCGGTGATATCTGCATGCTTGAACCATCCACGGAAGGCAAAATAGATGACTGCCGAAAGGATGAGTGATGCACATGCTACGCCAAAGCAGAGTCCGTAAGCGCCATAGAGCACTTTCAGATATTCTGGGTCTTGGTTGGCAGCATCGTAAACCATATTGTATTGTGCCAGATATTGGTTGGTGATGTAGCTTGCCATAGCCGGAGCAAACATCGCACCGATATTGATGGCCATGTAGAAGAGGCTGAATGCGGCATCGCGCTTGGATGAATACTTTGGATCATCGAAGAGGTTGCCCACCAGCACTTGCAGGTTGCCCTTGAACAGACCTGTACCGACTGATACGAGTGCAAGACCTCCGAACATGGTGTACATACCGAAGTCGTCGGCTGCTGTTGGTATAGCCAGTCCCAGATAGCCGAGGAACATGACACACATACCGATTGATACACACTTTCCGTAACCAATCTTGTCGGCAATCATACCGCCGAACAATGGAGAGAAATAAACGACTGCAAGGAAGATGGCATAGACGTTACCTGCTACAGATTCGTCCCATCCGAATTTTGCTTGCATGAAGAGGGTGAAGATGGCCAACATCGTGTAGTAGCCGAATCGTTCACCTGTGTTTGCCAATGCTAAGGCAAACAGACCTTTGGGTTGTCCTTGAAACATAGTCTAATTTACTATTTAACGATTTACTATTTACTATTTATTAATTATTGCATTCTTCAATTCTTCTTAATATTTGCCTGCTCCAGACCGTAGCCTTTCTTCTTGTCTTCAAACTTGAGCATGAGAGCAATGACGATGGAGATGACACCACAGATGGCAAAGATGGTCATTGAGGTGGTGTAGTCAGTCACATCGTTGGCATCGGTATTGGCCTGGTTTACCTTACCAATCATGACGGGCACTAATGCCAGACCGATATTCTGGATGTAGAAGATGACTGCATAGGCGGTACCCAGCAATTGCATCGGGATAATCTTCGGTACGGAAGGCCACATGGCTGAAGGAACGAGTCCGAAAGCGATTCCCAGCAGAATCATGGCTGCAATGGCAATCACGACTGATGTAAGCGCAGGAATAGCGAAAATGCCATGTACGATGGTCAACAGGATAGAACCAATCACCATGAGAGTTGCACCCTTACCATATTTATCATAGATAGAACCGAAGAGCGGTGTGAGGAAGATGGTTCCGAATGGCAACATGGCTGGGATGAGACCTGCCAGCTCGGGATCGATACCATACTTGGTGACCATCAGTTTTGTGGCGAACTTCAGGAATGGGAATACGCCTGCATAGAACATCAGACAAAGGAGGGTGATGAGCCAGAAACCTTTGTTGGCGAAGATGAGCTTCAGGTCGGCAAACTTGAAACCTTCTTCTGGTTCGGCTTCAGCAGCACTTGCTTTCTCCTTATCGAACTTCTTATCCATCACGCAGTAAACAAGGTAGCTGATGAGACCTGCACACAACATGGCTGCTCCTAAACCGACAGAGGCAGGAACACCTCCGAACTTCTGTGCAAATGGCAAAGCGAGCGCAAGGGCACCTGCGGTACCGATACGTGCCAAGGCTACCTGAAGACCCATTGCAAGGGCAAGCTCGTGACCTGTGAACCACTTCACAATGACTTTCGACACTGTGATACCTGCAATCTCACAACCTACGCCATAGATGGCAAAACCAAGGCAAGCAATGATGACCTGCATGGGGTATTCTGTGCCGAAAACTGACATGCTGCCTTCGAATTCGTTACCTACAGCATACCATTTGATGAGTGCTCCGCCAAACATCAGAGCGGTTGACATGATACCTGTGAAGCGGATGCCGAACTTGTCGAGGATGATTCCGCCGAAGAAAAGCATCAGAAGGAATACGTTGAAGTAACCATAGGAACCTGAGAAGAATCCGTAGTCATCGGCATTCCAACCAAGACCAACACCGTCTGCACCCTTTGCTGCTGTAAGCATTGGCTCCAATGGTGACATCACGTCTGTGAAAAAGTATGCGAACATCATGGTGAACGACACGATGATGAGTGCGCTCCAACGAGCTGCCTTTGATTCGCTTAGTTTCTTTTGAATAGCTTGTGTCATAATCTTATTTACTATTTGACGATTTAACTATTTACTATTGTTCTTATTTGTTTATTTGTTCACTCTCCCCCTCGGGGGGGCTTCTTTTTTTATTTCAACCAACGGTCGAGCCAATTGAAGTAAGTGCGCTGCCAGAGAACACCATTCTGAGGTTTGAGTACCCAGTGGTTCTCGTCGGGGAAGAGCAACAGTTGGGCTTCGAGACCCATATATTTTGCTGCATTGAAGGCTGCAATGGCCTGTGACGATACGATTCGGTAGTCCTTATCGCCATGTATACATAAAATAGGAGTGTCCCACTTATCGACAAACTTATGTGGTGAGTTGGCAAATGAGCGTGCTACAGCTGGGTTGTCCTTATGCCAGAAGGCTCCTCCGAGGTCCCAGTTGGTGAACCATGCTTCTTCGGTCTCCAAGTACTGCTGTTCGAGGTTGAAGATACCGTCGTGAGCAATGAAGCACTTGAATCGTTTGTTGTGATTGCCTGCCAACCAATAGACGCTGAAGCCTCCGAAGCTGGCACCTACACAACCCATACGGTCTTTGTCGATATAAGGAAGGGTAGCAGCTGCATCGTCGATAGCCGACAGGAGGTCTTGCATACATTGGCCTCCGTAGTTGGTGCTGATGTCCTCGTTCCACTTCGAACCGAATCCGGGAAGACCACGACGGTTAGGTGCTACGACTACATAGCCGTTTGCTGCCATAATCATCATATTCCAACGGAAACTCCAGAACTGGCTTACAGGACTCTGAGGCCCACCTTCGCAGAACAAGAGGGTAGGGTACTTCTTGTTTTTGTCGAAGTTCGGTGGAAGGATGATCCATGAGAGCAGGTCGGCTCCGTCGGTTGCTTTTGACCAGTGAGGGATAACCTCGCCCCATGCTACGTTCTCTCTGAAGTATTTGTTTTCGTCAGTCACCTGAGTAGCCTTTCCTGTCTGCTTGTCAACCAGATAGAGTTCTGTTGCCTCTTTCATCGACTGGCGTGAGCAAAGCAACTGTTCGCCACAGAGTGCTACACCTGTATAATCGTACTGACCTTCAGTCAACTGCTTCACCTCACCCTCGAGATTGGTGCGATACACATGAGTCTCTCCTTGCCAAACACCTACGAAGTAAAGAGTCTTGCTATCGTTGTCCCAGCAGAAAACATCGACGTTGCTGTCGAACTCTTCTGTGACATAGGTCTTGTTGCCTGTAGCCAACTCGCAAACACACAGACGGTTGCGGTCGCTCTCATATCCATCGCGTTCCATACTCTGCCAAGCAACATACTTGCCGTCGGGCGAGAACTGAGGATTGATGTCGTAACCGACGTTACTATCCTTGACATCCTCGTGTGTGTTGATATATTGGTCTTGGAGCGATTTTGATGGGTCGCAGATGTTATCAGGTGCGAAAGGTGTGCCACCATCAGGAACAACGCCAAACTCGCAGCCGCCCTTGCAAAGGTTCTTTGCCTTATCCAGCGAGCCGCTCTCTACGTCATATAGGAAGATATCTGAGTCTGTACTAATAGCATAAGCCAATCCCATCTTGCAACGGCAAGTGAATGCGATGAATTTGTTGTCAGGACTCCAAGCCAGCTGCTCGATACCTCCAAATGGTTCCATCGGACACTCGAAGTTTTCTCCTTCGAGCATGTCGAACTCTTCACCGCTTTCGATGTTGAGCACGAATGGATGTGGAATGCTTTCCACATAATGATCCCAATGACGGAACATAGAACCATCGATGACTAGTCCTGTACTCTTGGGCAGATCGTCAGGACGTTCGTGAATGATGTTGTGGAAAGGAACCTGATGAATGACAATCGCTTTCTTTCCGTCGGGCGAGAAGAGGTAGTCGTCCACATCTTTCTCGCACTTCGACAGTTGCTTGCGACCGCTTCCGTCAGCATTCATCACCCAAATCTGGCTCACTCCGTCCTTATCGGGAGCAAGATAAGTGATTTGTTTGCCTTCGTTGAAATATTTTGGTGCTGACTCGCTACTGGTAGCAGTTGTCAGCTGTTGCTCACCAGTTCCATCTGTATTGATGGTATAGATGACGGTGTGGCTCTTGTTTTCCTCCACACTATAGTAGCTAACATTGTAAGCAACGGTCTTTCCGTCTGCACTTGCATCGTAGCTGCCTACACGTCCCATTGCCCACAGCAGTTCGGGTGTGAACTGGCCGTCTTTCACTTCTGGCGTCTGCCTACCTATCATGGTTGCGGCAGGTTCGTTATTACATGCTTCCATCATAGCGATTGCTATCAGACTTGTTGCGATTAGTAATTTCTTCATTTTAGGTATGTTTTAGGGTTTGCGTCTTTTGTTTAGTTCTTCTTGCTGCTTGCGCGCCATCTCCTGCTGCTTTTCAGCCATCGCCTGGAGTCGTCCCATCATCGATGATGTCTTCTGCACACCGCTGTTGTTGGCTTTGCGTTCCTTGTAGCGGCGTTCGAGTTGCTCCAACAACTTCTGGTCGTCGGTCGTCTTGCGCAGGAACCACATCATAAGAATGGAGATGAGACCTGATACGAAGTAGTAGTAGTTGAGGCCGGATGAATAGTCGTTGAACGAGAAGAAGAATACCACAGGCATCAGGTATTGCATCCATTGCATCATCTTCATCTGCTGTGCCTGATCAGGACTCATCGTGTCACGTTGCTGACGCATCATAATCCAAGTGTTGGCAACAGTTGACAAGCACCAGAGTACGCAGAAGAGACTCAGGTGGTCACCGATTCCCCAGATGTGGGTGCCCCAGTTAATCACGTCGTCATACGTACTGAGGTCGTCAGCCCAGAGGAATGACTGTCCACGCAACTCGATAGCATTAGGGATGAAGTTGAAAAGGGCAATCCAGATAGGCATCTGAATCAACATCGGCAGACATCCACCCATCGGACTTACGCCATACTCGGAATAGAGCTTCATGGTTTCCTGTTGGCGCTGCATGGCATCTTCCTTATTCGGATACTTCTTCGAAATCTCCTCAATCTTTGGTTTCAGCACACGCATACGGGCTGATGAAAGATAACTCTTGCGATTGAGAGGGAAGATGGCAAACTTGATGACCAAGGTGAGTATCAACAGCACGATACCCATGTTGATGCCCCATCCGGTCATGAAGTCGAAGAGGTAGAGCATGAAGAAGCGGTTGATATATTTGATGAGCGGCCAACCCAAGTAGACGATACTTTGGAGGTCGAGGTCGCTGTTTGAGTTACACAACTTCTCATTCTCACGCAAAGTGGCGAACTTATTAGGACCGATGTACATCTTCAACTGTGTAGGCTGCTTGCCTGACGGGTCGAATTCTGTTGTTACCTGCGACTTGTAGGTCTTCAGGTAGCCGTTCGATTGTTCCTTCTTGTATTGTGTCTGACTGAACAACTCTGGCTTGAAGTCTTTGTCTGCAATGAGAATCTGACTAAAGAACTGGGTTTTGAAGGCTACCCATTCCAGACGTTCTCCATCAAAGTCGGTCTCTTCTTCGTTGGCTCCTACTGAGCTTAGTTCTTCTGTATCGTTCTCTGTCGTACGATAGGTAATGGTGCTGTAGCGGTTCTCAAACTCAAAACCCTTCTCTTGCTGGCGCATGTTCTCGTTCCATACCACATCGAAAGTCTTGGTCTTGGTTGAGAAAAATCCATCCAAACCACTTGCCTTGACATTCATGTTAAGGATATAAGAATTGGGTAGGAGTTCATAGCTGATGTCGATGCTGCCGTCTGCTACAGGCATGCTCATTGTCACAGCGTTCTTTTTTGCATCTTTAGGCGCAAAGTATAGTTCGCCTGTTTCGATATTGGTGTCTTTGCCATCGAAGTTGAATTGCATCTCCGAATCGCCGGCATCGAACAACACCACGGGTCCTCCTTGCTGATTTTTGTACGTAGGGTCTTTCAACTCTGCGCGAGCCAACTGACCACCACGATTCTGGATGGTAAGTATCAGTAATTCGTTCTCAATGACAGTTGTGCCTTCGTTCGCTTGATGGGCAGCAAAGAGACTGTTGGCGGAGTCTGTCTTCTGCTCCATTTCCTTGACTGCCTTCTTCTCTTCTTCAATGTTTTTGATGCTATCGGATTTCTGCTGGGCAATTGCTTCAATGGCTTGCTCTTTTTGCATCTGTGCGGCTCTTTCCTTCTGTACCTTACCTTCGTAGAACATGAATCCGAAGAATACGGCGGCCATCAGGATAAAGCCGATAAGGGTATTTTTATCTATTTTCACTTCTTAATTAATTGCAATTTGTTTACTCTGCTTCTTTCACTTCAATACTCAATTCATCTAACTGCTTCTGATCCAGAGCGGCAGGAGCATCCAGCATCACATCGCGTCCGCTATTGTTCTTTGGGAAAGCGATACAGTCGCGGATAGAGTCAAGACCAGCAAAGATGCTTACCCAACGGTCCAAACCATAGGCTAGTCCACCATGAGGTGGCGCACCATACTTGAAGGCGTTCATTAAGAAACCAAACTGCTCCTGTGCTTTCTCTGGGGTAAACCCGAGTATCTCGAACATCTTGGCTTGTAATTTTGGATCGTGGATACGGATGGAACCTCCACCTACTTCGATACCATTGCATACCATATCATAGGCATCTGCACGTACGTCTTCTGGTTTCGTGTCGAGCAGGGCTATATCTTCATCCATAGGGTGAGTGAATGGGTGGTGCATAGCCATGAGACGGCCTTCTTCCTCGCTCCATTCAAACATCGGGAATTCGGTTACCCACAAAAGGGCAAACTTGTTCTTGTCTCTCAATCCCAGTCGGTTACCCATCTCCAAACGTAACTCACAGAGTTGTTTGCGGGTCTTCATTGCATCGTCACCACAGAGGATAAGGATGAGGTCGCCAGGCTTGGCTTCCATCTTTTCCTTCAGAACATTGAGTTGCTCAGGAGTATAGAACTTGTCAACACTTGACTTTACGCTGCCATCTTCTTGAACTCGAGCATAAACCAATCCTTTTGCCCCAATCTGAGGACGCTTCACAAAGTCAGTCAGCTGGTCAAGTTGCTTACGGGTATAGACTGCACATCCTGGGGCACAGATACCACCAATATATGCTGCACCGTCAAATACAGGGAATGTCCCAAGTTTTAGAGTGTCCATCAGTTCTACAAACTCCATGCCGAAACGCATGTCTGGCTTATCGCTACCAAAGCGCTTCATAGCTTCTGCCCAAGGCATACGAAGGAACGGCTCATTAAGTTCCACACCGCGTAATACCTTGAAGAGGTGTTTGGCCATTCCTTCGAAGGTCTGAATGATATCTTCCTGTGTGACAAACGACATCTCACAGTCAATCTGGGTGAATTCTGGCTGACGGTCGGCACGCAAGTCCTCGTCACGGAAACACTTTGCAATCTGGAAATAGCGGTCGAAACCACTGACCATCAGCAACTGCTTCAGGGTTTGTGGACTCTGTGGAAGAGCGTAGAACTGACCTTTGTTCATACGTGAAGGCACAACGAAGTCGCGAGCACCTTCAGGTGTGCTACCGATGAGTACAGGGGTTTCTACCTCAATGAATCCAAGGTTGGACAGGTAGTTTCTCACCTCGATACACATCTTATGACGCAACTCCAGATTCTTACGTACGTTAGGACGACGAAGATCCAGATAGCGGTACTTCATACGGAGGTCGTCGCCTCCATCAGTATTTTCTTCTATTGTGAAAGGAGGTGTGTCGCTCGCGTTGAGTACTGTCAGCTCATCAACGATAATCTCGATGTCTCCAGTCGGAATATTACTGTTTTTGCTGTAACGTTCGTTTACCTTACCAGTGACCTGAATGACGTATTCACGCCCTAACTTGTTGGCTTCCTCACAGAGGGGAGCGTTCACTTCTTCATTAAAAACAAGCTGCGTGATGCCATAACGGTCACGAAGGTCAACAAAAGTCATGCCGCCCATCTTGCGAGTGCGCTGCACCCATCCTGCAAGTGTGACGGTCTGTCCTGCATTGGAGAGACGAAGCTCTCCACAAGTGTGTGTCCTGTACATTTTCTTTTATTCTTAACTTATTTCTTGAATATTATTTTTCCTTCTTTGATATATAATCCCCGAGTAGGGTTTGCTATCTTGCGGCCCTGTAGGTCGTACCAATTGTCGTCATTCACTTTTCCAACTTCTTTGATGTCAGTAGTTCCTCCCATGAAATCGAAGGAGATTGTTCCGTCGTCTGCCATTTGGATGTTGGTGATTGCCTTATTGAGGGTGGTCTGACCATCTTTATTGGCGTTGTACACAATGGCAGCCGGAGTTGATGTGTCTGTCAGTTCATGATTCTCTGTGTCACCTTTTATAAACGGATAGGCAGCATCAGATAAAAAAAGGCAGTTCATGCGGTGTGCCCCTTTGTATCGCTGATCCGTTGGATAGGCAGACAATTCAGACTTCCATGAATCATAATCGCGCTGATCAGCATATACCAACGTGAAATGTGGATGGTCTGTTGATGAATAAAGGTTATTCACGGTGTTGTTTGACCATCGTTTGGCATCGTAGTCGACATAATAGATTACTAACCCTCGTCCAGGCAATCCAGCATCCCATCCTGTCCACTGGCGGTTTTCCAAAAGGAAATACTCAGTGTCAGTATGTTTGATTTGGAAGATTTCGCCTGGTTGCATATTGGTAATGCTTATAGGCTCGTCCAATTCTGTTGGGGTGGCCCAACCTAATAGTATTTTCTCCAATGCAGTGAGGTTAGGTGGACACCATCCGAAATTTGTAATAGTACCTCCGTCCATCAAGTCCCATGCATCGAGTAGGGAGAATGGAGAATAATTTCCTCCAGTCGGATAGATGTCGGGCAAGCCTAAACTATGCATGTATTCGTGGCAGATGGTACCTAAACCAGTAGATGGAATTGCACCTGTGATCCACAGCTCACCGCCGCATGAGAAGTTTGAGATGGTGGGGCCATTGTTGGGTGTCTTTACTGTGGATATCGTGGATGTGTTAGGCCATATATGCCCCCAACTATTTACCAAAGTGTCTCTGATAACGACTCCATTTTCATCTGTAATGAATTCGCCCGTTTCTGGATCTGTCTTTCGTTGCGTCAGGACTCCCTGATTGCCAGATATTCCTGCATGCATAAAAATGACTTGATTCACTTTCCCGTCGTTATCCCAGTCGTATTGGCTGTAATCCCATTCAGGATGCTCGGCAATAAGCTTTTCTGTCGCTTCCCTAAATGCTGTCTGCCCATAATTGCGGGTTCTTGAATCTGCGTTCGGATTGGGTTTGGCCTTGCTTGATATGCGGTATGGACCTGCTATATCAAAAGTCACATGAAACTTTCCGTTCGATTGTGCCATCAAATAATCGGACATACTTCCTAATGTCACTTCTTGGCTTTCTGTAAAGCCGGATTCATTGAACATTCGGTAGTAGTAGTCCTGGGGATTAGCACATGTGAACTGACAATCGGCAAATTCTACTAAAATAACTAACTGCTTGTATTCTGTTTTTCCAGATAAGTCCTTAATGGGGGGGATGCGATGGCTGCGTTTTTGGGGTTGAGTACGTTTCATAGATGTTGCCTCTGTCAAATCAGGCAAACAATCACCATACTCCATACCGCTCCAGTCTTGAGCGGTACTCCATATTGGCGACACCATCACAATAAACATCACCAATAATTTCCTTAGGAAATATGTGTTAAAATGTTTCATGCCCCAAAATGCATATTTTAGGGCGCAAAGTTATGAAATTTAATTGAGATAAACAAATCATTTGTGTGTTTTTCTTATAATCACTAATAAAATAGGTGTAAATGTAGGCGTTTGGCAATGATTATGTTTCCTCTTTGTGTGACTGACACCATTGACGGATTCCACAATCTTCACATCGAGGATGAATGGCTTTGCATACATAACGCCCATGAAGAATAAGCCAATGATGAAAGTCGTGACGTAGTTGCGGGGGGATGTTCTTTGTTAATTCGCGCTCTACGCTCAATGGAGTGGTGCAACGTGAAGAAACTAATCCGATTCTGTGGCTTACTCTAAACACATGTGTATCAACGGCAATAGTAGTTTTGCCGAATGCAACACTCATAACTACATTTGCTGTTTTACGCCCTACACCCGGCAAACTGGTGAGTTGCTCGAGCGTGCTTGGTACTTTGCCTCCAAAGTCCGATTCGAGCATTTGTGCCATGCTGATGAGATGCTTTGCCTTACTATTTGGATAGCTGATACTGCGGATAAGGTCATAGACCTGCTCGAATGTGGCTGAAGCTAAGGATGCGGAAGTGGGGTAGGCGTCGAATAAGGCAGGGGTTGTCATATTGACACGTCGGTCTGTGCATTGTGCGCTGAGCATCACGGCTACTAACAATTGGTATGGGGAGTCGTAATGTAGCTCAGTCTGAACATTTGGCATTGCCTGCTGAAAATAAGCGGTAATGTATTTGTAACGTTCTTTTTTTTGCATGTTTGGTAAAATTTTGCACAAAGTAAGCACTTTTTTTTGAAATAGCAATGTGTTATTTCATTTTTTTTTGCTATTTTTGCAAGCTATTTGCCCCTATGGGGCGAATAGAGGGGTTGAAAGTAAGATTGAAAATATGAATCAACAGATATGAGACAGTTAAAGATTACGAAGAGTATTACCAATCGTGAGAGTGCTTCGCTCGACAAGTACCTTCAGGAGATTGGACGTGAGGAACTGATTACAGTAGAACAGGAAGTGGAGTTGGCAGCGCGCATCCGCCAGGGTGACCGTCGTGCATTAGAGACGCTGACAAAGGCTAACTTGCGATTCGTCGTGTCAGTAGCAAAGCAGTATCAGAATCAGGGCCTAAGTCTTCCTGACTTAATAAACGAAGGTAATCTCGGATTGATTAAAGCTGCAGAGAAATTCGATGAAACCCGTGGTTTCAAATTTATCTCGTATGCTGTATGGTGGATTCGCCAAAGTATTCTGCAAGCTCTTGCAGAGCAGGCTCGTATTGTGCGATTGCCGCTTAACCAGGTTGGCTCGCTCAACAAAATCACCAAAGCATTGGCTAAGTTTGAACAGGAAAACGAACGTCGTCCTTCCTCTGAAGAATTGGCGAGCATCATAGGCCTGCCAGTAGATAAGATTGGTGACACCCTGAAAGTGCAAGGTCGCCATATCAGTGTGGATGCTCCGTTCGTTGAGGGTGAGGACAACAGCTTGCTGGATGTGTTGGTAAATGATGACAGCCCTATGGCCGACCGTACACTTGTGAATGAGTCCCTTTCAAAAGAGATTGATCGCGCCCTAGATACGCTGACCCCTCGTGAAAAGGATATCATTCGTATGTTCTTCGGCATTGGTACGCATGAGATGACTTTAGAAGAAATTGGTCAGACATTCGGACTTACTCGTGAACGTGTCCGTCAGATTAAGGAAAAAGCCATCCGCCGTCTGCGTCAGAACTCAAGAAGTCGATTGTTGAAATCTTATTTAGGTTGATATGAATAGGGGAGTGAAATTCGGACTGTTATTAGGTGCCTTCTTGTTGATGACGACCTTGGGCTATGCTCAAGATATAGAGGCGGCTCTCAATGATGCAGCTTTACGAAAACAGCAGGAGTTGATGGACCGTCGGCAGGCAAGGAGAGAAAAGCAAATAGAAAAGGAGAAAAAGAAACTGGAGAAAAAGGAGAAGATCGACACCCAGCGTGCTGAGACTTATACTGTGCCTGTATATATGTTTGCTATCTCTGCTCAGTTTGGCGATTCTGTGGTGTATGTAACCAATTTGCAGAAGGTGGATGATGCGCAGCTTACCCGTAAATATGATTATCTCGCATTCCGCTCGGAGTATAGCCATCAGTTCAACAAATATGTAACCAGTTCGTACTTTAAAGAAAATCAGGTGACAAGCGTGGTGTTTGATAAGAACAGAAAGAAAGCGCTGAAGCGTTTCAATAAGATTCTGAAACTCTATGAACACGATAGGGGTATGCATTTGATGCTGGTGACAGATGATAGGTTCCATTTTACTGCTATCCAGGTGGACTAATGCCAAGAACCTATGAATACGTGTATCAGTCAATTACTTCGCTGTGGTAAAACGGTTGGTGTTATCGTTGTGGTAGCTTTGATTGCTGCATGCTCGAAAAATGAGGAACCAGATGCGCCACAATTCTCTCGTAGTGTGCTGGTGTATTTATCTGCTCAAAATTCTTTGGCTGGCAATGTAAGCAGAGACATCGAAGAGATGTTATCTGCAGCATCTAATATGGGTGAGAATGACCGTTTGGTGTTGTTTTTGGACGATAACAACTATTCGCGATTCTATGAAATCAAAAAGAATACAAAAGGACGTTCGCTCTACAATCTGACTCCTGTCTATCAATATGATAACAATCTGAATTCTGCCTCTCCTGAGGATTTCGATGCAGTTCTGAACTATTTCTTCCAAAAGTATAAGGCCGAGGACTACGGACTGGTGATGTGGTCGCATGGTTCAGGATGGATTAGTACTCAAAGCAGTAATAACAAAATACAACGACGTTCGTTTGCTGTCGATACCGATCAAGGGACAACGACCCGCATGGATATCACCGATATGGGAGTTGTGTTGCGAAAGTATCCTCAGTTTGAATATATTTTGTTCGATGCTTGTTTTATGCAAACTGTCGAGGTGGCTTATGAACTGAGGGCAGCAGCTAAGTACATTATCGGTTCGCCGGCTGAAATACCAGGAAACGGTGCTCCTTACGACCTTTTGCTGCCAGTTCTATTCCGTAAAGCATCTGCGGATTTTATAGCACAGGGTATTGTGAACACCTATGGTAACTATTACAATAGTGGGTACTATGCAAGTGGCGTAGTGTTGTCGGCCATCAAAACTGACGAATTGGATGGATTTGTGGATGTGATGGCTATGATGTTTGACAAATATAGTTTCCTGGATTCCGATAATACTAAATATGTAGATTGTCAGAACTACTATGATTATGCTTGGAATCATATAGCAGCAGTTTCCTTTATCGCACCTGATGAGTATGACGTTAAGGGAATCATGCAATGCTGTGTAGCCGACTCTTTGGATTATTCGAATTGGGAGGAGGCTTTTAATAAGTTGGTACCTTATATTAATTTCGGTCAGTGGTGGTGGAGTGCTTATGTTCACGCCTTTATTCCGGTCGATGCTGCCCAGTGTGGCGGAGTTAGTATGTTTATACCTCTTGATAAATACAAGAACGATTACTATTTCGGCTTCTATAAGGAAACCCAGTGGGGGAAGCTATATGACATCAAATAGAAGTGTCTTGACCTGAAAAACGTAGTTTTTTTCAACTTTTTCTAGGAAAGCACAAAGGCATTATCTTTACGTAATAAAATTACCCTTAAGGGAAAAAATTGTTACCCCTAAGGGTAGCAAAAAATCCCATTAATAGGAACAGTATTTATGAAACAGTGAAGCCGCAAGCCGTTCGATCCATTCGGTCCGTTCGGCAGGCTTATGAGAATCTGGCTCAGGAGAGACGGGATCAGGGGAGGCAAGCTCAGGAGAGACATGGTCAGGAGAATCGGGCTCAAGAGAGACAAGGTCAGGGGAGACCGGCTCATGGTAAGTAAGCTCGCGCAAGATTGATGAAGATGATGCTTTTGTTCAAACTTCTATATTCATAGCCAACAAAAAAGGAAGCTCGTGTGAGCTTCCTCTTTTCTTTATCTTCTATTTCAGCTATCAATTAGAAGTTGAAGTAGATACCGAAGTTGATAGTAGTAGCATCAACATTGAAACCGAACTTGTCATAAGTGTCCTTAACGGTCTCATAACCGAGGTTACCGAATGTTGAAACGAGGCTGATGTCGTCAGAAAGAGCAACCTTAACACCTGGGCGAACGCCTACAGAGAAAGAAGTAGTTGCATCAACACCTTTTGGCTTGTAGCTACCGAAACCTACATAACCATCTACGAAGAACTTAGCAATACCTGCCTCAGCAAAAGTGTAACGAGCGTATGGCTCAATTTCGAAAGTAGTAACGTTAGCATCCTTAATACCGTTGCGGTTGTTAAGCAAACCGAAACGCAATGCAACAGCAGCATCCCACTTCTCGTTAATTGAGTAACCAACTTCAGGAGCGATGTTGAGAGTCATCTGTGACTCAGGAGCACCCTTGAAATCTGTTACGTCGAAACCTACTGAACCACCACCCCAGAACTGAGCGTTTGCAGAAAGTGCACATACAGCTACGATAGCTGAAAGAATAATTTTCTTCATAATTCTTACTTTTAATTAAATAATGTTTACGCGTGCGTGCGACTAGCGCACTACTTCACTTTACATTGTTTTAATTTGGCCTACTCTTTTAAAGGTTTTCGGCTTATCCTTTATTAACTCGCTGCAAAGTTAAGGTGTTTATTTGAATTGACCAAATATTTTTGTATTTTTTTTACTATTTTACACACTTAACTGATAATTATGCAACTTTTTTGCGGTTTTTTATACAAATTGTAATCTTTGTTTTTATTTCCTAACGGCTGTGCTCGCACACAGGAATTTAGTAGTAATAGATGTTCTACATATTGTAAATATACAGAAATACTAATCTGTCTGTTTGGATAGGATTCTTAAAGATGAGAGCCATTTATGAAACCCTAAGTTGTCTTAGAAAAGAAAATGATAAATCAGAGATAGAAAAATGAGGGTTAAGGATTGATATATTGCAAAATAGACCAAAAAAAACGGATGGTAAATGGTTAAGTGATAAATATTTATTACCTTTGCAGCCACAAAACAAAATAGCACAATGAGTAAGCTCGTTAAACCAGCAGGCTATAAGCCGTTAATCAACCCGCTCGAAACAGAGCAGGGAATAAAGTTAATCAAGGATTTCTTTCAGTCAAACCTTTCTACCGCCTTACGTCTTCGCAGGGTTACAGCTCCGTTGTTTGTGTTACGCGGATTGGGACTCAACGATGACCTCAATGGAGTGGAACGTCCTGTCTCCTTCCCCATCAAGGATATGGGTGAACAGGTGGCAGAAGTTGTTCATTCGCTTGCGAAGTGGAAACGTGTAATGCTGGCTGAATATAAGATTCCTGCTGGCTATGGACTCTATACCGATATGAATGCAGTTCGTGGAGATGAAGAACTCGACAACCTCCATTCGCTTTATGTTGATCAATGGGACTGGGAGCGTACCATCAACCGTGAGGACCGCAACATCGATTTCCTCAAGGAAACAGTCACTCAGATATACGGGGCTATTTGTCGCACTGAGTATCTTGTTTGCGAGCATTTCTCACAGTTGAAACCTTTCCTTCCTGAGAAAATTCATTTCATCCACTCAGAAGAATTGCTGAAGCTCTATCCCAACCTCTCTCCAAAGGAACGTGAGGATGAGATCTGCCGTACATACGGAGCAGTGTTCATTATGGGTATTGGAGGTAAACTCAGTAATGGTGAACCACATGACTTGCGTGCTCCCGACTATGATGACTGGACAACCGTTAACAAGGATGGCTATCAAGGTCTCAATGGCGATATTATGATTTGGTATCCTGTGCTCGGACATGCAGTCGAGCTCAGTTCGATGGGTATTCGTGTAGACATCGATGCTCTAAACTATCAGCTCGAACTTACTGGTAAGCAGGAACGCAAGAACCTTTACTTCCACAAGAAACTCCTTGCAGGGGAACTTCCGCTATCTATCGGAGGCGGTATCGGGCAGAGCCGTCTTTGCATGATTATGCTTCAGAAAGCACACATTGGCGAGATTCAGGCAAGTATCTGGCCCGACTCTATGCGCAAGGAATGTGCTGATTTCGGAATGCCATTGATTTGATTATCAATGTCCAATGGTGAATAGTCAATGAAAAAAATCCTCTCATCTCAGAAGATCCGACTAGTTGATGCTCACACGATTCAGACCGAACCCATTGCATCGATTGACTTGATGGAGCGTGCCTCTCGTCAAGTTGCAGAACATGTCGTTAGCCTGTTTGATGCTTCCCGACGCATGATTGTCTTTGCCGGTCCGGGAAACAATGGAGGTGATGCGTTGGCAGTAGCACGTATCTTAGTACAGCAGGGGTATCGTGTGTCGGCTTATCTTTTCAATATCGGAAATAACATTTCGTCAGACTGTCTCACCAACAAGAATCGGCTGAAACTCTGTCCTACCATCGACTTCCATGAAATCACAACCGACTTTGTGCCGCCGGTCATTTCCGAGGACGATGTTATCATTGACGGACTTTTTGGCACAGGACTTTCACGTCCCCTTATGGGTGGGTTTGCTGCTGTGGTGAAATATATCAATTCATCAGCTGCTACTATTGTATCCATCGATGTTCCTTCCGGATTAATGACAGAAGATAACACCGCTAACGTTATGACCCACGTGGTGCATGCCGATTACACCTTCACTTTCCAGTACAATAAACTGGCCTTCCTTTTTGCGGAAACAGAACCTTATATCGGTCGTCTTACTGTGCTTGACATTGGTCTGCACGACCCGCTCAACGATTCTACCATTACACCTTATTATATATTTGATGCTTTCGATGCACTTACAATGCTTAAGACCCGCCCTCGGTTCTCCCACAAAGGTACCTTTGGACATGCTTGCCTCATCGCAGGTAAGGAGGGAATGTGCGGAGCTGCCATTATGGCTTCTCGTGCGTGTATGCGGAGTGGAGCAGGAAAGTTGACCGTCCACACACCGCAGGCTAATGTAGTGCCTCTTCAGATCAGTGTGCCTGAGGCAATCCTTCATATCGAACGTCAGTCTGATAAATTCTCTACGCCATTCGATACCACTTCCTACAACGCTCTTGCTATCGGTCCAGGCATCGGAACTGACGAAGCAACCGTTCGGGCCTTTACCCAGCAGCTACACTATCATCAGGGACCGCTTGTGCTCGATGCAGATGCACTCAACATCCTTGGTACCCATCCCGAATTGATGAATCGTGTGCCGCAGGATGCTATTCTCACTCCCCATAAAAAAGAGCTGCGAGGACTTATTGGAGCCACTACCAACAGCTATGAAGAACTGCAGCAAACCCGTCAGTTTGCCCAGCGCTATCATGTCTATGTCATTATTAAAGGGGCCAACTCAGCCATCGTTACTCCTGAGGGTGAAGTCATCTACAATATTACAGGCAACCCTGGTATGGCTACAGCAGGTAGCGGAGATGTCCTTTCAGGCATCATCCTTGCTTTCCTTGCGCAAGACTATTCGTCTCTACAGGCATCCCTTCTTGCTACCTATCTTCACGGTCTTGCAGGAGATCTAGCAGCAACAGACCTTACTCAGGAAAGTCTCATTGCTACCGATCTCATCGACTACCTTCCCCGTGCTTTCCGTCATCTTCATGAATCGTCCGTTAAGCCGAAGGAAGTTGCCTCACACTAGATAAGTTCTTTTGCCAAAGTTTTAAGGTCTTCTATTGTTTTTGCCTTGAGGGTTGACTCTATGGTGACCATTGGTTCGATAATCTTGATACCCTTCATGGCTTCAAATGCCTCATGCATTTTCTTACCTGCCATAGGTGCCCACGAACCATTTTCGATGATTGCAACGGTACGGTTTTGGTAGGCTTTGATGGCGAGGTGATGGATGAAGTCGTTCATCACAGGCATAAGTCCTCCGTCGTAAGTGGGAGCGGCTACGACGAGCCTGTCATAGCGGAATGCATCCTCAATTGCTTCGGCCATGTCGTCGTGACGGAGATCAGATACTGAAACCTTGAGTTCTGGTGCTTGTTCACGAATGATGTCAGCTAGCAGGAGTGCAGCCTTCTCTGTGTTGCCGTGAAGCGAAGAATAGGCAATAAAGATTCCGTTGTTTTCGGGTTTGTAGCTTGACCATGTGTTATAGAGGTTCAGGAAGTAGGGCAGGTCGTCGTGGAGTATTGGTCCGTGAAGCGGACAGATGTACTGTATGTCGAGGTTGCTGAGTTTCTTCAGTGCGTTCTGTACCATTGCCCCATATTTTCCTACGATGTTGAAGTAGTAGCGGCGAGCTTCGCATGCCCATTCCACTTTGTCCCCCCACATCGATCCGATTCCTTTGCTTCCGTCTGCAGTCTTGGAGTATGCCCCGAATTTGCCGAAAGCGTCAGCTGAGAAGAGTATTTTCTCACTCTGTTCATACGACATCATGACTTCGGGCCAGTGAATCATTGGGGTCATGAAGAACTGTAGGGTGTGGGTGCCGAGCGATAGGGTTTCGCCTTCCTTCACCACTTTGATGCGACTGGTGAAATCCGTTTCGAAGAATCGTTGCATCAATGCTACTGCTTTCTGCGAGCATACGGCAATGAGGGTGGGATACTTTTCCATTAGCAAGCAGATATTGGCAGCGTGGTCGGGTTCCATGTGATGTACGATGAGGTAGTCAGGGGTTCGTCCGCCCAGCTCGTTTTCCAGGTTGGCCAACCACTCTTCTGTTCTGCGCTGGTCGATAGTGTCGAGGACAGCTATCTTCTCATCATCGATAAAGTATGAGTTGTAGGTGATTCCTTCTGGCACTATGTATTGCCCTTCGAACAAGTCGAGGTCGGTGTCGTCTGCGCCGATATACTTAATGCCTTGTGCAATGATGTTTGATTCTTTCATAATGTTTTTTATTTATAGTTCTATTAATATTCTTGCGTTGATTTGTCGGCCTGTGAGGTAGTTGGGGACGGCATACTGGTTGTTGGTAATATCTGTTACCCAGTAGTATGAATTGACGTTCTTCACATCGAGGATGTTGAAGGCGTCGAGGCCGACCCATATATTTCGAAGGCTCCAGCGGCTGGTGCGACGTTCGTTTTCCTTGAGCAGTCGGTATGAGATGCCGAGGTCTACACGTCTGTAGCTGCGCATGCGGAACACTTGCTTCTCACGTCCTGTATGGGGCGGTCCGAATGGTAGTCCGTCTGCGTAGTGACCCTTGACGGTGATTTTCCACTTATCGGTGTTTGGAAAGTAATCAGAGAAGAGCATGTTGATGTTCAGTAGCTGATCGGTTGGTCGAGGCACGGACTTTCCGTGGATTTTCTCTCTGGTTGACATGATGCCGACACTGACCCATGAGTCGGTTTTGGGTACAAATTCGCCGTAGATCTTGAGGTCGAGACCAAGAGCATAGCCTGTTGCGATGTTTTCACCATAGTACGAGAGACGTACGTTGTCTACATTGTATGGGTTGAGGTCCGACAGGATCTTGTAATATGCTTCACCAGTAGCTTTGAACGGACGGTTGTTGATGCGAAACTTATACTCGGTACCAAAGAGGAAATGGATAGATTTCTGAGACTTGATGTTTTGGTTGAGCGTGACATTGCCGATACCGCTTACGTTCGTAGTATCCTTCAGTTCTTTATAGAAGGGCGCCTGATAGTAGATTCCCGTCGAGAATCTAAAGGTCCATTCCGGATGTTCTGCTGGGATGAACGCTACAGTAGCGCGTGGCGAGATGATGGTTTCTTTGTTGTACGACCAGTTGGCAAGGCGTACGCCGTAATGGATGACGAGTTCACCTTCCTTATATTCCTTACGCCACGTGTCTTGTATGTAGGCTTCGAGGCGGTTCGACTTGATACTATGTTTCGATCGTAGGCTATAGATGAGGTCGAGTCGTTGTTCGTTGTGAGGGAGGGAATAGCCCGCCGAGTCGCGCAACTCCCACTCGCGTACCGACTCATCGATATGTTCGTTTTTCAACAGGAAGCCGTAGCGGATGTCGTGTGCCGTCAGTCGGCTCCGTCCGGAGATTCCGATTGATTTCACCGTCGCCGTCAATCGGTTACGGGCGTGTTCCTTGTAAGTTCCTATTTGATAATCAGAGCCGTCGAGCCAATACTCGCCCTGAATGTCGTACGTCTCTGCCTCCTTTGTCTGGAAAGCCGAATATGTCAAGGTAATCTGATGCTGGTCGTTGAACTTATGCGTCAGCGATGCCGCACCGAAATACGTGTGGAACTTATCTTGCTCCTTACCGTCGAAGTACACCTTGAACTCGTGCGCCTGCTCCGCCGTACCGAATTTCGTAGTACGGTCAGCCGGCGTAAAGTTATAATCGTTGCGGGCGATGTTGCCTATCAGGTCGAGTGTCCAGCGCTTCGACGGGCTCCAGCTAATATACGTCTGGTAGTCAAAGTCTTTCGGATCATACTCGCCGTGCGTATCCGTCGTACCCAGCAAGTTCTTCGTCGTCTTGTAGCGAACGGCATGACTCATCGAAAACCCATTACGGCCGTAGCCGATGTATGCCGCTGCACCGAGCAGCGAAGCCGAAGCAGAAGCCTCGAGTTGTGATGGACGCTTGTAAGTGATGTCCAACACGCTCGACATCTTGTCCCCGTAGTTTGCGTCGAAACCACCTGCAGAGAACTGAACCTTCTCCACCATGTCGGGATTGATGACCGAAAGCCCCTCCTGCTGTCCAGAGCGCACAAGCAGCGGACGGTACACCTCGATGCCGTTGATATAGACAGAATTCTCGTCGAACGAACCGCCGCGCACGTTATACTGGTTCGACAGCTCATTGTGCGTACTCACTCCCGCCTGCGTTGCAATAATCTGCTCGATGCCTTGCCCCGAAGCGTTACCCATGTGTTTGATGTCATTCAGATTTACGTCAGTCATCGCATTCGTCTGCGTCCGTACCTCCTTGATCTCCACCACATCGATATCGAAGTTAAGATTCGGTAGCATCACGTTCAGCTCCACCGTATCCTTCGGTTCCTTCAGTGTACGCTTACGAGTCTGGTAGCCCATCATCGAGAACACCACCGTAAGCGAATCCGCCGCATTGCAAGAAAGCACGTACCGGCCCTTCAGGTCAGTGCGCGTTCCCACCAAACTCATTCCCTCGATGCCCACAGTAGCCAGCTCAATCGGCTGCCGGTTATCGTCGACCACCGTGCCACGGATCGTCACCTTCCGCTGTCCATACAGAGCAAGGCCCATCAGCATCACCGCCGTCGTAAGTATATATCGTAATTGCATTCTTCTCCTTATATTTAATTATATAACGCAAACTTCCCCGTTTTATTGTGTACTTCGCATAATTTAGCTGTAAATTGCAAAAAAATAGTAAATGGTAAATGGTTAAATGGTAATTATTTCTTACCTTTGCACGTCAATTAAAAACATTTTATTTATGAAAGCATTGAACAAACGTACGGCGCCGAAGAGCGTAGCGCCCGAGCGAATCATCCAGTTTGGTGAAGGAAACTTCCTTCGCTGTTTCGTCGACTGGATTATCTACAAGATGAACCGCAAGACAGATTTTAATTCCAGCGTAGTAGTAGTTCAACCCATCGAGCGCGGTATGGTAGACTGGCTGAACGGACAGGACTGCCTGTATCACGTTAACCTGCAAGGACGTCTCGGCGGTGAGGTAGTAAATAAGTTGACGCGTATCGACTGCATTAGCCGTGCACTCAATCCCTATACCCAGAATCCTGCATTCTTGGCATTGGCCGACCAACCCGAGATACGTTTCGTCATCTCCAATACCACTGAGGCAGGTATTGCCTTCGACCCAAGTTGTAAGCTTACCGATGCTCCGGCATCCTCCTATCCCGGCAAACTAACCCAGTTACTCTATCGTCGCTATAAGACTTTCAATGGTGCAAAGGACAAGGGGCTCATCATCATGCCCTGCGAACTTATTTTCCTCAATGGCCACCACTTGAAAGAGTGTATCTATCAGTACATCGAACTTTGGAAACAGGATTTCGGAACTGATTACGAAGGTTTCAAAGCATGGTTCACCGACGATTGCTATGTATGTGCCACCCTCGTCGACCGTATTGTACCAGGTTTCCCGAAGAAGGACATCAAGGAAATTCAGAAGAAGATATCCTACGAGGACAACCTTGTCGTACAGGGCGAAGCATTCCACCTCTGGGTCATCGAGAAACCGGAGAATATGAGCATCGAAGCATTGAAAGCAGAATTCCCTGCCGAAAAAGCTGGTCTGCACGTACTCATTGCCGAGAGCGAGAAACCGTACCACGAGCGCAAAGTAACCTTGCTCAACGGTCCGCATACCGTGCTCAGTCCGGTGGCATTCCTTAGCGGCATCAATATCGTTCGCGATGCCTGCAACGACCCAGTAGTAGGAAAGTATATCCACAAAGTACAGTTCGAAGAGTTGATGCAGACCCTCAACCTGCCGATGGACGAATTGCAGCAATTCGCTGCCGACGTACTCGAGCGCTTCAACAATCCGTATGTCGACCATCAGGTGACAAGCATCATGCTCAATTCGTTCCCTAAGTACGAAACGCGCGACCTGCCCGGTCTCAAGACCTATCTCGAACGCAAGGGAGAACTGCCGCAAGGACTGGTATTCGGACTTGCCGCCATTATCACATATTACAAAGGTGGTAAACGAGCTGATGGTGCCGAAATCATTCCGAATGATGCCCCCGAGATTATGCAACTATTGAAAGACCTTTGGGCTACAGACGATACACAGAAAGTGGCAGAAGGAGTGCTCGCAGCCGAGAACATCTGGCACGAGAACCTCAATGCTATCCCTGGCCTTACCGCCCTTGTTAAGGCCGACCTCGATAAGATTCAGCAACTCGGAATGCTGGAAGCAGTCAAGACCATCCTTTAGGCGAAATCCCGTAATAACGACATAACGAAAGATGAGAAAGTCAATAGTTCTTCTCCTTTTCGTGATATGCACGACCTTGTCGGCTCAGATACCAGTCGACACGGTCGCTTTCGTTCCTATGTCGTGGAACCAAGCCCGTCGACAAACCAAATACGAGTGGTTCATCACGAAGCAGGCGAAAGCTGTGGCCGATAGTATCGTGAAGTATCAGTTGCCCACCGGTGGCTGGGTGAAGAACCAAGACTGGGGACTCAATCCCGACAGCGTCTACATCAGCCAGTGTATGGAGACCGGCATCGGCGGCACCATCGATAACGGTGCCACGTATCATGAGATGGAGTTCCTTGCCAAGATGTACTACTACACCAACCTCATTGCCTACCGCATTGCCTTCCTCAACGGCCTCGAGTACCTGCTCACGATGCAGTACGAAAATGGTGGCTGGCCGCAATTCTATCCCGCACGAGGTCCCGACCACTACTCCAGCCATATCACCTTCAACGATAACGCCATGATCAACGTCATGAAGTTCTTGCTCGACATCTCGCGAAATGTCGAACCTTACGACATGCTATGGCTGAAACCCGAGCAGCGCGAGATATGCAAGAAAGCGTATGATAGGGGAGTGGAGTGTATCCTGAACTGCCAGATTATCGTTGACGGGCAACCCACCGTGTGGTGTCAGCAACACGACGAGCACACGTTGAAGCCAGCACAGGCACGTGCCTACGAGTTGCCTTCGTTCTGTGCTGCAGGCGAGACCGTTACGATTGTCGACCTGCTGCTTTCCCTGCCCAATCCCACCGAGCGAATCAACCTTGCCATTGACGGTGCCATTCGCTGGCTCGAAAACCACAAGATTGAAGGGAAGGCCATCGAGCGTTTCATCAACGAAGACGGACAGCCCGACATCCGCCTTGTCGACCGTAAGGGAGCACCTGCACTATGGGCGCGGTTCTACGATCTCGTCAACGGTGAACCTCTTTTTTGTGGACGAGACGGCATCCCACGCAAGCATATCGAGGACATCGAGTATGAGCGCCGCACAGGCTATAGTTGGTTCGGCACTCAGCCCCAACATCTCATCGACCTTTACAAAGAATGGTCTGCCCGTGTTCTCAATCAGTATATTTTAATCGACGATGAAAAATAATTCACTTTTTATTTGGTGAATGAAATTATTTGTTGTATCTTTGCAGCGACTTTAAGAAGAATCTATTATTAACAATCAAGTACAAAAAAACTATGGCTAAAAAATGGATTTGCCCAGTATGTGGCTATGTACATGAGGGCGACACCCCACCTGAGAGATGTCCACAATGTAAAGTTCCCGGAAGTAAGTTTAAGGAAATGGTAGAGACTGAAGGCATTCAGTTTGCATGTCAGCACGAGTTAGGCGTAGCAAAAGCTATTCCTGATACCGATGAAGGTAAGTTTGTGCTCCAAGGACTGAAGGACCACTTCGCAGGCGAATGTTCAGAAGTAGGTATGTATCTCGCAATGAGCCGTCAGGCCGACCGCGAAGGCTATCCCGATGTAGCAGAGGCATTCAGACGCTATGCGTTCGAGGAAGCAGAGCATGCAGCAAAGTTCTGTGAATTGCTCGGCGAACTCTGTTGGGACACGAAGACCAACCTTGAGAAGCGTATGCAGGCTGAAGGAGGTGCTTGCGAAGCAAAACTTGAAATTGCCAAAGTGGCAAAGAAACTCAATCTCGATGCCATTCACGACACCGTTCATGAGATGGCGAAAGACGAAGCACGTCATGGAGCAGGATTCCAGGGACTCTTCAACAAGTATTTCAAGAAGTAAATAAATCTAAATTACAGAGCTGGGGAAAGCATCTCCAGCTCTTTTTGCTTTTTATATACTTTATTATTGTTTGTTATGAACAGAAATGTAACTCTGGTTGCAGGTCTTTTGGCTGCGACCATGTGGGTGGCGGATCTCCATGCCGGGCCCACGGACTCAATTTATGGAGGCAATTTGAACGAAATCGTAGTCACTGGGGCGCGAAGCCTGACAGATGTCAGGCATCTCCCAATGACGGTAACTACTTTGGGTCGTGACTTGCTCACGAAAGAGAATCGGATGTCTTTATTGCCTACACTCACAGAGCAGGTTCCAGGCCTTTTTATCACTTCTCGTTCGATGATGGGCTATGGTGTCAGCGGTGGTGCTGCCGGTGGTATTAACATGCGTGGTATCTCTGGCGGAGCAGGTCAGTTGCTGGTACTCATCGACGGACATCCTCAGTATCAAGGCGTTTATGGCCATCCGATTTCCGACAGCTATCAGACCCTGATGGCAGAGCGTGTGGAAGTGTTGCGTGGTCCTGCTTCTGTGCTGTATGGCTCGAATGCGATGGGCGGCGTGATTAATATCGTAACTCGTAAGGCTCAGGATGGTGTGAATACCGATGTTGTACTCGGCGCAGGAAGTTGGGGCACAGTTCAGGCAGAAGCAACCAATCAGGTGCGTAGCGGTAAGTTCAGTAGTACCGTTTCGGTGCAGTACGGACGTACCGACAATCATCGTCCACGAATGGGCTTCGAGCAATACGGCGGATACGTGAAGCTCGGCTATGATATCAATGAACATTGGAATGCCTATGTGGATGCTAACATTACTCATTTCAATGCCAGCTATCCAGGAGCTGTGAACAGTCCGCTCTATGATGCCGATCAATGGATTACGCGTGGTGTCGTGTCTGCAGCAGTCGAGAATCACTTCGACAATACAAGTGGTGCATTGAGTGTGTATTCGAATTTCGGACGTCACAAGATTGACGACGGAACGGCCAACCCGACACAACCCACTCAGCGCTATTTCCGTTCGAAGGATGCGCTCACAGGTGTATCATGGTATCAAAGCATCCAGTTGTTTGAAGGCAATCGCCTGACAGCAGGTGTCGACTACATGCACATCTACGGAAACGCTTACTATACATCAAAGGCAACAGGTGATATCTTGGTTACGCCCAACAAGCAGAGCGGCAAGTCATATCGTAACGAGATTGCAGGTTATGTAGATTTCCGTCAAGACCTTTTGGATTGGCTGACCATTGATGCAGGTATCCGTCTCGACCATCATAGCATCACAGGAACAGAATGGATTCCACAGGCTGGTATCGTAGTACGTCCTATAGAGTCAGGCGAAGCAAAGGCGATGGTTAGCAAAGGCTTCCGCAACCCTACGATGCGTGAAATGTATCTCTACCCGCCATCAAACACCGATTTGAAACCTGAACGTCTTTGGAACTACGAATTATCGTGGCGTCATCGTTTGGAAGATGGTACCACCTATGGTGTCAACCTCTTCTATCTTAAAGGCGATAATATGATTCAGACTCAACAGGTTGATGGAAAGCCACGCAATGTGAATACTGGTGAAATTGAGAACTATGGTGCCGAAGCAGAAGTAACATATCCTCTCGGCGCTTATTTCAATTTCAGGGCTAACTCGTCATATCTGCACATGAAGCATGAAATCATTGCTGCACCCGTATCGACAAGTTTTATCGGTATAGACTACCATCAGGGTAAATGGTTCGCATCACTCGGTGCACAGCATATTGAGGACCTCTACACGGCAGTAGGCGCTAACGAGACCAAGGAGGACTTCTGGCTCCTCAATGCATCGGTCAACTATCAGTTGAATAAGTACCTTAATCTGTGGGCACGAGGCGAGAACCTTCTGGCACAGAAGTACGAAATCAATCTCGGCTACCCGATGCCTCGTGCAACCTTTATGGGAGGCGTGAAGTTGGCTTTCTAAGATTTGAATAAGTATATACGCATATCGCAAGAGTCGGGCAATGAAGTCTCGGCTCTTGCTTTGTTTAGTACCGATATCAGTGCATTGATGAGATTTCTGTATGAAAAATCTTAAAAAAGTGGAGTTGAGTTTGGTGGAGTCGTAGAAACATTGTAAATTTGCAGGGAAAAGTGTGATGCATTCCGTGAAAACGATGATACGATAACTAATTAATACAGACATTATGAAGAAATTCTTTTTACTTATGCTGATGGCAACTATGGTGATAGTCGCATCGGCGCAGACAAAGAAAGTATCGGTCCTTGGCGACTCTTACTCAACTTTTATTGGTATTATCCCTTCTAATTATTCAACATTCTATCCTAACGACCGCAACGATGTCAAGGAGGTGGAACAGACTTGGTGGAGCCTTTATATCAAAGCGAAGGGCTACAAGTTGGAGAAGAACGACTCGTGGGGCGGTACAACCATCTGTGGTACAGGCTATGGCCGTATGGACTCATCGCGCAATAACTTCATTGCCCGTGTGGACAGTCTCGGCAATCCCGATATTATCTTCATTTTCGGCGGCACCAACGATGCATGGGCTGGCGCTCCTGTTGGCGAGTATCAGTATTCCGACTGGACGAAAGACGACTGCAAGAATTTCCGTCCTGCACTCGCCTGCCTGTTCGACATGCTTCAGAAGCGTTATCCTAAGGCAAAACTCTGCTCTATCCTCAACTCTGAACTGCGTGAACCTATCAACGAATCGATGCGTGAGGTATGCAAGCACTACAAGGTGCAACTCGTTGAACTTCACGATATTGAGAAGCAGAACGGTCATCCTTCAATCAGCGGTATGAAGAGCATCTGCGACCAACTGATAGAAGCAGGGATGTAGGAATTAAGACAGCGGCCATATTTCGTAATAACGCCATAACGTAATTACGTAATCACGTCATAACGAATCAGAAGGGCCGCCAGTTAAGAATCAGAATTTAAAATACGAAACATGAGAAAAACGATTATCACACTGGTTTGTGTGACACTGTGTATGGGCTTGTCGGCTCAGGTGTCGCCCAACGGACGTGTCAAGGCAGAAAAGTTCAGCGACCACATCACCGTCAGTTATAAGCAGAACGGGAAGTGGCAGGAAATCTATACGGCTGAGTTTCCAGGTATCAACGGAGGTGACACACGCAGCATCAAGGACGACTACATCATGCTGTCGGGCAAGCGTCGGCATTGCACCAATAAAGGTAAGGAATCTGCATATTCGCTCCAAAGCGGCGGTGTGCTCTTTGTGAGAGTGTACAACGACGGAGTGGCTTTCCGCAAGGTGGGCCGCGAGAGTATGGGCGACAAGTCGGAGACCGACGTGCCTATCACCATACCTTATTATATAAATAATTGGATGATGAACTGGACCGACGGTGCCGAGAGTTTCTATCCGAAGAACCGTTCGTTCAAGCAGGGCGACCATCTTTCTTATCCAGCCTTGTTTGAGTTCCCCGACCATGTGTTCGGACTTCTCACCGAGGCCGACATCCGTCACGATCAGGCAGCATCGTCGTTCTATAGCCTCGACGGGAAGAACAAGTTCAACATTGTTCACGACAAGAACGAGCAGAACGCCAAGCAGAGTTCGTGGAAACTGATGATCATAGGCCAGTTGAGCGATGTGGTAGAATCGACATTGGTGACCGACCTCAGTGAGCCTTGCAAGTTGACCGATACCAGTTGGATTGAGCCAGGTGTGGTTTCTTGGGTTTACTGGGCATACAATCACGGCTCGAACGACCTGAACATCATCAAGAAGTATGTCGACCTGGCTGCAACGCTCGGTCTGCCTTACGTGCTGATCGATGCCGAGTGGGACATGATGAAGGACGGAAAGAGCATCGAGGACGCAGTGAACTATGCGAAGGAGAAGGGTGTGAAGCCGATGATATGGTACAACTCATCAGTAGGGTGGGTGAATGGTGCCCCGACTCCGAAGTATCGTCTGAACAAGCCCGAAGACCGTGAGAAGGAATTCGCTTGGTGCGAGAGTCTCGGCATTGCCGGTGTGAAGGTTGACTTCTTCAGTGGCGACAACAATATGAACATGGCCTACAGCATCGACCTCATGGAGTGTGCTGCAAAGCATCACATGCTCATCAACTTCCACGGAGCCACCTTCCCTCGCGGATGGATGCGTACCTATCCTAACCTGCTGACCACCGAGGCTGTCTATGGTGCCGAGTGGTACAACAACGTGCCGACCTTCACCAATCGTGCAGCCGCTCATAATGCCACATTGCCCTTCACGCGCAATGTCATCGGTTCGATGGACTACACGCCTTGTGCCTTCAGCGACTCACAGCATCCGCATATCACCTCTCACGCACACGAGTTGGCGCTCACAGCCCTCTTCGAAAGTGGCTTGCAGCACTTGGCCGACCGTCCCGAGAGTTTCCTGGCACAGCCACAGGAGGTGAAGAACTACCTGGGCGAACTGCCTGCAGCATGGGACGAGACCGTATTCCTCGGAGGCTATCCTGCCGAAAGTGCCATCATCGCACGCAAGAGCGGCACCACATGGTATATTGCCGGAATCAACGGAACCGACCAGGAGCAGACCCTTACGTTCAGCACCAAGCGCCTGAAAGGATTGGGCAAGTATGTCACCCAGTTCCAGGACAGCGGCGACAAGAACAACCCTTGGGACATCACTCGTGGCAATACGGTCGAAACCGTACAGAAGTGTCAGCCTCGCGGCGGATTTGTCATCGTCGTGAAAAAATAGCATCCAAGGAATTTGAGAAAAGTCAAAATGCTTTGTTTTTCTGAATATTTTCTGCATATTTCAAATTTATGCGTATAAAATTTGTGAGACTGCAGGAAAATGCTTAACTTTGCAACCCGAAAACTAAAAGATGGTGATTTGGTTTTCGGGTTTTTTTATGCCCGTTTGCCACTCATCACGAAGGAATATAACACAGATAAATTACATTATTCTTATGGACAAGCAACTCAAGAAAGTTCTGGTTCTCGGCTCTGGCGCGTTGAAGATTGGTCAGGCGGGAGAATTCGATTACTCAGGCTCTCAAGCGCTCAAGGCTTTACGGGAAGAGGGCATCAGTTCAGTTTTGGTTAATCCAAACATCGCTACTATCCAGACAAGTGAAGGTATTGCTGATAAGGTTTATTTCCTCCCAGTGACACCTTTTTTTGTAACTGAAATTATCAAGAAGGAACGCCCCGACGGCATCTTGTTGGCATTCGGTGGACAGACAGCATTGAATTGTGGAACTGAACTCTATACCAACGGAACGCTGGAAGAGTATGGCGTGCAGGTGCTTGGCACTTCGGTCGAGGCCATTATGAATACGGAAGACCGTGACCGCTTCGTGAAGGAGCTCGACAAGATTGCCATCAAGACTCCCGTGAGCCATGCTGTTGAGAATATGGAAGACGCCTTGAAGGCTGCCCACGAGATAGGTTTCCCAATCATGATTCGTTCGGCCTACGCGCTGGGCGGTCTCGGTAGCGGTATCTGTCCCGACGAAGCGACATTCAAGCAGATTGCCGAAAGTGCCTTTACGTTTGCTCCGCAGATTCTGGTTGAGGAATCGCTGAAGGGCTGGAAGGAAATCGAGTTTGAGACCATCCGCGACAAGAACGACCATTGCTTCACCGTTGCTTCGATGGAGAACTTCGACCCGCTGGGCATCCACACCGGCGAGTCAATCGTTGTCGCTCCTACTTGCTCGTTGACCGACGAGCAGGTGAAGCTCTTGCAAGACCTGACCATCAAGACCGTACGTCACCTCAACATCGTGGGTGAATGTAACATACAGTTTGCCTTCAATGCCGAGACCAACGACTATCGTGTCATCGAAATCAATGCACGTCTCAGCCGTTCGTCTGCACTTGCCTCAAAGGCTACAGGCTATCCGCTCGCATTCGTGGCAGCAAAGATTGCACTGGGCTACACACTCGACCAGATTGGCGAGATGGGTACACCCAACTCCGCATACGTGGCTCCGTCGCTCGACTATATGATTTGTAAGATACCTCGCTGGGACCTCACCAAGTTCACTGGCGTGAGCCGTCAGATCGGTTCTTCGATGAAGTCGGTAGGCGAAATCATGTCGATCGGCCGTACGTTCGAAGAGATGATACAGAAGGGTCTGCGTATGATAGGGCAGGGCATGCACGGCTTCGTGGGCAACGACCACGTGAAGTTCGCCAACCTCGACGAGGAACTTGCCAACCCTACCGACCTCCGTATCTTTGCCATCGCACAGGCGCTCGAAGAGGGCTACAGCGTGGAGAAGATTGAAGACCTGACGAAGATCGACGCATGGTTCATCTCTCGTCTGAAACATATCGTCGACTTGAAGCATCAGTTGCAGCAACTCAATTCGCTCGACGAAATCAGCGAAGAGATGATGCGCGAGGTGAAGTCGTGCGGCTTCAGCGATTTCCAGATTGCACGCTTCGTGCTCAAGCCACAGGGCAACATGGAGCAGGCCAACCTCGAAGTCCGCAAGTTCCGCAAGGCAATGGGCGTGGTGCCCGCTGTGAAGCGCATCGAGACCGTTGGCGGCGAACATCCCGAACTGACCAACTACCTCTATATGACCTACTGCACCCAGGGCTACGACGTGAACTACTACCACAACGAGAAGTCGGTTGTCGTACTCGGTTCGGGTGCCTACCGCATCGGTTCGTCAGTCGAGTTCGACTGGTGTTCGGTCAATGCCATCAACACCGCTCGCAAGCTGGGGTATAAGAGCATCATGATCAACTACAACCCCGAGACCGTATCGACCGACTACGATATGTGCGACCGCCTCTATTTCGACGAACTCTCCTTTGAGCGTGTGCTCGATGTCATCGACCTCGAACAGCCTCGTGGCGTCATCGTCAGCGTGGGTGGTCAGATTCCAAACAACCTCGCCATGAAACTCTACCGTCAGGATGTGCCCATCCTCGGTACTTCGCCTGTCAATATCGACCGTGCAGAAAACCGCGACAAGTTCTCCGCTATGCTCGACAAACTCGGCATCGACCAGCCTGCATGGCGCGCACTCACCAGCCATGAGGACATCAAGGAGTTCATCAAGCAGGTAGGCTATCCTGTCCTCGTACGTCCGTCGTACGTGCTCTCAGGCGCAGCCATGAACGTGTGCTACAGCGACGAGGAACTCGACCGCTTCCTCAATATGGCAACCGAAGTCAGCAAGGACTATCCGGTTGTCGTTTCGCAGTTCATGCAAGACACTAAGGAGATAGAGTTCGATGCTGTGGCTCAGCAGGGCGAAATTGTAGAGTATGCCATCTCTGAGCACATCGAGTTTGCAGGCGTACACTCAGGCGACGCAACCCTTGTGTTCCCTGCTCAGCAGATCTACTACTCTACCATCCGTCAGTTGAAGAAGATAAGCCGTCAGATTGCAAAGGAACTCAACATCTCCGGACCGTTCAACATCCAGTATCTGGCTAAGGGACAGACCGTCAAGGTTATCGAGTGTAACTTGAGAGCTTCGCGTTCATTCCCATTTGTCAGCAAGATACTCAAGCACAACCTCATCGAAACCGCTACACGCATCATGCTCGATGCTCCTTATACACGTCCCGATAAGTCCGAATTCGATATCGACCGCATCGGCGTCAAGGCATCTCAGTTCTCCTTCGCCCGTCTGCAGAATGCCGACCCTGTTCTTGGTGTCGACATGAGTTCAACAGGTGAAGTAGGTTGCTTGGGCGACGACATGAACGAGGCCCTGCTCAATGCACTCATCGCTACCGGCTACCGTCTGCCCAAGAAGTCCATCCTCATCTCGTCAGGTGGCGCACGTGGCAAGATGGACCTCCTCGATGCCTGCAAGATGCTCCATGCAAAGCATTACGACATCTACGCCACACACGGCACCGCTACCTATCTCAACGAGAACGGAGTGCCCGCCACCGCCGTTGCATGGCCCGACGAAGAAGGCGAGAACGTACTCGACCTCATTGCACAGCACCGCTTCGAACTCATCGTCAACGTGCCGAAGAATCAGACCAAGCGCGAACTGACCAACGGCTACAAGATACGTCGTGCAGCCATCGACCACAACATCCCGTTGATGACCAACGCACGTCTTGCCAAGGCCTTCATCGAAGCCTTCACAGAGAAGAAACTTGAAGACCTCCAGATCAAGAGTTGGCAGGAATACGTATAAACAATCTCTCATTTGACCATTTACCATTTACCATTTTATTTCCCTCCCCTCTCTTAGGAGAGGGGAGGGGAGAGGCTGTCCATTATACATTCTCCATCCTATTAAGCTAAACCGCAGGGATTTGCGGGTGAGCCTTTTTTCTTCGAGTGGTTCAAAAGCTGAAAGCTGTGGGTAGGCATCAGGGGATGTGAGTCAAGCTTGCTTGTAATCACAGACAAGGATGCTTAGACAAGAAGATGCGAAGAGCATCGGAACCACGAAGAAGTATATTTGATGTTTTTGCCTTTTTTTGTCCGCAGGCTTTTTTATCTATTTTCGTTCATTCCGACCTTTTCGATGTTTTCGGAATAAATGATACTGTCAGTAGTGAAAAATACGGAGTTCCGTTCGTTTAGATAACTAAAAAACTAAATACTAACGACTAAGGTCTAACGTCTAACTTTTTTTTATTATCTTTGCAATCGAATACAATCAGTACCAATATGAATGATATCCAGGTTATACAAAATAAGATATATGTGATACGAGGTCAGCGTGTGATGCTGGACTTCGATTTGGCAAAGATGTATGGAGTTGAGACGAAACGTTTGAACGAGGCTGTGCGACGTAACGCTCAACGGTTCGAGGGCGATGACTTTATGTTCCGTTTGACGAAGGATGAAGTTGCCTCCGTACGTTCAAGGTCGCAAATTGCTGCCATAGAAATCCCTATTGGAGATAGCCCTGAGGACGATTCCTTACGTTTGAGGTCGCAAATTGCGACCACAAACACTCAACGTGGTGGTTCGCGATACCTCCCCTATGCATTCACGGAACTTGGTGTAGCGATGTTAAGTAGCGTATTGAGATCGGAAACAGCCATTAAAGTGAATAGAAATATCATGAAAGCCTTCGTCACATACCGCCATTTGGCCGAACTTCCTTTGGCGGCTACTTACATCGAGTTAAAGAAGGATATAGAATCCGTCCGCAAAGAAGTCAACGATATCCTTGCCGACCAGAATGAAATCAATGAGGACACTCGTATGCAATTAGAGAACATCACTTTGGCCCTTGCCGAGTTGCAATCAAAGGAGCCAAGAGAGAAACCTCATCGCAAGATAGGTTTTGTGCAGGAGGAAGACGAAAGTCTAAAGCCTAGTGTCTAGAGTCATTTCGACAGGCTCAAGATGTATCTAAAGTCTAGAGTCTAAAGCCTAAAGTCTAAAGTCTAGAGTCTAACGTCTAGAGTCTAGAGTCTAACGTCTAACTTTTTTTTATTATCTTTGCAAAGTAAAAGTAATCAAGTCACTCATACTTGGCAAACTGCATCCGTTGTTTGAGCACCTGCCAGTAGAGAACATGGTCTATGCCAACCAGCAAGCCTATTATGATGCCATCACGGCCAGCACCAACGCCGGGCAGTCAGGCCCATTCATCGACTTTATGCTGAACGAGATCTATAAGACACTGAAAGGACATCAAGGAGAGGAATTGCCAACAAATGATGCAGCTTCTATCGACCGACAATTCGGTATAATGTTCGGTGAAGAGTTCGGTATAAAGTATGGTATAAAGTTCGGTATAAATGACAAACAACTTCTTCTCCTCATTGCCGGCAATCCTACAATTACGGCCTCTGATGCAGCAGAGCGAATGGGAATCAGCCTTCGTGGAGCAGAAAAAAAATTTAAAAAGCTAAGAGATGTTGGAGTTATAAGCAGGCAAGGCAGTAGAAAGAGTGGTTCTTGGTTAATCAACAAATAACATTCTCATTTACCATTTAACCAATAACCAGCCCCCCTCCGACTCCCCCTCTATGGGGAGATATTTGGGAGATGGTTGCAGATGCCTCCCTATTATCTCCCTATTATCTCCCTATTATCTCCCTATTATCTCCCTATTATCTCCCTATTATCTCCCTATTATCTCCATATTACCTCCTTATTACCTCCTTATTACCTCCTTATTACCTCCTTATTACCTCCCTATTATCTCCATATTACCTCCTTATTACCTCCCTATTATCTCCCTCCGTCCCCTTCCCTCTCTTTGAGGAGAGGGGTCGGGGGAGAGGCTGCTCATTCCGTGTTTTTCGATGTTTTCGGAATAAAAGTCAAATTTCAAATGTCAAAGGTGCCTTGAAACAGCAAAAAAACAATGTTTTTTTCATTTCAATAACCAATAACCATTCACCTTTAACCATTATTTATTATCTTTGCAGTGAAATAACTAATATGAATAATAGAACCGTACTTGATCCTTGAATAGATATGATTGAACTTGGTTTATATGAACAGATAATTAACAAGTTGTTTGAGGTAAAACTTGATGGGTTAGATCATCAAGAATATTTCATTGGGAAGCGTTCTATAACCAAAGAGAATGTATCAAGATACCTTTCTCGTTATCTCTATGAACTTTTTGAGCAAGTCTTTTCACAATTTAATCAAGATGATGAAAGTGTTCGAAATGCGATACAACTGGCAAATGATATTATCAAGCATTTAGCTCAAAAGTTTTATATAGAGGATACCAATCTTTTATCTGTAAGAGCAGAAATCTTAACTGCTGTAGTAGATAAAACGAAGAATGAATATCCTGACATAGCAGAACATATACAAGAGATAACTCCTTTAACGTCACTTGTTAGGAGTGCACTATTTACAGGCTCAAGCAAACAGGTTTCTTTAGAGAGCGAACTAAAACGTGAGATACAATCAGCAGACGAAATTTGTCTATTGGTTTCTTTTATCAGAAGCACAGGTATAAATCTTATTTTCAATCAGTTGCGCGATTATACCAATAGTGGGAAATCGTTGAAAATAATAACAACGACATATATTGGTGCAACCGATTTTAATGCAATAAAAAAGCTATCAACCTTACCTAATACAGAAATAAAGATTTCTTATAATTCTTCAGTTGACAGACTGCATGCAAAATCCTATCTTTTCTTGCGAAAAACAGGATTTCATACTGCTTATGTTGGTTCTTCTAATCTGTCAGAAGCAGCATTAACAGAAGGATTAGAATGGAATGTAAAGGTAACCCAACAGGAATTGCCTCACATCATAAAAGAGATTCGACACACCTTTGAGTCATATTGGGAGAATCCTTTGTTCGAGACATTTGTATCAGGCAGGGATGATGAAAGACTAAAAGCAGCCCTTTCAGGCGTTGAGCATGAAACTATAGATTATGATGTTCTCGACCTCATAAAAGCCCATGATTATCAAGATGAAGTATTAGAGAAGCTAAAATTAGAGCGTGAGGTTTTCGGACATTATCGAAACTTAGTTGTTGCAGCAACAGGTACAGGTAAGACTGTTATTGCTGCATTCGATTACAAGAACTTCAACGAACATAATAAGCGTGCAAATTTCCTCTTTATTGCACACAGGGAAGAGATTCTGAAACAATCGTGCAGAACATTCAGAGCTGTCTTGCAAGATGAGAATTTTGGCGATTTGTGGTACGGAGCTGTAGAACCCAAAGAATACACCCATCTTTTTGCATCGAAAGATATTCTGAATAATCGCATTGACGACTTGGATATAGCGGAAGACTTTTTTGATTATATAATATTCGACGAGGTCCATCATATTGCAGCAGACTCATATAGGAAGATATTGGACCGTTTCAAACCCAAAATACTTCTGGGTTTGACAGCTACTCCAGAACGTATGGATGGAGAAGATATTACCAAAGATTTTGATGGTAAGATATCTGCTGAAATCCGACTTGATGATGCATTAAATAATCGTCTGTTGGCACCATTCCATTATTATGGCATTACTGATAGTGTAGATTTAAATACAGTTACTTGGAGGAGTGGAAGATATGTCATTTCAGAGCTGTCCAAAATCTATAGCGAGAACGATTTGCGAACAGGTTTAATTCTTAGAAAGGTTGAGGAGTATCTTCCAAATTATTATGATGTTCGAGCACTTTGTTTCTGCGTTGATGTAGAGCATGCCAAGAATATGGCAGCCAAATTCCAATTGGCAGGTTTGAAGTCTGCATACCTTGTTAGCGATAATGGAGCAGAACGTGTGAAGTGGAGTAGGAGGTTAAAAGAAAAGAAGATCAACTACCTATTTGTTGTTGACATGTTCAATGAAGGTATTGATATTCCGGAGGTAGATACAATTCTATTTTTGCGCCCTACAGAAAGTCTTACTGTTTTTTTGCAGCAGTTTGGTCGTGGACTTCGTAAAGCAGAAGGCAAAGAGTTTGTAACTATTCTTGACTTTGTAGGCCATTGTAACAAAGAATTTAATTATGCAGACCGCTTTAGAAGGCTTATAGGACGCACATCAATGGGTGTTGCAGAAGAGTTAGAGAAGGATTTTCCACATCTGCCTTTAGGTTGTCATATTACTCTCGAAAAGAAGGCAAAAGAGTATATCCTTGAAAACATAAAGGCTTCAATTGCTTCTTTCCGAAAGAATAGAGTCATAACGTGGCTCCAATCTTATAGTAGTGAAACAACAAAGCCTCTTACATTGTCTAACTTCCTTAGTTGGCGTCATATTCCAATCGAAATATTCTACAAAAATTTTACGTGGAACTCTCTGTTATTCCATGCAGGAAAAACTTATGAGCAATCAAGGTTCGAAAAAGAGCTACAACGAGCCGTTTATAAGAAGTGGCTTTCTGCAGACTCATACACATATTATTCATTTATAGAGACTCTATCCCAAAAGAGATTTAAGGTAAATGTAGAGAGTATGAATTATAAGGAGCAGCAGATGTCGTTGATGCTATACTATGATTTATTCCAAAATGCAGGACAATATACAAGCTTGCAGGGTATGTTTAATGATCTCTCAACTGATGGCTTGTTCTGTAATGAAATGAGTGAACTTATAGTAATGTTGAAAAATAGATGTGAGGCTTATGAAAAAGAAGATAATTCTTCAATTATGAACTTCCCACTAAAACTGCATGGTGTATATACGAAAGATCAAATATTTGTAGCTATTGGAACTTCGACGCTAAAGAAGAAATCTTCTTGTCGGGAGGGGGTAGAGAGAAATAAATCTCTCAATGTTGAAGCGATGTTTGTTGACATCATAAAAGATAGAAAAGAGGGTTCGAATACCAATTATAATGATTTTGCTATCAACGAAACCTTGTTTAATTGGGAAACTCAAAATACAGTAAGTCCAACATCTCAAGCAGGTAAAAATTACATAAACCAGACTCAAACGATGCTCCTTTTTGTTCGTCAGCAAGATAGTTATCCAGAGGATAAGGGAAGGACTATGGGGTTTACATATCTTGGAGAAGTAAATCTCGTAAGATGGCAAGGTGCTAGGCCAATGGAAATTGTGTGGAGGCTAAAAACACCAATGCCAGCATCAGTATTGAATTATGCAAAACATAGAGCAGTAGGATAATGAAACACATAGAAGTAGTAGCAGCAATAATCCGCAAGGATGATAAGATTTTCGCTACACAGCGTGGATATGGCGATTTTAAGGATTGGTGGGAATTTCCTGGCGGAAAGCTGGAAGTGGGGGAGACTCCTGAAGAAGCGTTGAAACGCGAGATACAAGAAGAACTGTCAACAGAAATTAGTGTGGATAAGTTCCTTTGTACAGTAGATTATGACTATCCTCAGTTCCATCTTACGATGCATTGTTATTTCTGTTCTTTGCTGACAGAAGCTTTGCATCTAAATGAGCATGAAGCAGCCAAATGGCTCTCAAAAGACGAACTGAAAAGCGTTAAGTGGCTGCCTGCAGATTTGGAAGTTGTGAACCAAATCCTATACCTAAGAACTAAATAATCCTTCTAGCATACATTAACTAACAGTTGTGCCCGACACGAATTAGGGTAGAAGAATATGATTGCCTGATAGCTTTGGGGATGGTACTAGTAGGGGTACTAAGTACACCCTAGACTATGCCAAAGAAAAGAATAAGCCAATTAAAATAGTAGAAATCTAAAATTTAATGTTTATGGCTACTTGGTTAGCATTTGCACAAAGAAAACATTGTCATCACAGAGAAGCATTGCTAAATCTGGGTTACATCAATTGGACTATGTATCGTACCAACTTTAAGGTTGGTGATATTGTTTATCTCTTTATGTCTGATGAGAGAAGGTTATGTTTTATGACAAAAGTGGTTGCAAAAGATTGTGATAGGACTGATATATCTTACTGGCAAATCCAACCAAATATGCACTTTATGTATAAGTTAGATTTGGTGAAAGAATATAATGGTGACAAACTAACTGAGGAAGAACTGACAAAACACGGTTTCAAAGGTGGAAAAAGTCTTCAGCATCCAATAAAGAACAATGAAGAACTGTTGAAGTACATTGATGAAGTGTTTGATGAAGAATAAATCAATAATACCTAACCATATGGAGAAAATAGCAAGATTGTGTTGGAACACAAAAGAATGGAGAAGGCCTTCAGGACGGAGGGGGAAATCGGTAATGAAAGAATCCTATGAAAATGAAAATGGTTTTGGTCATGAAGAATGGTTGCTAGACGATTCGAAGATCATGCCAGATGGATATCATTATGGGTTTCTGGAGCAGCTGAGAGTCAAAAGTAAAATACATCATGGGAAAGCTTATGATATTCATCTCTACACATTTAGTCCTACTAGACAATGGGTTTACATTGGTTGCCTAAAGAAGGCAATAGGGGTGTCGACCGCAGAGAGCGAAAAGGTCTATGACTATTATGAGAAGATGGGGTGGATTGAGGATATGAGAAAAGATGTTCTATATGCAAAAGGAACTGTCAAGGATTTCACTGCCGCATTTATGTTTAACGTGAAATTTAAGTTTGAGAACGCAGTAATTAACTATTCCAACCAACCTATTCTTTCAAAAGGGAGCATTCCTTCGCCCAGATATAATTTAATGGATAAAAAACGGAGTTTTGAGTTTGAAAAGGACGAGGATGGAAATGTCAAGGTGTTAGATACCAGCATATTTGAACGTATGGTTGAAGGCGGTATGATTCAGATAGATCCTTTGCATAAAAAGATTCAGAATGCGGTTTCTGAGATACTGAAAGGACAATACACAAAAATACAGTTAGAAACAAATCCTGAAGATGCCGAAGATCAAAGAATCGATATAAAGGGCTTTTCAAAGAAAGAGCAGGAGTGGCATTTTTTTGAAGTAAAGACCGTATCTGCGAAAAGATGCATTCGTGAGGCCCTAGGGCAAATACTTGAATATGCACATTATCCCAATGTGAATCGTGCTAAAAAGTTCTTTATTATAGGTCCGGAGCCGCCAGACGAAAATGATAAGGCATATATGCAGCTGTTACGTAATACATACAAAATGCCTATATGGTTCAGATGGTATTCTTTTAAAGAGAATAAGTTGCATGAGGGAGTGTGATTACTAATAAGAAATTCTTAAAAACAGATGGAACATGAAACTTACAAAAGCAACAACAGAGTTAATATGTGAATTAGAGTATATCATAGGTAGCCAATGTTACAACCCAAATTCCCTTAATGGATACACATGGGAGGAGGGATTAGAGTTTAGATACCCTGTTTCTTATGTAAATAAAAACGGTGAAGATACAAGAACCCGATATATAATCGATGATATCAATAAATCTAAGATAGGTTCCATTAGATACAAATTTGGCTCTAACCATCTTTATATTGGAGAAGCCATTAAACAGGCATTAGAGTATATTGAGGATAAATATGACCTTGATTTCAACGAATTGACAAAGGGAAAAAAACAGTCAAGGGACAGGAACTATGATTCACTTTTATAGTTAATTGCTTGGATGAAGACGGAATTGGCTATTGTAATACTAGGAATTCTATTCTTGATTTTGCTGTTTCTTATTATAAGGTACGGCACATGGGTTACTCGAGGAGAACGGGGAGAAATATTAGTATCTAAGAAATTACATTCTTTAGGCATTCATTATATTGTGCTTGACGATTTACTGATAAGAGGTGTTCATGGAGATACTCAAATAGACCATGTAGTTGTATCACCATTCGGAGTTTTCGTCATAGAGACGAAATGCTGGAAAGGGTGGATTACAGGTGGAGAGAATGCCGGTCAATGGTGCCAGACACTCTATCGAGAGAAATACGATAAGCCTAATCCCATATTCCAGAATAAAGTTCATGAGGAAGCAGTAAAACGAGCACTAAAGGAGTATGGAGACATCTTTACTGTACCCATTGTGGTAATTGTTGATTGTGATAGACTGAAAGTTAAAACCAATCATATAGTAATCCTGTATCAAAACCTAAAAGACGAAATACGGAGTTTTACCAGAATCATTTATTCCGATGATCAGTGTGAAAAGATGGCTTTAACTCTTCAAGGCTTATCATCTGATGATAAAGAAAGGAGAGAGCAACATATTCAGAAGGTAAAATCATTCCAAGCATCTACACAAGCAAAAATAGAGAATGGTATTTGTCCAAGATGTGGCGGTCAGCTAGTGTTAAGGGAAGGTCGTTATGGCCGTTTTTATGGCTGCTCAAATTATCCTATTTGTAAATTTATATCAAACATATAGTGAACTTTGATTCATTTAACCAATAACAGTTGTGCCCGACACGACAAGAGTTTACCGTTTACTGTTTACGGTTTAGAGGTTCAAAGGGTAAGAAACAACCTGCGTCTATCTTTGCAGCCACTTGTTAAAAATAATCAAGCAAAGGGTTTGAGACATTTGAGAATGATGAACTGAGCATCTTGGCAAAACAAAATCCCCCCTGAGCTTCGCAGCGGAGGGGGGGATTACTAACTGAGTCATAACAAAATTATGACGATAAATCCTTTGCAAAGGTAAGAAAAAAAAGTCAGACGTTAGACTTTAGTCGTTAATTTTTAGTTTTTGGGGTTATCTAAACGAACGGAACTCCGTATTTTTCACTACTGACAGTGTCATTTATTCCGAAAACATCGAAAAGCACGGAAAGGACAAAAATAGATAAAAAAGCCTGCGGACAAAAAGAGACAAAAGCATCAAATATACTTCTTCGTGGTTCCGATGCTCTTCGCATCTTCTTGTCTAAGCATCCCTGTCTGTGATTACAAGCAAGCTTGACTCACATCCCCTGATGCCTACCCA
>CADAGO010000004.1 GCA_902787555.1 uncultured Bacteroidales bacterium
GACTCTCAAAAAGGACAAAACAAAAGCAGACTGCAAAATCCGCAAGTTAACGGTTATATGCAATCTGCTTTTTGTTAATAATCGAGAAGTCTTCCTATCATGAGGACTTTTTCAGTGCCCTCCCAAAAGAGGGCCGCTTTTTTTTATCATAAACCACTAATACGCATACACCAAGCCATATTTTTCGTGCAGACGATGAAGTGAGCCATTGGACTTCATCCTACGGATGACTCCATTGACAAAATCGAGAAGGTCTTCCTGTCCTTTCTGCATCAGCACACCGATCTCTCCATGAGTGAATGGTTCATTGAGCAGAGGCGCAGCAAGTCGTGTGTCTGTTTGTACATAATAAGGAGCCTCTGTGATTTCCGTTATCATCACATCTGCCACACCTTCTGCTATCAGCGTGGGTATCTCCTCATTCTTCTGGTGAACAATGATTGTAGCATGCGTGAGGTTCTCATGGGCAAACTTCTCGTTCAATCCTCCCGGATTGACCATCACACGTACTTCGGGTTTATCGATATCAGCCAACGATTGGTAGCGTTCGCTCTCAGATGCCCGACAGAGGATGGTCTTGCCGTTTGCCAGATAACCATCGCTCATCAGCATGGTCTCGCGTCGGGTATCTGTGATGGTAATACCTCCTATAGCAAAGTCGAACTTCTGAGGTTCCGCCAGTACATCGGCGGTCAGTGTAGGCCATGAGGTCTTGACGAACTCTACTTTAACGCCCAGCTGTTTTGCTATTTCCTGAGCAATTTCAATGCCAAATCCCCAATATTCACCCGTCTCGGGTTCACAGAAAGATAGAGGACGATAATCGCCCGTGGTGCCAATGAGTACTTTGCCACGTTCAACAATCTCTGTAACTTTACCTGGTTGGCATACCGGTTTGTCACTATCGGAACAAGCCGACAAAACAGCTTGACTGCAAAGGGTGAGGATAGCAACCAACACCCATATCTTTGTTCGTTCTTTATTCATTTTCCAGGGATATTGAATTGGACACAATTACTGAGCTGTTCGAATAATTCGGGCACAAATACTGGGTTGATATTATCAGAGCCTATTCGTACGCAAATCAGTTGCTTATGAGGATTGACATATAGCACTTGTGCACAGATGCCAAGAGCGTAATAACCGGGATATCGTGCCTTGCGGCTACCCACACTACTTAGGTTGTACCAATTGAAATGATAGCCATCGTTACTGGTGTCATAATCGGTGGATTGTCTTATCCACTCTTCGCTAACGATTCGACGACCATCCCATAAGCCCCGATTGAGATAAAGGCGCCCTATTTTTGCCAAATCCTTCATCGTGAGCGTGATTCCACCAAATGTGTGTGCCACATTGTGCCTGCGACTATCAATATTGATGAGAGCCGGAGACTCCATCTGCAGGGGTTTCCATACTTTTTCGCTGAGATAACTGGCAAAAGACTTGCCTGAAGCTCGTTCAATTACGACACCAAGAATCTGTGAGGTCATACTTTCATAGCGATGTTCTGTACCAGGTTCCTTGCGGAATTTCAGCCGACGTATCTGCTTCATGACATTATGGCCGTAATTCAACTTTGCAATCGCTTTCAACTGCTTGAAATGCTTCAAGTCAAGTTGGTAAGTGTCATCGAAATCTAAGCCACTCTGCATATTCAGAAGATGGCGAATCTTGAGTTTCTGCCACATTGGGTCTTTGTTTTTGAGTTCAGGCAGATACAAAGTAACTGGGTCATCAATGCTGTGAATATAGCCATCGTCTATTGCAATACCACACATCAATGATGTGATAGACTTCGACACGGAAAATACTGTGGCTAAACGGTCGGAAGTCATATCTCCCCAATATTTCTCATAGACAATACTGTCACTTTGGATAATCAAAACACCTTGAGTCTTGCTTTTTGTGTTCAATGCCTCCAGAAACGTAATGTTATTACAAGACTTGCCTTGTGTATAGAAATGCAGGGTGTCGATCCAATTTGCCTGATGATGAGCAACAGCAAAACGGAATGCCTGCCCACCATTATCAATGGTTGTATGTTGATGATGCTCAAAACTGAAAATACTAGGTCCGTCCGTACCATCAGCGAGATAACCTCGTATTAAAGAGCACGAAGTCATTATAAAAGAGAGGAAGACAATAGATATAGCTATAATTATAGTGTTGCGCATGGGAAAAGGTACTAACAGGGAACAATCAGTCGATATCTTGCGCCACCTAACAAGGCAACAACGCCTTTATACTCCAGCTCATACAAGCAACTGCTGACAATATGGAAGCTCAGACCGGTTTCCACAACAATCTGGTTGATTTGCTTGCTGTCACAATTACGCAAGACCTCTACAATAGCTGCCTCGTTGGATGTCAACTGAGGGAACAATTCTTTTTGTGCTGTTTCTTCCTTGACATTAGATGATTCCTGTTTCCAGCCCATCGCCTTCAGGAACTCGTCAGCGTTGCGTATCATCGTAGCTTTCTGACTGGCAATAAGTTTGTTACACCCTTCGCTGAACTCATCTGTGATGCGACCAGGAAAAGCAAAGACATCACGATTGTAGGTGGAAGCCAATTCGGCTGTGATGAGTGCACCACCATGTGCAGCACTCTCTACGACAATCGTAGCATCGGACATTCCTGCCACAATACGATTACGGCGGACAAAGTTGATTTTCTCAGGAGTGGTTCCGCTGAGATATTCTGTCAATAACCCTCCATTCTCTGTCATCTTAGCAGCTGTCTGGCGATGCAACGCAGGATAAATACGATCAAGTCCATGGGCCAGAATACCTACGGTGGACATCGAGTTCTGCAGGGCTGCCCGATGGGCATGAATATCAATTCCATAAGCCAGTCCGCTGACGATGAGGGCGTCAGGGCATTCACGCTTCAAGTCGGCAACAAACTCCCGGCAGATATCTTTCCCGTACTGGGTGCATCGACGAGTACCTATCAGGTTGATGACATGCCGACAATTAAGGTCTGTATTGCCACAGAAAAAGAGAATCAATGGGGCATCATTGCATTCCAAGAGCCGCTGAGGATATTCAGGGCTATTCATGGGATAAGCCTTGATACGCTTCTGCTCAATATACTCATACTCCTTCTCTGCCAACTTCAAGGCATCATCGCAATGGTCAAGTACCTCTTGCAACTGAGACGTAGCTTCAGGAATGAGGTCATTGATGTGTTTACGATGTTCAAAGATGCTTGCAGCCGACCCTGCCTCTTCGTAGAGACGCTTGGCTGTAACAAGGCCTATGTGAGGCAGATTGGACAGCGCAATGGAGCAGATGATTTCTTGTGCTAAGTCGGTCATAGATGTGCGGAGTGCTATAGAATATCCATCTCGCTCAGCTCTCCATTAACGACACAAACTGTATCGACTACGCCCTTAAGGGCAAGTTTCATGTCGCTCTTACGATAGATATCCTGATAGAAGATATACTTGAAACGGTCGTGAACATAACGTGATTTGACAACAAACTCATCTCCGCTCTTCAAAGGGGTCTTGAAACGCATAGTGATGGCTGAGACCACAGCATCGATGCCTTGAGCATGTAATTGGGCAAAACTCACACCTAAGGAGAGCAGGAACTCATGACGTGCATGTTCAAGATAATGCTGATAGTTGGCATTGTTGACAATACCTTGAAGGTCGCACTCATAGTCGCGCACCTTCAAGGTCAATTCATGTTGATATTCCATTGTCTAAAGTCTAAAGCTTCAAATTAGCTTACTTGGCTTCCTGCTTTCACTTCGTGCTCTACTGTGGTAACACTAATAGTGCCGTCGTAGTTCTCTGCAGAAAGTATCATACCCTGACTAACGAGTCCGTTCTTGAACTCACGCGGGGCTAAATTGGCAATAAACAGCACTTGCTTGCCTTTCAGCTGTTCGGGTTCATACCATTGAGCAATACCTGATACGATGGTTCGTTTTTCAAGTCCGTCGTCAATGAGGAACTTGAGCAGTTTTTTCATCTTAGGTACTCGTTCGCATTCGAGAACTGTTCCGACCCGGATATCGAGTTTTTGGAAGTCATCGTAAACGATGGTTGATTTCACGGGTTCTGCCTTTGCATTGGCTGCTTCATTGGCCTTGAGAGTTGCCTCAAGTTTATCCATCTGCTGCTGAATGGTCTCATCTTCAATCTTGGAGAAGAGAAGGGATGGCTCACCAAGTTGCTTACCAGCAGGAAGGAGGTCTGTTTTGCCGAGGTCTTCCCAATTGATGGTATCCATACAAATCATCTGACGTAAACGTGCAGAGGAGAATGGTAGAAACGGTTCAAAAGCAATAGCAAGGTTGGCAGTAAGCTGCAGGGAAATATAAATAACGGTATTTACTCGTTCAGGATCAGTCTTGATGACTTTCCAAGGCTCCTCGTCAGCAATATACTTGTTTCCTATACGGGCAAGATTCATTGCTTCCTTTTGAGCATCACGGAATTTGAAATCCTCAAGCAAAGCCTCAACACGTTCTTTAACCTGAGCAAACTCTGCAAGGGCTTCGTGATCGGTATCTGTAAGTTCACCACACTCAGGAACGATGCTATTATAATACTTCTTTGTAAGCTGGAGCGCACGATTTACGAAATTACCATAGACAGCAACCAGTTCGTTGTTGCAACGTGCCTGGAAGTCTGCCCATGTAAAGTCGTTGTCTTTGGTCTCAGGTGCATTGGCTGTAAGGACATAACGCAACTCATCCTGACGGTTGGGCAATTCCTCCAAATACTCATTAAGCCATACAGCATAGTTCTTGGACGTAGAAATCTTGTTCCCTTCCAAATTCAGGAACTCATTAGATGGCACATTGTCGGGAAGGATATAGTCACCATGTGCCTTCAGCATAGATGGGAAGACGATGCAATGGAACACGATATTGTCTTTTCCAATGAAATGGATGAGACGGCTTTCCGGGTCTTGCCACCACTGTTGCCAAGTACCCCATTTCTCAGGGTTGGCGTCGCATAGTTCCTTTGTGTTGCTGATGTATCCGATGGGGGCATCGAACCATACATACAGTACCTTACCCTCTGCGCCATCGATAGGAACTGGAATACCCCAATTGAGGTCACGGGTGACAGCACGAGGTTTGAGGCCGCCGTCAAGCCAGCTCTTGCATTGCCCATAGACATTGGGACGCCACTCCTTGTGTTCCTGTAGAATCCACTTCTCCAACCAAGGCTGATACTGATCAAGGGGAAGGTACCAATGTTTAGTGGCTCGCTTCACCAACGGATTTCCGGTCACGGCATTGTAAGGGTTGATAAGTTCGTCAGGTGAGAGGGTGCTACCGCATTTCTCACATTGGTCTCCGTATGCTTCGGGTGCATGACACTTAGGGCATTCGCCACGGATATTACGGTCGGTAAGGAATTCGCCAGACTGTTCGTCGTAATATTGCTCACTCTCAATGGCAACGAACTTACCTTCATCATAGAGTTTCTTGAAAAAGTCGGATGCGAACTGATGATGGATCTTTGAAGTGGTGCGGCTATACACATCAAATGAAATACCGAAATCCTCAAACGATTTCTTGATGATTTGATGATAGCGATCCACTACATCCTGAGGAGTACATCCTTCCTTGCGTGCCCTGATGGTTACAGGAACACCATGTTCGTCGCTACCTCCCACAAAGAGTACATCTTTGCCTTTCAAACGAAGATAGCGTACGTATATGTCAGCTGGCACATATACACCTGCAAGATGTCCTATGTGAACAGGACCATTTGCGTATGGAAGTGCCGATGTTACTAATGTTCTTTTCATTCTTATTCCTATTTGTGCACTAATGTACCGATATTTTCTCCGTCTATCACTTTCTTCAAATTGCCAATGACATCCATGTTGAACACATAGATGGGCAGGTTGTTGTCTTGGCACATGCATATAGCGGTGAGATCCATGACTTTCAAACCTCGAGACAGCACCTCGCTATAAGTGATGTCGTTAAACTTAGTGGCAGTAGGATCTTTTTCTGGGTCGGCTGTATAAACACCGTCAACACGTGTGCCTTTCAGCATGACATCAGCTTCGATTTCAATGCCACGTAGGCTACTTCCTGTGTCAGTCGTGAAATATGGATTGCCCGTGCCTGCGGAGCAGATAACCACTTCGCCATTCTCCATCGCTTCAATGGCTTTCCATTTGGTGTAGAACTCACCAATAGGCTCCATGCGGATAGCAGTAAGCACACGACTCTTGCATCCTACTGCTCCTAAGGCGCTACTTAGGGCCAATGAGTTGATGACAGTAGCACACATACCCATCTGGTCACCTTTTACGCGATCAAATCCTTTACCTGCACCACTGAGTCCGCGGAAGATATTTCCTCCACCAATCACAATACTAATCTGCACTCCCAAATCATGTATTTCCTTAATCTGGCGCGCATAGTCATTGAGACGGTTAACGTCTATACCATATCCTTGTTCGCCCATCAGACTTTCTCCGCTGAGCTTCAACAGTATTCTCTTAAATCTCATATTTGTTTGTTACTTAGTTGCTCCGTTTCGTGTTCCCCCTGTCCAAGTATCTGTGGCAGCCTTGATGTCAGTTGCAGCAGTATTGGATACCGTGATTGTGATATCGCCTGCTGTCTGCGTCAGAGTCTGGTCGGCTTTGATACCAAAACACTTGGATTGGTCGGCTGTATATGTACCGCCACTTACTACAAGTGATACATCCGTTCCTTTGAAGTCAAGGAAGCCTCCATTCTTAGTAGTGTCTGTTACCTTTGTAGTCTTCTTGCCACGAATGCCTCTTGAGCCATTCCCAGATACTGTTCCGGTAATCTTTCCTCCAGAAAAAGTACCCCTATAGGATGTACGAATACCTTCAGAGAGATCACCACTGACAGCAATCGTTACATTTCCGTCCGACATTGTGAACAAGCTATCACATTTAATACCAGATCCGTCTGTTTGTGACACATTGAGGGTAAGGTTACCGCCTTTTATCTTCACATTCCCGTAGTCATCAGAATCAATACAATCGCTTCCACAGTTGGCAATGTTGACCGTACCTCCATTCATACGGAAGATATTATCTTCAGTATTTCCTTTTTCACCCTTACCACAATGGATGCCATCACTCACTGCACCCAGAACATTGATGGTTCCTAACGAACCTTTGAGCTCAATATACTCTTTTGCAGCAATCGCATGTTTCAAATTACCTTTGACATTAAGGGTTCCTGCTCCTTTGAATTCAGCATGTCCTTTGGTATAGAGGGCTGCTTTTTGGTCGCCTCCAGCATAGTCGGACAGGGTGTTTGTGGTTCCCTCTGGTAAGATGAAATCGATTCGCTTACCACATTCTACATCAATAGCGGCTCCTTTTGCGCTTGTCAGCGATACACCACCCAAAATAACGGTCAGCTTGTATTCACCATTGATGGTCAGTGAACCATTAGACGAACTACCTTCGAGATAGTAGGGATATTCCTGAGTCGTGTTCGTACAGTTGATGACAACATGAGAACTGTTACCGCTTGTACAAGTAACACCTGCGAATGATGCAGGTATGGTAACAGTAGCTGTGGAGCCATTATATACCACACTGACCTTCTCAAACTGAGGCTCTTCAAAAGTAATGCTATCAATTTCAGTGATGTCTTGTTCCTCACCAGCTATTGATATCGTCATTTTAGATGAATCAAAGGTGATGTCGCCTAAAGATGCAATTTGGTATTTAGTGAAATTGAAGCCTTTGCATACATATACGTTTTGAGCATGAACAGGACAGATGATTCCCAATGCCCATACTAATCCTAAAAGTATCTTCTTCATCGTCATAGATTCATTTAGTGATTCTGTATGTAATCGTATATCTTCAGCACGTCTTGAGTGTCCACGCTTCCGTCACCATTGACGTCTTCAGAAGCTCCTTGTGGTGAAGATGAGTTCTGCATAAAGTCGTATATCTTCAGCACGTCTTGCGTATCCACACTGCCATCACCATTGACATCTTCAGCTGTTGCCGAAAGTGAACTGAAGTACATGCGGCTAACGTCGCTGATAGCGGTAGATTCCTTTTGGCCGTTCTTAAAATTCACAACTACCTTTCCATTCTCAAACGTAAGCTTTTGAATGTCTGCGAGCTTGTGTCCTGTAGCCTGTTGACTTGTATTGGCAACGATATACAATGTGTAATCGTCGGCAAATGCCGCCATACTCATAAAGAGCACTACAGATAATACAATCAGTTTTTTCATGTTCATTATTGTTATTTGTTAATAATCTATTAGAAATCGACCTTATATCCTAATCCCACCAGATGCCCATTCACCTCATCGTCATCATCCTCTGTAGTATAGCGATAGAAGACGGACAGTTTGTTGGTTTTGTTAATCTTGTAATCATATCCGCCAATGAACTTCCATTTGTTGGCTTTGTAGTTGAGACCACATCCATATTCTATGGAGGCTACGAGGTCAATCGGGAATCCTTTGATATCGTAAGAAGCAGAAAGGCGTGAACGCAGGATGGTTTGGTTTTTGTGGCCTTTTGATGTGGGATCAAGTTTGAAATAGAGTTCATCGTCATCGTTGAATCTCCATTTCTTACGTCCAATAGAGTCGACTTTGCAAAAATGACTGTATTGAACAATTTCTTTCAAGCTAAAAGACCAACGTTTATTGGGTGCATAACTCAATGAGAGTCCTATATTGGTACGGTGACGATTGCGCCAATATCTGTCCGTCTCGTTATATCCTTTGTATTCTTGTACCAATTTCCCTTCGTCATCATAGCCTTCATCATATTTGTCTTCAGACTCTGCCAAATTGTACGTCCACAGATAGTCAAATCCCGCAGTTGCTTTCAGTGAAACCCTCTTATCTAATGACTGATAGAGGCGATATGACAAGCCTGCACCCACAACGAAACGGTCTATACGCTCTGCATCGTCTTGGGTACGCATACGTCCTTCGAATTCCAACTTTAATCCTGAGACTATCTTTGTTTCTCCAGCGATGCTTAAGTCATATCCGAAATCGTCTTGAGCCATTGCATGTATCCCGCACACAGTCAAGAAGAATAGGAGAGAAAGTCTTTTAGTCATAGTTCTTTGGCATTTTACGTAACGTATCGTCATTATCCGTATTGTCATCTTCAGTGTAGTACACCTTGATGAGTGCCATATCTTTCAAGAAGTCAAGTGAACCAATGGCCACTTCCTTTATGTTGAGGCCTGTACGTTGCTTCAAGTCCTCAATCAGTTCTGTACGTTTCTCTGGTGATATCAAGTCGATTTTGTCGTACTTGATATACTTTGTACTGAGACTTGTAACCCATTTCCCGCCTTCAGCAATCCAAATGACAGCAATAAACAGCAAGTTGGTAACTAGCAATTCAGTCATTGAGGTAAGTTCTGGAGCCCAGAATTCAGGATGTTTGTCTGATATGTCGGCAGTCCAAGCCAAACCATTGATAGCGGCCAGGGAAATAATCAGGAACAGATAGGTCATTTCACGAATTGGCACAGATTCTGTTCTGTAGCGCATAATGCAGAAAATGGCAAACAGACCCATTGCAATACCTGTCTTCAGTTTTGCATCACCCATTAAGTGAATCAGCATGAAGATTCCAAATCCCACAAGGATGTAGGTGAAGAAGAAATCAACACGTCTGCTCTTTGGGAAATAGAATTTCCGTGCAATGATAACGGAAAATAGGGTATTAATAATCAAGCGAAACAATAAGTCAAGCAATCTGCAGTAGTCGCTTGTAATCAGCGAGAAAAAGTCATTGATAGATTCCATTTGTCAGTTATAATTTTGAAGTTAATAATTCTGTGTTAGTTTGTTTTATGAGTTGTCCATTCACGCTCATCTTGATTGATTTTGGCAAGTCTTCTTACTTTAGCCTTAAAATTGTTTTGTTTCAAGCCAGGATCGGTCCAAACCATTCCAATACAACACTTGCTGAATCCTGTAGGATGGATATGCAAGTCACGAAGCAGAGAGCATATTGGTGAATAAACATTCCCATCGCGTTTCAATTCGATGATAACAAGTTGATCGCTATCTGCATCATTATTGGTCTCAAAGTTATGAAAGCGGATATTATAGTCAATGGTCAGACGTTCTGTCTTTTCCTTATTAACCAACGTGATGCGGTCGAAGAGGTTCTGAACCACCTGATGCATCGTGGCAAACGACAAACCAGTCTTTTTCTTTACCAGTTCTTCTGCTCCTTCTGTTGTTTGGGATTGCTCCAAAGACGGTACTTGTATGCGTTTTTTCTTTGTTCTTCCGTGATTGTTCTTCTTTTTCACTTCGAGAAACGTCAAATCGCCACTGGTTAGATAGGTTCTGACCCTGACTTTGGTGCGCCTTGCTCGTTTGTTGTGATGCATCATGTACATGACGTGTTCATCCGTATCGAAATAAGTGGTCCGATATGGGCAAATCGTTGTCGTACCAATGGTCTGCACATAATACTTATCTTGAACTAATTGTAATAGTTCAATCAGTTGGCGCTTGGTTGCGACATATTTGGTATCAAGACGATTCATGAGTTTGATAGACCCCATCTGCTCCAATGTGATTGGAGGCAGCGTATCGAGCAATGATTGAATCGTTTTATCTTTATTGTCCATCCTTATTACTACACTTATTCTTGATAAAAATTGCGGACGAATCCGCACTATTCGTTGCAAATTTAGCCTTTTTATTTAATAAATAAGGTATTTTTAAACGTTTTTTTTCATAATTGGGCAAACTTTTTCCGTATTCAATGAATTCTTTTTATCTTTGCATCGTTTTTAATACCAATAGATGAAAGAATTTGTTATATCAGAAGCCAAGGTGGAGACGGCAGTTATTGTAGGACTTGTCACACCAGATCAGAATGAGCGCAAGACGAAAGAATATCTTGACGAATTGGAATTTCTTGCTGATACCGCAGGTGCAAAAGTCATCAGGCGGTTTACGCAAAAAGTAAATGGTCCCAATAGTGTCACCTATATTGGTAGTGGCAAGCTAGCGGAAATAAAGCAATTCATTCAAGACGAGGAAGATGCTGAGCGAGAAGTGGGGATGGTGATATTCGATGACGAGTTAAGTGCGAAGCAAATACGAAACATAGAACACGAATTGCAGATAAAGATTTTGGATCGGACCTCTCTTATTCTGGATATTTTTGCGATGAGAGCACAGACTGCAACAGCAAAGACACAGGTGGAACTGGCACAATATAAATACATGCTGCCCCGACTGACTCGTTTGTGGACACACCTCGAACGTCAGCGAGGAGGTAGTGTGGGATTAAGAGGACCTGGAGAAACACAGTTGGAAATGGACCAACGTATCATTCGTAACCGTATGGCACTGCTTAAGCAAAGACTGAAAGAGATAGATACACAGAAGACGACACAGCGCAAAAACCGAGGCCGACTGATTCGTGTGGCTTTAGTCGGTTATACGAATGTCGGAAAATCTACACTGATGAATCTATTGTCAAAGAGCGAAGTATTTGCCGAGAACAAGTTGTTTGCAACACTTGATACAACGGTGAGAAAGGTTATCATAGATAATCTGCCGTTCTTGCTGAGTGATACTGTTGGTTTTATCCGCAAACTTCCTACAGATTTAGTTGATTCCTTCAAATCGACATTGGACGAAGTCAGAGAAGCTGATTTGCTAATTCATTTGGTGGATATCTCGCATCCAGACTTCGAAGAACAGATTCGAGTTGTAGAAAAAACGCTTGCTGACTTAGGAGCGAGCGATAAACCCATTCTGCTTGTCTTCAACAAAATTGATGCTTATACGTGGACGCCAAAAGACGAAGATGATTTGACACCCAAGACCAAAGAGAATGTGTCGTTGGAAGAGCTGATGGCAACATGGATGGCAAAGATGAACGATAATTGTTTCTTTATCTCGGCTAAGACCGGCGAGCACATCAAAGAATTTAAAGAGTTGGCATATAAGAAAATCCGAGAACTACATGTTCAAAAGTACCCATACAATGATTTTCTTTTCCAGCACTACGAGACAGAAGACAAAGAACAGATTTAGTCTATCATCCTAATTAAACACAACGAATATGAAACGAGAACTGACAAACACAGAGATATCCATTCTTGAAGAACGCGGATGTACTGCGGAAAACTGGAGTGAAATTCTCGTAGATGACGGATTTTTGCCGAACAACATTCGCAATGTTAACTTTTATGGTAAAATAGAAATTGGAGCAATGCTGGGAATGATTGATGTGGAGGAAGGTTTCCAACGTCGTTCGTCCATTCAGAATGCCACACTGAATAATGTAACAATTGGTGACAATTGCCTCATTGAGAATGTGCATGGCTACATTTCTAATTATCATATTGAAAATAACTGCTATTTGTCAAATATTGGCATCATCAGTGCCCAAGGGACTCCCTCTTTTGGCAATGGAACAGTCATTTCTGTACTCAATGAAGGAGGCGATGGCAACGTAGTGATTTATGACAAACTAACTGCACAGATTGCCTGGCTCATGATTCATTTCCCTTCTGTACGTGAGTTGGCACAACAAGAAATCATGGGATATCCCAAAACAGACACGGGAACAATTGGTCATGGGTGCAGAATTGTGGGCATTGGAGAAATCAGCAATGCAAACATCTATCCATATTGTGAAATCCAGGGAACCAGCCATATTTCCAATGTTACATTGCTCAGCAGTAGCGACGCTCCTTCTTTTATAGGGCCTGATGTAATTCTCGAGAATTCTGTTGTCGCAATGGGTGCTACTGTTACAGACGGTGCAAAAGTGGATAACTGTTTTGTTGGGGAATCAGTACATATTGGTAAAGGATTCTCTGCTGAGGCTTCTCTGTTCTTTGCAAATGCCTATATGGATAACGGCGAGTCGTGTGCCGCTCTCTGCGGCCCATTTGCTTGCTCTCATCATAAATCGACGCTGCTTATTGGCGGCGAGTTCTCCTTTTATAATGCTGGCTCAGGGACAAATCAGAGCAATCATGCTTACAAAATGGGACCTATCCATTGGGGTACATTGGAACGTGGTTCAAAGACTGCGTCTGGTAGTCATATCCTATGGCCTGCACATATCGGCGTATTCTCAATGGTAATGGGTAAACTGACCTCTCATCCGCGCCTACGCAACCTCCCATTTTCTTACGTCTTAGCTACCGGCGAAAAAACATATATCGTACCAGGCATCAATATCAAGACTGTAGGCACGTGGAGGGATATCAACAAATGGCCAAAGCGTGATGGACGCCCAGAGTCGGCAAGACGTGATATCATCAATTTCAGTTTCCCCAATCCTTATATTATCCAGTTTGTAATTGCGGGAAAAGAACTTCTTACCACATTGCAAGAACAGCAGGGATATGATGTTGACGAATATAAGTTCGAAGGCTGCTTTATCAAATACAAGGCTTTGGTTGATGGCTTGAGATATTACGATTTGACACTTCGTTTGTACAGTGGCAGCTTACCTACAGACGAGTGGCTCGACCTTTATGGTATGATTGCCCCCAAGAAATCGATTGAAGATATCGTATCAGATATTGAGGAAGGGGATATCAAGTCATCCGATGAAATCGTCGAAAAACTGAAAATGCTATTCGCTCAGAATAAATATATATACTCCCGCCCTCAAACCACTGATTATGCGGAAGCAGAAAGCAAATGGCTTGATATGGTACGGCGTGATGCGGAGAAGGAATTTGCATTGGGTGATGTCGAAGAGCAGCAACTGATAGAGTTCCTTGCAAAAGTTAAGTAATTCACATTAACAAATAACAATAAACTTCATTAAACAAACTATGGTAAAAAGAATCGTTTTTCTATCCATTTTGACTGCTCTGCTCATTTCTTGTCAGCAGTCTGCGAAGTATGACTCAGTAGCTAACGACCCGATGAAATCGAGGATTTATACCCTTGATAACGGATTGAAAGTATATCTTAGTGTCAATAAAGACCAACCACGAATTCAGACTTATATTGCTGTAAGGGTGGGTGGTAAGAATGACCCAAGTAGCAATACTGGACTTGCACATTACCTTGAACATCTCATGTTTAAGGGTACAACACAGTTTGGTACAAGTGATTATGCAAAAGAAAAACCTTTGCTCGATGAAATCGAACAATTATACGAAGTCTATCGCACGAAAACAGACCCTGCAGAACGCAAGGCGATTTATCACCAGATAGACAGTCTCTCATACGAAGCATCCAAGTATGCCATTGCAAATGAGTATGACAAACTGATGGCAGGTATTGGCTCAGAAGGAACAAATGCCTACACCAGCTATGATGTAACATGCTATACCGAAGATATTCCTTCAAACGAAGTAGAAAACTGGGCAAAGATTCAGTCAAACCGTTTCAAGGATATGGTGATTCGTGGCTTTCATACAGAACTTGAAGCTGTGTATGAGGAAAAAAACATATCTTTGACGGACGATTCCCGTAAGATGTATGAGACGGGAATGAGTGTTTTATTCCCTAACCATCCCTATGGACAGCAAACAGTTTTGGGAACTCAAGACCACTTGAAGAATCCATCTATCTCGACCATCAAGAACCATTTCCAAACATGGTATGTTCCGAACAATGTCGCAATCTGTATGAGTGGCGATTTCAATCCTGATGAAGTCATCACGTTAATCAATCAATATTTCGGTGATTGGACACCCAATCCTGCTGTTGATTCACTTCGCAATGCTTTACCGCAAACCTGTGAGCCTCTGCTCTCACCTGATGTCCGTGAAGTGTATGGCCCTGAATCTGAGCGGGTTATGCTGGGATGGGCTTTCCCTGGCCTGAAAGTTAAAGAGGCTGATTATCTCGATATTATTGAAGAACTGCTTTACAATGGTAAGGCGGGATTATTCGATATTGACCTGAATCAGGCACAAAAGGTATTGTCGGCTGGAGCTGGTGCTTATGCTCTGACGGATCATTCTATGTTTATTACTCTCGGTATGCCCAAAGAAGGACAATCGTTGGAAGATGTGCGTGACCTGATATTGGCAGAAATCAAGAAATTGAAAAATGGAGATTTCGATGCATCATTGCTTGAAGCGATTATCAATAATAAGAAGCGTCAGCAGATGATGCAATTAGAGAGTAATGCCTCACGTGCCAGAATGTTTGTAGAGGCTTTTGTAAACGGTGTTGATTGGAAAGATGAGGTAGAGCGTATCGACCGTATCAGCAAGATTACGAAGGATGATGTCGTAAGGTTTGCTAACACCACTTTCACTGATGGCTATTCATGTGTCTATAAACATAAAGGAGTCGACCCAAACGAGAAAAAAATCGAAAAACCCGCCATTTCACCGATAGAAACGAACCGTGAAAAGACCAGTCAGTTCGTAACAGACATCTTAAATGCAAAGGTAAAAGAGATCGAACCTGTGTTCGTTGACTTTGACAAGGATATGAGTGTGGCTAAACTGTCGAACAGCAACGAGTTGCTCTACAAGCAAAACGATGTGAACGGATTGTTTACCATTCAATACCGTATTGCACGAGGCAGCAAGGCCGACAAATACCTACCTCTTGCCGCTCAGTATATTGATTATCTTGGCACATCAAAACTGACCCCAGAGAAGCTACAATCCGAACTCTATCGATTGGCATGTAACATCAGTTTCAGTGTTAATTCCGATGAGACCATCATCTCGCTCTCTGGATTGGCAGAAAACATGAAAGATGTCGTTGCTCTATGTGAAAACTGGATGCACGACGCCCAAAGCAATCAGACAGTATATGATAATATGGTGGCAGACAATCTTAAAGCTCGGGCAGATGCTAAGTTGGAACAAAAGAACTGTTTCCTCCGCCTGCGCAGATGGGCGATGTTCGGTCCTGTTAATGAATCGACAAATATTCTTTCCGCCCAAGAGTTGAAAGAAACGATGCCCGATGAGTTGCTCAAGCATATTGATGATTTGAAGAACTATGAGCAAACCATCGTCTATTATGGACCGATGAAACAAGCCGATTTCACCGAATTCATCGAGACGAATCATGATGTTTCTGCTTCTCCTATAGCTACGGTCAAGGGTGATGTCTATAAGAATATACTGACACCCGAAAACCAGGTAATTCTCGCTCCTTACGATGCAAAGAACATCTACATGATTATGTATAGCAACAATGGACAGAAATACGATGCGGCACTCGTTCCGCAGATTGAGTTGTTTAACGAATACTTCGGAGGCGGAATGAATGCACTGGTATTCCAGGAACTGCGTGAAGCTCGTGGTTTGGCTTATAGCGCTTCAGCCTACTATTCTGTCCCGGAATTCAATGAGGATGCTTTCACCTTCTATACCTACATCATCAGCCAGAACGACAAGATGGGTGATTGTATCGACACTTTCCACAAGATACTTGAGGACATGCCTGCTACAGAGTCCTCACTTGTCTTGGCAAAAGAAGCCATTATGAAACGAATAGCAACTCAGCGCTCAATCAAGCGCAATGTGCTCTCTGCCTATATCGAGGCTCGCAATCATGGTCTGGACTACGACATTTCTCGTGATATATATAATAAGGTACAGAATATGACCTTAGACGAACTTGTCAACTTCCAGCATCAATACGTAAAAGGACGCACATACACATACCTCATTCTTGGCAATGAGGCAGATTTAGATGTGGCCAAACTACAATCATTGGGTGAAATACATCGTGTGTCACTCGAAGAGATATTCGGATACTAGTCGTGTTTCTATGAAAAGGAGGTGCAGGTTTTGCAGACCTGCACCTCTTTTATGCGAAACGTAATCAGTCTCCTGTGTATCTCCCCTTAAGGGTTGCAATTGCTGCCCTTAAGGAAAAAAATGTTACCCTTAATGGTAGCAATTATTTCCTTTAAGGCCTCCTTTATACTTCATACCCTTCTTTTTTAGCGGACAGTCAATATTATAATAGTTTAGAGTGAACCCCAAAGGGGTGAAGACAGCTATGAGTTAAGACTTCAGTTGTTAGAAGTTCATTGCCTAAACAGTACAAGGGCGGCCAGCTAATACAAAAAGGAAAAGCAGCCGATTCAATCGGGAAGATGATCCGGCAGAAAAGGGAAATTGCCTATAGGCGCACTATCGTTTGCCTAAAGGCATTTTATCATTTGCCTAAAGGCGGACGACCGTCTGCCTTTAGCCGTCTACCCTCGAACTTATAATCGTGGAATGGGAATAGTATGCGGAATTTCACCACAAAGATACAAAAAGATTATTCGTAAGGAATTTTTATGCTACCAAAAAAACTTTTATCGAATAGCAATGAAAAGAAATTGCCCCATGTCTCTCGACATCGGGCAATTTCTAACTACATTAACTAATCTATTAACTAATCTAACTATGAAAAACTTGATAGGTGCCATCACAAATTATCTTATTACTAACCATATCATGTAAACTCTCTTAAGTTGCTTCCTTGGATGGTAACCAACATAGAATGTTTTTGTTTTCACGCTGCAAAATTACACGTTTTTATCGAGAGAAAATTGCATGAATGAAACATTAAAGGTCAAATTCGTAACATTACGCAAAATGTTTCATATTTGATAATGTTTTCAAAAGATTTTGGGCATTAATTGATAGTCTCAAGACCATATCGAACGAATAATTAGCAACTAAAATCAAAACTGACTGATGAATATCAGTAGAATGCAGATGGGAGCGAGGTAACGGATGATGAAGCGGAAGACAGGATAATAAGGGGCGCGAAGTGTTCCCATATTGGTAATCTCGGCGCGGAGTACTTTTTCGTCAACAATCCAACCAAGGAATACACATATCAGCATTCCTCCGATGGGCATAATCAGTTTTGCTACGATGAAGTCGAACAAGTCGAAAAATCCCATACCGAATAATGTATCATCTTTCCATATTCCGAAGGAGAGCGAACAGAAAGTGCCAAGTATCAGGCAAACGATGGTAGCTCCGATGGATGCAACGGGTCGGCTGATGTGTCGTTCTTGGCAAAAATAGGCAACGATCATCTCCAACATTGAAATCGAAGAGGTAAGGGCAGCCATAACCAAGAGCAAATAGAAACACAAGGAGAATATATATGCTACGATTGAACTGCCGAATGCTTGTTGAAAAACATTCGGTAATGTAACAAAAACGAGGGAAGGACCTTGCGATGGGGCGAGTCCTGTAATAGAGAAAACTGCAGGAAAGATGATGAGACCGGCACAAATGGCTACTAACGTGTCAATTGTTGCCACTTGCAGTCCGTCTTGCATTAGGTTGACGTCTTTCTTGAAGTATGTGGCGTATGTGCAAAGACAACAGAGACCAACGCTCAGAGAGAAAAATGCTTGTCCCATCGCATTGAGGAGGGTCTGACCAGTTACTTTTGAGAAATCAGGGTGAAACAGGAACTGTAGTCCCGCTTCTGCGCCGGGCAGAGTAAACGAACAAGCCACAAGGATGATGATAAAGATGAACAGAAGGGGCATCATGATTTTTGCACCTCGTTCTATCCCTTTCTGGACTCCTAATGCAACAATCAAGCCATTGATGACAAGAATGATGGCCATCCAAATGAGTGGGTTGATGGGATCGGCACAGAAGGACTGAAAGGCGGTACCGATTTCATCGGGAGTCTTACCTGCGAAACCGTCGATACCGGCCAAAAAAGCATAATACAATGTCCATCCTGCCACTACGGCATAATAACTGAGTACAAGAAATCCTGCAACGACAGGGATAAGTCCCATTAACTTCCAGCCTTTCTTCCCGCCACTCATCTTAAAGAACGACTGGGACACACTTGTTTGGCTATGTCGTCCAATTACAAACTCGGATACCATAATCGGAACACCTAAGAGCAACATGAATCCTATATATATCAATAGGAATGCTGCCCCACCATTATTACCCGTCTCTGTGGGGAAACGCCAAATATTACCTAAGCCTACTGCTGAGCCTGCTGCAGCAAGTATGGCTCCTATTTTTGAGCCGAAGTTTTCCTGTTCCATATCAAACTAATTATAAAGCATCCAGCTGTTCCAATAACTGCTCCTATCACATCTGCGATTACATCCAACCATTCGCCTGATCGACAAGTCGTGAGATAAGCTTGTACAAGTTCCATGATGCCACCTAAACATGATGGAAGTATAAGCATCCACAGATAAAACGATAGTAAAAGTGGCTGATGGCAATTCCTTTGGTCTATCCACATTGCGATACTCATCGAAGCATACATCACGAAATGTACCCATTTATCTATAAGGGGCACAGCTTCTAATGGTTTGACTTCAGGAATGGGTATCGTACTCAGAATGATGATTGCCAAAGCCACCAAAACGGAATACTTATATCGTCGTATCCACTTCATTCCAACTATTATATGGATGTATACTCAAATACTTGTTGTAGTACTTTACATTACCTGTTACCTCCTGACCCAGGAAATCGGGTTTTACGTACTCCTCATCCTCATTCTCCAACTCTATCTCTGCTATGGTCAGACCAGTATTGGCACCAGCAAACTCATCTACCTCTATGATATGCTTGCCACTCTTGACCAAATAACGATCTTTGACGATTTGACCTGGCAGACACATCGTCATCATCATCTTTGCATCATCTACGGGAATCTCTGTCTCGAATTCATACCGGCTTAATCCTTTGTTTATGGAAGGCCCTTTAATCGTGAGGTATGCTTTGTCGTCACGTATCCTGATTCTCACCGTTCTGCCTGGGTCTGTAGCGAAATAGCCTTGTTCGATATGCGAATGCTGATAGGCAAGATGTTTGAATTCGCCTACAACTAAAAACTTTCTTTCTATCTCTGTATGCATGGTTCGTTAGGATTATACGGGTGCATCTGCAAATTCCATCAGGTAAGCCTTGATGAATTCATCAATCTTTCCATCCATCACGCCTGCCACATCCGATGTCTGGTAGTTGGTACGATGGTCTTTTACACGACGATCGTCAAACACATAACTGCGAATCTGACTTCCCCATTCAATCTTTTTCTTGCCCGCTTCGATTTTAGCTTGCGCTTCCATCCTTTTCTTCATGGCACGATCATAGAGTTGTGAGCGTAACAGTCTGAGGGCATTCTCACGGTTCTCTAATTGTTTGCGTGTTTCTGTATTCTCAATCAGGATTTCTTCTTCTTCGCCAGTATCAGGGTCGACATATTGGTAGCGTAACCTCACGCCAGTCTCAACTTTGTTGACATTCTGTCCACCTGCACCGCTTGAACGGAATGTATCCCAAGACAACTTGCTTTTATCAATAACCACCTCAATCGAATCGTCTACTAACGGGGTTACAAATACACTGGCAAAACTTGTCATACGTTTCCCTTGTGCATTGTATGGTGATACTCGTACCAGTCTATGTACACCATTCTCACTCTTTAGGTAACCGTAAGCGGTGTCCCCCTCTATTTCCATTGTTACGGTCTTGATACCTGCTTCGTCACCGTCTTGGAAGTTGCTAATAGTTAGCTTGTACTGATGGGCTTCTGCCCAACGTTGATACATGCGCATCAGCATCTGTGCCCAGTCCTGTGCCTCTGTTCCCCCTGCTCCCGCATTGATTTTCAAAACAGCACTCATGCCGTCAGCTTCTTGGCGTAGCATGTTACGCAACTCAAGACCTTCTATTAGCGATAAAGCAGAAGTATAGGCTTCGTCCACTTCCGCCTCGGTAATCATCTCCTCTTTGTAAAAATCGAATGCAACTTCCACTTCGTCTGTTGCCGTTTTGGCTTCTTTATATCCATCAATCCATTTTTGGATATCTTTCACCTTTTTCATCTGTGCTTCTGCATCCTTGGGATTATCCCAGAAGTCTGGAGCCTGAGTACGCAATTGCTCCTCTTCTAATTCTACCTTTTTCTCTTCAATGCCAAGATAGTGATTCAGAGCATCTACACGGTCTTTGAGCTCTTTCAGTTGTTCTATAGTTATCATAATCTACTTATTTGAGCACAAAGTTACGAAATAATTGGTATTTATAGTTTAAGATTTATAATTAATTTGTATTTTTGCAGCGTTAAATCGAAAAAACAGATGAATTATATGGATAAGACTCACGAAGCTGTGCAATTGTTGAAACAAATGGTTACAATACCCTCATTCAGTAGAGAAGAGGAAAAAGTAGCCGATTTGATTCTTCAGTTCATGCAGGCAAAAGGCTATCAGCCAACAAGAACAGGGAATAACATTTGGACCAAATGCAAGTGTTTCAACGAAACACTTCCTACAGTATTGCTTGATGCACATCTAGATACAGTGAAACCTGTCAGTGGATGGACTCACGACCCATTTTCTCCAGAAGAAACGGATAGCGGGATACTTTATGGATTAGGTACAAATGATGATGGGGCGAGTCTTGTTTCGCTGATGCAAGCATTCTTTACTATCGATGAAATGGGTGGAAATCCCCAGTATAATCTCATTCTCTCTGCTTCATCTGAAGAAGAGGTGTCTGGTAAAAACGGTATTGAAAGCATCCTCTCATTATTGCCACCAATTAGTTTCGCTATTGTTGGCGAACCCACAAATATGCAACCGGCAATTGCAGAAAAAGGATTGATGGTAATTGATGTAAACGTACAAGGAGTTGCAGGCCATGCTGCCCGCAACGAAGGTGTGAATGCCATCTATAAGGCAATAGAGGATATACAGTGGATAGAAAACCATCAGTTTGAAAGGGTCTCGCCTTTGCTTGGACCTGTTAAGACAACTGTCACCATCATCCATGCAGGAACTCAACATAATGTGGTGCCCGATAATTGTCAGTTTACTATTGATGTACGCAGCAATGAATGCTACACCAATCAAGAACTATTCGATGAAATTGCACATCATGTCAAAGGGACAGCTGTCGCACGCTCATTCCGACTCAACTCATCATACATTGATTCGGAGCATCCATTCATTGCGAAAGCCATCGCTCTCGGACTGAAACCATTTGGTTCGCCTACTCTGTCCAATCAAGCTCTTCTACCTTTCCCATCCGTGAAGATAGGCCCAGGTGAATCATCGCGTTCTCATACTGCCGACGAATACATTAAGATTGACGAAATCGAACAAGCGATACGACTATATGTTCAACTGTTACAGGCTTGATTTGTGTTAAAATATTGATTTTCGGCATTAAAACCATAAAAAACGAAAGAAAATAGGCAAAATATTTGGCAGATTGACAGAGAATGTATAACTTTGCCGCCGATTTGAAACATCAACAAAAAAGTAATATGATAAGAATCGCAAATAATTGGTGGTGGCGTGACTCAAGATTCCAAAGATCGTGAGAAGATAGCCGCGTACCTATAAGTTTGCATAGAGATACTGAGAGGCCTGTCGTTCTTGCGACGGGCCTCTTAAATTTTTTTCGTGATAACGATATAACGTAATAACGACATAATATGAATTATCAAGTAGACAAAAACGGTTTTTATGGAGAATTCGGTGGTGCATATGTACCAGAGATTCTTTACAAGTGCGTGCATGACCTTCAGGAAGCCTATCTTCCAATTATTGAGAGCGCAGAGTTTAAGGCAGAATACCATGCGTTGCTAAAGGATTACGTGGGTAGGCCTAGTCCTCTTTATTATGCTAAAAGAATGAGTGAACGGTATGGTTGCCAGCTATATCTAAAGCGTGAGGACCTGAACCATACGGGTGCCCACAAGATCAACAACACCATTGGACAGATTTTGCTGGCCAAGAAGATGGGTAAGACACGCATCATCGCCGAGACCGGTGCTGGTCAGCATGGTGTGGCAACAGCTACGGTCTGTGCACTGATGAACATGAAGTGCGAGGTGTTTATGGGTGCTACCGACGTAGAGCGTCAGCACACCAACGTGGAGCGCATGAAGATGCTAGGTGCCGAAGTACATCCCGTCCGCACAGGTAACATGACGCTGAGCGATGCCTGCTCGGAGGCTATTCGCGACTGGTGCTGTCATCCGGCTGATACCTTCTATATCGTAGGTTCTACGATGGGACCTCATCCATATCCTGACCTCGTAGCTCGAATGCAGAGTGTTATCTCTGAGGAAATCAAGTGGCAGTTAGAGGAGAAAGTCGGTCGCGATTATCCCGACTACCTCATTGCTTGTATCGGAGGAGGCAGTAATGCTGCAGGTACCATCTACCATTATATGGATGACGAACGTGTTAAGATCGTACTTGCTGAGGCTGGCGGTCACGGCTGGAATACCGACTATACGGCAGCCACCATCCACAGGGGTACAACAGGCATCCTGCATGGAGCGAAGATGTTGGTGATGCAAGATGACGATGGGCAGATTCAGGAGGCCTTCACTATCTCAGCAGGTCTCGACTATCCTGGTGTAGGTCCCATGCACTGCAACATGGCGAAGAAGGGGCGCACTAAAGTACTGAGCATCAACGACAATGAGGCTATCTATGGCGGTTATGAACTGACACGCATGGAAGGAATCATTCCTGCTATCGAGAGTGCTCATGCCATCGCAGCACTTAAGAAACTTACATTTAAGCCCTCAGACGTGGTGGTACTCACTGTAAGCGGTCGTGGTGATAAGGACGTGGAAACCTATTTAAAGAACAAACAAATGGCTAAGGAATATGGAAACTTTTAAGTATACGACAACGAGCAAAACTATTCTTGCTGACCTTCATACCCCAGTGGGTGTTTACATGCGTTTGCGCGATCTCTATCCACAGAGTGCACTGATGGAGAGTTCGGACTATCACGATGCTAACAATTCTCGCTCGTTTATTGGCATTCACCCTATTGCAAGCGTAGCTATCGGACATGGCATTGCCTCTATCAGCTACCCAGATGGCACTACTGATAGCAGACAATTATGTGCGGGGTTTGGTTCTTCCGAAGCCATTCATTCGCTCATCGACCGTATAGAGGTCAGTGGTAAAGATGCCAATGTTTGTGGACTATTCGGATATACATCATTTAACGCTGTTCGTTACTTTGAGGATATCGCAGTAAAGGATGAGAGACAGGCGAAGAACGATGCACCCGACGTGCTATATATATTATATAAGGTGGTGATTGAGTTCGACCATCATAATAATATGTTGAAGATCGTTTCTCTTTCTGAGAACTCTGAGAACTCCGATATCGCCGACATTCAGAAGGCGATGAATAAAGCCAATGTGCAGGCTTACGACTTCCATCCCGTTGGTGATGTAAGAAGTACACTGACCGATGATGAGCACAGGGCAAATATTCGTCGCGGTATTCAACATTGTCTGCGTGGCGATGTATTCCAAATTGTACTCAGCCGACGTTTTATTCAGAAGTATGAGGGCGATGACTTTAAGTTATACCGTGCCCTGCGCAGCATCAATCCTTCACCATACCTCTTCTACTTCGACTTTGGCGGCTTCCGCATCTTTGGCTCAAGCCCTGAGACGCATTGCCGTATTGAGGGTCGTAAGGCTTACATCGACCCAATTGCAGGTACCACTAAACGTACGGGTGATGCCGAAGCTGACCGTAAGGGTGCCGAGTATCTGCGCAACGACCCTAAGGAGAATGCTGAGCACGTGATGTTGGTAGATTTAGCACGCAATGATTTAAGTCGCAATTGTCATAACGTAAAGGTTGACTTCTATAAAGATTTGCAGTACTATTCTCATGTCATCCATTTAGTATCACGTGTTTCCGGAGAATTGGATGAGGGTGCCGACCCTATCAAGGCGTTTATCGACACGTTCCCTGCAGGCACGCTTTCAGGTGCTCCAAAGGTCCGTGCTATGCAGCTCATTTCAGAATATGAACCGCATAATCGTGGTGCCTATGGTGGCTGTATCGGTATCATCGGGCTGGATGGTTCGCTCAATCAGGCCATCACCATCCGCACGTTTGTGTCTCGAAATGGAGAACTATGGTTCCAGGCTGGTGGCGGCATTGTGGCAAAGAGCGATGTTGAATATGAATTACAGGAAGTGAATAATAAACTGGGCGCTTTGCGTAAGGCCATCGAAAAAGCAGAGAACCTTTAAACGAACATATATTTCACATATAATACAAATCACATGAAAATAGTAATCATAGATAATTACGACTCGTTTACCTATAACTTGAGTCACTTAGTGAAAGAACTGGGTGCCGAGGTCACGGTTTTGCGTAACGACCAGTTTAAACTTGAGGACCTGGAGCCATACGATAAGATTATCCTCTCACCAGGACCTGGCATCCCGTCTGAGGCAGGATTGCTGCTTGATGTTATCCACACCTATGCTGGACGGAAGCCCATCCTCGGCGTATGTCTGGGTCATCAAGCTATTGGAGAGGCATTCGGTGGAAATCTTGAAAATCTTAGCGATGTATTCCACGGGGTAGCCACCCCTTGTCACATCATTGTAGATGACCCGATATTCAGCGGCATCGACCGCAATATCACCATTGGGCGTTACCATTCATGGGTGGTGTCTCAAGAAGGATTCCCCGATTGCTTGGAAGTCACAGCCGTTAGTGACGAGGGTCAGATTATGGCGCTGAAGCACAAGGAGCTGAACATCCGCGGCATCCAATTCCACCCCGAGAGCGTGCTGACGCCCGACGGTAAGAAAATGCTGCAGAACTGGATGTCCTTATGACTGGAATCATTCATACGTATCAATGAATCGAATCATACGTATCATCGGAGCCAATCATACGTATCATCGGAGTCAATCATACGTATCATCAGAGTCAATCATACGTATCATCGAAAAATAACATCATAAACATAAAAACGAATAATATGGAACAGACAATGAAAGGCTATCTCTTCCGCCTATTGAATCATGAAGAGCTCTCCCGCGAGGAGATGAAAACCATCCTGATTGGCATTACCCAAAGCGAATATCCCAATGAGCAGATTACCGCCCTACTGACATGCCTGCAGATGCGCGGCGCAACTGTTGACGAACTGCTGGGTTTCCGTGATGGCATCCTGGAAACCGGCGTGCCCGCCATCCTCAATGCCGACCGTTATATCGATGTAGTAGGCACGGGCGGTGACCGCAAGAATACGTTTAACATATCGACCACCTCGTGCTTCGTCATCGCCGGTGCGGGTTATAAGGTCGCCAAACATGGCAACTATGCGGCTACGAGTGTAAGTGGTGCGTCAAATGTGATTCAGCATCATGGCATTAAGTTTACAGATGATATCGATAAGCTGAATCGCTCGCTGAACGAGGCAGGTATTGTTTATCTCCATGCTCAATTGTTTGCCAAGGCCATGAAATTCGTTGGACCTATCCGCAAGGCATTGCAGTTTCCCACCATCTTTAATCTTCTTGGCCCTATCGTAAATCCATCGCAGCCGAAGTGCCAGTTACTTGGTGTGGCTAATCTTGACCAGATGCGCCTTTACAATCAAGTATATCAGAAATTGGGTATTGATTACGGCATTGTCAACTCCATCGATGGCTATGACGAGATCTCGCTGACAGGCGATTTCAAAGTGACTACCAAAGATTACGAGCGTATTTTCTCGCCAAAGGACCTTGGATTCGAGATTGCTAAGCCCGAGGAACTTGTGGGTGGAGCCACAGAAGAGGAAGCAGCCGCAATCTTTGACGCCGTACTGGAGAACCGTGCCCTGCCTGCACAGAAAAACATCGTATTGGCTAATGCAGGCTTTGGTATTCAAGTATTGGAACGTGGACAGAAGAGCATCGAAGAATGCATCGAAATTGCTCGCGAAAGCATCGACAGCGGTTCTGCACTCCGAACATTCAAGAAGTTTGTCGAGTTGAATAGTTAAGTCGTAAGAACATTATAACGTAATATCAAAAAAAGCCATGCAAGATATTCTCAAAGAAATCATTGCCCACAAGCAGCAGGAGATAGAACAGCTATATGCAAAGAAGGCTTCTATACGTGAGGCATTGCTACAAAGTGAGACGGGTATCATTGCTGAGTTTAAGCGTCGCTCACCCTCGAAAGGTTGGATCAAGGAGAACGGACGGGCTGACACCATTCCGCTGAGTTATCAGCAAAACGGTGCTGCCGCACTGAGCATACTCACTGATGAACACTACTTTGGCGGGTCTGACGACTTCATTCGTCAAGCTCGTCATAGTGGAGTCACCTTACCTATATTATATAAGAACTTCATCATCAATGAGGCACAACTCTATGCCGCTGCCCTCTGTGGAGCCTCGGCCGTACTCCTCATTGCTGCCTGTTTGAGCAAGCAGGAGTGCAGCGTTCTCCTGCACAAGGCACATGAATTAGGTCTTGAAGTACTCCTTGAGATGCACTCCGAGCAGGAACTTGAATATGCCGAACTTGATCCGGATCTTTGCGGCATCAATAACCGTAATCTCGGTTCGTTCGTCACGGATGTAGAAAACAGTTTCCGACTTGCCGAACTGCTGCCCAAGGATGCGGTGAAGGTCAGCGAGAGCGGTATCTCAAATCCTAAAACAGTAAAAGCTCTCCGCTCAGCTGGTTTCCGTGGATTCCTCATTGGTGAGAACTTTATGAAGACTGCCAGTCCAGGTAAAGCTCTTAACGAATTCATTTCACAATTATGAATTATGCATTATGAATTGTGAATTAATAAAGGTCTGTGGCATGAGAAATGCGGAAAACATCCGCAAAGTAGAAGCAATGGGCATTGACTTGATGGGCTTTATATTTTGGCCAAAATCAAAGCGTTATGTTAGCGAACGCCCTTCATATCTTCCAACGAATTGTAAGCGTGTCGGCGTGTTTGTAGATGAAGACATTGAACAAGTGAAGCGCATCGCCGATGAATATGAGCTCGATTTCATACAACTACATGGACATGAGTCGCCAGAATACATTAGGTTATTAGATAATAGGAAAATTATCAAGGCTTTCAACATAGCAACTACTGGCGACTTTGCTCTTACAGAAGCATATGAAGGAGTAGCAAACTACTTTCTTTTCGATACCAAAGGAAAGTCTATCGGTGGCAATGGCGAGAAGTTCGACTGGAGTTTACTCTCCGCCTACGATGGCAATACGCCCTTTCTGATTAGTGGCGGTATCGGGCCTGACGATGCTGATCTACTAAAGACATTTCATCATCCAAGGTGCATAGGCATCGACTTGAACTCACGCTTCGAAATAACCCCAGGAATTAAAGACATTTATAAACTCAAACAATTCATAGAACAGTTATGAACAAGATTAATTCTCTTTTTGCAAATAGTAAGGACAAGAAACTCCTCTCATTATATTTCTGTGCAGGATGCCCCACATTGGAAGGAACTGCCGACGTGATAATGACCATGCAGCGAAGGGGTATTGACTTCGTTGAGGTTGGAATTCCTTTCAGCGACCCTTTAGCAGATGGTCCAGTTATCCAAAGTGCTGCCACACAAGCCTTGAAGAACGGCATGAACCTCAAGACGCTCTTTACTCAGTTGAAAGCCGTCAAGGATGAGGTGCACATCCCTCTCATTATGATGGGCTATCTCAACCCTATCCTGCACTACGGCATTGAGGCATTTTGCCAAAGTTGTGTGGAAAGTGGTATCAGTGGTATGATTATTCCCGACCTGCCTTTTGACGACTATCTGAACATCGTAAAACCTATAGCCGATCAATATGATCTGCGAGTCATCATGCTCATCACCCCAGAGACCAGCGAGGAGCGTATCCGATTCATTGACGATCACACCGACGGCTTCATCTATATGGTTAGCTCAGCATCCATCACTGGTACGCAGAAAAGTTTCGACGACAAGAAGCAGGATTATTTTCGCCGCATCAATGCCATGAACTTGCGTAATCCCCGTATGATTGGTTTTGGTATCAGCAATGCCCAGACCCTTAAGGCTGCTCAAGACAATGCTGCAGGAGCGATTATTGGTTCCAAGTTTGTCACGCTACTCAACGAAAACAAGGGCAATGCTGATGCTGCTCTTGATAGTCTGTTTGAAGCGTTGAACACCTTGTAAGCGCATCGTATTTTGTAGCGATATCAAAAAAGGTGTAGCCTACATAATGAAGCTACACCTTTATTATAACGTACTATTTCTCTTTACTGCTTGTAATTTTCCAGCACTTCGGCATTCATACAGTGAATGTAGTTCTGATGACGTGCTACTTCGCTTTCTGCATGGTTCACGAAAATAACAAGACTCTTAGTGAAGAGTTCTGCATTACGCATAGTGTCTTGGAGTACGAGGAGTGACATAATAGTATAGGCTGTCATTTCGTAGAGCTTACGAGCAGAAAAATCAAGAACATCCTGATTCTCTTGTGCCTTTACGTACTCAATGCATTCTTCTAGCTTTTGTGCCATTGCTTCGATGCGTGCCACATAATTGCTATAAGCAGCGACTGCAGGATTAGCCTTCACCTCAGCAATCATATCGTTGATGACAGAAGTGTATGTGCCATTTGTGACATAACGAATCGCTGCTACGGTCTGTAACTGAGTGGTTCCCTCGTAGATACTGGTAATACGTGCGTCGCGATAGATGCGTTGGCACTTATATTCCTGCATATAACCAGAACCACCATGTACCTGGATTGCATCGTAGGTGCTTTGGTTTGCAAACTCACTATTCATACCCTTTGCCAATGGAGTAAAGGCATCTGCCAAACGACTGAATTGCTTGAGTTCCTTACGCTCCTCAGGAGTGAGCTGACGTTCGCGAGCGATATCCTCTAATGCCTTGTAAATGTCCACATAACGAGCTGTCTGATAGAGCAAGCTACGTCCTGCGTCCAACTTAGCCTTGATGGTAGCAATCATGTCGTACACAGCAGGGAAGTTGATGATTTCCTTACCAAACTGCTTACGATCCTGTGCGTAGGCAAGTGCTTCTTCATATGCAGCTTGCTCGATACCGACTGACTGTGCAGCAATGCCCAGACGAGCACCGTTCATGAGTGACATCACGTATTTGATAAGACCCAGCTTGCGGTCACCACAGAGTTCTGCCTTGGCATTCTTATATGTCAACTCACAAGTAGGACTACCATGAATACCAAGCTTGTTCTCAATGCGACGTACGTTAACACCACCATTCTTCTTGTCGTAGATAAACATGGAGAGACCACGTCCGTCACGAGTACCTTCTTCACTACGTGCAAGCACGAGGTGGATATCGGAGTCGCCATTGGTGATGAAACGCTTCACGCCATTCAGGCGCCAGCAGTCTTCTTTCTCATCGTAAGTAGCTTTGAGCATTACTGACTGGAGGTCACTACCTGCATCTGGTTCGGTAAGGTCCATTGACATAGTTTCACCTGCACACACGCGAGGGATGTATTTCTTGCGCTGCTCTTCGTTGCCGAAACAATAGAGTGTTTCTATACAGTCCTGCAATGACCAGATGTTCTCAAAACCAGCATCGCCTGCACTAACGATTTCATTAGCTGCCGTATAGACACTGACTGGAAGGTTGAGACCTTCGTAGCGACGAGGCATGGTCATACCATTAAGGCCTGCCTTGCGTGTGGCATCAAGATTCTCGTAGGTCTTCGATGCATAGCGCACACGGCCGTTCTCACAATGAGGACCTTCAGCATCTACATCTTCAGCATTTGGAGCAATCACGTTGGCATTGATGTCACCTACAACCTCCAAAACCTTGTCGTAACTATCCATAGCGTCTTCGAAGTCCTCTGGGGCATAATCGTACTTTCCTTTGTCCTCGAAGTTGCGTTCTTTAAGTTCCACGATGCGCTGCATCATTGGGTGTTCCATGTGGAACTTAATCTCAGGTATATCAGTATATGAATTAGCCATATTTCTTACTTGTTATTCTGTTTGTAATACTTGATGAGTTTTGGCAACACATCTTCGAGGTTGCCGTTGATGTTGTAGTCAGCAATCTGAGTGATTGGAGCGTTAGGGTCATTGTTGATGGAAATGATAATACCCGACTCCTTCATACCTGCGATATGCTGAATGGCACCGCTGATACCACATGCGATATAGACTTTAGGACGTACGGTAACGCCCGTCTGACCAATCTGGCGATCGTGGTCAATCCAACCTGCATCGACAGCAGCACGGCTGGCACCAACTTCTGCATGAATCTCCTTGGCCAGCTTGAACAAAAGGTCGAATCCTTCTTTGCTTCCTACGCCATATCCACCGGCTACTACGATGCTGGCACCCTTCAGATTGTGCTTTGCAGCTTCTACATGACGATCCAATACCTTTACGATGTAATCAGTCTCAGGCACATATTTGTTAACTTCGTGGTTCACAATTTCACCTTGGTAGTTCTCATCGAGAATCTCACGCTTCATCACTCCGTCACGAACGGTTGCCATCTGTGGACGGTGTTCTGGGTTGACGATGGTGGCGATGATAGAACCTCCGAATGCAGGACGAATCTGCATGAGCTGCTTTTCATAGTGCTTGTCAACAAACTCCTCACCAACTTTAACCTTCATGTCGAAGTCATCGATTTCGAGTTGTGTACAATCAGCTGTCAAACCAGAATGTAATGCTGATGATACACGAGGACCAAGGTCACGACCAATAACAGTAGCACCCAGCAGACATATCTGAGGTTGCTCCTCCTTGAAGAGGTTCACTACTGCATCCTGATGAGGAAGTGAGGTGTAGGGAAACAAACGCTCATCATCGAAGATATGTACACGGTCAACTCCGTATGGATACAACTCCTTTTCAATACCCTTGAGACCATTTCCGATGCAAACACATTCAAGTTTCACACCGAGTTCGTTAGCGAGCTTACGGCCCTTGGTACAGAGTTCCAAGCTCACATCGGCAATTTTGTTCTGTTCACCGATTTCTATATATACAAATACGCTGTTCATACTATCCAATCGTGTTGCTTTCAATTAATTCCTTCATTAAGTTATTGATATCTTCATCGCTACCAGTCAGGCTTTTCGATTCTTTTGCCTTGAATACGATGCTCTTCACTGTCTTCACATTCGTTGGACTTCCTGCCTTACCAATCTGTGATGGGTCGGCATCAATATCTGCAGCACCCCATGTGGTGAACTCAGCCTTCTTGTTAGCCATTACACGCTTCACATTGCGGCTACGACAAGGAGCTGCACTACCATTCACAGTCACTACGATAGGCAATGGAGCCTCAACAGTCTCCACACCTCCGTCGATATGACGACGAGCCACGATTTTCTCTTTCGTACACTCAAGAATTTCTTCTGTATAAGTGATTTGTGTCAATCCTAACTTCTCTGCTACCTGTGGGCCTACTTGAGCAGTATCACCATCAATGGCCTGACGACCACAAAGGATGATGTCATACTCACCCACCTTCTTGATGGCTTGAGCCAAAGTATAGCTGGTAGCCAGTGTGTCAGCACCTCCCAATGCACGATCAGTCAACAAGATACCTTTGTCGGCACCACGATACAGACCCTCACGCAGTACTTCGGCTGCCTTAGGAAGTCCCATTGTGAGCATTGTGATGGTCGAACCAGGATTCTGTTCCTTCAAACGGATGGCCTGCTCCAATGCGTTCAAATCCTCTGGATTGAACACGGCAGGGAGGGCAGCACGATTCACGGTTCCCTCAGGTGTCATAGCTTCAGGGCCTACATTGCGCGTGTCGGGCACCTGCTTTGCTAATACAATAATTTTAAGCATAATTTGATTTAATTATTTTGACAATTAATTGTTCGCCTAAACTGACTAGTTCTACTAGCTTTATAAGTTAACTAGCTCATTTTCGTTGCAAAGTTACGAAAAAAGTGCCAAGTAGGGGGCACAAAGCGGCCTTTTTTGCACACATTACAGGGCAAAGGTGTAGAAATTGTCGCCTTTCGGCCTACTTTGTTCTTTTGGGGTTGCACATTCGCAACCTAAAAGAGCAAAAGGTCAGAGCAGATAAGTTTGGCGGATTCGTTTGGTATCGCAGCATAGTAAACCACGATACTGCATATCAAAAATAGCCGTCACTTGTGCATTGGCCGTCAGTTGCTTCCATGCTGCCTTATTTGTTTCGCAAATATCATCTATGACCAAAAGCATCCCATCAGACAGGGTCTTCGGAATAGAGGAGATGGGGGCAGAAGGACAGATGTAATAGAAGAGTTGAGTGTTGAAAGCTGACAGTTGAGAATTGGCGGATGAGGTTTGAAAGCTGAGATAATCTCTCGTAGAGGCTACAGTATTTCCCACTATTTCAATCTTTTGCGGCTTGAAATGGTTCACGATTCTGAACAACTGCTCATTGCGTTTCCTTTCTGTTTTACTGCATTGAGGATGCTTTGCTTGTAGTTCGTCAAAGGCATAATAGCGTAATGGTTCAAATAGCACATTACGCACCAATGAATACGCCCAAGGCGACTGAATGCCAAAACCATATCGATGAAAAAAACGCTGTATCATCATCTCATTTACAATTTAACTATTTACCATTTACCATTGAACTTCATTTTTGCATTTTTACATTTTATCATTTTTACATTTTACATTGGCCTTTGGCCAAAACTTCTCTTGCTTTTTGCTCGTCCAAGGCTAACTGAGCTATCAAGGCTTCAGGTGAATTGAATTTCTGTTCCGGTCGCAGGAAGTCTATGAAATGCAAGGTGATATGCTTGCTATAGATATCACCATCAAAGTCAAAGAGATTGACCTCAATCGTACGCTTATTTCCATTAAAGGTGGGTCGCCAGCCAATGTTGAGCATTCCATTATACAATGGAGGGTTTCTTTTTCCCTCTCCTTGGGGGAGGGTTAGGGAGGGGTTCAGCGCTGCTTGTACCGCATATACTCCATCACAAGGGATGAGTTTCTCTGCAGGAACTTCGATATTGGCAGTTGGATAACCTAACTTTCTTCCAACCTTGACCCCATCTACTACCACTCCGTCGATAAAATAGTCATATCCTAATAGTTTACGACTATCTGTCACACGCCCTTGAAGCAGTGTCTCACGAATGAGCGATGAACTGACGGTGATGAAGTCCTCCTCGTACACTTGCGCTTGTAGCACTTGGATTCCTATCTCCTGCCCATACCGCACATAGTCCTCGAATCCTTCCTCACGATTGTGCCCAAAACGATGATCATACCCAATGAGCAGCACCCCCACATCCCATCGCCCCTTCAGCATCTCTCGCATAAAATCGTAAGCACTCATTTTGGCAATCTCAGGGGTAAAATGCAGAACTTGCACCTCCTCAACACCTATCTCTTGAAGCAGCTGTATCTTTTCTGGCAACGTAGTGAGCTGCTTCATGCTCCACTCATCACGTTTCGGACTTCTCACCACCTCTCTGGGAGGACAATCAAAAGTAATACAGGCAGGAATGCCTCCCACCTTCTTTGCCTCCTTCACTACTTGACGCAACAGAAACTGATGCCCCTTGTGTACACCATCGAAGAAACCTATGGTTGCTACTTTCATGCCGCAAAGATACAAAAAGTTTAGAGTTTAGCGTTTAGAGTTTAGCGTTTTTTCAATTATTTCAATTATTCATTTTTCAATTATTCATTTTTTACTATCTTTGCAAACGAAAAAATGCTATGAAGCCGAACACCATGCTAAGCTAGCATTGGCATTGTTGAGGCATAGCATTTAGAACAAAATTTATCTAACGCCAATAACAATGAAAAGAACTATTTCGTTACTCGTCGTACTATGCTTGGCAAGTGCGGCATTTGCAAAGAAAGGAGATTGGGTCACAATAAAGAATGGTGACCTGTGGTATGATACTGAAGGAAAAGTGGTACAAGCTCATGGAGCTGGTTTCCTGCAAGTGGGCGATACCTGGTATATGATTGGAGAGGATCGCAGCCGTTCATGGAACCCTGATGTCAACATGTATTCCTCTAAAGACCTCCAGACCTGGAAGTTCGAAGGAAAAATCATTGAAAACGGAGTGACCCACAGCGACTTGGGGCGTAGCCGTTTTATCGAACGCCCCAAACTGATGTATTGCAAAAAGACGAAGCAGTTTGTGGTGTGGTGTCATTGGGAAGGAAGCAATTACGGAGCCAGCGAGGCAGGTGTGTTCTATGCCGATAAGGTGACAGGCCCTTATCACTTCAAAGCAGGCGAACGTCCTTTAGGCATTAAGAGCCGCGACTGCAATGTGTTTGTCGACGATGATGGTACCGCTTGGTTTATCTCGACCATTGAGGAAAACCAGCACTTGGGTTTCTTCCGTCTGGCAGACGACTATCTGAGTGCCGTAGAATGTACTCAATTGTTCAAACGTCAGGCTCGCGAAGCACCTGCTATCGTAAAGGTAGACGGTGTCTACTATATGTTATCGAGTGCTTGCACAGGATGGGAGCCTAATCAGTGTAAACTATCGTGGACACGCAATCTGACTGAAGGATGGAGCCAACTGGAGAATATAGGCGACCGTATTGCCTACGACACGCAAGCTGCGTCAATCCTTACTATCAAAGGGACAAAAACGACCACCTACCTCTATGTAGGTGATCGTTGGATGGATCCCGACCTGCCTCGCTCCAAGACCATCATCTTCCCAATCTCGTTCAAGGACGGCAAATGTGACTTTACCTATCGTGAACAGTTTGAAATCAACTTCAAGACAGGCGAGTGGCGAGAAAAGAAAATGTGAGAAATCCAAATTTTTATGAAAAAAACTTGCAAGTCAGCTAAAAATTTCGTAACTTTGCAGTTGAAATAAACCTAGGAATATATCACCCCCTTTAAGGGGGACAGGAGAGGGTCTGGTCTTGCGGCGGCCGCCGCAAGATATTCGCACACCCGCCACAAGATATTGCCCCGCCCGCCGCAAGATATTGCCACGGGCGGGGCAAATTAGTTGCACCCTATATCTATCCCTTTTCTCCTTAGGAGTTTTCCCTGTTACACCTTAGTCTTTTCCCCTTTTGGAGTGAGTATCAATCAATATGATGGCTCAGCTGCAACCTACTCCTTTTCATTGAAATACTGTCCTGAAACATGATTGTTAGTAATATGGCGTATTTTCATAAACCTTCGTCTAAATTCTTGAACGCAGCAAATCAAATCCTTCTTGCAACGACATGCCATTCTCAACTGACACATTAGAATCGTAATGCTTTTCAAGCAAACCAGTTGTCTGCTGTACATTCATGGAAATAACTGGTTCCAAAGCTTGGTCCAGAATACCTTCGCATCCATCGTTCCTTTCTTGTACGCTTGTCTGCCTGCTCAGGCAGGGATCACGATAATGTCATTATTGGCAATACCGGCCATCCTGTTTCCCGAAAGTATAAGGAAATGGTACAACAATGTCTGGAGAAGAAATCAGACCTTGATTGTAAGCATTAACCATAAAGAAGGATGCGCATGAAATGACACATCCTCCTTTGCTATAGACCTATTCTGAATTTAGAATTTTGAACTCTCAGTCATCTTTTGTACATCTTCAATCTTGAAGGTGCCTGAGAAGGCGATGACGGCGGTTTCGTTGCTCTCGTCTGTGGACATAAGGATGACGGATTGTTTTTTGCCGTCCTTGAAGTAGATCCTCACCTTGCTGTCGTCTTCATCTACCTGCATCAGCATCTCGTACTTCTCGCGTTTCACCACATCGGCTACCTCGGCTTTGAGTTTAGTGCGTGCCGCTTTGTTTTCTGTCGTGATGATTTGGATGGCGTTGAGTTTGCCGAAGGCATTCTTCATATCCATTCCTGGTACTGAGGGGGTTGTGAGACCCTTGGCGAGTGTGAGCATCGCCTTGGAGATATAGACGTAGGTCACGTTCTTCATGTCGGAATACTTCTCAAATTCCTCCACTTGGGCATTGGCCGTGAGGGAGCTGAGTAGCATGATGAGTGCAAGTGTCAGTATTCGTGAAATAATTTTTCTCATATTATTATTTTAGTTTCGTTAGCTGTTTGTTTAATATCTCTTCTGCCTGACGGCCCTTCACATTTACGGCTTCATATTGTGCCATCCCCTTGTTGAGGTTGGTAGCTAGCAGTTGTAGGGCCTTCTGCGCTTCCATGCAGGCAATCTCAGGGTCATCGTATGTGTCAATGCTCCCTTTGTTCGATGGTGAGAGAGCCAAGTACAATCCGATTCCACAGACGAGGATGAAGGAGGCAGCGAGTCCCAAGGCCCTCCAAGACCCTCTCCTGTCCCCCTTAAAGGGGGATGATTTGAAGTCTCCCTTTAAGGGAGATTTAGAGGGTCGTGCCCACTCGTCAATCTTAGCTGACAGCCGCTCTTCCAGTCCTTCAGGGATTGGAATCCGTTCAAGCTCTTTTATGTTCAGTTCGTCCATGTTTTTGTCAGTTGATTAAATTGTTCTTGCAATAGTTTCTTCGTTCTCGATATGATAACCCTAATGTTTCCTGGGGAAAGCCCCGTGGCTTGCTGTATCTCTTGGTAGTTGCGATCTTCCTCCACATGCATCTGCATCACTTGGCGTTGCTTATCGGGTAGGTGCTCAATGAGCCCTCTCATCTGCTCCACTTCGTCGTGAGTTTCGTAGGAGAGGCGAGCCTCATCGGGCTGATTAGCCTCATCAATCTCCAGAGGAACGGTCTCAATATGCTTCAGTCGCCTTTGGTCGCGATAGAGATTACGCATCAGGGTGATGAGATAAGCCTCGGATTGAGCTTCAGGAGGCAGGTCGTCGCGCTTCGTCCATAGCTTCAGATAGGTATCTTGAAGCAAGTCCTCCGCGTCCTGCTGGTTGCCCGTCGTGTGATAAGCCACTCGATAGAGTAGCCGATGAAAGGGCATGAACCGTTGCTTAAACTCCTGAGCCGTCATCAATTACTTTGTCTCCTTATCTGAACGAGAGAATTCAATCACTACTTTCTTGTCGGTATTGGGATATTTCTCCTTCACAGCACCACCTACAATCCAACTTTCTACATTGAAATGATAGTCATTCTCTTCCATGTACTTGGCAGCGTCTTCTGTTGAGTGGAGGTCTGGATATTCCTTACCATTGATGACGATAAGCACATTCCCTTTCTTTACTTCCTCCAGCACATCTCCCATTTCTACCACTTCACCATTGTCGTCATCGTCATCGATAACAAGGTCGTCATCAGAAAACATTGAGTCAGCTTTTTCTGCAAAAGTCTTGAGCAGTTCGTCCTTTGATATCTTACAATCACAATGTCCTAAGACTGTCTTTCCCCATATGTCCACTCTTATCAAGACATCTCTCACTATGTCCTTCTGTACCTTACCATATAGCTTGAGTTTTATATTTAAGGTGAACATCTGGTTCATCAAGTTGCCAATCACGTTGCCTGCCTCCTTTGGCTCATCGTTTTTATTGACTTCCGTCAGCAGTTCATAACCTTTGAGTGCCTTGATGTCGGCATTGAGTTGTGCTTTCTGGTCGTCGTCAAGCTCCACTTGAACATGCTCAGCTTTATATAGTTCACCACTCAGCGAAAAATCTTTGCGGACTTCTTCTGTGTTAATTTTGTATTCCGCTCCAGGGAATGCTTTGTATTTCTCAATGAGTTTGGCAGCTGTCTGAGCCATCGCACAACTCGCTGCACCCATGAGAAGTATTGCTAATAATGTTCGTTTCATATTCATTTTGTTTTTAAATTGCACCTCCTCCTTGCATTGCACCTTGAAGCAAACCACCTAAGTTGAATGCGCCTTTCAGTACAACGAAAACTGTTTCATTTTTTTCTTCGACCAAAAGGGCAGAAGTATTGATGTCGCCATTTTTCGCATGGTAAATCTTTACTTTCGGGTAATCATTACCAGTTATATCAAACAACGACTGGAGGTCATTGGATTTGATAAAGCTCTGAGCAGCGTTCTTTATTTTCTTAGCTAAACGCTTCGAAGCATCCGTCTTAATGACATACACTTCGTCCAACAGATTAAGGATTTCTCCTTTTGCATCTTTGATAATAGAGTTGTCGCCTACATCGATGCTTCCTTTGTTTTCAGCAAGGTTGGTCAGTGCAGCTTTGTCGAAATGCACATATTCCACACCCTTCAGTTCCGACAATTTCTCCAGTTGTGCCTTTTGTGCGTTGAGAGAATAGCAATACATAGAAGCAAAGGCAATCAGTGCTACTCTCAGATAAAAATACATTGTTGTACGCATAATTTCATTTGTTTTTATTTTAATAATCCGTTTGTTTTAGAAGTCCTTCTAATTGTACAAACGAGATTTTAGAAGGAAATGTTACAAAGAAAGGCGAAAAAAAAATTTCGCCCTTCGTTTTTATCCTTTTGCCTTGAATGCCATTGCATATAACTTCATCTGTTTCAACATGGCCAGGAGGCCATTGGAACGTGTTGGTGACAGATGCTCTGTGAGCCCGATGTCATTGATGAAATGCAGGTCGGCATTGAGTATCTCGTCAGGTGTATGGTCGGATAATACGCGTATTAATAAGGTAACGATGCCTTTCACGATAAGGGCATCGCTCTCTGCCTGGAAATGTATCTTCCCATCGATGTAGTCGGCTTGTAACCACACACGACTCTGGCAGCCATCAATCAAGTTCTGAGGTGTCTTGTATTGCTCGGGCAATGGTTCCTGCTCACTCCCGAGGTCTATCAGTAACTGGTATTTGTCCATCCAGTCATCATAATCGCTAAATTCATCGATGACTTCCTGCTGTAATTCTTCTATTGCCATCTCATTTACTATTTACCATTCACCATTTACTATTTTATCCGTTTTTCATCTCTCTGTATAGATTACTTCCATCACGGTTTGTCCCACCGCTTTGAGAGTTTGTTTGTCAATATTACCTACATTGTCATTCATTGTGTGCCACGTCTTGCAGAAAGTGTTTTCGTTTGCGTCACGAGCGATGATGTCGATACAAGGGATGCCCGACATGTTGACCTGTACATGGTCGTCAGTAATGCCTCCCCCATTTGTATTCTTGAATAAATCACCAAAACCTAGACGAATGGCTTTTGACCACACTTTATCTACAACACTTGGGGCGTATGCCATCGAGTAGGCTTCTTTCTCAAACACACAATTGCTGCCACCTACCATATCGAGCAAGATGCCATAACGGGCTGTGTAGCCATCTGCATGATGCTTTCCTGCCCAATATTGTGAACCTAAGCACCATGTGCTTGCGTTGTCATCACCTTTGTCAGCCCATTCTGGTGTACCACAATCCTCTGCATCAAAACAGATGAGGTCTACACCTATTCCTGGTGCTTTCTGTTGAATCTGACGGGCAATCTCCATCATCACTGCCACACCACTGGCTCCATCATTTGCTCCGTCAATCGGTGCACGGTGATTGTCGGCATTCGCATCGTGGTCTGCCCAGGGGCGAGAATCCCAGTGTGAACAAATCATCAGTCGTACGGGATTGTCGAGGTTGTATGATGCCACGATGTTGCGCATTCTCACCTTTGTGCCATCATACAGCACACCCTCTGCATCCTGGTTGACAATTTGCGCGCCAAACGACTCAAACTTGGCAGCGATATAGTCGGCACAAGCGTCATGAGCCTCTGAGTTCATCACGCGCGGTCCGAATGCACATTGCTCTGCAATATATAGATAGGCACTGTCTGCATTGAAATCAGGCGACTGCTGCTCATACACTGTTTCTGCAGGTTTTGGAGTGTTAGTACATGATGCGATAAGCATCGCAGCTATGCATAATATGAGTGGTTGTTTCATTGTTTTATTGTTTTTGATATTGGTTCATCACTCTGAGGAAGTTGGCTCCCCAAATCAGTTCGATATCGTGGTCACTATAGCGTTGTTGAAGCAATTGACGTGTGAAGTTGATCAGTTCGCTTGCCGAGGCAATCCCTATCACACCCCCATCACCATCAAAGTCTGTACCGATACCTACATGTTCGATACCCATCACATCCACCATGTGGTTCAGATGATGGACGGCATCGATGATGGTTGCTCCACCCTCTTTCTTCAAGAATCCGTCGTAGAAGGTGACCTGTGCCACACCTCCACTCTGTGCCAGACGTCGCATTTGGTCGTCTGTAAGGTTGCGAGGATGGTCACATAGCAGGCGTGACGATGAGTGGCTGCATACAATCGGCAGCTTACTGATATCTATTGCATCATAGAAACTCTTTTCACCGGCATGTGAGAGATCGACCATCATACCCACACGATTCATCTCTTGGATGACCTGCTCGCCAAATGCACTCACACCGCCATGTTCGTTGTTTCCTTTCGCTGAATCGCAAATGTCATTATCACCATTATGGCAGAGTGTCATATAGACAACACCCCGATTACGGAAGCGTTCAACATTGCTGATGTCCTTTCCAATGGCATAGCCGTTTTCAATGCCTAGCATAATGGACTTCCTACCTGCCTGCTTGTTTTGATAAAGGTCGGCTGGTGTCTTAGCGATACTGATGAAATCGGGACTTTTGGCAACCATCTGCTCAATTTCGTCCAAGATTCTGTCGGCTTTCCTTGTTGCTGCAAGCAGTGAGGCATCATCGCGTTCCTCTTGTTTCAGATATGCCACCATGATGCTGGCATCGAGATGTCCTTCCGTCATCTTGTGCAGGTCAACCAGTATCTTTGGATCACGACTTTGGAAATTGATGTCTTGATCGAAGAACATAGGTGTATCGCAATGTGAATCGAGCGACAGAATCTTTCCATGCAGACGTTTTGCCTTGCGGAATGATGTCGCTTCGGTAATCAACCATCTGAACAAAGGCAGCATACATTCATCACCATTCAGGCAAAAACACTCTGGGTGCCACTGAACACCAATGATGGATTTGAAGGTGGTTGATTCAATTGCTTCAATTACCCCATCAGGACTCATCGCACTTATCCTAAATCCTTCTGGTATCTGCCTGACCGCCTGATGATGAAACGAATTGACGTGAAGACAACCTTTCGTTTCTGCAAAGATATTATATAATAAGGTGTCTGGCTCGATTGTTACCGTATGCGAAGCTGTACCACGATCCAAGTCTTGACTATGTTTCACGCAAACGCCTTCTACCTGTGTGTTGATATCTTGATAGAGTTTGCCTCCTAAAGCCGCAGCGATAATTTGAATCCCCTTGCAGATGCCTAATATCGGAATCTGACGATTGTAGGCGAGTTTGGCCAACAATAGCTCCTGCGCATCTCTCACGGGTGTCACACCATGCAACTCACGCACAGGCTCCTCACCCAGATACAACGGGTTGATGTCGCCTCCTCCACTGAAGATAAGGCCGTCAAGATTATCTAACTGGTCAGCAAGAATATCTGTCTGCTCATAGGGAGGGATGATGACAGGAATACCACCTGCCTGCAATACGGAACGGTAATAACCTTCTGCCAATGTACACAACTGATCGCCCAAATTGCCTGTAATGCCAATCACAGGATGTGACTGCCTGGATGGCAGTTCGGCAGTAAGGTTTCGGTATGTGTCCTGCCAATTAAAACTGTCAGATTTGTTCATTATCTAATCTTTACTTTCTCTTTCATGATGAAATGCAATTCCTCATTACAATGCAAAACTCAAGAAGACTTGACTCTGCTCTTGCTCTATTCGCCATTTCTCGATGCAAAGTTACGAAAAAAAGTATAAAGTGAAGCGTGAAGCATGTAGAGAGTTAAGAAAAAGTGAAATAATTATGCATTATGAATTATGAATTGTGAATTATTTTGTAATTTTGCAGTGTAATAATTTATGATATGGCATTAAAAGCAGGTATTGTTGGACTGCCAAACGTGGGCAAGTCAACACTTTTCAATTGTTTGTCGAGCGCCAAGGCGCAGGCAGCAAATTTCCCATTCTGTACGATTGATGCACAGATGGGACAGATTTCAGTTCCAGATGAACGTCTCACCAAACTTGCAGAGATTGTGCATCCAGGTCGTATTGTTCCAGCCACTTGTGACATCGTGGATATCGCGGGATTGGTAAAGGGTGCCAGTAAAGGTGAAGGACTAGGTAATCAGTTCTTGGGTAATATACGTGAGTGCGACGCCATCATCCATGTATTGCGTTGTTTCGACAATGGTAATATCGTGCATGTGGATGGTAGTGTAAATCCTGTAAGAGACAAGGAGGTGATTGACACAGAACTTCAGTTGAAAGACCTTGAGACCGTCGAAACCCGCATTAAGCGTGTGGAAAAGCAAGCCAACGTAGGTGGCGATAAGATGGCAAAAGTCGAATTAGGATTGCTGCTCCGCTATAAGGAAGCATTGGAACAAGGCAAGAGTGCACGTGTTGTAGAATTAGAGAATGCCGATGAGGAGGCTGTTGCCAAACAGATGTTCTTGTTGACCACCAAACCGGTGTTGTATGTATGCAACGTAGACGACCAGAGTGCCAAGACGGGCAACAGCTATGTAGAAGCTGTACGTGAAGCGATTAAAGACGAGGAAGCACAATTGCTGATTATATCCGCGCAGACAGAGGCCGATATTGCCGAATTAGAAAGTTATGAGGAAAAGCAGATGTTCCTGGAGGACATGGGGCTGGAAGAGAGTGGTTGTAACCGCCTCATCAAAGCCATCTATGCCCTGCTCAACCTGCAGACCTTCATCACAGCTGGTCCGATGGAAGTCAAGGCTTGGACATTCCGTCGTGGATGGAAAGCCCCCCAGTGTGCAGGTGTGATTCATACCGACTTCGAAAAAGGATTCATCCGTGCTGAGGTCATCAAGTACGATGACTATATCAAATATGGTTCAGAGGCAGCCGTTCGTGAGGCAGGAAAACTGGGCGTAGAAGGAAAGGACTATTTAGTGCAAGACGGTGATATTATGCACTTCAGATTTAATGTATAGGTTATTGGGTATTGGTTAATGGTTATAGATAATGATGCATTTTGAGATTTTAGTTCGATGTAGTCAATTAGCTTTTATCGATTGGCAGCCTCATATCGAGGCCTTCCAGATAGGTTCGTTTGGAGTCAGATGGTACGCATTGTTGTGGGCCATCGGCCTGATTTTTGCCTATTTCATCGTAAGAAAGCTATACAGGCATCAGGGTATTTCGGCTGATAAGTTCGACCCACTGTTTCTCTATTGCTTCTTGGGTATTCTGATTGGTGCCCGTTTGGGACATTGCCTGTTCTACGAGCCTGATTATTATCTTGGCAGCATACAGGGGGTGATTGAGATGTTCCTGCCTGTGAAGATTCTTCCCGACGGCAGTTGGAAATATCACGGCTATGCAGGATTGGCCAGTCATGGAGGTGCTATCGGCTGTTTGATTGGTATGCTGATCTATGCGAAGCGCAATCGGGTGAAGTTTCTTACCGTACTCGATAATGTGTGTATTGCTACCCCAATGACTGCTTGCTGCATCCGTCTGGGTAATCTGATGAACTCAGAGATTATCGGACGTCCTACAGATGTGTCTTGGGCATTCCTGTTCCACACTAACGATGCGATGGTCAATGGCGTGATTGTTCCTCGTCATCCAGCCCAACTCTATGAAGCATTAGCCTATCTGCTGATTTTTGTATTGCTCGTGACGGTCTATTGGATGCGTAGCCGGACATCCGTTCAGAACGCTCGAGTGGGTACGGGTTTATACTTTGGACTATGTCTTACGCTCATCTTTACGTTCCGATTCTTCATCGAGTTCATCAAGAAGGAACAGGTGGACTTCGAGAAAGGAATGATGCTCGATATGGGACAGCTACTCAGTATCCCATTCGTCCTTGTAGGCCTTTATTTCGTCATTCGCAGTATTCGTTCTTCCCAATCATAACAGCTTATGGAAAACAAGAAATCGCACAAAGGACTCATCACCACCATCATCATCCTGGCAGTCTTACTGTTAGGTGCTGGAGGATGGATTTGGTACAGTTGCTCCAACAACGAAAGCAAAATCGACTTGGAGAACTATACTCCTTCCGAGGAGTTCAAACCCGCATTTGAGGCAATGAGCAAACCTGCCGACCCTGAATACGACATCGAAGAGACCGTGCGTCTGCTCAATGGCTTGGAAGTGGCACAGAATCAATCTGCCGACTTCTATAGTTTCTTAGAGTATATGGCGAAACAAGACTACAGCAAGGTACCTGCAGAGGTAGTGGAGGCAAAGAAGAAGCTGTTGCCCATCTTGCAGAAGATGTTCGACCTACAGAAGCAGTACGACGAGTTGGATAACATCTGGATGCTGGCACGCAGTGCTACCAGCGGTGTGTCAAACTTCGCAGAAAACGCTAATCCAATTACTGTCCTCTCTTCCATCGTCACAGGCGACCCGTTCTCATCTGTCGGAATCAACAAAAACCTTGCAGAGGCAAAAACAGCAGCTTTCGAGCAATACGAAAAAGACCAGAAGTTGAAGGAATCACTGAAGAAGGAAATTGAAGACGTGAGGATGTCTTACATCGATTATCTGGCTGATTATGCACCGGTTTATTTCAAATACATGAATGAGTGGGACAAACTTTGTCTCGACCGCGACAAAGCCTACCTCGACATCTATGCCGGACGCACTAAGGATGCATACAATGCCGTACAGAAGGTACTCGATAAATATCCTACCAATCGTGAAGCATTACTGCTGAAGTCATTGGCATTGATTCAAATGGCAGATACCAAGGCACCTGCCAACACCTTGCAGCCTTCCGACATCGAACGCGATTCACTGCCTCAGGACAATCCAAATGACAAGCATCTCACAGAGGCATACGCCATCTTGGAGGATTATACCGAACTCTATCCCAACCGCAGTGCACCTGCTTTGGTGCTGAAAGGCTTGATTAATCTGAAGGAAGGTAATGAATCGAAAGCCATGTCGTACCTCGATCAGGCCAGCGTAGAATATCCTCGTCAGGCGGCTGCTTTGACTGATTTGCTCGATTCTTATAAGAACCGCTCCTATCTCAACAAATCGAGTGAAGGTAAGTATCTGCTCCGCCTTTATCGTTCCACGATGGAGGGCTATGGTATGTTCAGTCCCAACCTGCTGAAAGCCAAGTATTATGCGCAGCAGGGAGACCTTGATGAGAGCAAGGAGGAGATTTTCAATCACTTCTACCGCCGAGGCAACCAAGGTGTCTATGATTGCCTGCTGAGCGATATGCAATACTGCGAGGAGAATATGTACAGTATCTTCAAGCAGTTGCTGATGGAACAGTCGTTCATCGATGTCAGCGTCGAACCAACCACCGACTGGTTGGTCAGCAAGAACGACGATGAGGTGAAGGTGATAATCAACAACCGTAGTGATGTAGATTTGGAGAATGTGCGCATCTTCCTCTGCCTGCACTATACGGATATGTACAAGGACGAATACGATGTAGTGAAATGTCCGTCGATCAATATCATCAAGCATCACGACAAGACCGAGATAGGTGTGGTAAAACTCACATACGAGGATAAGAAATACGATGATATCACCCATATCCGTGCCATTGCGATGACCGACGATAAGATTTGCTGGATCGACAATGTGGACTATAAGTATGTACATGCCTACGAGGCATCGAAAGCCAGCGAGAAAGCCAAGAAACAGAACCAGACCCGCCGTGAGGAATTCTTGAGTGCCTTTAATGTCACAGCCGAATCACTACTATCAACCATCAGTTCGGGCATCAAGATCTATAGCAACATCAAGAGTGGAGACAAGAGCATCTGGGATAGTGTCACAGATATCTGGAAGGGCGATGACAAGAAGCTTAAGATAGAGTTGCCACGCATCTTAAGTCTTATCGATCCAGTCTTCTCACTCCATCAGCTGAAAGACAAGGACAACGCCATGCTGCCAAAAGAAAACTACTTGGCAGGCAGTAATATCCGTCTGAAGTTCGACTATGAGCCAAAGAACGGTGACATCATACCGCTTTATATTTATAGCGACTACGTATCGTTCAAGGTCACCATCCTGTTTAAGGACGGCAACGCAGAAATCCAAAAAATAGAATTAGTATGAAACAATCCATCCTCCTTGCAGCCGCTTGCTGCCTCACACTTATGACTTCATGCACATCTCACAAGTCCCAACTCTCAACGCAAAGCCCTCAACTCCCAACTCAGGGCAACCCTTTCCTTCCCCTATGGGAGCATATCCCAGATGGTGAACCCTATGTCTTTGAGGATCCGGATAATCCAGGTCAGTTCCGTGTCTATCTCTATGGTTCGCACGATGACCTGATTACTGAATACTGCGGACGCGATCAGGTGGTATGGTCAGCACCCGTTGAAGACCTTACCAAGTGGCGCTACGACGGGGAGATATTCAGTGTGGCGAAAAATGCCAAGGGCGAACCATTCAATCCAGAGGGTAAGGCCGATGTACTTTATGCACCTGATGTGACCCTTGTTGTCGGGGCTGATGGCACAAAGACCTACTACCTCTATCCTAATGACCAGTCATGGGGCAGAAACGGTCTGGTGGCAAAGAGCAACCGTCCTAACGGACCGTTTGAGGTATGCAACTGGAGCGCCAACAACCCAAATGTAACGGATGGCGTATTGGCTTTCGATCCAGCAGTCTTTGTGGATGACGACGGACGTGTATATGGTTATTGGGGATTTGAGCGTTCTTATGGGGCAGAACTCGACCCAGCAACGATGGCAACCGTCAAGCCTGGTACGCAGATTGTGGAGGATATGGTTTCTGGACGCTATGACGACGGTATATTCAGTTTCTTCGAGGCATCGTCCATCCGTAAAATCAAAGATAAATACGTGTTCATCTATAGCCGCTTCACCAAGGACGGTGAATTTGGACTTCCTATTTCCAACTACACCCTTGCCTACGCATATAGCGACAACCCATTAGGTCCCTGGACTTATGGAGGTACCATCATTGATGCTCGTGGACGCGAGACTGATGAGGCTGGCAATGTGATTGCTTCGGCATGTATCGACGGCAATACCCACGGCTCTATATGCGAAATCAACGGGCAGTGGTACGTCTTCTATCATCGTCAGACAGGTACCGATGAATATGCACGTCAGGCTATGGTGGCACCTATCACAGTCAATGTAGAGGAAGGTCCTGGTGGAAAGGTTAGCATTTCAGAAGGCGAATACAACTCCAACGGATTTGCACTTGAAGGTCTCAACCCATTCGAGCGTCATTCAGCAGGTATCGCCTGCTGGTACACAGGTCCGAAGCCAGCCGTTCACGAATGGCCAAACAACACCTTCTCTGGTTCCTATCCCGCAGCTACGTATGGCACAGATGATAAGTTCGATGCTCCATACGACCTGCGCAACAACACCAACCCGATGGTCAATAACACCGATGGCTCTATTGTGGGATACAAGTATTTCAACTTCACCACAGCGCCATCAGCACTCTCCCTGCGCCTCATTCCAGAAGGTATCGCAGGTACCATCGAAATCATGGCAGACCGTCCATGGACATCACAAGAAGGAAAACTCATAGGAACCATCGAGCTGAAAGCCGACATGCCGAAAACCTCTACGGAAGTGAAAGCCGATATTACCAATCCAACCGCCCTCACAGGCAAGCATGCCATCTTCTTCAAGTTCCGTTCCGACACTAAGGAGCAATCACTTTGCACCCTCGAGGACTTCGTCTTCGAGTAAATGGAGATAGGTTTCTGCAATATATACACGCTATGCGTCAAATCATCGTTAGTACGACAAAGGAAACAGCGGTGCCGATAGAGCAACTGCACAAACTGCGTAAAGATGCTTTCATGCAATGGGAAGAAGCCGGTCTTCATACGGAAGTAACCCATTCGCCTTTGAATGCATTGGCCTATTACATCCGAGACAAGGCTGTTTTTGTGGCTCATGACGCACAAACGGGTGAACTGTTAGCCATGCATACCTTCCGGCTGAATAAACGAAGAGGAACGGCATCAGGTGCAAATCTGGCGGTTGCCCCACATGTAAAGCATGAGGGCATCGGTTCGCGTATGCTGTGGGAAGAAACCGAACGGCTGCGTAAAGCAGGATACAGGTTTATGAAAGAATATACTGCAATCCCTGCCAAATGGTCGGTGAAATGGCATCTGAAGAATGGTTACTACATCACAGGATACAAGCGCAGCGAAAAAGACAACTACTCATCTTACGCGTTCTGTAAGCCCATCGCATTAGACTTCTTCCACCATCCCACAGACCTTTTCTGGGTACGCCCTATTGCTCCTTACACAGCCTGCCTGCATTACTTCGTATCATACATCATCACCTGCGTTTGCAAAACACGAAGTGGCCGTCTCACAGCAATTGGCAGGATGGCGAAGTATTTGCTCAATAGAATTCGCTCATTAAGACAAAGTTAGGGCTTTGCCTAGGTCACCAGTATAATCGTGTGTGAACAGCCACACTAAAATCGTGATACTTTCGTTATATAGGAAATTATTGCTGTCCGGTAAAACTTTTTAATCGATACACAAATTAAGGTCGGTATCCTCGCTTGGATTCCGACCTTTTTTTGTTACCTTTGTTTCTGCGACAAAACATCAATAACATGAACAAAGGTACGCATTTTATCGGACAGCCGATGTATGGTCAGCTGATTTCTTTGCTTAACAGGTCAAAAATCATCAAATTCAGCCGTGAAAACGGTGGTGAAACGGATGTCCAAAGGCACGCCCTCGTTGGCGTGGACCTTGATGCCGCTCTTCTTCTTTCCCGTCTTCGGATGTCGCCCCACACCCTTGAAGATGATGTTGGAGAAGAGCGTGATTGCGGAGGAAAAAAGGGCCAAAATACGTTGAGTTAACTCAAATCATCGTTTGAGTTAACTCAAAACACATTTTGAGTTAACTCACGGTTTTTGGGGGGCTGATTTTTGGGAGTAAAGAAGCGGCCATGTTTCGTTATTACGTTATAACGGAATAACGGGATGATGAGGGGGCAGCTAAACACTAACTGGATTTTACATGTTAGTGACCCCGAACGTGGTAAAAAAAAAGGATAGGACGTTGGTCCTATCCTAAACTATTTCGTCCCTTTGGAACGGAATTTATTTCCCTTCGTACCACTTCTGAAGGATGTAGAAGGCTTTCTTCTTTTCTCCATTATCAGAGAAGAGGCCCTTACGGTTGTAGTATTCCTGAATCTCAGGAAGAACTCGGCGTGGTGAACGGAAATCTTTCAGAATCCAAGGGGTAGTGCCAGAAAGACCATCGATCTTATCGAGCATGGCTGTATTCTCGATGTAGAGGTTCTCTTGGAATTCCTCTGTCCAGCGCTGATTCTTCGGCCCGTGATAGCCAGCCTTGGCTCCTCCTCCAAACTCACTGACGATGACCGGTTTCTCGTATGGGATTTCCCACTCCATCTTTGGCGCATCGTTCACATCGCGATACCAACCGATATACTGATTGAAACTGACTACATCTACCCACTTGTTCATATTGTCGCGCAGGCGGTTCTTGTAGTTGGATGCTCCTGTCACTTCCATTGCCATTGAGATGAGGCGTGAGGTGTCGAGTGTGCGTGCATGCTGTGCCAGATTGCCGAGGAATTCGTCACGTTCGTTACTGTGAGGTGTTTCGTTGGCAATACTCCAGATGATGACGTTGGCACGATTCTGGTCTCGATGAATCATATCGGTGAGCTGGCGGCGGGCATTGTCGTAGGTGGCGGCATTTTTCCAGTCGATGGTCCAATAGACAGGAATCTCGCTCCATACCAACAGACCCATGCGTTCTGCCAGACGGACGGTGTATTCGTTATGAGGATAGTGGGCAAGACGGATGAAGTTGCATCCCAGTTCCTTGACCCAACCCAGCAGTTCGCGTGCATCGGCTTCACAGTTGGCACGACCGCCTCCATGTGCTTTCTCTTCGTGCATACTGATTCCCTTTAGGAAGATGGGCTGTCCGTTGAGGAGAATCTGCTTGCCACGTGTTTCGATGGTGCGGAAACCAATATCGTCGGATAAGGTTTCGTTATTGATGGTTAAGTCCACCTTATAGAGCTTGGGGTTCTGAGGACTCCAAAGTGAGAGCGTCTTGCTGCTGACCTTCAGGGTTGTAGCAGCCTTGCCTTCAGCATCGGTGGTGAGGGTTTGCTTCAGTTTCAGCTCAGGAATGCTGAGGGTGATGGTCTCGCCGGCTTTCTGCTGGTTGAGCTGTACGGAAACTAGGATGTCGCGCTGCTTTGCCTTTGCATCGGCCTTTGCCAATTCAATCTTGTAGTTTTCGATATAGACGGTCGGAACCTCTAACAAGAGTACGTCGCGGGTGATACCGCCATAGTTCCACCAGTCGAAAATCACGGTCGGGATGTTGCTGACATTTCGCTTGTTGTCCACCTTCACAATCACTACGTTCTCACCTGCCTTCAAGCGGTCGGTCACATCGAAGCAGAATGGTGTGAATCCACCTACATGTCTGCCCTCACGACGACCGTTGACATAGACGATGGCTTCGTAGTTTACGGCTCCGAAGTAAAGCAGTTTGCGTATGCCTTCTCTCAACTCAGAACTGTCAACTTTGAACTTTTTATAGAACCACACCGTTCCCTCGTAGAAGAACAGGCGGTCGTCCTGTGTGTTCCAGTCTCCAGGTATCTTCATCGTGGGTGATTTGTCGAAATCATACTCCACCAGGTCTTCCGGACGCTGCGGCTTGGCATTCTGGAAGAATCCCCATTGCGTTACGTTCATGCGGTAGTCGTAGTACCCTTCTTCCTGTACGTCGATGATATAGTTCCAGTCACCATTGAGCGACATCGCCTTGCGTGCCGGCACATTACCTATCAGATTCACTTCATTGGCGCTCATCTGCACGCAGAGAGCTGCCATCAATAATACGAATGCAACAATTCGTTTCATAGTCTACTAATTATTATTTTTTTAAGTTTCGCAAGCTCAACTTTAGAAGTTATCGCGGTCTGTGACCGCTCAGGAGTTATCGCTACGCTGGAAGTTATCGCTACGCTAGAAGTTAACGCTTGAGCTTTGCTCTTCGCTAGACGATAGTCTGCTGATGTGTACATCCTGAGCTTGCCGAAGTGATACATCTTTTGGTTCCGTCTAACGAAGTGTTAACTCCTAGGCCGTAGGCCGTTAACTCCTCTAACTTCTTTAACTCCTTCAACTTGCGAAAGTTGAGTTAATGATTATTGACGCAAAGGTACGAAAAATAGTTAAGAGTTTAGGGGTCGGAGCAGAGAAAAATACATTATTCTTTCATTTTTGTTCCGTTTTTGCCGTTTTTTCCTGCTTTTTAACAGGTAGCATCATAAAAAAACTGCTCCCAATCGCATGGAAGCAGTTCCTTTTAGTATTAACCTTACTAACTTCTAAACAATAACCGTATAATAAATAATAATATATAAATACTTTGCTGTTGTTTCTGCCTATCGGCGTCCTGCTGACACTCTTGATGCGCTACCGCCTGAGGTGCGACTTGCTGCCGAACCAGCTGAGCGGGTAGGAACAGAGACGCTTGTGCGTGTGGTTGGTGCAGAGACGCTTGAACGCGTGGTAGGAGCTGTAACGCTTGAACGCGTGGTAGGCATTGTGACACTTGTACGTGTTGTAGGAGCCGTAACACTTGTGCGTGTTGTAGGAGCTGTAACACTTGTGCGTGTGTTAGGAACCGTAACGCTTGTACGTGTGTTAGGAACCGTAACGCTTGTACGTGTGTTGGGAACCGTAACGCTTGTACGTGTGTTAGGAACCGTAACGCTTGTACGTGTGTTAGGAGCAGTGACTACACCTGTACGTGTGTCAGGAGTGGTAGGCGTAGTAACGCGACCTGTATTGCCTGGGAAGCTCGTAACTGTAGAGCTGTTAGAACGATTTACAGTATTAGGAGTACCCACGCTGCCTCGGTTCTGCCCTGGAGTTTCGAAGTGATAAGGACGATCGTCGCTTGGGTTGTTGCCTGGACGAATGACCTCACCTCTCATGTCACCCATGCGGTTGTCGCCCATACGGCCGTTTACCGGACCATTGTAATCTGGATGAACAGGAGCACCTGGACCTGGAATACCTGGACGCATACCCGGTACATCTATCCTACGCATTCCACTGAACACGGTACCACCACGGTAGTCATTGAATCTGCGAGGAGGTGCATAGAAGAAATGATCCATGCGACGGTCGTGCAGATAGATGCTGAAGCTCCAGCGATGGTTGTTGAATGCGATTGGACGATAGAAGTAATCGTATGTCATCAGAAGTGCCCACTGGCGCTCTGTGAGAAGGCGGCGGAGTGCATAGTCGCGTGCATACACGATTTCCATATAGTCATCATAACGATAACCAAGGGCAACTGCGTCGAGATAATCGTTTACGCCACAGATGTAGTCGTAGTTGATATAATACAAGTCGTCAATGAGAGCTGCACTGAGTCCTAATGTATATGCCATGCGGTCGGTAAGGAAACGTGCATTGTTGCGCATTGCGTAAACGCTCATTGGCTGTGCGCTTGCTGCTAATGAAGTCAACATGATCATCATTGCTGCGATGGTTGTCTTTAGAGTCTTCATAATCGTTTCTCCTTTCTTTATTCTTTAATGGTTTGAGGTCGCCGGTCTTGTGACCTTTGTACCTGTTTTATTCTTTTGACGCTGCAAAGTTAAGATAGTTTTCTTAGGTGACAAAATAAAAGTTCCTAAAGAAAGGGGGAAAATCCCTATTGGCTAAAAGTCAAGGGACAGTTGACCGTCGCCCAGCTGGTTGAAGGTCAATCGGTGATAGGGGGAGAGGCCGTGTTCGGCAATACCCCGGCGGTGTTCTTTGGTGGGGTAGCCGGCATTGTGGTCCCATCCGTAGTATGGATATTCTTTGTGCAGTTCGCGCATATAGTCATCGCGATAGGTTTTGGCAAGAATGGACGCCGCTGCGATGGACAGGTATTTCCCATCGCCTTTTACAATGGTGGTGTAGGGTAGGTCGTGGTAGGGATAGAAGCGATTGCCGTCGATGATAAGTGCCTCGGGACGGACGGAAAGTCGGTCGATGGCTCGATGCATCGCTGTGATGCTGGCACGCAGGATGTTCATCTTGTCGATTTCCTGAGCAGTAACCACACCTACAGCCCACGCGATGGCATCGTGCTCGATGGTCTCACGCAACATATAGCGCTGATGGGCGGTAAGTTGTTTCGAATCGTTCAACTGGTCGTTATGGTAATCCTTGGGAAGGATGACTGCTGCTGCATAGACACTGCCTGCCAGACAGCCACGACCAGCCTCGTCGCAGCCTGCCTCAATCTTATCTATATAATAATAAGGTGATAGCATTTATTTCTTCTTCTTGACAATCGCATCCATAGGGTTGCGGATGCCGGTTCCGTTGAGGAAGAACGCTTTGGCAGAACCGAACTTCAGGTAGAAGTCGATACGGACGGGCAGATGGTTCTTGTCGTCGGTGATATAGAAGCGGAGCAGTTCCTTCTCTTTCTTCTTCTCTTTGTCGTCGAGCAGGGAGAAGACAAGACAACGGTAGGTGTTCTTGTCGTTGGCCTTGAAATTGTCCTTGCCTTTGTAAATCAGCACCTGATTGCTGAGACGCTTACCCGTTACCATCTTGAAGTTGATACGCTGACCGGCCTTCATGTTGCTGTAGTCCTTCGAGCGTGACAACAGCAGGATGTTGAGCATGTCGTTTACACAGTCGTCGCTCGATGACTGGGTATCCGACCACTCGCCTTCATGGTTGCGGAAACGTTGTTTCATCAGAGTCTTGCCACCTTCATAGGTGTACCACACCTCATCCACCGTATAGCGTTTGCCTTCGAGTGCACCTTTGCGGAAGTAGAGAGGCTCGAGGTCGGGGGTGGTATAGCTGATGAGGGTGTCGCGCATAGGGAAAATCGATTCGCACTTCTTGTTGCTCTTGAAGAGGATATCGGTACGCAGGGCTTCCTTTCCCTGATAGTTGGTTGACTTGACACCAAAATGGGTAGAACCCACCTTCACCCAAATAAACTTCCAGTTGAAGTAGAGGTCGTAGTTTAATGATTCCCCAGGACTGAATGCAGTATTGGGATACTTGCATTGTGCCATAAGGGTATTCGCCTGTAGTAAGAAAGCGAATGTAAAAAGGATTAAATTCTTCATGCTATTTCTTTTTCTTTTTATTCTTTTCTCGTTCTGCATTGCGGTTTTTGGGCTGCTTCTCCTTGTCGGGTTTCTGCTTCGTGATGGCAGTAGGCTTCTGACGATAGAGCGGAGTGGCAAGCGGACGCCAATCCTGACTGGTGTCCCACATGGCACGCAACTCTAACGGACGAGGATAGTAATATACCTCTTCGGGCAATAGCTGCTCATCGTAGTTTCCTGTGTCCCAAATGCCGTTCTGGTTGCGGTCGACAAACATCCGCAGATAGTATGTGCTTGGGTTGACATAATAGAAGTCGGCCTTGCCTGACCTTGCTCTCACACTTTTCACCACCTTATCGGCATTGTTCAGCAATTGAACTACCGCACAGGTATCAACATTGAGCAGGTTGATAAACAGGGCACTATAGGCATCCAGACTCTTCACTTTGATGGCTTTTTTCATACTCTCGTTACGTTTGCCATAGATGCTGACGAAAGTACCGGTATCCACCTCCACCACATACTCATGGCTTGGAGTCCATTCGGCATACAGGCGATAGGTGTTGTGGGGGAAAGACAGTTTCTGGAATATGAAATCGCATTCCTCCAATAATGTATCAACCTTCTCGTAGAAATGGATGCCCTCCATGTAAATAGTGTCGATAGGTTCCTGGAACGTGAAGTCGAGGTTCTTGTCGGGATCGAGTGCGGCACTTGAGGACCTAAAGTCTAAAAACTCCTCAGGCATTGGCGGAATCTCTATGTCGTCGTCATCGTTTTTTGACTTCTTGGACTTTTTCTTGCCGTCTTCATCCTCTGCATCTGCCTGCTTACCTTCCATCTTTGCCCGTTTCTGCTCCTTCTTCAGTTCTGCCTTGTATTCCTTCACCCAATTGTCGTAGGCTTCCGCCAGTTGCTTGTCGGTTTTGGCTTTCGATATTTTCGATACGAGCAACATGGTGTCGCATTGCTCTACCAATTGACCTAATGTGTCAGTCCCCAGATAGGTGAGCGACAGCTCTAATGTATCGAGATTGTAGATGAGCGAATCGCGAATCCAATACTTGATGGTGTCGTTAGTCACGTTGTTCTCCACTACAAACGCACCGTCGGCATTGAAGTTCAGCCCGCGGATGACGGGTAACGAATCCGAACGGTTGGTAAAGTAGAAGGTGAACTCACGCAGGTTGGGACGTTCGGACTTCAACAGATAGCGATCGGTGAGTTTCTCATTGAAGGCACGCAACACAATGTCATCGGGGTAGAAGTGGGTATATCCACGCATAATGATGGAATCGTAGTGGATGCTGTCGTGCCATACGGTGTCAGGACGCAGGTCGGGTTTGCTGGTAGGAGTGAATACCTGATTGTTGAAGCCCAGCATCTCCGACTTCTGAGTAAACGAATAGGTCTGGTCTTGATCCATCAATGCAAACGCCTGATAGCGACAGTGTTTCAGTCCTTTGACAATGAAATGCCCTCTACTGTCGGTTCGCGATATGCGGTCGAACGATTTGGTTTTGAACACAGAATCGGGTAGCTGTTCCATTAGTGAATCTTCCAAGGCGTATAAGCCTACGAAGATACCCTTGATAGGTTCTAGGTTCTGTGCATCGAGTACATATCCCGATACCTGCATGGTATCGATTTCGTTGCCGGTAGAGAACATAAAAGCATAATCGCCCATTGGATTGCCTTCGTTATTATCTTCGATAGCGTCAGCAAAATCAATGGTATAGGTAATGTCGGGACGAAGGGTGTCCATCAGTTCGATGGTGATACGCTTGCCCGAAGCACTGATTTCGGGTTGCTCTACCTGTGGAGGAGAAACAATCACCTTTTCAGCGGCATTCTCCACCTTGATGTTCTCATCGAACTCTAAGACTATCTTATTGGTCTTGACACCAAAGGCACCGAACTCGGGTGATGTATGTACAATCTTCGGAGGTGTCTCGTCGAAAGGACCTCCATCGGGCGTTCCTATATTGGCACAAGAGTACAAAAGGATACAGAGGCAGAAACAGACCCACCCCCAACCCCTCCCTCTATGGAGGGGAGTTGTATGATATGCTGTTGATATGTCTCTTCTAACTCCCATTATAACTCCTTCTTTATTTATTCATCGCAATCAGCTCCTCGATATACTCACGGCTGTTACTGAGTCGTGGAATCTTATGTTGACCACCCAGTTTCCCTTTGCTTTTCAGCCATTCGTCGAACAAGCCTGGTTGGGCTTCAATCAGTTCCAACGGCTGCAAGGTGATATCCTTATAGCGCTTAGCTTCATAGTCGGAGTTGATAGCTTGGAGCGAACGGTCGAGAATGGTGGCAAATTCATTGATATCTTTAGGGCTTTTAGCAAATTCCACCAACCATTGGTGGCGACATTTGGCTTCGGCATCCATAAAGATAGGTGCAGCAGTATAGTCTTTAACCTGTGCGCCTGTGGCAATGCATGCCTGTTCCAATCCTTTCTCGGCATTATCGACAATAAGTTCTTCGCCAAAGGCATTGATGAAATGCTTGGTACGTCCTGTGATGATAAACTTATAGGGATCGGTCTGGGTGAACTTTACCGTATCGCCGATGAGGTAGCGCCACAAGCCGCATGAGGTGCTGATGACCATAGCGTAGTTGACACCTGGCTGTACCTTCCAAAGTGGCAGGACGGTAGGTTTTTCTTGTCCGTACTCGCTCATCGGGATAAACTCATAGAATACCCCGTAGTCAATCATCAATTGCATCGCAGGATCGTTAAGGTCGGTTTGGATGCCAAAGAACCCTTCGCTGGCATTATAGGTTTCCATATAATGCATTCCTGCCAAGGTGATGATGTTCTTGTATTGTTCACGATAGGGGGTGAATGCCACACCTCCGTGGAAGAACACCTCTAGGTTTGGCCATATCTCATCGAGGCGGTCCTTGCCCGTGATTTCCATCATTCGTTTCAGCACAGAGAGCATCCACGAAGGCACACCGCTGATGTTGGTCACGTTCTTATCCTGGGCAAACCGTGCAATCTTATCGCGTTTCTCCTCGAAATCACTTAAGAGCGCAATCTCTTTGGGTGGGATGCGAGTGAGGTTGACGAGCGATGGCACATTCTCTATGAGGATAGCACTGAGGTCGCCCACAAGGCTGTTAGGCGTATTGAGATTGGGCGCATGACTGCCTCCGAGAATCAGACTCTTGCCAGAAAACAACTTGCTCTTGGGGTTGATTTTCAGATAGCTTGCTACACAGTCGGTACCACCTAAGTAATGCACATTCTTCAGGCCTTCCTTGCTCACAGGGATGAACTTACTTTTGTCGTTTGTCGTACCTGATGATTTTGCATACCAGTTGACCTTTCCGCGCCACAGCACATTTTTCTCGCCTTGACGCATACGTTGGATATAACCTTTCAGTTCTTCGTAGGTGTTGATACCTACACGAGCGGCAAAGTCCTCATAGGAATGAATGTCGGCATACCTATGCTCCTTGCCCCATTCGGTATTACTGGCTGCAATAAGAAGGTAGCGCAGGACCTGCATCTGCAGTTCCTCCGCATGCCCTTTGTAGTTTTCTATTGCTTTTGCACGACGTGCAAAATATAATCGATTAATGAAGGGAGTTACGTTCATTCTTCTTCTTTCGGCTTTGTCGTCCGTCTTCGTCTTGTTGCTGGTCGCTTAGCTACTTCCTGCTCAGCGGGTTGAGGCTCTGCTGACTGTTGATTAGTCACCTCTTTCTTCTCTACTGGCTTTTTCTCTTTCGTTCTCTTTTCTGCCGGTACTTTTTCGGTAGGTTTCTTTTCCGCAGGCTTCTTCTCCGTTGTTTTCTTTTCTGCAGGCTTCTTTTCCGCAGTTTTTCTCTCAACAGTTTGTTTCTCAGTAGGCTTGTTTTCTATAGGTTTCTTCTCTGCAGGTTGCTGTTGCTTCACCTCTTGCCTGACCTCTTTCTTCTCTGCAGGCTGTGGTTGCTTCACCTCTTGCCTTACCTCTTTCTTCTCTACAGGTTGCTGTTGCCTCACCTCTTGCCTTACCTCTTTCTTCTCTACAGGTTGCTGTTGCCTCACCTCTTGCCTTACCTCTTTCTTCTCTATGGGCTGTGGTTTTGGCTGCTGTGGTTTTGGTTGCTGAGGTTCAATCTTGCCATTGATACGCTGATTGCGTCGGTCCATGATGCTGTTTACGAAATTCACATCGCTTTGAACCTTTTTGAATGCCTGATGTGAAGCATTTTGGTGGCTTTCCTTCTTGGAATAGCCCGTACCTTTTCCGCATGTTAAGCCTTCAATCACTACTTCGGCATAGAACTTAGGAGCATTACCTGCTTCCATCTTCTCATTGGTAATCACGAAGTCGAACTGGCACTGATAGCGCTGGCACCACTCGATGATTTTGCTCTTATAGTTCTCTTCCTTCTGCGACATCTTATCGATGTTGATATAATACTGCAAGATGCGTTCCTTGATGAAAGACATGCAGAAATCGTAGCCTCGGTCGAGATATATTGCGCCAATAAATGCTTCGAAGGCATTGCCGTTCATATAGTTGTTGTGCGACGATGCGATGCGGTCGGAGTGGATAACCAGTTTATCCAGTCCAATCTTCACTGCCAGGTCATTGAGGGTCTCGCGTTTCACAATCTTACTGCGCAGGGTGGTGAGGAAGCCCTCTTGCTGATCCTTATAGCGCTCGTAGACTATATCGGCTACGACAGCTCCAAGAATGGCATCACCCAGAAACTCAAGACGCTCATTGTTGATGTGGCGCATCTGACGATTGGTGGACGTGGTTGAACGATGCATCAGAGCCACTCTATAGAGTGACAAATCATGAGGATAGAACCCCATGATGCTATACAATCGTAAGTAAGGCTCCTTATCCTTACGGAGCAAGAGCCTTACATGATCAATTGCATTCTCAATCGAGAGATTCACAATTAGTTATACTTTTTGAAAACAACACATGCATTGTGACCGCCAAAGCCGAAGGTGTTGCTGATACCAACATTGACCGTACGCTCCTGCGCCTTGTTGAATGTGAAGTTCAGTTTGTAATCGATTTCTTCGTCATTGTCGCCGTCTTCATGGTTGATGGTTGGAGGCACAATGTCGTTCTGTATAGCAAGGATGGTTGCCATTGCCTCAAGTCCACCTGCAGCACCTAGGAGGTGACCAGTCATTGACTTGGTGGAACTGATGTTGAGCTTATAGGCAGCCTCGCCAAACACTTCCTTGATGGCCTTTGCCTCAGAAATGTCACCTACATGAGTAGATGTTCCGTGAACATTGATGTAGTCGACATCTTCTGGCTTGAGGTTAGCATCTTTCAATGCACGTTCCATCACGAGCTTGGCTCCGTATCCTTCTGGGTGAGAAGCGGTGATGTGGTGTGCGTCGGCTGACATACCGGCACCGATCATCTCTGCGTAGATCTTTGCACCACGAGCCTTGGCATGTTCTAACTCTTCAAGTACCAAGATGGCTGAACCTTCGCCAGTTACGAATCCGTCGCGGCTTGCACTGAATGGACGGCTGGCACCCTGAGGGTCATCGTTACGGGTAGAGAGGGCATGCAATGCATTGAAACCTCCGATGCCTGATGGGCAGATAGCTGCCTCGGCACCACCAGAGAGAATCATGTTGGCCTTACCCAAACGAAGAAGGTTGAATGCGTCGGCCAGTGCATTCGATGATGAGGCACAAGCAGATGCAGTCACATAGTTTGGCCCATGGAAGCCGTACTGGATTGATACCAGACCTGCTGCCATGTCGGCAATCATCTTTGGAATGAAGAATGGGTTGTATTTAGGACCCTGAGTCGGACCATTGATGGCATAGTTGGATACCTCCTCCTCGAAAGAGTGAATACCGCCGATACCAACACCAAGAATAACACCTATTTCGTTTTTGTCCTCGTTCTCGAGGTCGATGCCTGCATCTTCTACGGCCTGCTTTGCTGCTGCAAGGGCATACATAGAGTAGCGGTCCATCTTACGAGCTTCCTTGCGATCGATGCCGTACTGCGCTGGGTCGAAGTTCTTGACTTCACAAGCGAACTGAGTTTTGAATGCAGAAGCATCAAACTGAGTAATAGGACCACATCCGCTGACACCTTTCTTCAGGTTTTCCCAAGTCTCGGCAGCTGTGTTTCCCAATGGAGATACAGCACCAATACCTGTTACGACAACTCTTTTTAATTCCATATCTTTAAAATTAAAAAACCATTTACTGGCCACCACACCTTATTATATATAAAGAATGGGAAGTCCGTAAATGGTTATTGTTGCTAAATAAAATTATTTTGCGTTCTCTTCGATGTACTTGATAGCATCTGCTACAGTTGAAATCTTTTCTGCCTGGTCATCTGGAATGCTGATACCGAAAGCCTTTTCAAACTCCATAATCAGTTCTACAGTGTCGAGAGAGTCTGCACCGAGGTCGTTAGTGAAACTTGCTTCTGGCTTAACTTCTGCTTCGTCTACGCCAAGCTTATCAACGATGATAGCTTTTACTCTTGATTCAATTTCAGACATAATCTTAAATTTTTAGTTGTTAATGAATTATTTATTCGTTTCGAATTCTTGTTTGCGGGTGCAAAGGTACGAATTAATTCATAATGGATAATGCATATTTTGTAATAATTTGAGAAATTGCGCACATTAGCATTTGCCTGTGTGCAAAAAATGAGCGGATTACTGCTCATTCTTGTTCATTCTCTTCCTTTCTAGGTGGTCAAGAATAATCTTGCGAATTCGCATACTTTTAGGGGTAACCTCTACGTATTCATCCTCTTTGATATACTCAAGTGCTTCCTCGAGTGATAGTTGGATGGGAGGGATGATGCGTGCCTTCTCATCGGTACCTGAAGCACGAACATTGGTGAGCTGTTTGGCTTTTGTCACATTCACTACAAGGTCGTTCTCATGTACATGTTCCCCAACTACCTGACCGGCATATACCGTGTCTTGAGGGAAGATGAAGAACTTGCCACGGTCCTGTAGGTGATCGATGGCATAAGCAAAGGCAGTACCGCTCTCCAAGGCTATCATACTGCCGTTGGTGCGTCGTGTCATCTCGCCTTTGAAAGGCTGGTACTCCTTGAAGCGGTGTGCCATGATGGCTTCGCCCTGGCTAGCAGTCAGTACATTGGTACGCAAGCCGATGATGCCTCTCGACGGGATTTCAAATTCGATGTTCACGCGGTCGTCCTGTGCCTCCATCGATATCATGTCGCCCTTACGGCGAGTCACCATATCAATCATCTTGCTTGAGAACTCCTGTGGTACGTTGATGGTCAGTTCCTCAATTGGTTCACACTTCACACCATTGATTTCCTTATAAATAACCTGAGGCTGGCCTACTTGCAACTCATAGCCCTCGCGACGCATGGTCTCGATGAGTACGGAGAGGTGTAACACACCACGTCCGCTGACAATCCACTGATCAGTAGTTCCTTCCTTCTGCTCAACACGCAGGGCGAGGTTCTTTTCCAGCTCGCGTTGCAGACGGTCGTGGATATGACGGCTGGTGCAGAACTTACCTTCCTTTCCAAACATCGGAGAGTTATTGATGGTGAAGAGCATGCTCATCGTTGGTTCGTCGATAGAGATCGTTGGTAGTGCTTCTGGTGTTTCGAAGTCGCAGATGGTATCGCCGATTTCGAAGTTCGACAGACCGATCACTGCACAGATATCGCCACTTTCTACGGCCTCTGTTGCCCTGTGCCCCATTCCTTCGAACGTATGTAATTCTTTAATCTTTGTCTTTTCCATCGAACCGTCACGATGACAGATGGTGATGTTCTGACCTGAGCGAAGTGTTCCACGATGTACGCGCCCCACTGCAATTCGTCCTGTATAGGTTGAATAGTCGAGCGAAGTAATCAACATCTGAGGAGTTCCCTCCAGACGCTGTGGAGCAGGAATGGTGTTCAGAATGGTATCCATCAGATAGGTGATGTCGCCAGTTGGGGTCTTCCAGTCCTCACCCATCCATCCTTGCTTGGCTGAACCATATACTACTGGGAAGTCCAGTTGCTCCTCAGTGGCATTCAGCGAACACATCAAGTCGAACACCATCTCGTACACCTCTTCAGGGCGACAGTTTGGTTTGTCCACTTTGTTCACCACCACTACGGGTTTCAGACCGATCTCCAATGCTTTCTGCAGCACAAATCGTGTTTGAGGCATTGGACCTTCAAAAGCATCCACCAACAGAATGCAGCCGTCTGCCATGTTCAGCACACGCTCCACCTCACCTCCGAAGTCGCTGTGTCCCGGGGTATCTATCACATTGATTTTTGTGTTCTTGTAGATAATCGACACGTTCTTCGACAGGATGGTGATACCACGTTCTCGTTCCAATTCATTATTGTCCAGAATCAGTTCACCTGTCTGCTGGTTCTCTCTGAACAGATTACCAGCCATCAACATCTTGTCCACCAACGTTGTCTTACCATGGTCAACGTGTGCGATAATTGCAATATTTCTGATGTCTTGCATATCCTATATATTACTTTTTACCTTGAAATCGGGTGCAAAGGTACGATTTTTTTTTCAATCTATTATAATAATAGTTCTTTTTTCACTTTACACTTTTCTCTTTTCACTTTTTTTCCCTAACTTTGCGCAGAATTATTATTCAATGGAAAACGTGATAACCAGCGTGCAGAATCCACGCATCAAACAATTGCTGGCTTTGCAGCAGAAGTCTTCCGAACGCAGGAAGGCTGGTCTGTTTGTGGTTGAAGGACAACGTGAACTCCAACATTGTATCGATGCCGGCCTTCAGATTGATACAGTATTCTGTTGTGAAGAGATGGCTCCCCAGCTGTCAATTGTTGATTTCATGTCCTCCACCCTTGAGGGGGGAGTTAGAGGGGGGCTTGTTATAGTTAATCCCTATGTCTATGAGAAGATAGCCTATCGAGGAAGTACAGAAGGTGTCATTGCTTTAGTAAATACTCCCAACAGGACGCTTGACGACTTGGCAATAGCAAAGAAATCCGGATTGTATATAGTTTTGGAACGTGTAGAGAAGCCGGGTAATTTGGGCGCAGTCCTTCGTAGTGCCGATGCAGCAGGAGTAGATGCTGTGATTGTATGTGATCCGCTTACAGACTTATATAATCCCAACCTCATACGCAGTTCTATCGGAGCTATCTTCACTGTACCTACTGTGTCCTGTACCAGTGAAGACTGCATTGCATGGCTAAAACATCATCACATACAGATACTCACAGCCCAGTTGCAGGACTCGTCTTTATATTACGAAACCGATATGACTTGCCCAACAGCTATTGTTATGGGAACAGAATCCACAGGACTTACTCCTGTCTGGCGCGAAGCTGCTGATGCCCATATCCGCATCCCCATGTTGGGACAACTCGACTCTCTTAATGTATCTGTCAGTGCTGCTATCTTAATGTATGAAGCAGTACGCCAGCGGCAGAAAGACAAATAAAAAATGCAGGCAAAACCTGCATTTTTTGATTCTGTTACTTCACCCACACTTTTTCTCCATCCACGATATTCAATCCCTTTTGGAGAGAATTGATTTGCTGCCCCTGAATGTTGTAAATAAATTTACTATTTGATGATTTACTATCTACAATCGCCTCAATCCCTGTTCCTATCAACCCGATGAGGTAGTCCTTACCTGCTTCAGTCTGGAGGTCGTACTCATACACTTTCTTGACAGTAGCTTTGGGGGCTGTCCCAATGGATTTGGAAACAAGTGGATTCTTTACCTCGGCTGGTGCAAACAACGGGTTAGGACATGGACCTGATGCAGGTACGAGTCCTTCTCCTTCGAGCTGTACATAAGAACGCAGACGGATGGTACCTCCAATCGTGGAGTGAATCTTGGCTGTGGTGAGTTTGGCTTTCTCCCATTCCATATCGACCACGAATCCCCCTCGGGCACGAAGTCCGCTGACACTACCTGTTGTCCAGTTTGTAGGGATGGCGGGTAATAGATGGACTGCTCCGTCGTGACTTTGCAGCATCATCTCAGCGATACCTGCTGTGGCTCCGAAGTTACCATCAATCTGGAAAGGCGGATGGGCATCGAAGAGGTTAGGGAAGGTGCGCCCGTTGGGATACTGACCTGTTGCATCTTCAGAAGGGAGCAGTTTCAGCATATTCCTCAAGATGGTAAAGGCATGTGTTCCATTGAGCATACGTGCCCAGAAACAGATTTTCCATCCTAAGCTCCATCCTGTGGCTTCGTCACCTCGCTGGGTAAGTGTGGTTTGTGCGGCTGCAAAGAGTTCTGGATGAGTGTACGGACTAATCTGATTGGAAGGGTAGAGGCCGTAGAGGTGAGAGATGTGCCGATGTTGATTATTGGGATCGTCACCATCGATGAGCCATTCCTGTAACTGTTTGTATTTACCAATCTGCATGGGTGGCAACTGGACAATCGCTTCCTTCAAGGTGTCCTGATAGGCTACGTCCACATTCAGTATCTGAGCTGCTTGGAGGGTATTGGACAATGCGTCGAAGGCAATCTGATTGTCCATCGTACAGCCTGCTGTGATAGGGGTTGACTTGCCTGAAGGTCCTTGCTCAGGACTGACGGATGGCACAACGACAAGCCAGTTGTTGTACTTGGGATGTGGCTGCATGTAGTCGAGGTAGAAGTCTGCAGTCCCCTTGATAATGGGATACCATTCAGCCAGGAACTCACGGTCGCCAGTGAAGAGATAATGTTGCCACAGATGTGTGGCGAGCCAAGCTCCACCATTGGGATACATACCCCAAAATGCTCCATCGACAGGTCCGGCAATGCGCCACAGGTCGGTGTTGTGGTGAGCCATCCATCCATCACATCCATACATCTGGCGGGCAGTGATTGCTCCTGTCTCACTGAGGTCGCGAATCATGTCGAACAGCGGACCATTGGTCTCTTGTAGGTTGCACACCTCGGCTGGCCAGTAGTTCATCTCGGCATTGATATTGATGGTGTACTTGCTATCCCAAGGGGCATCACGCTTATCGTTCCATACGCCTTGCAGGTTGGCGGGCTGGCCTCCTGGCTGGGAGGACGAAATCAGCAGGTAGCGTCCGTAGTTAAAGAGAAGTGCTACCATCCCATAGTCACTGCTACCGCTAAACGCATTTAGACGCTTGTCTGTTGTCAGATCTTTGTTCTTGGTAGAAGGCAGGAAGAGGTGTACACGGTTGTACTGAGCTTGATAGGCCTCAATATGTCGTTGCAGTAATTCGTCATAGCTGTACTGCATGGCATTAGCCAGCGTTGCTTCATTTCGCTTGGTGGCACTTCCTTTCGTGTTGTTGTATTTTTTGTAGTTCGTGGCTGCTGAGATATAGACATTGACATACGAACCTTTGAGCACTCGGATGCCGCGTTTGTTGTTGGACGTATAGCTGAGCACACGTCCGTCGCTCTCAACATAGTATGAGCATTCCGCTTTTAATGCTGCTGAGATACCCTCATGAGCTACGCCGCTGATGGTCATCTTCACATTATTGGACTTACCCGTATAAGAGGTGGTGAAGTCGCAATCATGGCTGATGGTAAAGCTAAGTGAGTCTCCATCGGATTGGATGCGATAGATGATGATACTATCAGCCAGTGATGCAAAGGCTGTACGGATGTAGTGAGTAGAATCAGCGGTGAATGTCTCTGTCGCAACTGCTGTGCGGAGATCCAACTCACGATAATAGTCCTTCACGGCTGTTGCCTTGTAGCTGGTAAAGTTGAACTTCAGACTGCCAAGGCTGAGGTAACGTTGTCCGTGCGGACCCTTAACAAACTGCTGGTTGATGATGGTTTCCGCTTCACTTTCCTTTCCGTTAAAGATGAGGTTGCGTACCTGGTCAAGGTAGTTGATGGAGGTCTTGCTATTGTTGTTGTGAGGCCCTCCACTCCAAAAGGTTTCTTCGTTGAGCTGGAGTTGGGCTGTTGTCGTACCACCATAGACCATACCTCCAAGGCGTGAATTGCCAATAGGTAGCGCTTCGAGCCAGATGGAAGCCGGCTTGTTATACCAAAGGCGCTCTGTATTGTCGTCCTGTGCAGAGAGCCTGAAACAGCATGCCGTAAACAGTAAACAGTAAACTATAAACTTTAAACTAAATCTGTTCATCGTATCATTACCTTTTTTCCATCGATGAGGTAAATACCCTTCTTCTGACTAATAACCTGCATAGTTTTACCTGTCAGATCATAAACATGTGAGGTGCCCTTAGGGTCGTTTGCCTTAATATTCTCGATATCATCAGGAAGGTTTTCAATAAATTGCCAACTATCAAACTGGACGTTATTGGCTTCAGTAAATACAAAGAAGACGTTCCTGACACCTGAAAACTTCGTGGAATCAAGATCTAATGTAAAGTCTGTGAAGTTTGTTGCAGAGAATTCCAAAGTGGCTGATGCTCTAGATGTTCTGTTAATTAAACGAATCTCCAGTTTTCCAGTACCCTTGGCTCTAAGAATAAATGATTTGGCTCCGTTTGCCCCGAACCTTACTTTCCGGACAGAAGTCCATGATCCAGGTGCCATTTTGACATAAAGGTTTTCAGAGGCATCGTTGCCGAGTGTGTTTTTGGCGGGTACGGTTTTGATGTTTTTGAAGTCGTCGTACATCACGCCACCTGCGGATGCCATGGTTTCGGCTTGTTGTAGTTGGTATGGGTCTAGGTTTTTGAGTTGTGTAACTCCTGTTAGGTTGAGTGTGACGGGGTTGATGGTTGCTGTTGGTTCGCTGACAGTTGCTCTATTTACGCAGATGGAGCGGTAATCGCCAGCACTGGAGTTGACTGCACCTCCTTTTTTCATTGCATCCAATAGGACACTTCCGTGGTCATGGTAGATGTGATAGTAGTTCCCTTGGTATTTTTGTAGGTGTGAATGGTTATTGCCTGCTACTCCTGGCCCGTAATAGTTTTTATATGTCCATGAGTCGGGGTCCAAAGGCGAGTCGCTTACCATATAGCACATGGTACCTCCTCCTGGCATGTTAGATTTGATGCCATGTTCGCTTTTGTATGTATTCCATTCGGATTGGTTTCTTCCCCAGTGGGAACAGTAGGTGAAGACGTACTTTCCATTGATGACGTTTAGTTCATTTGCTTCGAAATGGTAGGGAGCGGGTATCTTTACGGCAGCGCCATCAAGAGCTGTCATTGAGGGTTTTAGTTTTGCGATACGTGCGTTGTCGGGAAGGAGTGCTCCGTTGTCGTTAAGTCCTCCAAATGCAATCCATCCTGTTCCGTTTTCATCGATGACGACTCCTGGGTCGAAATTGGCTGAGGTACCTTGTCGGAAGGCTCCTGGGGTGTCGTAATGAATCATTAATTGTTTTAGAGGTGATGTCCATGGTCCTATGGGTGAGTTTGCTTTCAGTACTCCGATGCCGTGGCTGCTATTGCAGAAGTAGAGGAAGAATTCATCGGTTCCGTTGGCTGTCGTACGCCATGTGACTGATGGTGCCCATGAGACTCCATAGCTTTTGTACCATGGGCTTGTGCCCCAGGAACTACAGATTTTTTTTGTGTCGATAGTTCCATGAAATGTCCAGTTGACCATGTCGTCGGTTGAGAATACTACGATTGATTTGATATTACCGTAGGAGTTATCGCCTTTTTTCCCGTTGGCAATAAATTCCTGATGGTCGTTTGTTCCGTAAACATACATGCGTCCGTTGTATTCTAGCGCTGTTGGGTCTGCGCAAAATACACTAGCACTAATTGGGTTACCGTTTGATGCTCCTTTGTAGTCTGGAGCGATTTCCTGTGCCATTATGGCAATAGATGGAAAAAACGTCATCAGCAGCGTAAGTGCTCTAGTATATAAAGGATGATTTGATACGTTTTTAAGCATAGCTCGTATTCTTTTTATGGTTCTCACTTTATCAATACTTTTTTGCCATTCATGATGTAGATACCCTTATGCAGTTGTCCATTGGCCATTAACTGCTGTCCATTGAGGCTGTAGATTGCTCCTGCCTTATCGTTAAGGTTACTGTCAGCGTTAAGGTTTTCAATGGCTGTGTCATCCTCCCTGTTAATCATGAAGATATAGGTATTCAGACTACGTGCAGGCATATCGACCGTGATATCTTTGGTAGGTTCGTCGATGGCAATCGGACTCTCTTGGCATAGATTTGCGGTCTCGTTGCCAGTTGACAGCAGGTGAACTCCGCTTTTCACCTCGATAGGCAATCTTAGTCTAAGGCTGTAGCCAGTCTTCGTCGTATCGATAGCCATCACGATGAGGGAGTCACCTTTGATGTATGCTGAGTATTCTTGAGCTGCTTCTGCGCCCGAGGTCATATCGCGTGAGGTCACTAATCGAGTGGATCCTGTGACATGTTTAGCGAAGTGAGAAAGAACGAAGGCGCGAGGCAACAGCGTATTTTTCTTGTTGGCGGTACCGTATTGTGACTCACCTGTACCAATGAATGCCCAATGAGCACGCATGTACCAGTAGATGTATCCAGTGCATCCGGCTAGCATACACTCGTTCAACTCCTCAGCAAAGAGTAACTGCTCGTGCCAGTTGGGCAGACGATTGCCGATGTTATCGGTTGATGAGTGTTCTGTCATCCAAACCTCCTTGCCGTATTTGGCGGCGAGAACAGCTGAATTCTTCATATAGTTGAGGGGTGCATGGCCGTAGAGGTGTCCAGCCACGATATCAATCTGCTTGCGACATGTGGTATCGCGCATGAGCGGATCGGTATAGTTCTGTGTGAAGCCTAAGCTTTCACCACTGATAAGCCGTACTCCAGGATAGGTCTTACGGTCGAGCATGTAGGCATAGTTCTTGACAAGTTTTACGAGGTCTTGCGGATCGTAGAGACAGCCTGAGTAGTCCACCCACCAGTCAGGTTCGTTCTGAATGGATACAGCGTCAACGGTCACACCTTTCGACTTCATATACTTCAGGTAAGAGTTGAGCCATGGGAAGAACTTCTCATAGCAGTCTTCGCGCAACTTACCGCGCTGATTGCCCTGTCTATCTGAATTTCCGCCTTGTGCCGTTCCGTTGGTCTTGTATTCACCTGGTGGTGACCAAGGTGTGCCGAAGACAATACCGCCGCGTTGCTTGACAATCTTGGCAGAAGGTACACATCCTTGCCAGTTGTAGTTGCTCCAACTTGCATTGTCGTCGCCCCTGAAACTGGGTGATATCTCCATGCGCATGATGTTCAGTCCGATCTTCGACTGACGGCCATAAAGCAATTGCACGGGCTTGGTGTCAGTTCCGTATGGATTCATGGCTCCGTCGCAACAGGCTGCGCCAAAGCCTGTGATGGTTTGCTTGGTGTCATTCTTCACCAACAAAACAATTGTTGCAGCTTGGGAAACAGTAGCGGCAACCAATACAATCATTGCAATGATAATCTTTTTCATGATGTTATTAGTTTTTAGTAAAAAAGTGTCTGTTCGTTTTTATTCTAATTCGTTTTTAACGTTTCGGTTGCAAAGATACAAAAAATTAAGAAATAAGTATTAAGAGTTAAGAATTAAAAGATAAGAATGATGCGGTAAAAGTACATAAATACTACTATTTTTACTTTTTACATTTCACTTTTATCTTCTTTTCTGATTCTTGCAATCATAAGGGGTAACATTTATTTCTTCTTGAAATAGTCGTTGTATATCTTGATGCCGAATACGATACAGCTACATGTCGTTGTCACCAGATTTGTCAGTACCAGCGACCACAACACTTCTGGTTCGTGCAGCAAGCCTTGTAACATAAATGCCAGACCGCCAACCCCCATCATCAGAAAGGCAGGAAGGGCTATTCCATCTGTGTTTCGTGTGCGGATTGTTTCTATGGCTTGTGGCAAATATCCCAGTATCATTCCGATGCTGGCTACCCATCCGCAAATCTCGTAAATCATTCCTTGTTCCATCATAATACGTTACGTTTTCTTTCACTGCAAAGATACGCAAAAAAAAGGAAAAACGACGAGAGAAGAGCAAAAAAAGAACTATTTCTCAATTCTTTATACTTTATTCTTAATTATTTTGTACCTTTGTAGCGTCAAAACTAAACTTACATCATTATTATGTTTATGAGAAAACCCTTTTTACTTTTAGTGGTGCTCATGCTTTGCTCAATGCAGAGTTGGGCACAAGTCAAGACTTTTGGTAACACGCCGCCACTCCATGTGGACGGCAAGCATTTGAAGGACGCTAACGGAAACATTGTGCGTCTGCATGGTGTGATGGATACACCGAGTGCATGGTTCAACAACGGCCGTTGGGGCTGGGATTACAATGATGCCGGTCGACAGCGCTGTATTGACTATTTTAAGAAACTGTTCGACGGAATGGCTAATCCGGAGCTTGGCACCTATTGCAATGCGTTCCGCTTGCATCTCGAGCCAGCATGGACCATCGATAATAGTGTGCAATACAGCTATGTGGACGAGGATGGAAAGACGGTGAAAGCAGGAAAGACGGGTGATGGTGAGGCAAACATTGAGCATTTTAGCAAGACGCGTCTCACTACATACTTGAAAACCCTCTATACCAAAATAGCTCAGGAGGCGATAGCCCGAGGTCTGTATGTCATCATGCGTCCGCCTGGCGTATGTCCGGGTACTATTCAGGTCGGTGGTGCTTACCAACACTATCTGATGGACGTGTGGGACATTGTGTCGAAGAACGATACCGTGCTCAAGTACTCAGGACAGATTTCAATCGAGTTGGCCAATGAGCCGATAACAGTACATGATGCCAACGGAAAGAGCAGCCCTAATGCACTGCACGACTTCTTCCAGCCTATCGTCGATAAGATTCGTGCCAATGGATTCACAGGGATTATCTGGGGAGTCGGAACAGGTTATCAATCTGGCTATGAGGGATATGCCACTTATCCGCTTCAAAGCTATAACATCGGCTATGCAGTCCATGTCTATACAGGATGGTATGGTCAGGAGGACAAGAACGCGAATGCGCAGACCTTCATCAACAACTTCAAGCGTCAGGTGCCTGTCGTTGAGACCAACCCGATTGTGGTGACCGAAATCGACTGGAGTCCGCAGAATACCAATGATATCGACCATGTAAACGAAATGGGACAGAACGTCTATAAGAACTTTGGTACTTGGGCTACAGGCTCTACATCGAAGTGGGGCAAGGCGTGGAAGGCCGTACACGACCACTATGGAAACATTGGTATGACACTCACAGGTACAAGTGATTTCTTCGATATCGACAAGTGGATTGTCAACAACAGCCTCTCATACACTACGTGGAGAAACAACAAGAATCGAGTGCTCGAACCTGCCTTCAAGGACAAGATGTTGGCTGCCGGATATAATGACACCTACGAGGCATGTAGCGGTGCCTGTTTCGAGTGGTACAAGGATTGGAATACTGACACCCGTCCATACATGGCATATACCCATCAGTGGACAGGTGACTTGGGCAACAACAAGTTCATTAACCCAATCATCAATGGTGACTTCCCGGATATCGACCTCATCCGTGTGGACGACACTTATTATATGGTCAGCACTACGATGTTCTACATGCCAGGTGCTACTATCCTAAAGTCGAAAGACCTCGTAAACTGGGAATACTGCGCCAATCCGCTCCTTCAGATTGTCGATAACGATGCCTACAACTTGCTCAACTTCAAGCATCATTACGGACAGGGCATGTGGGCTTCGACGCTCAATTACCACAACGGTAAGTTCTATCTCTATTTCCCATGCTCTACTTGGTCGCCCGACTCTCGCAGCATCCTGCTCACTGCCGCCGATCCTGAAGGAAAGTGGGATTTGACCCTTCTGCCCGAAGCCTATCACGATCCAGGATGGCTCTTCGATGATGGTCCTAACGGTGACGGCTACCTCTATGTGGCATGTGGAATTGATGACATCTGGGTCAACAAGTTCAATGCCAAGACACTCACGAAGATTTCCAGCACGAAGGCTATTTCCGTAGGTAATGGATGTGAGGGCAGTCACATGTATCACATTGGCGATTACTACTACATATATGCTACCTATGGTGGAACAGAAGGCAGCCAGACCACATTCCGCTCAAAGAATCCGATGGGACCATACGAGGAGTATGTAGGTCCGAAGACCTCAACCAACCCCAATGGACGTACCTTCCGCGGACAGAAAATCCATCAGGGTGCATTGGTTGAAACCCAGACAGGTGAATGGTGGACTATGTTGTTCTGCGACGCAGGCGCCATCGGACGTATTCCTTACCTCGAGCCTGTGAAGTGGGTCGATGGATGGCCTATCGTCGGCAACAATGCTCGCGATGTGTGTGAAGGCGGAAAGCCTTATCCAAAGCCAAACGTTGGTCAGACCTATCCGCGCACTTACCTGCCTACCAACGACACCTTCACTGATGCATCGTTGGGCATGCAGTGGCAATGGAACCACAATCCCGATAACACTCGCTGGAGCCTCATTGAGCGTCCTGGATTCCTGCGTCTGCGCACCGCTAGTGTGACTGACTCACTCCAGTGGGCACGCAACAGTCTCAGCCAGCGCATCCTTGGTTACAGTCCCGTAGGTACCAGCTCATCGAAGTACTACAACTCTATGGGTACCATCAAGATGATTACCTCTAACATGCTCGAAGGCGATGTGGCAGGTATTGCTGTATTCCAGGAGCCATACGCACTGATTGGTGTGAAGGTAGTTGATGGCAAGAAACGTCTGTACTATATGCAGCAGAATAAGTTGCGTGGCACACAGACCAAGCAGACGGGTGCCGAACTGCAGTCCGATACCATTTATCTGCGCGCATCCGTCAACTTCGGAACCAACAAGGCCAACTTCTACTATTCATACGACAACCAGCACTACACCAAGTTCGGAAGTGAGATGAACATGGGTTACACCCTCGGTGTATTTGTTGGCAACCGTTTCTTCCTCTTCAACTACGCCACCAAACAGTTGGGCGGTATGGTTGATATCGACTGGTTCTCTACCGAGCCAAACTTCTCCGAGGAAGGATTCTTCGGACCAGGTGTGCTCCATACCTTCAGCGCCGAAGACCTCACGATGGAAGACCTTGCCATCACGAAGCAGAACTATGCAGTGACACCAGGCAGTACGAAGGAAGTACAGATTTCATGCACATCGCAGTCGGGTCTTGTCACCAACGTGTCACCAAGTTGTAGCTTCGAGTTCTCCGAGCCAGGCATTGCTCGCATGGTTGGTGGAAATATCGTAGGTCAAGCCGAAGGAACCACAGATGTGGTAGCTACCTATACCGACCCGATGGGCAACAGCCGCAGCGTCACCTTCACCGTCACCGTGGCTTACTTCCCACTCTCGGCTGATGTGGTGAACCCATCAATCATCGGAACAGGAACCTTCACCGAGCGTACAGGAGGTCTGAAGACTGCCAAGGACGGCTTCGGAGGATGGGAATATACTAGCGGAGTTGACCTCTCTGCCTACAACTATCTCGTTGTGAATCTGGTGCGCCCATCGGCAGCACGACCCACCTTCCGCATTTACGGCAGTTCCAACACCGACTTCTATTCCATTGATATGAGGACCCCGATTACCTCTGTATCCATTCCGCTCCACGAACTTGTGACAGCAAGTGGACGTACCATCAATCCAGCCAAAATCTACAAGGCAGGTATCTCGTCCAATGGAGGAAGCATTGTATATATTAAAGAGGTGTTCCTCAGTATGGACGGTGAAACGCCGGCAGGCATTGAAGGCCTTCAGGCTGACAATCGCCTCGATAGCAACGATGGAGCCGTTTACAACATTCTCGGACAACGTCAGCAAGGCTTACGCAGAGGCATCAACATCGTAGGCGGAAAGAAAGTATTAGTAAGGTAAATGCAAGTTAGCCAGCCGTGCTGGCTTACTCTTAAATCAAAAAAGGATGGACCGCAAAGTCCATCCTTTTGTTTTCCCATTCGAAAAGCATCATTAAGCCTCTTCGCTCTTGCGAACCAGTTTCTCTTTGATGCGGGCTTTCTTACCTGTAAGGTCACGGAGGTAGTACAGCTTAGCGCGACGTACCTTACCAACCTTGTTGATGGTGATACTCTCGATGTTTGGCGACTCGATAGGGAAGATACGCTCAACTCCTACTGTACCTGACATCTTGCGAACTGTGAAACGCTTCTTATTTCCATGACCGGAAATCTTAATCACTACACCGCGGTAGAGCTGAATACGCTCTTTTGAACCTTCTACGATGTTGTAAGCAACTGTGATAGTATCACCTGCTTTGAACTTAGGGAACTCTTTGCCGGTAGCAAATGCCTCTTCGGCAACTTTGATTAAATCCATTTCTTCAATTGTTTTTTAACGGTTTATGTTCCAACGAAGCATCCACGATTCTCTCTAATTCGCCAGCGGCTTCGCTAAAGCGGGTGCAAAGGTAGTAATAATTTACCATTCGACAATTTCCTATTCATTGTTTTTTTGCAAAAAACATCGGTTTTGTGCCGTTTTCCATCCCATTTGACCTATTTGTCTCTCTTTTTCTGATGCATATCCGCTCATTTGCTGTACCAATGCATGTTTGAAAAGAGTCCTCCAGCTTCTTGAAATGCTCGACCATCCAGCAACATACTCCGAACAGGAAATCCATGACATCATCAATCATGATGAAGACACTCGTGAGACCTACCATCTGTTGGTTGAAGCTATATGTAGTAGTCGGCAGACTGACACACCTGTTGAAGATAACTCTACCCATAGAGGGGGAAGCGGGGAAGGGGTCTGCAGAGGTTGTAGGCGATTCTACTATTGTCTTTGACAACGTGCCGCTCGATCAGATGCTCCCCCAGATTGCGGATTACTATCATGTGACAGCTGATTTCCGTAACAGTGATGCACGTCAGTTGAGGTTCCATTTCGTATGGAAACCTGAGGATAAGGTTGAGGTTCTCATTAAGAAACTGAACCACTTCGAAAGACTGAAGGTTGAACTGAAAGACAGCAAGATTGCTGTAGAGTAGGCCATATATCACGGCACAATATGAAAAACGGCAGAAACTCACACAAAAAGTGAGATTTCTATGCATATTTCCATATATTGATGCTCAGAATAGAGAATTCTTCGTACCTTTGTACTGAGAAATCTCTAAAACATCTCTCATGCATCCTTAAGACATTTTTAATATATCTTTAATACATCCTTCATTCCACTTATGTATACCTTCAATCTAAGACCAATCGGTCTTTCACATACCATAGGACTAACCTTTATTTATGTTCAATTCTTGTTCGAGAGATGTTCAATAGATGTTCAATATAACATTGAACAAGTATTGAACAAATAACGAAGATATCTTGAGCAAAACTATAAGAGAGATAAAAGGTACTTGGAAGGTGAAGTGAGGATAGATTGAGGATCGACATGCGAGGTACATAAGAGGTACCTAAGAAGTACCTAAGAAGTACCTAGGAAGTACCAAAGTAGTATGTAAAAAGTACATGATATATATGAAGGGTATGAGAGATATATGGAAAGTGTATGAGTATGAGAGGCGCTAGAGTGGTAAATGCAATGAATATAGGATGTATATAAAAGGTGAGAGGTGATGGAGTAAAGTGAATTATTGATATAATTAACATAAAAAACAGGAGGAAAGAACTATGAAGAAAAAAGACAGTAAAGGTTTGGGGATGACGATACCCCGAAAGATCCGTATGGGAGGAACGACTTTTTATCTGCGTCAGGGGCAGGTCGTAGGGCGCCCGTCAACAATGCATGAGAAGCGTAGCTGCACGTTGCCGCAGTTCAAACAACGGCAAAAGATGCGTCACTCCATCGCGCTGTGGAAGATGCTCAGAGTATGTGAACCGATGCTTACCGAGTTGCAGATTACCTGTCAGAATTTCAAGTCGCGTGCCAATCAGTTGCCTATGGTGTATGTGGGTAAGGTGTTGAGCCAGGCGTCATTTTTGATGCCTGATCTACCGATTAGTGAAGGTGTGTTGCCAACGGTGAAGCAGGAGTTGGGCGAGGTGGATGGTGTCAGCGCCTTGCTGACCGACCTCAGAGCTGAAGATGAATATTACGACGAGCGATTATTGCTCTATACCGCTGTACAGCACATCGAAAGGGAGTTGCCGCGAGTGCGGTTCAGTGTGCGTGAGATTTCGCGATTGGATATGACGGTATCAGACGGACACTATGTGCTGAAGGGCGAAGAGTTTGCCGATGAGATGAAGGGCTGGGCGCTGGTACAGATAATCGGCAACCGTTGTTCGCCGCAGGGTATCGTAACACGCTGTAAGTTGTATCAGCAGTACACTACGGAGGAGGCTTTGGAAGCAGCAGCCGACAGTTATGGCGGCCTCACCGATTTAGGTTTTTAAAAAAGTTTTCGTTTTGCTTAGTTTTTTGTATTGCTGAATCGTCCTTGTGATAAAAGACTGATTAAATAGTCGGATTATGACCAAAGAAAAGTTTGAAGAGATATTTCGTCAGCATTATTCTGCCATGTATCGTCTGGCTAAGACAATGCTCTATGATGCTGATGAATGCAAGGATGTGGTGAGCGAGGTCTTTACACGTTTGCTTCGCGGTGATGTTGTCCCCCAAGAAGAGCGAATCGAGGGTTATCTCATGACCAGCGTAAGGAACAAATGCCGTGATGTGCTTAGTCATAAGGATGTACGCCAGCGGGTTGAAAAGCTCTATTCTCAGGAACTGATACAGAGTCAGGTGGTGTATATCAATGATGATGACCGTTTGGAACGGCTGATGCAATTTGTAGAAAGCGAGTTCCCTCCACTTACTCAGCAGATATTCAGGTTGCGGTTCCTCCGCGAGATGACATATGAGGAAGTGGCGCAGACTGTAGGTGTGAGCAAGGTGACGGTCTACAACCACTTGTCGCAGTCGCTACAGAAGATAAAGGAGTATTTTAAGCAAAATGAAAAATTCGATTAAGCGAGCACAATCAAAGCTTGTTTTGATTATCGAGCGTGAGAGGTTTATTGAATAAGATATGGAACAGAACGAAACAATCCGTCGCCTGCTCGACATGCAGGAACATCCGGAAAACTACTCGGAAGAACAACTCCGCCAAATACTTGCGGACGGTGAGATGGTAAGCCTCATGGAGCAGCTTGCCCAAACGAAACGTGCCTTCATCCGTCGCGACATGAAAGAGGAGGACATCCCTGTTGACGAGGAATGGGAGAAGATAAAAGTGAGGCATGAAAGGTGGAGGGCGAAGAGTAAGGAGAAAAACAAGTGGAGAATCATGAAGATTGCAGCTGCGCTCATCGGTGTGCTAATTATTTCAGGCATTACCTATGCAGTAATTAATGTTGTAAGTCATTCTGGGCAACACACTCAAGAGGCTGAAGAAACTGTTGCGACAGTAGATGCTTCACTCCCTATGCAAAACGCTTCACCTTCCGTGGCTCCGAACGACACCGCTCAGGCTATCGTCTTCGACAATGTGACGCTCGATGAGATGTTGCCTCAGATTGCTGCATACTATCACAAAGATGTGGATTTCCGTAACAGCGATGCACGTCAGTTGCGGTTCTATTTCGTATGGAGGAAACACGAGCCGCTCGACACTCTATTACGCCGTCTCAACCGTTTCGAAAGCATGAGTGTAGAACTGAAGGATAACAAGATAATTGTAGAGTAGGCTATGAAAGTTGTGTTGACATCATTGCTGTTCCTGTGTACTGTTGTCACGATGCAGGCTCAGCGTATCACGCGTGAATATAATAATGTATCTATCAGCGAGGCTCTGCGCGAACTGAACGAGCAGAGTGATGACTACATCATTAGTTTTCTCTACAACGAGCTAGAGGACTTCTACATCACTACTTCTATTCATCGCAAAACCGTGCCCGATGCCATCCAGCAGATGATAGGCTTCTATCCCATCCGCATGACGGTGGAGGACAAGGAAATCATCGTGGAGTGTCCTCAGAAGACAGCCCCACGCTATAAGGGCACCATTGTCGACGAGCAGGACCTGCCCGTATCATATGCTAATATCGCTCTGCTTTCACCCCAAGACTCTACGCTACTTGCAGGTGGCGTGTCGAACGAAAGCGGCCTCTTTGTCATTCCCTGCGAACAGCAGCCCGTTCTTGCGCGTATCTCGTTTGTGGGTTACAAGACCATGTATCGATTACTGGATGCCCGAAATGTCGGCACAATACGGATTCAGCAAGAAAGTATCACGATTAACGGAGTGCAGGTGAAGGATGAGCGGATTGTGGTCAAGGCCGAGAACGGACACCTTACCTATCATATGCCGCAACTTTTGGAAATCCTTCCTGCTGACAACGCCTACGAAGCATTGGCACGCATTCCCGGTGTGGTGGATACGGGCGACGGAATGACGTTTGCAGGGCAGCCAGTGACCCTTATCATCAATGGCAAGGTGACAACGCTTGATGCAAATGACGTGGTAGAGCGATTGAAACAAATGCCTGCTTCGATGGTGGCAAAAGCCGAAGTAATGGCCTCTGCTCCGCCCAAATACCATGTCAGGGGAATGGCAATCAATGTCGTGACAAAAGATTTCGCAGGGACAAATCAGTTTGCTGGACAACTGCAAGGTTTTTTCAGACAAAACAAATATCAATACGGACAAGCAAAGAGTACCGTAATCTATCAACATGGGAACCTCGGTATTGATGCCTCCTATGCTTATGGTTATGGTGATGCATATGGTAAGGCTGAGCACATAGCACATCATCCGTTGGGAAACCAACGAGTAGATTACGCCGACAGAACTGAACGCAAGAATCGTGTCATCAACCACAACTATCGGATAGGTATGGATTATGCTGTTTCGGAAGAGAGCCGATTGAGTGTTGCCTATACAGGGAAATGGACTTCGAGCAATGCGGTCAACACCAGCACAGGATTGGAAACCTCGGTGCAGCACTCAAAAGTTCATGACTATTTACACAATGTGGATGCCAGCTATAGCGCACCCTTTGGTTTGGAACTCAGCGCATCGTATACTAACTATCAAAACCCTCGTACCCAGCATCTCGACGGACAATTGTACGATCGGTCGCGAAATCTCTTGGGCGACAGCCGTCAGCGTATTAATAAATGGCTCTTCACTGCAGACCAAACTCATGTCCTGCCTCATGATTGGGAATTGAACTATGGTGTAGAGGCACAGGTAACCAGAAACGAGAGCTATCAGACAACACGAACACCCGATGGTCAGCCCTTGCCTGATGCTACGAGCCATGTGGACTATACCGAACGCATCTTTGACTTCTATGTAGGATTCAACAAGCAGATAACTCCATCGCTGAGTGTCGACGCCTCTTTGGGTGCGGAACAATACCACGCTCCGAAATGGAATGAATGGCGCATCTATCCGACGTTCAATGCTATGTGGAATGTCAGTGATAAGAGTATGCTCAATCTCACGTTCAGTTCACAAAATGTGTTCCCTACTTATTGGAGCACTATGAGCAATATCTTCTATACATCGGCCTATAGCGAGATATGGGGAAATCCCGACCTGAAACCACAGCCTACCTATAACATCAATCTCATTTGGCAATATCGCCAACATTACACGTTCACCGCCTTTGCAACTTATATGCCCGACTATTTTGTTCAACTGGCCTATCAGCCTTCCGACCGTATGGCTGTTATCATGAAGGAAACGAACTTCGACTTCCAAAACATCCACGGTCTGCAGGCCTCAGTACGGTTTGGTGTCGGCAAATGGCTTAATGGTACCATCAACGCCACAGGAATCTATCGTCACGACAAGAGCAACAGGTTCTTCGACCTTCCATTCGACCGTACAAAGTTGACAGCCATCCTCAGTACTACGACCATGTTGCGCCTTACCCAGCGTCATGATATTCGTTTGACCTTGAATCCCTCGTTCCAGTCGAAAGCTATACAGGGAATTTACGACATCGACCCCTATTTCCGTCTGCATGCATCTTTGCGATGGACATCCGACAACGGAAAGTGGAGCGCTATCATAGCCGGAAACAATATCCTCAACAACCATGTCAATGTGTACTCACGTCTGGCCAATCAAGATTACTCCATGCACATGTGGAACGAATACCCCAACGTCTCTCTTACCGCTATCTATCGCATCGGCGGTTTCAAGGAGAAGAAAAAGAAAGAGGTGGACATTTCGCGTATGGGATATTGAACCGACTTTAGCATTATATTCACAGTGTTCCCGATGAAAATATGTTACAAATACTCTTTTTTTGAAGAAAGTTCATGAAATATTTGGTAGTTGTTCATTAATTGATTAACTTTGCGCCGCAAATTCATTTGCGATGGATAAGATACGCTCAATTAAACTCTTCAAGAACTATTATAAGGATTTTTATGTGGCACAGACTCAAACTGTCCGCGATAAGATCAACTATGTGTTGAGGTTGGTGGAGACGCAGCGAATCATTCCACAGAAGTTCTTCAGAATCATTGAGGGGACTGACGAAATTTATGAAATAAGAGTAGAGATAGAAAGTAATATCTATCGCATCTTCTGTTGTATGGATGGAGGGGCTGTTGTAGTGCTGTTTCACGGATTTCAGAAGAAAACTCAGAAAACGCCGTTGAAAGAAATCAAGCGGGCAGAAGCCATCAAAAAGGAATTTTTTAAAAGCAAGGAGGTATAATAATGGATGCAAAGAAGAAAAAAGCAATTATGGAATGTACGAGTTTCGATGAGCTGCTCGATGCCGAATATGGAAAGCAAGGTACGGATACTCGTGAACGTTTTGAGGCTGGCGCTGAGGCATTCTGCTTAGCAGAATGTCTAAAGGAACAGCGACGGCTGGCTGGACTGACTCAGGAGCAGTTAGCTGCTAAGATTGGCACAAAGAAAAGTTATATCTCAAAGATAGAGAACGGTCATGCCGATGTACAGCTTTCCACCCTTTTCCGTATTTTTTCTGGATTAGGGAGGCGTGTATCCCTCACAGTATTGTAATATAACATTTTATTAGTTAGATGAAATATTCATTCGAAGTACTACCGCCATTGAAGGGCACAGGTACGGGAAACTTGTTTAAGACAATCGACATCCTGAAGGAGTTCGATCCCGAGCTGATTAATATCACGACGCATCGCAGCGAATATATTTATACGGAACAGGATGACGGTTCGTATGCGAAGCATCGTCTGAGGCGTCGCCCTGGTACGATTGCCGTGGCAAGTGCCATCATGCAGCGCTATGGGCTGAAGGTGGTGCCGCATGTACTGTGCTCGGGTTTCTCGCGTGAGGACACGGAGTATATGTTGCTCGACTTGCAGTTTCTCGGCATTAAGGACATCCTGATTCTGCGTGGCGACAAGGCACCTGATGAGAAGCGGTTCGTGCCTGAGAAGGGAGGCAACAGTCATGCGACGGAACTGATCGAACAGGTCAACCTGTTCAATGCAGGAAAGTTTCTCGACGGAAGCGACATCAAGGTGCCGGGTGAGCCATTCGAATATGGAGTGGCGTGTTATCCAGAGAAGCATGATGAAGCGCCTAATCTGGAGTTTGACCTGAGAGTGCTCAAGAAGAAACAAGACTTAGGTGCGAAATACGCTGTGACACAGCTGTTTTTCGATAACGCAAAGTACTTCCAATTTATCGAAAAAGCTCGGCAGGCAGGTATCACCATCCCAATCATCCCAGGCATCAAACCGCTGGCGAAGATGGGGCAGCTGACCATCATACCTAAGACATTCCATGTGGACATCCCTGCTGCACTCGCTGATGAGGCTCGCAAGCGGAAGACCGACGAGGAGGTGGCGCAAGTGGGCGTGGAATGGTGTGTGGAGCAATGCAGGGAGTTGATTCGTGCTGGGGTGCCACGACTACATTTCTATACCGTTTCGGCTGTGCCAAGTATCAAGGAGATTATGGGAAAGCTATAAGGGACCTCCCCCCCCATGGCCTCCAAAGGAAGGGAGTTGTGAGGAGGTACTATGTTCCCTCCTTGAGGAGGGTTATAGAAAGTATTATATTATGACATTTGCAGACATCATCGGACAGGAAGAGGTGAAGCAGCGGTTGCTTCACGAAGTGGAGACAGGCCACCTGCCTCATGCATTGCTGTTAGCGGGTCCTGAAGGCAATGGGGGCTTTGCCATTGCATGGGCATTGGCGAGCCGTCTGCTGAACAACTCACCGCTGGTGGGAAAGATGCAGCATCCCGACCTCAGTTTTTCTTATCCTATCTACAAAAAGGATTCGAAAAAACCGGCACCTTGCGAGCTGTTTGCCAAGCAGTGGAGGGAGATGGCGATGCAGAACCCGTATTTCGACTACAGCGACTGGATGAACGGCATAGATGCTGTGAATCAGCAGCTGATGATCTATGTGGATGAGGCGAGCGCACTGCTACGTAAGTTTAGCCTGAAGGCTAATCAGGGTGGCTACAAGGTAGCTATAATTTGGCTGCCCGAGCGCATGAATGACGAATGTGCCAACAAGTTGCTGAAACTGCTGGAGGAACCTCCCACGGGGTCTGTGTTCATCTTGGTAAGTGAGCATCCCGAGTTGCTGCTGACCACCATCCGCAGCCGTTGCCAACTGGTCGAGGTGCCGAAGTTTCAGGAAGGTGATATTGAACAAGTGTTGACCATACGTCATTACATCGACCCTACGATGGCTCATAATATTGCCCGTACAGCCTATGGAAACCTATCGGTAGCCTTGCGCCAAATTGTCGATAACTCGGAGCAGGAGCAGTTCCTGGAACTGTTCAAGAGCCTGATGCGCCTGAGCTATGTGCGAAAGGTGCGTGAGATGAAGTTATGGAGTGAGGAGGTGGCAGCATTGGGCCGTGAGCGCCAGAAGCGTTTTTTGAACTATTGCCAGCGAATGATACGTGAGAACTTCGTGTATAATTTCGGCAATCCCGACCTGAACTACATGAATAGCAAAGAAGCGGAATTTGCCGTCCGCTTTGCGCCATATATCAATGAAAACAACGTGATAGGCATCATGGACGAATTGCAACTCTGCTATCGTGACATTGCCCAAAACGGCAATGCGAGGATTATCTTCTTCGACTTTGCGCTGAAGATGATTGTACTCATAAAAAACAGGTGAAGACCCACCCCCTGTACCCCTCCCTATGAAGGAGGGGAGTATAATGAAAGCAGATGTAAACGATAAGCAGCACCTCGGAATTGAGATGCTGCTTTTTTATGTCCTATGGTAACCACTCCCCTCACTTACAGGGAGGGGTTATCGGGGGTGGGTCTCTTTTTCCTTCCAAATACCAATGCTGCAATCAGCAGGGCGATGATGACGTAGAAGCTGATATTGGCAATGGTTTCGGTCTGCCGGATGCTCTGTGGCTTGAACTCCATGTGGATGGTGTGCTTGCCTGCTGGCACGTTCATACAGCGCAGGATGTAGTTGGCGCGACCGATAGGTGCTTCGTTGCCATCGATGGTAGCTATCCAGCCTGGATAATAGATTTCAGAGAATACCACCAACCCTCCGTTTTTCGAATCGACGTCGTAGTCAACTTCGTCGCAGGTGAGACGAGTCTGGGTGACCGTTGCTGACGAATCGGCTGGGGCTGCAGGTGCTTTTACGATGTCGGCAAATTGCTTGTCGACTACAGCTGTGTAACGAGGATTGACATTGTGAAGGGCATCGATTTCCTCGTTCGCATTGCTGACGAGCCGCATATTGTCCACAAACCATGCATTACCGAATGCTGTGTTGTTTTCGATCGGGATGCGCACATCGTTCTGACCCTTGAGGATGAACCAGCGGGTGTTCATCATGTTGATGACAGGAAGGAGCGAGTCGACATTGACGGTCGCCTTGCTGAAATCATATACAGGATAGCCCACACCGCTTTGCATCTGTGTGGTGTCGAGCGGTGAAGCCTGAATTACATCGTACACCTTCGGCATCTCCCGTGATATATGTTCCTCGATCATCTCCTGATAGCGGCGTAACTTGGCTGCATGATAGCCGCCCACGCTGCTGTAGAAGAACGAGGTGGTATTGTCGTTGAAAGTGCTTACACCATAGTTGAGTACACGATAGTTACGCTTGTCGCCCGAACGTCCGAGGATGTAGTTGTCGACATCTGTCTTCTCTGCAGCAGCTGCAGGGCGGGGAGTCGTGAACATCTTATCGTTGAGATAACGCTTGTTGACCATCCACATATCGATCAGACAGATACAGATAATCCATACGATGTTGGGAACGAACAGTGTTGAATGCTTGCCACGACCCATGCGATGGAGGAAGAAACCACCAAGAAGGATGATGATGACAGAGCGCCATGCATCGGCTGTGAGCATAGCATCGCGCATGGCTGCCACGCTCGCCAGAATGCGCTGACCTGTGGCTTGGTCGAAGTACCCCATCCCGACATATTCGTTGATGCTGCTGCGGTCGGAACTGCTGATGCTCTCGCCAAGAAGGGCATTGTGACCTAATGCAAAGGCGATACAGATGCCAACTGTGATGGCAGTACTAATGAACAAAGCACGCATCATCTGACCTCGCGTCTCTCGCTCTGCACCCAGCTCGGTGAACCGTTTCAATCCCAGCATACCAAGCAACGGAATGGTGAACTCAGCCACAACGAGGATGGAGCTGACGGTACGGAACTTTGAGTACATCGGCACATGGTCGATGAAGAAGTCGGTGAAGCCCATGAAGTTCTTACCCCATGCCAGCAGGATAGACAGGATGGTGGCGATGATGAGTGCCCATTTCAGTGGGCTCTTATTCGGTATGACGAACAATGCCAGCACAAACAGCAAGCATACGAGGGCACCGAGATAGACAGGTCCGCTGGTGCCAGGCTGTTCGCCCCAGTATTGTGGGAATCCGTTGTAGATGCCTGCATTGGCAAAAGTGGGGTCGGCCTTCTTCATGGCTGTAGGGTTCTCGCTCAGTGGCACACTGGCACCACCCATGAGGTCGGGAATGAGGAAGGTCCATGTCTCGCCGATGCCATAGCTCCAAGCGGTGATATAGCTGCGCTCGAGTCCGCTGTCGGTCTGGTCGTCCACCTTTTGTGCCTTTACCAATTCGCTCTTGCCACGCATCGTGTCTTTTGAGTACTGATACGTATGATAGAGGTTTGAAGCATTCAGTCCAATTGCCAATACAGCAGCGACAAGTACGGCTGCTGTGCCTTTCAACCACGATTTGAAGTCGAGAGGGCGCTCTACTGGTGCTTTGACAGGTTTCTTCTTGAAGATACTTGTGACTTTGTCCCACCACGTAGGTTCAGGTTCTGGCTCAACCACCACTGGCTCCTTCTTTCTGAGACTCTCAATCAAGAATGCAATGACGATGAGTGCTTCAGGCACAAGGAAGTAATAGCTCATCTGCACGTGGTTGCTTGATACCTGCAGGGCAGCAAAGAGGGCTGTAACAGCACATCCTAGCAGATAGCGGCGTCGATAGCAGAGCACGATGCCTGCAATGGTGGGAGGAATGTAGGCCAGTGTCAGCACTTTCCAAATGTGACCTGCGGCAATGATGATGAAGAAATAGCTGGAGAATGCCCATACGATAGCTCCTAAGGCTGCCATCCAGCGACGGAAATCGAAGGCCCGAAGCAGGATATAGAAGCCCAGCATCGAGATAAAGATGTAGAACACGTAGTCGGGCAACCACAGGTGGTAAGCACTTTCGATGAACGACATCTTCTTTGATGAGTCGTACGAAGGTGCAATCTGATAGGTGGGCATACCACCGAATACGCTATTCGTCCAGCGAGGTGTCTCACCATCGTGTGTGTCACGATATTGGTTAATCTCTACACCTAGTCCGTCATTGGCACCATGGTCGTGCTGGTTCAAACGTCTGCCTTCGAAATCGGCAGGGTAGAAATATACTACTGCAATCACTGCGAACAGTGCAATGCACATCAATTCTCCAAATAGATTCTTCAATCGTTTCATATAGAGTTGTGATTAATTCGGGATGCAAAGTTACGAAATAATGCATAATTCATAAAGCATAATTCATATTTTTATCAAATTTTCATAACTCTTATTTCTTAATTATTAATTATTTTGTAACTTTGCGGTGTAAAAATAACTATTCAAACTCTATAACAATGGATGCAGATAAAGTAAATTTGTTCATCGCAACTAAGGGGAGTAACTTCCCGGCAGAGTCAATTCCTATGATTAAGGAACGCCTGCTGAACTTGCCGTCCGAAAATGAGATGGCAGTTATGGCTATGGAATATACCAACCCTATTTTGACTATCGTGCTGTCGGTTTTCTTCGGCGAATTGGGAGTTGACCGCTTCATCATAGGTGATATAGGTCTTGGTATCGGTAAACTGCTTACCGGTGGTGGATGTGGCGTATGGTGGCTTATCGACCTCTTCCTCATCATGGGGGCAACAAAAAAGAAGAACCTCGAGAAGTTCATAACAGCATTTGGTTAAAATCATGAAACAGGCAGAATACATCCAAAGCATTGAAATCAAGGCATTGTGGAAGGGTGGCAAGCACATCAAGTGGGAGCTGAACCCCACAGTGAACATTCTGAGTGGCATCAACGGAGTGGGTAAGAGTACGATTATCAACCATTCTGCACGGTCGCTGAAACTCATCGACAACGGTGAGATGCATGCAGGCGAAGTGGCTCAGGGCATCACTATCAAACTCTATCCCGAAGATGCTACATGCATCAAGTTTGATGTTATCCGTTCATTCGACCGCCCTCTGCTCAATAGTAATCTGCTTGAAAAACTGGCCGACACTCGTGTCAAGACTGAACTCGACTGGCAGATCTATAAGCTGCAGAAGCGCTATCTGGACTATCAGGTGAATATTGGCAACCAGATTATCGAGATTCTCACAAGCGGTAATCCCGAGGACCACATGAAGGCTGCATTGGTATCGGTGCCCAAGACCAAGTTCCAGAATATCATGGACGAATTATTCAAGGACACCAATAAAACCATTGACCGCAAGAGCAACGAAATCCAGTTCTTCCAGAACGGGGAGATACTGACACCTTACCAGCTCTCTTCAGGCGAGAAGCAGATGCTAGTCATCATGTTGACTGTACTCGTAGAGAATGGCGAACACTATGCCCTGCTGATGGACGAGCCGGAAATCAGCCTTCACATCGAGTGGCAGAAAGGACTGCTCAACCTCATCCGTGAGCTGAACCCCAATGTACAGATTATCCTCTCGACCCATTCGCCAGCCCTCATTATGGATGGATGGATGGATATTGTGACGGAGGTAGAAGATGTGACGGTGAAGTAACGCTTAAAAGTTATTGTTTTTTTAGCTTAGTTGCTTAGATATCGATAGGTTATTGAAGGAAAGGAACTGTGCCAAAGCGATTAGTCGATAATGTCAATTCACGCTACTTCGAGGCTGCCAATCACATGCGGCCGAAGTGGAAGAAACATAAAGTCATCGTGTACGTTGAGAGTTACGATGACATCTTCTTTTGGCGTGATATCCTTGCAGAGTTTGAAACCGATGACTTAGGTTTTGAGATAGTCCTACCTTCGCGTTCGAATCTCAGCAGAGGCAAGAAATCGGCTATCACCAACAACCTTGGCAAAGGATTGGGAACAAGTATGATTGCTTGTGTAGATGCTGACCTCGACTACCTATTGCAGGATGCTACATCGACAAGCCGCGAAATCAACCACAACCCTTTTATCGTACACACCTACGTCTATGCTATCGAAAACTATCAGTGCTACGCTGAAAGTCTGCATAACGTGTGCGTCATGGCTACGCTGAACGATAAGAAGGTATTCGACTTCGTAGCCTATCTCTCCGCCTATTCACGTGCTATTTACGACCTTTTCGTATGGGCTATGTGGCTCTATCGAAACAACCGTGCAAGCGAAATGCCCCTTACTTCGTTGTGCAACATCGCCACTATACATAAAGTGAATATCTTCAACCCAGAGGAGGGATTGGAGCATCTTCGGCGTAAAGCTAATCAGAAGATTGCCTGGTTGCAGAAGGAGGTGCCGGAAGCTAAAGGAAAGCTTCAGCCGCTCAAGGAGGAGCTCACGCAGCTGGGACTTACCCCTGACAACGTCTATCTTTTTATGCAAGGGCATCATATTATGGATAATGTAGTGATGGAAGTTGTCAATCCTGTCTGTACGATCCTGCGAAGAGCACGTGAGAAAGAGATTAAGCAACATGCCGCTCATGCACAGCAGATGGATAATGAACTGTCATGCTATCAGCACAGCCAAGCTGCAGTGGATCAGATGATACGTCGCAATACCGACTTCAAGTCGTCGCCACAGTACCAGCAGCTGCACCAGCGTATTGTAGAACTTATTGCAAGAATCAATGCTTGAAATCCAAGATACCCTTGTTTCGCTCGACCTCTTTTCGCAGCAATTCTGTTGCGACCTTTCTGTGTGTAAGGGCTGCTGCTGCGTCGAAGGCGATGCAGGCGCACCCGTAGAAGAGGAAGAAATAGCCGAGATAGAAGATGCGATGGAAGTGGTATGGGAAGAACTAACGCCAGAAGCTCGTAATGTCATCGAGCAACAAGGAGTGGTTTATGCCGACCCTTCTGGTGAACTTGTCACTAGTATCGTAAACGATAAAGATTGCGTGTTTGCTAATCATGATGCCGATGGAACCTGTTTCTGTGTGCTCGACCGTGCCTATCGTGAAGGGCGTACACATTTCCAGAAACCCATCTCCTGCCACCTCTATCCCGTTCGTCTTAAAAATATTTCAGGCACCATAGGTGTGAACTATGACCGTTGGGATATCTGCCGCTGTGGTGTGGAGCTTGGTTGCAAACTCTCCCTTCCCCTCTATCGGTTTCTCAAAGAACCCCTTATCCGCCGCTTTGGACAAGCTTGGTGGAATGAGTGCGACCTTGCTTATGGTGAACTCAAGAAGGCAGGATATTTAGATAATAAAGTATAACTAATAGAACTTATGAAAAGATTAGTAATATATGTATTCGCTGTGATGGTAAGTGTTTGTGCTGTTGCACAGCAGGGTGAATATAGCATTACAGGTAAGGACTATCATGGCACCTCTCGAGTGTATTTGCAGGAAGTGGGGTTTGGCGCTAAACTGGATTCTGCCGAGGTGAAAGACGGTACGTTTACTTTTAAGGGGCAAACGAATCAAACGAGGTATGTGGAAATCATTACCAAAGAGGGGGAATTAATGGGCCAGTTCATTCTGGAACCAGGTAAAGTCAGTTTGAGTGGTAACAACTACTACGGAAAAGGTGCTCCTCTGAATGATGCTTTCACAAACCTTGTCAACGAGATTGCTCCTTTCGAAAAGCTGTATTATGACGGAAAACTGTCGGAAGATGAACTCAGCAAGATGATTTCGAACAAGGTGGTGGCTCAGGTGGATGCTCACATGGGTGATGCGCTGAGCGCTCGTTCGTTGTATTATTTCAACTCATACATAGAGAAATTCACATTTAAGGACCTTTACGATCGGGGAAGCGAGGGCCTGAAGGCAGTTCCTGGCTTAAAACAGCTACGTGCGAATTATGAGTTGACTGCACAGACAGAGGAAGGGATGATGTACAAGGACTTTGCGGTGGAGTATGAAGGGAAGATTCAACGTCTGTCTGACTATGTGGGAAAAGGGAAATATGTGCTGATTGACTTTTGGGCTTCATGGTGTGGCCCCTGTAAGAAAGAAATCCCTAATATAATAGAGGTGTGGAACAAATACAAGGACAAAAACTTTGTTGCTGTAGGTATTGCCACATCTGACAAGCCGGAGGATACGAAGGTGGCCATGAAACAGCTGGGTATAGAGTATCCTCAGATTATGAATAATCAGGGTGAGGCATCTGAACCCTATGGAGTGACGTATATTCCACAGATTATACTGTTTGGTCCTGATGGAACGATATTACGTCGTGGACTTCGTGGCCCTGACATCAAGGCGGCTGTTGAGAAATACTTAGGGAATTGAAAAGAGAGAAATAAAAGAAGAAACCCCAAAGCGTTTAGACTTTGGGGCTTTCTTTGCAATCTGAGATATACGATTAGATAATCTTGTCTAACTCAGCGATGTTCTTTGCAACTTCTTCGTCAGTCACTTCGAAGTCGAGGAGTGAACCTGCAAGGAACTGGTCGTAGGCAGTCATGTCGATAAGACCATGACCTGAAAGGTTGAAGAGGATAACTTTCTCCTCACCTGTCTCCTTACACTTATTTGCTTCGCGAATGGTCGCTGCAATTGCATGACAGGACTCTGGTGCAGGGATGATACCCTCGCACTTAGAGAACATAAGACCTGCCTTAAATGATTCGCTTTGAACGATATCGACAGCTTCCATATAGCCATCCTTTAGCAATTGAGAGATTATCATTCCAGCACCATGATAGCGGAGTCCGCCTGCATGGATATTTGCTGGCATGAAATTGTGTCCGAGTGTGTACATAGGCAACAGTGGGGTGAGACCTGAGAGGTCACCAAAGTCGTACTGGAACACACCGCGTGTGAGTTTAGGACAGCTGGATGGCTCGGCTGCAATGAAGCGGGTTTGCTTTCCTTCCTTGATCTTGTGACGCATGAATGGGAAGGAGATGCCACCGAAGTTGCTACCTCCACCGAAGCAGGCAATCACGATGTCTGGATACTCGCCTGCCATTTCCATCTGCTTCTCTGCTTCGAGGCCGATAACAGTCTGGTGGAGTGATACGTGGTTGAGCACTGAGCCAAGCACGTATTTACAATTAGGAGTGGTCATGGCAAGTTCTACTGCCTCAGAGATGGCTGTGCCAAGTGAACCCTGGTTGTTGGGGTCACGTGTCAGCACATCCTTACCTGCGCGGGTAGACATAGATGGTGAAGGAGTCACCTGTGCTCCATAGGTCTGCATGATGCTGCGACGATAGGGCTTCTGCTCGTATGAAATCTTAACCTGGTAGACAGCAGCTTCCAGTCCGAATACCTTCGCTGCATAGGAGAGGGCAGCTCCCCACTGACCTGCGCCTGTTTCTGTAGTCACGTTGGTGATGCCTTCCTGCTTGCAGTAGTATGCCTGTGCAAGGGCTGAGTTCAATTTGTGAGAACCTACAGGACTTACACTTTCGTTCTTGAAATAGATATGAGCAGGTGTACCAAGTGCTTTCTCCAGTCCGTAAGCACGTACGAGAGGGGTAGAACGATAGTATTTGTACATATCACGTACCTCTTCTGGGATGTCGATCCATGCGTGTTCGGTATCTAGTTCCTGATGACACAGCTCTTTTGCAAAGATAGGATATAGGTCTTCTGCCTTTAATGGCTGGTGAGTAGCTGGGTGGATAGGTGGCAGGGGCTTGGTCACCATATCAGCCTGAATGTTGTACCACTGGCGTGGTATTTCGTCTTCACTAAGGAAGAATCTTTTCTGTTTGTCGCTCATAATTGTTTGTATTTGATGATAGGATTTATTTAGACTGCAAAGTTAGGAAAATATTTGCTTTGCACAAAATGCTACGCCTCAATAAACTTAAATTAACATGATTTATGTTCAGCTTAATCGCATTTTTCACAATTTACTAAGCATAATGCAAAACTCTTGGCGATTTAGAAGTTGAAAAAATGCACTATCTTCATCTATCTTGTTGTGAGCTTGTCGAACAGACTTGCGGCTTGGTTCGTGTTTTTGTTCCCGCTAATGGGAATTTTTGCTACCCCTAAGGGTAACAATTTTTTCTCTTAAGGGTAATTTCTATAGCGCCTTTATTTGTGGCTCTCGGGATTGCTTTTTATATCGGCTAATATATGTATTTATGCCAACTGTTGTATCATAGCCTAATAATTTGCAAAAATGGTATGTTTTCATGAGATTACTCATATATCTGGTAGATTGCGGCTACGGGAGAGAGTTTATGAGTATTTCTACGAGTCGGGGCAGTGCATATTGGTTGAGCTCTGATTCGGCTATCCATTGAAATGTAGAAGGTAGGTCAGGACGTAGGTTGGTCTCGACTAGATAAAAGTCGGCATAGATGACCTGATGGGTGAGGATGTGTTTCACGTCCTTCTTAACAGAATGAATCTTGAACCTTGAATCACGAAGATTGTCTGGTACGGTCCATTGCCCAATGTCTAATGGGGAATGTTCAATGAGCAGCGGTTCCCACAGCCCTTGCCAAATGTCGCCAGAGGGGCGGCGGCGGATGGCGGTTAGGGTGGTGCCGTGTTCATTGCATCTGATAAAATAATAACTGAAATGTCGTTCGCGGATGCGAAGTTTGTGCAGTTTGACGGGCAACTGATGAATGCGTTTTGTGTGATAGGCATCACATGTCTCAATCAGTGGACATGCATCACATAGTGGCGATTGTGGAGTGCATTGAATGGCGCCGAAATCCATCATCGCTTGGTTGAATGCTGATGCTTGGGTGGGGGGCAGCAATTCCTGTGCAAGGGCAGTAAAGGTTTTCTTACCTTCTGTGGTGTTGATGGGAATGTCGATACCGTAATAACGTGAGAGCACACGATAAACATTTCCATCTACAACTGCGGTGGGCAGGTCGAACGCAATAGATGCGATAGCAGCTGCTGTGTAATCACCTACTCCTTTGAGTTGGCGAATGGAGTCGATGGTGCTAGGGAAATGCCCTAGTTCCACAATCTGCTGAGCTGCCTTGTGAAGATTGCGCGCCCTACTGTAATAGCCCAATCCTTGCCATTCTCGCAATACCTCGTCTTCTGTAGCAGCAGCGAGGTCTGTCGCAGTAGGCCAACGGTGCATAAACCGTTCCCAGTAAGCGATGCCTTGCTGAATGCGTGTTTGTTGCAAAATGATTTCGCTCAGCCAGATGGCATAGGGGTCGCGGGTCTCTCGCCAAGGTAACTCTCTGCGATTGGTAGTAAACCATTGGAGAATGGTGGTTGTGAACTCTGCAGTCATCGTGCAAAAATTAATTAATTGAGGATGCAAAGTTAGTAAAAAAATATATGATAAGGTGGAGAAAGGGATGGAAATGGGGTGAAAAGTTAAAAAAAGTCGAAAAATGTTTTGCCATGTGATAAAATAGCCGTAACTTTGCAGCCCTGTGTGGAAACTCCACACGGTCAATCAATTATTAACATTTAAATTTTAAAAAGAAAAGATTCATGATCATCGTACCTGTAAAAGATGGCGAGAACATTGAGAGAGCTCTCAAGAAATTCAAGAGAAAAGCTGAGAAGACTGGTGTCATCAAGGAAGTAAGAACACGTAAGCAGTATGAAAAACCATCTGTTGTAAAACGTGTGAAGATGCAACACGCAATTTACGTAAATAAGCTCCATTCAGTTGAAGATTAAGGGCTAAAACGTAAAAAAGAGAATTGAAAAGAAAGTTTTAGCGTAACAAATTTGGTTGTTTCAGGAATTTTCACTAATTTAGTCCGCAAATTTAGAGGATGAGGTTATGTTGAAAGAAAAATTCTTGGAATATTTCAAGTCGGAACGGAATTGCTCACCGCTCACAATCGCCAGTTATGGCAGCGATTTGGATGAGTTTGAGGAATTTTTCGAAGGTTTGAACGAAAGCATAACGTGGGAAACAGTTGACGAGACGGTCGTCAGGGAGTGGGTCATCTATCTACTCGACGATAAAAAGTTGGAGAACTCGTCTGTCAACAGAAAACTGAGTACACTGAGGTCGTTTTATCGCTATCTGCTGAAAATAGGGGCTGTCGACAAGGATCCAATGTTGAGGATTGTCGGACCTAAGAAAAAAAAGGTGTTGCCTGTATTCATTAGGGAGAAAGAGATGGACGAGCTGATAGACCTGTTGGAAAGCGACAAGTCATACGAAGGTATATTGCATAAGACTGTGATATTGATGCTTTACCTTACAGGTATGCGAAGGGCAGAGTTGCTGGCGCTTGAGGATAAGGACGTGGATTATGTTAATAAACAAATCAAAGTCACGGGAAAGCGCAATAAACAGCGAATCATTCCTTTTGGTGAAGAACTGGAATGCTGTATGCATGAATACATGAATGCTCGAAGCGACCAGTTTGACCAAGGATTTGAAAGATTGCTAATTAGCGTGAAGGGTAAACCCTTGTCTGAAGCACAGGTGGAAACGATTGTAAAAGACAATCTCGCACGTGTAACCACGCAGCAGAAACGTAGTCCACATGTGTTACGACACTCGTTTGCGACTGCAATGCTGAACAATAACGCCGATTTGGTGTCCATTCAGAAGTTGTTGGGGCATAGCAGCCTGAATACTACGCAAGTGTATACTCACGTTTCGTTTGAAGAACTTAAGAAAGCTTATCAGAACGCACATCCGCGTTCATAAAAACAATACGACTATGGAAATTGAAGTAAAATCAATCAAGTTTGACGCAACAGACAAGTTGCAGGAGTTCATCCAGAAGAAAGTAAGTAAACTGGATAAGTTTTGTGACAATATAAGAAAGGTGGAGGTGTCACTGAAAGTAGTTAAGCCGGCTACCGCTCAAAATAAAGAAGTGAGCGTGACAGTAAAGCTGCCAGGAGAGGAAATCTTTGTAGAGAAACTTAGCGATACTTTCGAGGAAGCAATTACACAAAGTTTGCCAGCAATTGAGAGACAACTGGCGAAATATAAAGAAAAACTAAGCCAAAAGTAAAAAAAATGGCAAAATCTTTTGCCAAATGAAAACTTTTGACTAAATTTGCAGCCGTTTTCCGTGCAAACCAAAAATTTGCGCGGAAACTTTAAGCCTCTAAGCTCAGTAAAACTGAAGCAGACCATGGGCATATTCCAGAGTGGCCAAATGGGGCAGACTGTAAATCTGCTGGTTTTCACCTTCGGTGGTTCGAATCCATCTGTGCCCACGGTTACACCTTATTATATATAATATAGGGGAGGTTAACAAAAGAGGCTGCAAAATGAGGAGATAGGCTGTTATAGCTCAGCGGTAGAGCACTTCCTTGGTAAGGAAGAGGTCCTGAGTTCAAGTCTCAGTAACAGCTCATTCAAAGATGAGGGAGAAGGGGAGATAAGCAAAGTGAATTAGTAACAAGACATAAAATCAAGTATTAACTCTTATATAAGACAAATTAAGCTATGGCAAAAGAAAAATTCGAACGTACCAAACCCCATGTAAATATTGGTACAATTGGTCACGTAGACCACGGTAAGACTACTCTTACTGCTGCTATCACTACTGTGTTGGCAAAGAGAGGCCTTTCAGAAGTTAAGTCATTCGACCAGATTGACAATGCTCCAGAAGAAAAAGAGCGTGGTATCACTATCAATACCGCTCACGTTGAGTACGAAACAGAAAAGCGTCACTACGCACACGTTGACTGTCCGGGACACGCCGACTATGTAAAGAACATGGTAACTGGTGCCGCTCAGATGGATGGCGCTATCATTGTAGTTGCTGCAACTGATGGTCCTATGCCTCAGACTCGTGAGCACATTCTTCTTGCTCGTCAGGTAAACGTTCCGCGTCTTGTTGTATTCATGAACAAGTGTGATATGGTTGACGATGAAGAAATGCTCGACCTCGTAGAAATGGAAATGCGCGACCTCCTCGCTCAGTATGACTTTGAAGAGGACACTCCATTTATCCGCGGTTCTGCTCTTGGTGCACTCAATGGTGTTCCTGAGTGGGAAGAGAAAGTAATGGAACTGATGAACGCTTGTGATGAGTGGATTCAGGAGCCAGTACGTGATAAGGATAAGCCATTCTTGATGCCTGTTGAGGACGTATTCTCAATCACTGGTCGTGGTACTGTTGCTACAGGTCGTATTGAAACTGGTGTTATCCATGTAAACGACCCAGTTCAGCTCCTTGGTCTCGGTGAAGACGCTAAGTCAGTTGTAACAGGTGTTGAAATGTTCCGTAAGATCCTCGATGAGGGTGAGGCTGGTGATAACGTAGGTCTGCTCCTCCGTGGTATCGATAAGAAGGATGTTAAGCGTGGTATGGTGATCACTCACCCAGGAGCAATCACTCCTCACAAGGGCTTCAAGGCTTCAATCTACGTGTTGAAGAAAGAAGAAGGTGGTCGTCACACTCCATTCAAGAACCACTATCGTCCACAGTTCTATCTTCGTACAATGGACTGTACAGGTGAAATCGCTCTTCCAGATGGAATCGAGATGGTAATGCCTGGTGATAACGTAGAAATCAAGGTTGAGTTGATCTACCCAGTAGCTCTCAACGTAGGTCTCCGTTTCGCAATTCGTGAAGGTGGTCGTACAGTAGGTTCTGGTCAGATTACCGAAGTATTCGACTAATTAATAATCATTCAGTTAACGGTCTTTGGCCGTTAACTGAACATACGGGAATAGCTTAGTTGGTAGAGTGTCGGTCTCCAAAACCGAAGGTCGGGGGTTCGAGCCCCTCTTCCCGTGCTAAATGTAAGAATTATGATTACAGTAAAAGACATAACAAATTATTGCAAGGAATCTTACGATGAACTTGTCCATAAGACCACTTGGCCAACTTTGAAAGAGTTGACAAATAGCGCTGTGATGGTATTAACCGCTTCCATAATCATCGCAATTGCTGTTGGCTGTATTGATTGGGTTTTTGAGAATCTCATGAGTATGGTTTATTCTCTCTTTAATTAAGAGTAAACGATGGCAGAAGTAGAAAAGAAATGGTACGTACTGAAAGTAATCAGTGGTCATGAAGCTCGTGTAAAGGAATACATCGAGATTGACATGAAAAACCACCATTACGAGAAGTTAGTTCCACAAGTTCTTGTACCTACCAAGAAAATCGAAGTCGAACAACGCGACAAGAAAGTAGTAAAGGATGCAAATTTGCTTCCTGGCTATGTATTGGTAGAAGCTGCTCTGACAAATGAGATTCAGGGTATGTTGAGATACACACCCGATGTATTGGGGTTTCTTGGCGTAGGTAATAAGCCTTCGCCACTTCGTCCTAATGAAATCAACCGTTTGCTCGGTATCGATGTCAACGGCGAAGAGATACCTCAACCAACTATCGTAGAGTATATGGTAGGCCAGTCAGTGAAAGTCGCAGACGGACCTTTCAGCGGTTTCAATGGAACCGTAGAGGAAGTGAACTCTGAGAAACGAAAACTTAAGGTTGCTGTCAAGATTTTCGGACGCGTAACTCCATTGGAGTTAAGCTATGGACAGGTAACAACAGAATGACTGAATCTGTTACGCAGTCGTTCTATCGTATTAAATCAATAAATCAATTTTAGAACAAAATGGCTAAAGAAGTTGCTGGATTAATCAAATTACAGATTAAGGGTGGCGCTGCAAATCCATCACCACCAGTAGGACCTGCTCTTGGTTCTAAGGGTATCAACATCATGGATTTCTGCAAGCAGTTCAACGCCAGAACACAGGATAAGGCTGGAAAAGTACTTCCAGTTGTTATCTCTTACTATGCAGACAAGTCTTTCGATTTCGTGATAAAGACTCCTCCTGCCGCAGTACAGTTACTCGAAGCTTCAAAGGCAAAGAAGGGTTCAGCAGAACCTAACCGTACCAAGGTGGCTGAAGTTACATGGGATCAGGTAAGAGCTATTGCAGAAGATAAGATGGCAGATTTGAATTGCTTTACAATCGAGTCAGCTATGACTATGATTGCCGGAACAGCAAGAAGTATGGGTATCACTGTAAAAGGAGAATTCCCTGGTAAATAATTAAAAACTTCAATTAAGATGAGTAAATTGACAAAAAACCAAAAGTTAGTTGCAGACAAGATTGAAGTAGGGAAAGCTTATACTTTAAGTGAAGCTGCAAGTTTGGTAAAAGAAATTACATATACTAAGTTTGATGCGTCTCTCGATATTGACATCCGTTTGGGTGTTGACCCACGTAAGGCAAATCAGATGGTTCGTGGTGTGGTTTCGTTGCCAAATGGAACAGGTAAGGAAGTTCGTGTCCTTTGCCTCTGTACTTCTGATCAGGAGGCTGCTGCCAAAGAAGCTGGAGCTGACTATGTTGGTCTCGATGAATATATCGAAAAGATCAAAGGTGGATGGACAGATGTGGATGTTATCATCACTATGCCATCATGTATGGGTAAGATTGGTGCCCTCGGACGTGTGCTCGGTCCTCGTGGATTGATGCCAAACCCCAAGAGTGGTACTGTTACTATGGATGTTGCTAAGGCTGTACGCGAAGTAAAGCAAGGTAAGATTGACTTTAAAGTAGACAAGGCAGGTATCGTACATACTTCTATCGGTAAGGTTTCATTCTCTGCCGATAAGATTGTTGAGAATGCCAAAGAGTTTATCAACACAATTATCAAGTTGAAGCCAGCTACTGCAAAGGGAACTTATATCAAGAGCATTTATCTTTCTAGTACAATGAGTAAGGGTGTCAAGGTTGACCCTAAGTCTGTTGAATAATTAAAGTGCGAAATCATGAAAAAAGAAGATAAAAGCTTAATGATTGACAGCCTCGTAGAGAGCTTGAATCAATATCCTCATTTCTACCTTGTTGATATGACTGCACTTAATTCAGTCACAACAAGCGAATTGCGTCGCGAGTGTTTCAAATCTGAGATTAAACTTCAGGTTGTTAAGAACACGCTTTTCGAGAAGGCTCTCGGTAAGTTAGAAGGCGACTATGCTGCATTAGATCCTGCACTGAAGGGTCCTACAGGTATCATGTTCTGTCAGACAGCCAATGTACCTGCTAAGATGCTGAAGAAATTCAACAAAGACCATCAGGGAGTGCCTGCACTCAAGGCAGCTTATGCAGAAGAAAGTATTTACGTAGGAGCAGAGAACCTGGATGCACTTTGTGCAATCAAGAGCAAGAACGAACTCATCGCAGAGGTTGTTGCAGCTCTCGAAGGACAGGTACAGGGCGTTCTCGGTGCACTCGAGTCTGGTGCAAGCACTATTTATGGTGTTCTTGACACAATCGCTGAAAAAGGCGAATAATTAAAACAAACAAAATTAAAGAAAACATAAAACAATTAAAATTTGTACTATTATGGCAGATTTGAAAGCTATTGCTGAAGAATTGGTTAATTTGACAGTGAAAGAAGTAAGTGAATTAAAGAATATCCTTAAGGATGAATATGGTATTGAACCTGCTGCTGCAGCTGTTGCTGTTGCTGCTGCTCCTGGTGCAGGTGCTGAGGCTGCTGCTGAGGAAAAGACATCATTCGATGTTGTCCTCAAGAGCGCAGGTGCTGCTAAGCTTCAGGTAGTAAAGGCTGTTAAGGAATCTTGCGGTCTTGGACTTAAGGAAGCTAAGGACCTCGTAGACGCTGCTCCATGCAACGTTAAGGAAGGTGTTGACAAGGCTACTGCTGATGCATTGAAGGCTGCTCTTGAGGCTGCTGGTGCTGAAGTTGAAGTTAAGTAAACTGTAACCTACTATATTCAGGTTAAGAATCCTCAGGTTGAGGGTTCTTAACTTTTTGCGTATATATAATTCAAATAACGAACAGGCATTGAAACATGACGAGATATGCCGTTCATCTTTAACCCAACATATCAGAGAGATGTCTCAAAACCAAAACAAAAGAATCAACTTCGCATCGGTAAAGAACCCTATGCCGTATCCTGATTTTCTGGATGTGCAGTTGGAGTCTTTCAGAGACTTCCTGCAGTTAGACACGCCTCCAGAGAAACGTAAGAACGACGGATTGTACAAGGTGTTTGCGGAGAACTTCCCAATTGCAGATACTCGCAATAACTTCGTATTGGAATTCTTGGATTATTACATCGATGCTCCAAGGTATTCGGTCGAAGAGTGTTTAGAAAGAGGGCTTACATTCAGTGTGCCACTGAAGGCAAAGCTTAAACTCTATTGTTCTGACCCAGAGCATGAGGACTTCGATACGGTAATTCAGGATGTGTATCTCGGTCCTATCCCTTACATGACTGATAACGGAACTTTCGTCATCAATGGTGCCGAACGTGTCGTTGTCTCTCAGTTGCACCGTTCTCCAGGCGTTTTCTTTGGCTCAAGCGTACATGCCAATGGAACACCTTTGTTCTCTGCCCGTATCATTCCGTTCAAAGGCTCATGGATTGAATTTGCTACCGACATCAACAATGTCATGTATGCATATATCGACCGTAAGAAGAAGTTGCCTGTGACGACTTTGTTGCGTGCTATCGGTTATGAGACAGATAAAGACATCTTGCGTATTTTTGACCTCGCAGAAGAGGTGAAAGCTAATAAGACCAATCTCAAAAAGATGAAAGGTCGCCGTCTGGCTGCCCGTGTATTGAAATCATGGACAGAGGACTTCGTTGATGAAGAGACAGGTGAAGTTGTATCTATTGAGCGTAACGAGACTGTTATCGAGCGTGAAACCGTCATTGATGATCCAGAAATCGATATCATTCTTGATACAGGTGTTGAGTCAGTACTTGTACACCATGAGGAGACAGGTGCATCTGATTATTCAATCATTTTCAATACCCTGCAGAAAGACCCAAGTAACTCAGAGAAGGAAGCAGTGGTATTCATCTATCGTCAGTTGCGTAACGCAGATCCTGCCGATGATGCAAGTGCTCGTGAAGTTATCAACAACCTTTTCTTCTCTGATAAGCGTTACGATTTGGGTGATGTGGGTCGTTTCCGCATCAATAAGAAACTGAATCTCGATACAGATCCAAGTATCCGTGTTCTGACCAAAGAAGACATCATCGAGATTATTAAATATTTGGTTGAGTTGGCTAACTCAAAGGCTGTTGTAGATGATATCGACCACCTTAGCAACCGTCGTGTCCGTACCGTAGGCGAGCAGCTGTCCAATCAGTTTGCTGTAGGTCTGGCACGTATGAGTCGTACCATTCGCGAACGTATGAATGTACGTGATAATGAAGTGTTCTCGCCAACAGACCTCATCAACGCAAAGACCATTTCCAGTGTCATCAACTCATTCTTCGGAACTAACGCGCTGTCACAATTTATGGATCAGACTAACCCGTTGGCAGAAATCACGCACAAGCGTCGTCTTTCAGCGTTGGGTCCTGGTGGTCTGACTCGTGAGCGTGCAGGATTTGAAGTGCGTGACGTACACTATACACACTATGGACGCCTCTGTCCTATTGAGTCTCCTGAAGGTCCAAATATCGGTCTGATTTCTTCTCTTTGCGTTTATGCAAAGATCAATAGCCTCGGATTTATTGAGACACCTTATCGTAAGGTGGTGAATGGTGTCTGCGATGTTAACAACGATGATGTGATTTATCTTTCTGCAGAGGAAGAAGAATCTAAGATTATCGGACAGGGAAATGCACCACTCAAGGAAGACGGTAACTTCATCCGTAAGGTCGTGAAGTGTCGTAAGGATGCCGACTATCCTGTTGTTCCACCTGCTCAGGTTGATCTGATGGATGTGGCTCCTCAGCAGATTGCTTCTATTGCTGCTGCATTGATTCCTTTCTTGGAGCACGACGATGCTCACCGCGCATTGATGGGATCGAACATGATGCGACAGGCCGTTCCACTCATCACTACCGAGGCTCCTATCGTGGGTACTGGTATTGAGAAGCAGGTATGTGAGGACTCACGTACGATGATTACCGCAGAAGGTGATGGCGTCGTAGAATATGTTGATGCTACCACGATACGTATACTTTATGATCGCTCAGAAGATGAAGAATTCGTAAGCTTCGAGCCTGCAGTGAAGGAATACAAGTTGCCAAAGTTCCGTCGTACCAACCAAAACATGACCATCGACCTTCGTCCAATGTGTGATAAAGGTCAGCGTGTTCATAAGGGTGATATCCTCACTGAAGGATATGCAACAGCAGAAGGAGAATTGGCACTCGGTCGTAACCTCTTGGTGGCATACATGCCTTGGAAAGGTTACAACTATGAGGATGCTATTGTACTGAACGAAAGAGTTGTTCGCGATGATATTCTCACTTCTGTCCATGTTGACGAATTCTCGCTGGAAGTACGTGAAACAAAGCGTGGTGTAGAAGAGCTGACCTCAGATATTCCAAATGTCAGCGAAGAGGCAACCAAAGACTTGGACGAAAACGGTATCATCCGTGTGGGTGCACATGTTGAACCAGGTGACATCCTTATCGGAAAGATTACTCCTAAGGGAGAGTCCGATCCTTCTCCTGAAGAGAAGTTGCTGCGTGCCATCTTTGGTGACAAGGCCGGTGATGTGAAGGATGCTTCGCTTAAGGCTAATCCTTCATTGAGTGGTGTCGTTATTGACAAGAAACTCTTCTCAAAGGCAATGAAGACTCGTGTGGAGAAGAATCGTGACAAACTCGAATTACCAAAACTCGATAAAGAATTCCAGGATAAGGTTGATGACTTCAAGGCCATCCTTATTGATAAGCTGCTCACGCTCACAGAGAAGAAGACCTCTCGGGGTGTTAAAGACTATATGGGTGTGGAGATTATCCCAGAAGGTGCGAAGTTCAAGGCTTCTCATTTCGAGAACCTCGACTACACATCCGTGCAGCTTACTGGTTGGACAGACGATGAACATATCAATTCATTGATTCGTGACTTGGTTATCAATTACCTTAAGAAGTACAAGGTACTTGATGCCGAACTGAAGCGTAAGAAATTGGCACTTACCATCGGTGACGAACTCCCAGCAGGTATCATTCAGATGGCAAAGGTTTACATTGCCAAGAAGCGTAAGATAGGTGTTGGCGATAAGATGGCAGGACGTCATGGTAACAAGGGTATTGTTTCAAAGATTGTGCGTCAGGAAGATATGCCGTTCCTCGAGGATGGTACTCCAGTCGACATCGTACTCAATCCTCTGGGTGTGCCTTCACGTATGAATCTCGGCCAGATTTTCGAAGCTGTCCTTGGTGCTGCCGGTCAGAAGTTGGGTGTACGTTTTGCTACTCCTATCTTTGACGGTGCACACCTTGAAGATCTCAACGAATGGACTGACAAGGCAGGACTCCCACGTTGCTGCTCTACACAGCTGTATGATGGTGAGACAGGACTTCCATTCGACCAGAAAGCAACTGTAGGTGTTACCTATATGCTCAAACTTGGTCACATGGTAGAAGATAAAATGCACGCACGCTCTATCGGTCCTTACTCTCTCATCACTCAGCAGCCACTTGGTGGTAAAGCACAATTCGGTGGTCAGCGTTTCGGAGAAATGGAGGTTTGGGCGCTCGAGGCATTCGGCGCATCACATGTTCTCCAGGAAATCCTCACCATCAAGTCCGATGACGTAGTAGGCCGTTCAAAGGCTTACGAAGCAATCGTCAAGGGCGATTCAATGCCAACTCCTGGCATTCCAGAATCTCTTAACGTATTGCTCCACGAACTCCGTGGACTTGGTTTGAGTGTCTCTCTCGAATAAGTGTTAATTCAGTTTATCTTTACAAATAGATTATATATACAAAGATGGCTTTTAAGAAAGATTCTAAAATAAAGACTAACTTCACGAAGATTTCAATTGGTCTTGCTTCTCCTGTAGAGATATTGGAAAATTCACATGGTGAGGTTTTGAAACCAGAAACCATCAACTATCGCACCTATAAGCCTGAGCGCGACGGTCTGTTCTGCGAACGCATCTTCGGTCCTACCAAGGACTACGAGTGTCATTGCGGTAAGTACAAGCGTATCCGCTATAAGGGCATTGTGTGCGACCGATGCGGTGTTGAGGTAACAGAGAAGAAAGTGCGTCGTGAGCGTACAGGACACATTGCTCTTGTTGTGCCTGTTGCACACATCTGGTACTTCCGCTCTTTGCCTAACAAGATAGGTTATCTCCTTGGTTTGCCAACCAAAAAGCTCGATTCTATTATCTACTATGAGCGTTACGTCATCATTCAGCCAGGTGTAGCCGAAAATGCAGATAAGGGTATCGTCAAAGGCGAGCTCCTTGCAGAGGAAGATTATTGGGATATCATCGATGGTCTGCCAGAAGGCAATCAGCAATTGCCTGACGATGATCCTGACAAGTTTGTCGCTATGATGGGAGCTGAGGCTATTGAGTACATGCTCCAGCATGTTGACCTCGACTCTCTATCTTATGAATTGCGTGACCGTGCTAATACAGATGGTAGCCAGCAGCGTAAGCAGGAAGCTTTGAAGCGCCTACAGGTGGTTGAGGCATTCCGTTCGTCACGCAACCGTAACAAGCCAGAGTGGATGATTATGCACAACATCCCTGTCACACCTCCAGACCTCCGTCCATTGGTGCCACTCGATGGTGGACGTTTTGCTACTTCTGACCTCAACGATCTCTATCGTCGTGTTATCATCCGTAACAACCGACTGAAGCGTCTCGTTGAAATCAAGGCTCCTGAAGTTATTCTCCGTAACGAAAAGCGTATGCTCCAAGAGGCTGTCGATAGCTTGTTCGACAACTCACGTAAGGCAAGCGCCGTGAAGTCTGAAAGCAATCGCCCATTGAAGTCCCTTTCCGACTCTCTGAAAGGTAAGCAGGGACGTTTCCGTCAGAATCTTCTCGGTAAGCGTGTCGACTATTCTGCACGTTCAGTAATCGTTGTAGGTCCTGAGTTGAAGATGGGTGAGTGCGGTATTCCAAAACTCATGGCAGCCGAACTCTATAAGCCATTCATCATCCGCAAGCTCATCGAGCGTGGTTTGGTGAAGACCGTGAAGTCAGCTAAGAAGATGGTTGACCGTAAGGACGACCAGATTTGGGATATCCTTGAAAATGTGATGAAGGGACACCCAGTGCTCCTCAACCGTGCACCTACACTTCACCGTTTGGGTATTCAGGCTTTCCAGCCAAAGATGATAGAGGGTAAAGCAATTCAGCTCCACCCACTTGCATGTACAGCATTCAACGCGGACTTCGATGGTGACCAGATGGCTGTCCATCTCCCACTCTCCAATGAGGCAATCCTGGAGGCTCAGTTGCTGATGCTCCAGTCGCATAATATTCTTTCACCTGCCAGTGGTGATCCAATCACCGTTCCGTCTCAGGACATGGTACTTGGACTCTACTACATCTCTAAGGTGCGTCCAGGTGCAAAAGGAGAGGGACTTACGTTCTATGGTCCAGAAGAGGCGCTGATTGCTTACAATGAGGGTCGTTGCGACGTGCATGCACCAATTAAATGTGTAGTTAACGATATTGATGAAAACGATAACTACTACAAGCATCTTGTTGAGACAACCGTTGGACGTATCATCATCAATGAAATCGTACCTCCCGAGGTCGGATTCGTTAATGAGGTTATCGGTAAGAAAGCACTGAAGAAGGTCATTACCAAGGTTATTAAGTCTGTAGGTATGGCACGTGCGTGTCAGTTCCTTGATGGCGTGAAGAACCTTGGTTATCGCAAGGCTTACGAAGGTGGTCTTTCGTTCAACCTCGATGATATCATCGAACCAGCTGACCGCCAGAGTCTCATCGATGAAGGTAACAAGAAGATTGACGAGATTGCTCAGCAGTATGCATTCGGTCTCATTACTGAGAAAGAACGTTATAATAAGGTAATTGCTACTTGGTCAGAAGTCAACGATAAGGTGAAGGCCTCTCTGTTGAAGACTATGACTGAGGACAATCAAGGATTCAATGCGGTGTTCATGATGCTCGATTCAGGTGCCCGTGGTTCTAAGGACCAGATTGCTCAGCTTGCTGGTATGCGTGGTCTGATGGCAAAACCGCAGCGTGCAGGTTCCGATGATAACAACACCATTGAAAACCCAATCCTTTCGAACTTCAAGCAGGGTATGTCAGTGCTCGAGTACTTTATCTCTACTCACGGTGCTCGTAAGGGTTTGGCTGATACGGCGTTGAAGACTGCCGACGCAGGTTATTTGACTCGTCGTCTTGTCGACGTATCTCACGATGTCATCATCACAGAGGAGGATTGCGGTACACTCCGTGGACTCATCTGTACAGCTCTCAAGGAAGGCGATCGTATCGTTGCATCTTTGGCAGAGCGTATTCTCGGACGTGTCAGCGTTCACGATATCCAACATCCTGTTTCTGGTGAACTCATCGTTGCTTCAGGTGAGGAAATAACCGAGCGTATTGCCCGCGAGATTGAAGAAGCAGGTATCGAAAGCGTCGAAATCCGTTCAGTGCTCACTTGCGAATCTAAGCATGGTGTCTGCATGAAGTGTTACGGACGTAACCTTGCAACCCAGCAGATGGTTCAGAAGGGTGAAGCTGTCGGTGTTATCGCAGCTCAGGCCATTGGTGAACCAGGTACTCAGTTGACCCTCCGTACCTTCCATGCCGGAGGTTTGGCAGGTTCTGCTGCTACCAACGCACAGATTGTTGCTAAGAACCACTGCCGACTCGAATTCGACGAATTGCGTACCATTAACCGTCCTACAGATACCAATCCTGACGCAATGATTGTGGTAGGTCGTCTCGCTGAACTCCGTTTCGTAGATATCAATACCGGTATCGCCTTGTCGACGGTCAGTGTGCCTTATGGTTCTACGCTCTTCCATAATGATGGCGATGTGGTTGAATCAGGTGAACTGATTGCTACATGGGACCCATTCAATGCTGTCATCGTGACAGAATTCGAAGGAAAAGCTCAGTTCGAAGGTGTTGTAGAGGGTGTTACCTATCGTGTCGATGCTGATGCTACTACAGGTCTGCGCGACCTTATCGTACAGGAATCACGTGATAAGGCGATGGTGCCAGTATGTCACATCATCGGAAAGGGTGGAGAAGTACTTCGTACCTATAACTTCCCAATCAATGGACACATCTCTATTGAAGACGGGCAGAAAGTCAAGGCTGGCGACGTGCTTATCAAGATTCCACGTAGTGTAGGTACCTCTGCCGACATCACAGGTGGTCTGCCACGTGTTACCGAACTGTTCGAGGCACGTAACCCATCTAACCCAGCAGTTGTGGCTGAAATCGATGGTGAAATCACTATGGGTAAGATCAAGCGAGGCAATCGTGAAATCATCCTTACCTCACGTGTGGGCGACGAGCGTCGTTACCTCATCCCATTGTCAAAGCAGATTCTGGTACAGGAGAACGACTACGTTCGCGCTGGTACACCACTCTCCGATGGAGCTGTTACACCAGCCGACATCCTCGCCATCAAGGGCCCTACCGCTGTTCAGGAACATATCGTCAATCAGGTACAAGACGTTTACCGTATGCAAGGTGTGTCAATCAACGACAAGCACTTCGAAATCATTGTACGCCAGATGATGCGTAAGGTAGCCATCAAAGACCCAGGCGATACGCGCTTCCTTGAAGGAGGTATCGTAGACAAGCTCGAATTCCACGAGGAGAACGACCGCATTTGGGGTAAGAAGATTATTACCGATGCAGGCGATAGCGATACCATGCAACGTGGTATGATTGTCACAGCACGTAAGTTGCGTGATGAGAATTCAAGCCTCAAGCGTCGTGACCTCAAGCTCGTACAGGCACGCGATGCTGTACCTGCTACCTCAACCCAGATACTCCAAGGTATCACACGTGCTGCGTTGGGAGCAACCAGCTTTATGTCAGCAGCATCGTTCCAGGAGACAACAAAGGTGCTCAATGAGGCTGCTATCAGTGGCAAGAGCGACCAACTTGAGGGTATGAAGGAGAACGTGATTTGTGGACACCTCATTCCTGCAGGAACAGGTCTGCGTGAGTTCGAGAAGATCATTGTCGGTTCAAAGGAAGATTTGCTGAATATGCGTCGCTCCTACTCACCCGACATCACCTTCCCACGTTTCGATGACTTCCGCTAATCAATGATAGCGACATTAAATCAGAGCAGGCTGACGAGCAATTCGTCAGCCTGCTTTTTTTGTTTCCTGCACTCTGACACTTGTTGCTCTGCAACCCGACAAGTGTTGGAGTGTACTCATGCAAAATGTCGGCTGTTCTCAGAAAGTGTGCAAGCATAATGCAATCAAACATACTCGTTTTGTAGAGGTACAGCCCCTTTTTTAGCTTGAATTGAAAAAAGTGTGCAAAAAATTTGGTGGTTTCTTTGTTTTGCTGTAAATTTGCAGTCAATTATAAAAATGAGTCATGCAGAAGACAAGAAATTTATTGGTGGATACGGCGCGTCAGTTGTTTGCTAAGAACGGATTCGAGGCAACAACGATGAACGAGATTGCTACTGCCTCAGGAAAAGGTCGCCGTACGCTTTACACGTATTTCAGCAGCAAGGAGGAGATTTATCTTGCCGTCATCCAGAGTGAGTTGGACCGTCTGTCGAGTCGTATGGAGGAAGTGGCTCGTCAGGATCTGTCGCCTGAAAAGAAAATGGTTAAGCTGTTCTTTGCACATCTGGAATTTGTAAAGGAGGCAGTTTACCGCAATGGTAATCTGCGTGCCGAATTCTTCCGCGATGTGTGGAAGGTTGAGAGTGTGCGCAAGAATTTTGACCGCAACGAGATGATTCTGTTTCGTCGCGTAATGAACGAAGGAAACGACAAGGGCGTGTTCGACATTCGTAACGTGAAACTTATGGCGATGATTACTCATTATTGTCTCAAAGGATGTGAGGTGCCATACATCTATGGCCGTATCGGTGTTAGCTCACCTGAAGAATTGTATCCGTATGTGTTCCGGATGGTGAACAAGACTATGGGAAACGATAGATACCGTAATGATTTTAGGTATTAGCTTGGTTGGTTTATGGTTTATGGTTTACTGTTTATGGTTTACTGTTTACGGTTTACGGTTTAATAGATATTTAATAGTTTAATAATAATAGAATAAAACTATGGGATTATTGGAAGGAAAGACGGCGCTGATTACTGGTGCCGCACGTGGAATCGGTAAGGCTGTAGCTTTGAAGTTTGCTGCAGAGGGTGCCAACATCGCATTTACCGATTTGGTATTGAACGACGAAATGGCAGCTGGTCTGGAAGCCACTCGCAAGGAGATTGAGGCTGTGGGTGTGACATGTCGCGCTTACGCTGGCAATGCTGCAGACTTTGCTGAAACTGAGAAGGTTGTGAACCAAATCAAGGAGGATTTCGGTTCTATCGATATTTTGGTGAACAATGCTGGTATCACCAAGGACGGTTTGATGTTGCGAATGAGCGAGCAGCAGTGGGATGCTGTGCTGAATGTGAACCTGAAATCTGCATTCAACTTTATCCATGCTTGTGCTCCTATCATGTTGCGTCAGCGCAGTGGCTCTATTATCAACATGTCGTCTGTAGTAGGTGTTCATGGTAACGCTGGTCAGTGCAACTACTCGGCTTCGAAGGCTGGTATGATTGGCCTGGCTAAGTCTATCGCACAGGAACTTGGTCCTAAGGGCATACGTGCCAATGCCGTAGCTCCTGGATTCATTGAGACTGCAATGACCGCTCAGTTGCCAGAGGAAATCCGTGCCGACTGGATGAAGAAAATTCCGCTCCGTCGTGGAGGTCAGGTTGAGGACATCGCCAATGTATGTCTGTTCCTTGCATCTGATATGTCGAGCTACGTATCGGGTCAGGTGATTCAGATTGATGGCGGAATGAACATGTAACAGACCCTCCCCCTTACCCCTCCCTTTAGGGCGGGGAGTAGATAGAGAGACTATGGAGGTAATTTACGAAGATAATCATATTATCGTCGTTTCGAAAGAGAGTGGGGAGATTGTTCAGGGTGATAAGACTGGCGACACTCCGCTGAGTGAAACGGTGAAGCAATATATCAAGGAAGCGTATGCTAAGCCAGGCGACGTCTTCCTTGGTGTCGTTCATAGACTGGACCGCCCAGTGAGCGGTCTGGTTCTTTTTGCCCGTACCAGCAAGGCCTTGGCACGTCTCAACAAGATGTTTGCCGAGGGACAGGTACACAAAACCTATTGGGCCGTGACGAAGAATTGTCCAGCAGAGCCGCAGGGCACATTGGTGCATTGGCTCGTTAGAAATGAAAAACAGAATCGTTCGTATGCTTATGACCGCGAGGTGCCGCACTCTAAGCGGGCAGAACTGGACTATCGTGTCATAGGTCATTCAGACAACTATCACCTTATAGAAGTCAACTTGAAGACCGGACGTCATCATCAGATTCGCTGTCAGTTGGCAAAGATCGGCTGCCCCATCAAGGGCGACCTGAAGTATGGCGCAAAACGAAGCAATCCTGATGGTAGCATCAGCTTGCAGGCACACTCCATTCAGTTTATTCATCCTGTCTCAAAAAAGGAAATATTCCTTGAGCTAAAGACAAACCCCCTCCCCGCTTCCCCTGAATGGGAAGGGAGGAATGAAGGAAAAGGTAAACGATAAACAGCTCCTCAAATCGAGAAGCTGTTTTCTTTCTGTCTTGTGGTAACTACTCCCCTCCATTACAGGGAGGGTCTGTTTATCCCGATTCGGGATTATTCCAGTCCTCTTCCCACAAGGAATGCATGGTTGTCGGGTTCGCGCCCTGCGAATTCCTTGTACAGAGTCATTGGTTCTTCGCTGCCACCACGCTCGAGGAAGGTTTCCTTGAACTTCTTGGCGAGGTCAAGATTCCAAACATTGCCCGATGCTTCGAAGATGGAGAAGGCATCTTTGTCGAGTACTTCCGACCACAGGTAGCCATAGTATCCAGCGCTGTATCCGCTTGAGAAGATATGGTTGAAGTATGTGGTACGGTAGCGTGGTACTATTTCAGGAATCAGGCCCATGTCTTCACACACTTTTCTTTCAAAAGCATCGATGTCGAGTCCTTCAACGCCCTCGAGTTCGTGCCAAGCCATATCGAGGATGGAAGCTGCGCATAGTTCGGTAGTCATGAAGCCTTGGTTGAACTTCAGTGAATTGATAATCTTATCTACAAGTTCCTGTGGAATGACTTCACCCTTGTCGTTCTTTGCATATTGTGCAAGGAGTTCGGGTTGGAATGCCCAGTTCTCGTTAAACTGTGAGAACATCTCGACGAAATCTCGTGTGACACTCGTGCCGCTGACGCTGGGGTAGTGGCACTGTGTAAGTAGTCCGTGAAGGGCATGTCCGAATTCATGGAACACGGTCTGCACCTCATCCACGTTGAGGTATTCCTCCAAATTGCCTACGTTTACAATAATCGGACGAATCATATTGCCCTGTGCGTCCACTTTCTGGTCGCGGATGTTGTTCATCCATGCTCCGCCGCGTTTGCTTTCGCGTGGCAAATAGTCTGTAGTGAAGATACCGAGCAACTCGCCCTTATCGTCTGTCACCTTGTAGGTTGTCACCTTATCTTTATTATAGGCAGGTACACCCTCCAGTTTCTCCATATTCACTCCATAGAGTGTCTTGGCAGCGGTGAAGATGCCGTTGACAACATTCTCCAGCTTAAAATAGGGCTTTGTCAGTTCCTCATCGAGGTCGTACTTCAGCTTGCGTACTTTCTCTGCGTAGTACCACCAGTCCCAAGGTTCAATCTTGCTACCAGTGGGCAGTTTGCCTGCCTTGATGTCCTCGTCCATTACCTTCTGCATGTCATACACTTCTTCCTTTGCCTTCTTCACTGCGGCTTTCATGATGCCGTCGAGGAAGGTGTCCACAGTTTCGGGGTCGTGAGCCATCTTCGGTTCGAGGATGAATGCTGCCGGATTGCTGTACCCCATAATCTGAGCCTTCTCGATGCGTAGCGCCATTACGTCGAGTATCAACTGGCGGTTGTCAAACTCATTGCCGTTGTGCCCTCTCGTTGTGTAGGCGTCAAACATCTGATGTCTCAGCTCACGGTCTTCGGTAGTGGTCATCGCATTGGGATAGTCTGATACACTGATGCCGAACTTCTCCTTGAAGGCATTGCTCTCACTCAGGATGTTGTTACCGATCTTCTGGGTTTTTGTAGCCATCTCTGTATTGATTTCACGCAGACGAGCTTGTTGGTCCTCCGGCAGTCCGATACCGCTGCGCTCGAAACTCTCGAAGTGTTTCTTCAGTACCATCTGCTGCTCACGGGTCAGGTTGCTTTGGTCGCCATTCCAGATGGCTGCAACACGTTCATACAGAGCCTTGTTGAAAGCGATGTTGTCGCTGTGTTCCGTCATCAGCGGTATGGCGAGTTCCATCACAGAGTCCAGTTCTGCCGTACGGTCGGTCTCGGTAATGTTGTACAGTACACCTGCTACCTTCGACAGTATTTCACCGCTCTCTTCATAGGGGGCAATCGTGTTGTCGAATGTAGGTGCTTCAGTGTTGGCTGTAATAGCATCAATTTCCTTCTGTTGTTGAGCAATGCCCTCCTTGATAGCAGGGATGTAGTCATCAACTTGGATCTCATCAAATGGCGGTATGCCATAAGGGGTGTTCCATTCCGTGAGGAACGGATTTTCACGTGAAGTACAAGCACATAGTGTCATAATTGCAATAGCAATTGTTAGGTTTTTCTTCATAATGCGATTTGATTGAGTTAATATCGTTGCAAAGATAACAAGAAAAATGTAAACTCATAGCATTTTGTGTCAAAATAGATACAAAATGACAAAAAAACATGCTGGAAATGAAAAAATAGTACTCTGGTAAATCATTAAACCGTAAATAATTGTTAACTTTGCCCACGAGAATCAAATCACTCAATAAAGATTTTATCAATTATTAATAACAAACTAAATCAAAAAACAGTATGAAAAAATTCATGTACATGTGTATGATGCTTCTTGCAGCTACACTCACTTTTACCGCTTGCGGTAGCGACGATGACGACAATCCTAATGATCCAACCAACCCCCAACAGCAGGGCGAAGTAATTCGGGACGACTATTACAAGTATCAAGAGTCTGTCGAAATTAAAGGTTACGGATCGCTCATTGTTATCGGTGAAGCTACGTTCGAGAAGGGTGTCTGCAATGCAATGGCTTTTTCCTATGTTTTCTCTTCAAAGCAGTTGGCAAACGCAGTCTGGAAAAGCTTCCAGGACGATGAGAGTATGGCTGATGACTTGAAGTATTATTCATACGACGGTGATAAGACAATCGTTTACCGAATGAAAGAAGATGTCGTCCGTCAGAGTGCAGCACTCGGCAAAGAGTATGTATGCGGTATTGTGAGGTCAACTGTGAAGACAATGATTTCTGCTTTTTCATACGACGAATAACATTCGTATAATTAAATTATAATTAAAGGCGGCATCCATGCAGGATGCTGCCTTTTTCTGCTCCTTCACCCCTATGAGCACAAGAGAGAAAAAGAGGTTAGCGTCTAACAACTAAAGTCTTAACTCTTAATTCTTACCTCCACCTTAAATTTTATCAACCCCTCGATAGGTGCTCGGTAAGTGCTCGGCGGGCGCTTAAACCCAAATCGGTCATTAGCGTTATGATGATAACAATTTAAATTTTTGAGCAGATATTTTGACGCTTTGAAGGCGCAATGGGGTTCCATTGTAACTGAAGGTTCCATTGTAACTGAAAAGCGGTGAAACAGATGACAAAAAGAAAGTTTGTTAGTGCATAACAGTCTAATAACCGATTTGGGTTAAAAATTCGTGTGACTTCAGAGCCCCCTAAAAACCGTGAGTTAACTCGATTTGTCTTTCGAGTTAACTCAAACGATGATTTGAGTTAACTCAACGTTTTTCGCCCCCCCAATTTCTTGATTTTTCCTGATTTCACTAGACACATTTTCTTTTCATTCGCTGAAACAGTAGACACATACGAAAGAGCCGTGCTGTTTTTGTTGACGTTTCAGCCACATTCGCAGTTCCAATGGGATAATACTAGAAAAAGAAACGGCACCCGAAATGGATGCCGCTTCCCTGCTTATGAAATCTTCCTTCCATATACACTCTTCGAGAGAGTAGGAGGGAATTGTTAATAGTCGCTTAAAGCTTTGGACCTGCTGCAACAAGAGCCTTACCAGCCTCGTTAGTTGTGTACTTGTCGAAGTTCTTGATGAAACGTCCGGCAAGGTCCTTAGCCTTCTCTTCCCAAGTCTTAGGATCTGCGTAAGTGTCGCGAGGATCGAGGATTGCTGGGTTTACGTTTGGCAGAGCTGTTGGTACTTCGAAGTCAAAGAATGGAATCTTCTTGGTCTCAGCCTTGAGGATTGAACCGTCGAGGATAGCATCGATGATACCACGAGTATCAGGAATAGAGATACGCTTGCCTGTTCCGTTCCAACCAGTATTTACGAGGTAAGCCTTTGCACCGCTCTTCTGCATCTTCTTTACGAGTTCTTCTGCATACTTTGTTGGGTGAAGCTCGAGGAATGCCTGGCCGAAGCAAGCAGAGAAGGTAGGAGTTGGCTCTGTGATACCACGCTCTGTACCTGCCAACTTAGCAGTGAAACCAGAGAGGAAGTAGTACTGAGTCTGCTCAGGAGTCAGGATAGATACTGGAGGCAGTACGCCGAATGCATCTGCGCTGAGGAAGATGACGTTCTTTGCAGCTGGACCTGCGCTCTTACCTGCAACCTTCTTCACGATATTGTTGATGTGGTCGATTGGGTAGCTGACACGAGTGTTCTCTGTTACGCTCTTGTCTGCGAAGTCAATCTTACCGTCCTTGTCTACAGTTACGTTCTCCAAGAGAGCGTTGCGCTTGATAGCACCATAGATGTCTGGCTCGTTCTCCTTTGACAGGTTGATAACCTTGGCATAGCAACCGCCTTCGAGGTTGAACACACCTTCGTCGTCCCATCCGTGTTCGTCGTCACCAATCAGCAGACGCTTTGGATCGGTTGAGAGAGTGGTCTTACCTGTACCGGAAAGACCGAAGAAGATAGCAGTGTTCTTGCCTTCCATATCGGTGTTAGCTGAGCAGTGCATTGAAGCGATGCCCTGAAGTGGGAGGTAGTAGTTCTGCATAGAGAACATACCTTTCTTCATTTCACCACCGTACCATGTGTTGATGATACACTGTTCACGGCTGGTTGTGTTGAATGCAACACATGTATCTGAATTGAGGCCGAGTTCCTTATAGTTCTCAACCTTTGCCTTTGATGCGTTGAAGATAACGAAGTTTGGCTCAAAGTTAGCGAGTTCTTCTTCAGTTGGCTGGATGAACATGTTCTTGATGAAGTGTGCCTGCCAAGCTACCTCTACGATGAAACGTACGGCAAGACGAGTTGCTTCGTTTGCGCCGCAGAATGCGTCAACTACATAAAGTTGCTTGTTTGAAAGCTCCTTGATAGCGATGTCTTTTACCTTAGCCCATACTTCTTCAGTCATTGGGTGGTTGTCGTTCTTGTAACCCTCAGTAGTCCACCATACCTTATCGTGGCTCTGAGCATCGTCAACGATGTATTTGTCCTTAGGTGAACGACCTGTGAAGACACCTGTCATCACGTTTACTGCGCCAAGTTCAGTTTCCTGACCTACCTCATAACCAGTGAGTGATGGGTCAACTTCTGCCTTGTAAAGATCCTCAAATGAAGGATTGTGTGCAATCACGGTTGAGCCTGTGATGCCATACTTAGTTAAGTCTAATGCTGCCATTTTTTTTATATGCTTTAAGTGGTTAAAAATTAATCTCTTTTTGGGCGATTGCAAGTGCCGCTTTCGTGTGCACCCATCTGCAAATCCTAAAAATCAAGACAAAGGTACGAATTAATTACTATTCGACCATTTACTATTGACCTTTTTTCACTTTTCACTCTTCACTTTTCTCTTTTTTGACGCTCATTGCTACACTCATTTGGCAAATTTGCGCATTTTATTGTACATTGTACTTATATATTATAAATTATTACTATCTTTGCAAACGGAAACAGAAACTAACTAAAAATAAAAGTAAACAACCCATTTATTATGAAGAAAACTCTATTCGTTTTAGGTGCGCTGCTGACAACAACAGTCAGTTGGGCACAGGACGTGAAGATTGAGTTCTTTACGCCCTCGATTGTACATGTAGTCAAAGGACAACCTACAAAGACGCTCGTTGTGACTGCCAAACCGATGGAGAAAGGCTGGTCGGCATCCAACGGACAGTGGAAGAGTAAAGAGCTGACGGTAAGGCAGGATGCGCAGGGCAACCTTACCTTCCTCACTGCCAAAGGCACAGTATTGCTTCAGGAGAAAAACTGCGACATCAAGGAAGCTCGCCAGACCTTTACCCTCGATAAGGATGAGGCTATCTATGGTCTGGGTACTATCCAGAACGGCAAGATGAACCGCAGAGGTGAACGCAAACGTATGGAACAGTCCAATCTTGAGGACTTCATGAACGTGTTGCAGTCAATTAAAGGCTGGGGCATCTACTGGGAGAACTATTCACCGACGCTCTTCGAAGACAATGCTAATGGTATGACCTTCGATGCAGAGGTGGGTGATGGAGTCGATTATTATTTCATGTATGGTGGTTCTGCAGATGGTGTGATAGCACAGATGCGCTATCTCTCTGGCGACGTGCCTATGTTCCCGTTATGGACGTTTGGCTATTGGCAGTCGAAGGAACGCTATAAGACCGCCCGCGAAACCGAAGGTATTGTTGATCAGTATCGTTCGCTCAACGTGCCTCTTGATGGTATCATCCAAGACTGGCAGTACTGGGGCAGCAACTACCTATGGAATGCAATGGACTTCCTCGCAGAGGATTTCTCAAATGGTAAGCAGATGATTGATAACGTACACAAGAAACATGCCCATTTCATGATTTCCATCTGGGCAAGCTTCGGCCCACAGACACAGCAGTTCCGCGAACTCGATGAGAAGGGTCTGCTGCTGCCTATCGAGACATGGCCGCAGAGTGGCATCTCACACATCTGGCCACCCGATATGAAGTACCCTTCGGGTGTAAAGGTTTACGATGCATTCAGCCCTGTGGCTCGTGATATCTATTGGAAATATCTCAAGACCCTCTACGACTATGGCACTGATGCATGGTGGATGGACTCTACCGATCCCGACTTCTTCAATCCCAAGGAGAGTGACTACGCACATCCTGTCACTGGAGGTACATGGCGTTCCCTGCGCAATGCTTTCCCGTTGGAAACCGTGCGTGGCATCTATCAGTCACAACGTCAGGACGACCGTGGCAAACGTGTGTTCATCATGACCCGCTCATCATTTGCAGGCCAGCAACACTATGGTTCTAACATGTGGAGTGGTGATGTCAACTCATCATGGGACATGTTGCGCAAGCAGGTTCCTGCAGGCTTGAGTTATACACTCACCGGCAATCCTAACTTCAATACAGATATCGGAGGCTTCTTCTGCGGCTCTTACAACACCCGTGGAGGAGGTTCTGCACCCAAGAATCCGCAGTTCCAGGAACTTTACGTGCGCTGGATGCAGTATGGGTTGTTCTGCCCTGTATTCCGCAGTCATGGTGCCGATGCACCACGTGAGATATGGCAGTTCGGAAAGAAAGGCGAACCTATTTACGATGCCATCGAGAAGCAAATCCGCCTGCGCTATCGTCTTATACCATATTTATATAGTATAGCATGGCAGGTCACTTCCAATAACGACAGCTATATGCGCCCGCTCTTTGCCGACTTTGCTGCCGACAAGACCGTGTGGGATATGACCGATGAGTTCATGTTCGGACATAGCATCCTTGCTGCACCAATCGTCAGTCCTCAGTACACAGAGGAACGCATCATCCGCACGAATGAGATGACGGGATGGAACCGCCAGAATGCTACAGAGAATGGATCGACAGGAGCTGTTGATTTCACCGCTACGAAAACCGCCACGAAATACCTGCCAAAGGGTGCTCAGTGGTACGACTTCTGGACAGGTCAGCGTTATCAAGGAGGTCAGAATGTTGAACTACAGACATCAATCGACCGAGTGCCGATGTTTGTGCGCGCAGGTAGTATCTTGCCATTAGGACCAGAGATGCAGTATGTGGGCGAGAAGTCATGGGATAACCTCGAACTTCGCGTCTATCCAGGGGCTAACGGATCATTCGTGCTCTACGAGGACGAAGGCGATAGCTATAACTATGAGAAGGGTACCTACACAACGATTACTTTCGATTGGAGCGACAAGAGCCGTACCCTCACAATCGGTGCACGCCGAGGCAGTTATCCGGGAATGCTTCAGTTCAGAACCTTCACCGTTGTCATGCCCGATGGCAGTCAAAAGACCGTCGATTATCGTGGTATAAAGACCACTGTACGATTCTAATGTTAAATAATGTGATTTAGAGATAAGTTTTTTCTTAAAAACGCTTGTCAATACAAATAATTGTTGTAATTTTGCGGCTCAAAAACAAATAACTGAACCTAAATTACCATAAATCACAAAAGAAACTGCCTATGTATTGGACACTCGAATTGGCAACAAAACTGGAAGATGCTCCTTGGCCAGCAACCAAAGATGAATTGATTGACTATGCAATCCGCTCAGGAGCACCATTGGAAGTACTTGAAAACCTACAGGAAATCGAAGACGAAGGCGACGTATACGAGAATATCGAAGAAATATGGCCGGACTACCCATCCAAAGAAGATTTCCTCTGGGATGAAGAAGAGTACTAAAAGAAACAGAAACGATGTGACAGCAATGCCACATCGTTTTTTTTGCCCAAACCTACTAAGCAATTAAGCTAAATAACCAATAACCATTATCATTCCAAAAAGGGGTGTTCAAAATTTGAATCGATTCAAATTTCTAACAGTATAAATGGCTTGACTTTTCGTATGTGTCTATTGGTTCCGTACGACTTCAATTGATGTGACTACTGTTTCAGCTAATGAATTGAAAAAATATCTAGTGAATTAGGACAAGTCATCCTAAACAATGTTCAAGCAATTATAACGGCAATGTCATTTTCTATGTAAAAAACCGGAAAAAGAAGCATTGTATGTTTTTTTTCCTACTTTTATGGTGCTCAATTCATGATAAATTCGTACCTTTGCACAAACCTCAATCCCTTTTAAAAGGGATTTTGATGGGATTGTCTCGGTATGTCACTTGAGTTCAGTACATTACGGACAAGAGTTTATAAATGTTTTTTCGTTGTCTCCACATTCACTTTTGTGGTGACCCCAAGAGTTTGTCTTCAATCGAAAGGGGGAAAACTGTGACGATTTTCACTAAGAATACTCTCCACTGGTTTCCCATGCGTATCCGAAACTCCAGCCTTTCACGATTGGAGACCATGATGGAGCGCCTAAATAGGCAGGCTGAAGTCAATGAGACATACGTGCCGCTTGGCTTCATCAAGGTCAATATGACAAAGATGGACTTTGCGCCATGTCTGTTAAATTACATCTTCGTTCGTTCCACATTTACAAACTTAGTACGTCTAAAAAGCAACCTTGAGTTGTTCGAGCCACTACGGTTTGTTATGCATCCAGTATACGATAAGAAGTACGACCGTCGTTACGAAGTCTTGTATATTCCCGATAAGCAAATGGAGGACTACAAGCGAGTGACTGCTCAGGAGAACGAAAAAATTATTTTTCTCGATAATTTGAACTATGCCTGTAAGCCTAGTCGGACAGTGCAGATTACTGAGGGGGAATTTGCTGGGGTAATCGGCCGAATCAAGCGGATAGGTGGAGTACGATGTGTGGTATTACCTATTGGCAGAGAACTTGCTCCTGCTATCATTGACGTACCAAGCAAACATCTCCGCTACCTTACGGAGAGCGAAGAATTGAAAATAGAAAACTAATAAATATGTCAGAAGAAAAGAAAATCTCTCTCGAGGACCTCGAGGAATTATTGGCAGAAGAAGATACCATTGGTGGCGGCAGACGTTTTCGTTTGAATTTCCAAACTATCTTCTCTGCGTTGGTGCTCAATTGGCACTGGTTTTTACTATCTCTCATCATCTGTGTCTGTGGTGCTCTTATTTATTTGCGTTTTGCAGAACCTGTATATCAGGTGTCTGCCCGTATGTTGGTTAAAAACAATAATGACAGCAAGAAGAAGAGTGCATCGCAGATGTTGTCGGATGTTGAAGATCTGGGTTATTTGAACAATTCGTCGGGCATTGAAAACGAAGTAGAAGTTTTACGTTCACGTCTTCTTCTCCGTGATGTGGTGAAAGACCTGAAACTCTACACGGAGTACCGTCGTGAGGATGGTCTCAAAGATGTTATTGTCTATAAGAATCAGCCTTTTAGCATTGACCTTGATCCAGAACATCTCGATTCACTCGACATTGCTTACTTGGAGAGTAGTCAGTGGCTGAAGATGGAAGTATGGCGTGAGGGAACAAACTATATGATTTCCGGTACCCTGAAAGCAGGAGAAGGTGATCCTATCCCTTTTCAACACCGTGCCAAATCACTTCCTGATACTATAAAGACTCGCCTTGGCACGTTGACGATGACTGCAGTCCCAGGCAAGAAGCTTGAGGAAGGACAAGTGTACATAGTCACTATCAGTCCTCCCATGCAAGTTGCCACCTCGTACCTTTCCAGGTTGACTATTAAACCTACAACGAAACGTACTGACATTGCATTATTGACACTCAAAGATAATAACTATCGAAGAGGAGTGGATGTACTACGCCAGCTTTCCATCTGCTACAATCGCCAGGCGAATGCAGAAAAGAATGCGGTGGCGATGCGTACGGAGGAATTTATCAATGACCGCATGGCCAAGATAGATAAGGAATTAGGAAGCACTGAGGAAGAGATACAACAATTTAAGCAGCAGAATGCAGTAACCTCACTTTCCGATGCTTCCCAGTCGGTACAGATGTCCAATGAGTTCTCTGCCCGTCTCTCCGAAGCAAACTCCCAAGTACAAATGCTTGACTATATGCGCGAATATGTCAACAATCCCGGTAATAAATACCAGATCATCCCTTCGAACGTAGGAGTGTCCGATGGGGCCACGACCAGTCTTATCAACAATTATAATCAGGCTGTCCAGGACCGTAACCGCCTGTTGATGTCGGCCAGCGAAGAGGCTCCGCAGGTAAAGACATTGACTGCGACCATTGATGAATTGCAGAGAAGTATTCAAACAGCCCTGCTCCAAGCCCGCAGTTCTGCCGATATCCGTCGTCAGGGTATTCAGTCGCAGTTTGCTAAGTTTCAGGGGCGCGTGTCGGCAGCACCAATTCAGGAACGAGTTCTCAATCAAGTAGGACGTCAGCAGGATGTCAAATCCACACTCTATATGTTGCTGCTCCAGAAACGCGAAGAGAATAGTATTGCCCTGGCAGCAACAGCAGATAATGGGAAATTGGTTGATGAGCCGCTCAATGAAGGCAAGGTTAGTCCGAAGAATTTGATTATCCTATTGGTTGCCGTCCTTCTTGGATTATTGATTCCTGCTTTGTGTCTATGGATTATTTCGTTGTTCCGCTACAAGATAGAGGGGCATGAAGATTTGGCACGTCTAACCGACTTGCCCATCATTGCTGATGTGGCAGTTGCTTCTGAGAATGTCAAAGACAAGGCGGGTATCGTGGTACAGGCCAATAAGAATAACCAGATTGATGAGATATTCCGCTCCATGCGTACCAATATCCAGTTCATGTTGCAAGGCGACCAAAAGGTGATTCTTTTTACTTCAAGCACATCAAACGAGGGTAAGACTTTCAACGCTGCCAACTTGGCCGTTTCATTTGCCTTGCTGGGTAAGAAGGTCATCCTCTGTGGTCTTGATATCCGCAAGCCGGCATTGGGACGTCTTTTCGACATTTCCGATCGGTCTAAAGGTATCACACCCTTGCTGACACTTGATAAAGTTTCTCAGACGGCACTCAATGATCAGATCCTGTCCTCTGGTACGAACGCTAACCTCGACCTTCTTTTAGCAGGACCTGTGCCACCCAATCCTACCGAATTGTTGGCACGTGACAGTTTCCGCCAGATTGTCGATATGCTTCGTGCTCAATACGATTATGTGATTTTCGATACTGCTCCTGTGGGAATCGTAACAGACACCCTTCAGATAGGTCAACACGCAGACATTACCGTCTATGTGTGTCGGGCAGACTACACTCACAAGTCGGCGGTGGGTCTTCTCAATACTTTGGCTAAGGATCAGAAGTTGCCAAATCCATGTGTCATCCTGAACGGTATCGACATGTCGCGCCGCAAGTATAGCTACTATTATGGTTATGGCCATTATGGCAAGTATGGTCGTTATGGTTATGGCCGCTATGGCAAGTACAGCCGCTATGGCAATTATGGTAACTATGGCAATTATGGCCAATATGCTGAATCTCACTATGGTAACAAGGACGATGACAGTATTAAGAAGTAAAATCAATTTACGATTTTATCACCTCCCAAAAGATATTATATAGAAAATAGTAAATCGTCAAATAGTAAATAAAACGATGCTTATTGCAGTAGATTTCGACGGTACAATCGTTGAAAATAACTATCCGGAGATTGGAGAAGAGCGACCTTTTGCTATTGAGACCTTAAAGATGCTCATCCGTGACCACCATCGTATTGTTCTCTGGACCTGTCGCGAAGGTCAACTTCTCGATGAAGCCATTGGGTGGTGCCGTGAACGTGGTGTGGAGTTTTATGCAGTCAATCATGACTATCCAGAGGAGACGACAGATAACAATCCGTATTTCACACGTAAGTTGAAGGCTGATATCTTTATCGATGATCGCAATTTAGGTGGTTTGCCCGATTGGGGTACTATCTACCGCATGATTTCCCAAGATAAGAAATGGAGTCACCTCATTGATGAGGTATATTCGGGTTTGAAAGATTATGGTGAGCCTCAACAGCGTAAAATGCCTTGGTGGCAGCTTCTAAAAAGTAAGTTATTACGAAACATATAAACAAAATAATATGAAAAAAAGTTTCAATCTGGCACTTGTTGCCTTTTCTTTACTACTGCTGATGTCTTGCAGTAGTTCTAAAAATGTCGCTTATATTCAGAATAGCGACACGGTTGATTTCTCCCGTTCGGAAGTTTTATATGATGCACGCATCATGCCGAAGGATATTCTTATGATAACGGTTAATACTGTGAATCCAGAAGCATCTGCACCGTTTAACTTGGTGGTTTCTGCATCTCTACGTTCTGGTACAGGAAATCAGGGTATGAGCTCTAACCGTGCCCTCCAGACATATTTGGTTGATAATGATGGTTGTATAGAGTTCCCTGTCGTGGGAACGCTCAAAGTAGGAGGTCTGACCAAGTCTGAATGCGAACAACTCATCCATGATAAGATTCGGCGTTTTTTGAATGCAGAAGAGACCCCCATTGTCACTGTCCGTATGTCGAACTACAAGATTTCCGTACTTGGTGAAGTCAGTCGACCAGGTATGTTCACGGTGGGAAATGAGAAAATCAATATTTTCGAAGCTTTGGCTCAGGCTGGTGATTTGACCATATATGGTGTTCGTGACAATGTGAAACTGATTCGTGAAGATGAAAACGGGCAAAAGAATGTTTATACACTCAATCTGAATGATGCTGAAATAATCAACTCCCCTTATTATTATCTTCAGCAGAATGATATTATCTATGTAGAACCCAACAAGGTGAAGTCACGCAACTCAGGAATAGGTCAGTCCACTTCGCTATGGTTGACAACAACAAGTATCCTGATTTCCTTATCTTCACTGCTGTATAATATCCTAAAATAGATGATAGTTTACTGTTGAAAGTTTATCGTTTACCGTTAAATTGCTGAATGGTTATAGGTTATTGAAGTCAACAGTAAACCGTCAACAAGTTTAAGGTCAGCGGTAACTTCCCAAATATGTATGATGAAAACAGTATTTACAGTAGGTGTATTTGATCTCTTACATGTGGGGCATATATTGCTGTTCAAGCATGCAAAAGAGTTGGGCGATCGTTTGGTAGTGGCAGTTCAGAATGATGATGTTATTCTGAAATATAAGCCAGAAGCCGAGATGGTTAATACTACGGAAGAGCGTCTGTTTATGGTAAAATCGATTAGATATGTTGATCAGGTTGTTACCTACGATGATGTCGATGAAATTGTAAAAAAGATAGATTTCGATATCTTTGCAGTTGGACCAGATCAATGTCATGAAGGATTTCAAAAGGCAATTAGATGGTGTGAAGAGCATGGAAAGGAAGTCGTAACGATTCCAAGAACAGAAGGTATCTCTTCAAGTATGCTACGACGTTTTGTGGCTATTGAGCAATGAACATTCCTTGTCTTCGTATTCCGAAACAATTATAGCACAATCTAAAAAGGTTCCTAAACCCGAATTACATGAAAAGGAAAACAGAAGCGGATTGGTCGTTAATTATCAAACCTCACCAGAAGTTGTGGAGCGTTGACCTTGGTGAGATATGGCGTTATCGTGACTTGATACAGTTGTTTGTCAAACGCAATATCATTGTTCAGTATAAACAGACGATCCTCGGTCCGTTATGGTATGTCATACAACCCGTTCTGACAGTTATCATGAATATGGTTGTATTTGGTGGTATTGCCAAGATGAGTACAGACGGTGTGCCACAACCTTTATTTTATATGGCGGGAAATGTCTGTTGGTTATATTTCGCAAATTGCTTGAACCAAACATCTAACACATTTGTTGCCAATCAGAACATGTTTGGAAAAGTTTACTTCCCACGTATGGCGATACCCATTGCTACAGTGTTAAGTAACCTGTTTCGTTTTGGTATCCAGTTGGCACTGTTTATCATTATATGGATATGGTTTGCCGCACGGGGCGCCAATGTTAGTATTAATGTTAGTGCTCTTGTGCTCCTCCCTGTTTTCATCGTTATGTTAGCGGGTCTTGGCCTTGGCTTTGGCATCTTGGTGTCTTCTATGACTACGAAATACCGAGACTTGCGTATCCTTTTTACGTTCATTGTCCAACTGTGGATGTATGCCACGCCGATAGTTTATCCCATCAGTATGGTGTCGGAAGGTACACTGCGTACATTGATGCTTGCAAATCCAATGACATCCATTATCGAGGCATTCAAGTATGCCACATTGGGCCAGGGGTATTTTTCATGGGGAGCTTTAGGCTATAGCTTTGCGTTTATGTCCATCCTCCTAGTCATTGGTGTAGTTGTTTTTAATAAAGTCCAGCGCTCTTTTATGGATACGGTTTAGGTTTAACGCTAACGATAACCCTAATGATAACTATAACGCTATCTTTATCGATAAAAGAATAATATAGAAGATGGCAGATTCGGCTAGAAAATTTAGGAAATAAAAGGTGTGGCAGGACTCAGTGGATTATGCCACATATGTTTATGAAGTAACGGGAAGAATGCCGTGGTTTGAGAAGAAAGGATTATGTGATCAGCTACAACGAGTCGTGGGGTCCATTAGCAGTAATATTGCTGAAGGAGCAGCAAAACCATCGGATGCTGAATTTGCTCATTTCCTAGATCATTCACTTGGTTCTGCATTCGAAGTTGAGACACAATTATTAATATCGAGGAATGTCAATTATATCGCACAAGAACTCTATCAAGACCTTCATGCCAAGTTGGCAGAAATAGAAAAACAACTCCATGGTTTAATCAATACCCTCCGTAACCCCAAGAATTAAGTTCCCTGTTAGGGTTGAGGTTAATGTTAAGGTCATTATAATGAAAGCAATAGAATTTGATAATATTAGCAAACAATACCGGTTAGGCTTGGTTTCAACAAGGACACTCAGCCATGATTTGAACCGCTGGTGGGCCATGAATGTGCTCCATAAAGAAGACCCCTATCTGAAAATCGGTGAGACCAACGTTCGTTCGCATAAAGGTCTCAGTGAATATGTTTGGGCGTTGAAGGATATCAACTTCTCTGTAGAGCAGGGCGATGTTGTTGGTATCATTGGTAAGAATGGCGCAGGCAAAAGTACATTGTTGAAATTACTTTCTCGTGTAACTACGCCTACGACAGGGACAATCAAGGTGCGTGGACGTATTGCTTCCTTATTAGAAGTGGGTACCGGCTTCCATCCTGAGATGACTGGCCGTGAGAATATCTATATGAACGGTGCCATCATGGGCATGACCAAGGCAGAGATTACCCGAAAATTGGATGAGATTGTAGATTTCTCTGGTTGTGAACGTTATATTGATACCCCTGTAAAGCGTTATAGCAGTGGTATGAAAGTTCGTCTTGGTTTTGCCGTCGCTGCTCATTTGGATCCTGAGATTCTTGTTGTTGACGAAGTGTTGGCCGTTGGTGACGCTGAGTTCCAAAAGAAAGCTATTGGCAAAATGCAGGATGTCAGCAAGGGAGAAGGACGTACAGTATTGTTTGTCAGTCATAATATGTCAGCGGTGAAGAGCCTATGTAAGTCTGGTATTTTGATAGAGAATGGAGAGATCGTTTTTTCTGGAGATGCTGCCAATACAGTGAGGGAATATTTAGATTCAAAGACTTCTCACTTTTCAACATTCACAATTACTGATGCAAAAAATCGGTTATACAATGTCACCAAAGATCTTGAAATAATTTCTGCTAGAATGCTCAGTCCTATTGAACTGGCTCAAGATGAGCCGATACAGGTAGAATTGAATATTAAGCGCAATCTTCAATCAATAAAAAAGTTCACCATAGAAATGATGATAGATAACTTTGAGGAACAAAGAATAGGTTCTTATATTTCTCCTGTATATACTGTTCCTGATAAGGATACGTTTCGTATAACGATGTTGGTGCCGAATCATAATCTTGCTAGAGGTAAGTATTGTTTGAATTTTAATATAGGTTTGAAGGATGAAAACGAATATGGTTTTAGAGATTATGATATGGTTTACAATATGTTAAACTTTGAAGTTAAATATATTGATAAAAAGACCAAAAGGCCAATTCAAGTGTGGCGTGACACATGGGGAACGCTTCATCTAAGAAAAGCAGAAATTACAATTGAGTAATGTAAAGGACTCGTTACTGGATTATGCAAAAAAAACTGGTAAGTATTCTGACACCGATGTACAATACAGGTAGTTATGTTCACCGTTTGATGGACTCTGTATTGGCTCAGACCTATCCTTATATAGAGATGATAGTGATTGATGATGGCTCTGTTGATGACTCAGGAATCGTAATAGAAAAATATAAAGATGCTTTTGAACGAAAGGGCTATTCTCTTAATTATGTCTATCAAGAAAACGCAGGTCAGTCTGTAGCAATAAAAAATGGTCTTCAACTCATAAGAGGTGAGTATCTTGTGTGGCCTGATAGCGATGATTATTATGCCTCAGATGATGCCATAGAAAAAATGGTTAATGTCCTTCAGACTTCAAGTGAAGAATTCCAAATAGTTAGGACGCAGGTAAATCTGCTTGAAGAGGAAACACTCTTGCCTTTGGGTATATACGGATTATCTTCCAGAGAAGAAGAACCCAGTTCGTTATTCAATGATTGCTTATTCGTAAATAATGGATTCTTTTTCTGCTCAGGAGCATATATGATAAGAACTATAGTATTACGTGATACCACAGATTTCGACATTTATACATCGAAGGATGCAGGTCAAAATTGGCAACTGATGCTACCAGTCTTGTATAAGTATAGATGTAAAACGATTAAAGAACCATTGTATAATTATGTGATTAGGAAAACGTCACATAGTCGGGGCCAGTTTGTTGGCTATGAAGGGACAAAGAGGAAATATGATGCTTATTTGAATACTCAGATAGAGACACTCAAAAGAATAAAAGGTTTTCCAAAGGCAATAATTGAAGACTTTTATATACGTTTATCTGAGAGTTATAATAAAAAGCTGTTTTTAATTGCGATAAAGGCAAACGATCGCCATGGAGCTTTGGAACAGGTAAGAAAGATTAGAAAAAAACTATCTTTTAAAAGAAAGATTCTGTATTCCTTACTTTATTTGAGAGGGGGTACCTATATGATTAATGCAATTTTATTATCCCAGCGGCGGGTAAAAAAATGTTTGAAATGATTCAAATTGTGGATAAACAGAATTGCTGTGGATGTGGTGCTTGCGCTCAGAGATGCCCCCAGCAATGCATTGCAATGAAAGAAGACCAAGAGGGCTTTCTTTACCCACATGTTGATAACTCTCTTTGTGTAAACTGTGGATTATGTGAGAGCGTATGTCCATTTTTGAGGCCAGAGAAAGAGAGGACTCCATTGGACGTTTTTGCCGCAATCAATAGAGATGATAATGTAAGGGAGAATAGTTCTTCTGGCGGAGTCTTCTCCTTATTGGCGAGCAACGTTGTTTCGAAAGGAGGAGTCGTTTTTGGAGTTCGTTTTGATGAACAATGGAATGTTGTCTTTGACTATGCAGAAGACAAGGAAAAAATAAAGTTATTCCGTGGAAGCAAGTATGTCCAAGCTAATGTGGGAGATTCCTACAAAAAGTGTGAACAATTTTTGAAGGATGGTCGTATAGTGTTGTTTTCTGGAACACCTTGTCAAATAGCAGGATTAAAAAAATATTTACAAAAGGAATATACAAACCTTGTGGCTTGTGACTTGATTTGTCATGGTGTTCCAAGTCCTAAGGTATGGGAGAAATACCTATATAGTGTAAGAAAACGTAATATGGGAAAAAACGCCATTTGGCGGTTTCTAGGAAAAATGCCGTTCTGCTCATCCTTAAATCGTTTGCCTATCATCACGCATATACGATTTAGAGATAAATCATATAGTTGGAAAAAGTATCGTTTAAGCATTGAACTAACCGAGTCTCCAGCCAAAGGTAGGCATCGTTTAAATCCGTCTTCTGTAAAGGCTGTTGATGAAGTCTTCCACAAGAATGCCTATATGAAAGCTTTCCTTCATGATCTTTCCCTGCGTCCTTCATGCTATTACTGTAAATCTAAGTGTGGCAGAAGTAATAGCGACATCACGCTCGCAGATTTTTGGGGTATTCAGAAAATATTACCTGAGATGGATGACAATAAAGGTACCAGTTTGGTTCTTGCTTATAATGATAAGTGTACTGTTTTGCTTAAGAATGCAGATGTGTTTACAAAGGAAACTCTCTTCAAAGACTCATTAAGAGATAATCACATGTGGTCCGAATGTGCGTCACCTCACCCAAAACGTGAATTGTTTTTTGCTCGGTTAGATAAACGTAGAGATGTTCATAAACTAATAAGTTGGTCTTTGAAACCCTCATAAACAGTAAATAGTATTATTAATGCGTATAGCAATTCTTACACAGCCTTTAGGATATAATTATGGAGGGATACTCCAAAATTTTGCATTGCAAACAGTGTTGCGGAGGATGGGGCATGAGGTTATTACGCTTGAACCGAAGCGCTATAAGTTCTCTTGGCGGCAGCATATCCTGCATATCCTTCGTCGTGTAGTAGGCCGCTACCTTCTCGGACATTATAACAATTCCATTTTGGGTAGATGGAGATCTGACAACAAGATCCGAAAACTTGGAACAAACACCTTCAAATTTGTTGATAAGTATATTAAAAGGAAAGAGTATGCGGACTTATACAATGATGTAACATCAGATGAGTTTGATGCCTATATTGTTGGTAGCGATCAAGTATGGCGACCTGAGTATAATAAGAATCTTCCCAATATGTTCTTGACTTTTACTCGTGATTGGGATGTACGGCGTATCGCTTATGCTGCATCTTTTGGCGTTAGTACATGGTCGGCAAATGCATCCACTACAGAAGAGTGTCGTATGGGACTTCGTAAATTTGATTTGGTGACTGTCCGTGAAGATTCTGGAATATCTCTCTGTAATAGTCTTTTTGGCGTGAAGGCTCAGTATGTCCTTGATCCGACTTTGCTCCTAACAAAAGAGGACTATTATTCAATGCTCCATCTAAGTAACATTCCCAAAAGCAAGGGCAACTTGTTAGTATATATTTTAGACTATACGGAAGACAAAAGAAAATTGATCAATCGTATTGCAGAAGAGCATCATCTCGTTCCGTTCCGTGTCAACTCTGATTATGAAAACTATAAGGCAGACCTCAATAGAAGGATACAACCACCAGTTGAACATTGGTTGCGAGGTTTTTATGATGCAGAATATATAGTAACAGATTCATACCACGCTTGCATATTCTCAATTATTTTTGGGAAACCTTTTGTCGTATATGCTAATGTAGATCGAGGGATGGCACGTTATGATTCATTGCTTGGACACTTATTCTTACAAAATAATTTGGTGTTGTCATCTGATGAATTCCATGGTTTCAATAATGATTACCAATCAAGTGTTAAAGAATTAGAAATACTACGTAAGAAATCTATTGAAGTCTTAAAGAAAATATAACTGGAGCATACGGATAAGCGGTTAGTGTTAGATTAATAATGCCTAAAGTATCAGTAATAATTCCCATATTTCAAGCCGAGGCCTATATTGAACGTTGTGTAAGAAGCCTGTTCTGTCAGACACTCGATGGTGTGGAATATATCTTTATCGACGATTGTTCGCCAGATCAATCAATGAAGATATTGGATATGTTGATAGAAGAATATCATGAACGTATCGTAGAGATGAGCTGGGTAATCCGAATAGAGAAGATGCCGATAAACAGAGGTCAGGCAGCTGTCCGTCGATATGGAATGCAACTCGCTACTGGGGATTATGTCATTCAATGTGATAGTGATGACTGGGTGGAGGAGAGTATGCTCAATGAGATGTGGAATAAGGCATCTAAAGAAGGATTGGGTGTTGTTATATGTGATTTTTATCATGATAGAGCTAATAAGAGTAAATATCATAAAGGTATAAGGTCAAGTGATCCTGATGAGATATTTTATGATGTACTATCTTCTAAATCTTGGTGGAACCTTTGGAATAAAATGTTTCATCGCAAAACGTTTGAAGAGAATGATATCATTTATCCCCAAAAGGGGATGAATATGGGGGAGGATATGCTGCTGACTGTTCAGATGTTGTTTTACTGCATGAATAATGGAAAGATCGGTTATGTCAACAAGGCTTTTTACCATTATTGCGATAATCAGAATTCTATAACCCATCAGTTCTCTGCAGATCAAGTTTTGAGAAATACATTGCAGTGGCGTAAAAACATTTATAGTTTAGAGCGTTTTATTAATAGAAATAATCCAAGTAAAAGGGCAAAAGATATTGTATTGTGGCTCAAATACTCGGCCAAGCGGCGTATTTCGCCTTTTATAGAGGAAAAGAAATATGCCTTAGTGTGGAGAATGTTGTTTAAAGAGATTAATTTTATCATCTTATTTTGTCCCATGCTTCCAAGGCGAAGAAAATGGACATACTGTAAGACCTATATAAAGACATTATACATTATTTACAGAAATACTAACTAATGAAGATATCTGTCATTATTCCTATCTACAATGTGGAGCCATACGTTGAGCGATGTTTACGAAGCGTGATGGTGCAGACATACAAGGGACTTTTGGAGTGTATTCTTGTTGATGACTGTGGAATGGATCGGAGTATGGATGTTGCGATGGAATACATTAACGGGAACGTTAACGATAACTATAATATAGAGTTCGTGTTTTTGCATCATGAACGTAATCGTGGACTATCTGCCGCTCGTAATACGGGTATGGCAGCAGCAACGGGTGACTATCTCTTCTTTTTGGATTCTGATGATGAGATAAGTGCTGACTGTATTGAGAAACTTACGTCACCGCTTAAGGAGGAACAATATGACCTAGTTGTGGGAAATATACATACCATTGGCAACGAAAGGTTGGGTAAGCAGCTCAATTTAAAGTTGAATGATGATGAGGTTCTCATAGGAAAGAGGATTATGGAAACCTATCGCAAAGGTTGGAACATGATGGCTCAAAATAAGCTCTACCGTGTAAGTTTTATTCGTGAACAAGGCCTTCAATTCATAGAAGGCTTGGTTCATGAGGATGAACTCTGGAGTTTTCAAGTAGCATGTTTGGCAAAATCGCTGAAAGCAGTTAATCAATTGACATACATATATTATATAAGGAATAGTAGTATTACTACTTCAGTTAATTCTAAACAAAGGAAGCAGGAAGCTCTAAAGATTATCGTAGAAGAGATGCGGAACTTTTTGACAGATAAAAATATTTGCTCGGCGAGTGCATATCGATTGGTGCAGTATTTTTTGTGGCGAATACTAAAACCAGTACAGAATAATCGGACTCGGTTTATTCAGGAGTACTGCCAGTTACGTAAAGTTACCTGTTTCCCATTGACATACCGTATCAAAGCCATAGGCTTCCATCCTCGAGACCAAATACGTAATCTCTATTATATGATGCCCTCAATGATTGCTGCCATGATTATTTATTGGCGTAAACATCAATGAAGAAATACACAATGGAACCACTTTTTAGTATAATCATTCCTCATTACAATATACCTGATTTGCTGATGCGCTGTCTGAAGTCTATACCTGTGACAGAAGATATACAAGTCATTGTGGTTGACGATAACAGCCCTGCAGTAGAGAGCTATTTGGACAAATATTCGGAACTTTCACGTCCCTATTTGGAGTTTATCCGAACGACAAAAGGAGGTGGTGCAGGCTATGCACGCAATGTCGGGATGGAGCTTGCGAAAGGAAAATGGCTGTTGTTTGCTGATGCCGACGACTTATATGTAGATGGCATGTATGATATCATCAGTCAATGGACAAACACAGATGCCGATGTTGTTTTCTTCAAGATTCGTAGTGTCATGTCTGATGACTTGGATAAGGAATTAACACGCATGACCTTTGTTAACGACTATATTGACAAGTATTTGGTGTCTGGCGACGAACGATATATTCGGTTAAGCCATTCTGTACCATGGGGAAAACTTTGTAGGAGGGATTTTGTTGCAAGTCATGGATTCCGTTATGATGAAGTCCAATATTCAAACGATTATTATTTTGCTGTATGTATTGGTTTTTATGCACGAAAAATCGAGGTTACTGACACGGTTCTTTATATCTATACGACACGTAAGGGGGCGTTGACGGATTCTTTTATGAAAAAACCAGGTGAATTAGCTATTCGTGCAGATGTTGCTTTTCGTATTCAGAAGATGTTTAAGGAACTAAAAATAGACATTAATCAGTCAATATCATTAAGATGGTATTTATTAAAATTGATAAAGGAAGACAGATCATTATTCCAACATTACTGGGAACGAGTGGATGAGGTCTATCCTTCAAAATATGAAGCCTTTCAAATACTGAGTAAGAATAAAGGTCTTAAATTTAAGATAAAGTTGTTCTTGTATTCTATATGGGTTTGGCTTAGACCATGATATTTTATAGAAGATTTTCTGATGAAATCGTCTTTCGAAAAAAGGATAATCATGCACGTAAATAAAGAGATAAATCATAACCCACCCTTAGTCAGTATATTAGTTCCTATTTACAATGTGGAATTGTACATTGAACGATGTGCGAGGAGCCTGTTTGAGCAGACCTACTATAATCTGGAGTTTATCTTTTGTGATGATTGCTCGCCCGATAATAGTATTCAGATACTAGAGGAGGTAATGAATGATTATCCTCTGCGGTCAGGACAGATTCGGATAATTCACCATGAGCGGAACCGAGGCTCTGCTGCTGCACGAAACACATTGATAGATAACAGCAAAGGCGATTTTCTCTTTTGGGTGGATTCTGATGACTGGGTGGAGACAAATGCCGTTGAAGTATTGGTAAAGAAACAACGGGAAATTGATGCAGATATTGTCACAGGTAGAGCATATGCTCATAAGTCAGACAGAACTATCAGATGCCATGATGGATGGGATTTGGATAAAGACACATTAATGGAGGACATCATTAGATGTAAGAGTGGAGCAACTTTATGGCGTAGGCTTATAAGAAAAAGTCTATTTTTTGACTATGGAATTGCATTTCATGAAGGAATAAATGGACGTGAAGACTATTCCGTTATCATTCTTTTAATCTATTATGCAAAAGAAGTCGCAGGAATAGATGCTATCGTGTATCATTATAACTTAACAAATACACATTCTATTTCTTTTGGTTACAAAGATCTTAATTTTCAGTGTCAATATTTAAAGTCCTGTGAGATTATAGCAACCTTCTTTATTGGGAAGAATGAACGTATTTATCGTTTATGCATGGAAATGATGGTAAAACGCGCACATGACTTCATGATGACCCAATATCGTTATAGATATCAGGAAGGCTATCAGTTTATGGCTGATTTTATAACAGGGTTTGATAGAAAATACTGGGCAATGATTAGCTGGAAGAACGGGATAATTAGAATAATAGAAAGAAATTATTATTTGATGTGTATGACTTATCCAATCCGTCAGTTACGAAGTAAAATTTTCTCATAATAGAGCAGATTGTTATCAAAATAATAATATAGTAGAGAGTAATAATTGTAATAGGTACATATGACTATTTGTTTTTGTGGTGATATCATGCCTGGAGGAGTCTTGCCATATCAGGACAATTTTATAACTCCAGAGTTGCAGGCCTACCTTGACAGTTTTGATTTTCGAATAGGCACGCTTGAGGCAGCTATCGGCACAGGTATGGCTTACGACCCTGTCAAGATGAAGGGACGTGCCAATGTCATATATGCCCGTGATGAAGATTTCTTTAGGGTAAAGGAGATGGGCTTTGATGTTGTCTCTTTAGCCAACAACCATATATTCGACCTAGGAGAAGAGGGGTTGAGGAATGCAATAAACAAGCTGGAAGAGAATGGAATTCTGCATTGCGGAGCTGGGATGAATGTTGAAGAGGCATCATGCCCAGTGATTATTGAAAAAGATGGGATTAAAATTGCTGTTTTCGCCTATTGCATGTATGGCTGCAAATGGTTAGGACATGTAGAACTGGCAGGTAATCATAAAGCAGGTGTCAATCCTTTGAATATAACAGAAGTAATAGACGACATTAGGGAAGCAAGCGGGAAATATGATTATGTTGTCGTTATGCCGCATTGGGGACGTGAGTATCAGTATGAACCTTTGCCTGAATGTGTTCAGATGGCGAAGCAGATGATAGAGGCAGGTGCTGATGCTGTATTGGGTAGCCATCCTCATCAGATACAACCAATGATAAAATACAAGGGTAGATATATTTGTTTCAGTATGGGGAATTTCCTTTTCCCTGACTTTTATATGTATCCACCTCGTCCTATTTGGTATCCCGATGATTCAGAAGATTTGTCACAAATAAAGGAAGTGGTTGGTTATCCTTTTCCGATAGAGGAACCAATTAAACAGGTTTGGAGTCCTCAATCCCGTTATGGTTGTATGATAGAGATGAATATTAGTGAAAGGGGTATGGGGGGGAGAATAAGATTCGTTCACCTTTCTTCTGATAATGTGCTTGGTTTGAGCAAGGGTGAAAAACGTATGAAGTTCCAATTATGGAAAACTGGAAATATGACAAAGAGTTCAGCTTTCAGATTCTTAATACGATGTGTCAGAAAGAGTAGAGGAAAGTTCAATAAGTATTTGTATTAGCAGGAAAATACATCATAATAAAAAGGCATGAAAATTGGATTAACCAGAGAAACGAAAGTTCCAGAAGATAACCGGGTAGCATTATCCCCAATGCAAGTTGCTAAGCTAAATTTGGATTATCCAGACTCGGAGATTGAGAAGAAAAAAAATCGTCATTAAGCCAGATCTCAAAAAAATGAAAGTATTGGTTATTGGAAGCGGTAATTCAGGACTGATACATGCCGCAAAGATTTATGAAAAAGGCTTTCCTGTAGGGGTATTGAAGACATCAGACTATGGGAACATGGATTTCTTCAGTAGCATATCAGAGAAAAGTGAATATGATGTTGTGGATTTGACCAATTATGGGAATACGTTCAAAGCCAAGATGCAATTTATCACGCGTGATGTTAAAAAGGCGATTGACTTTGCTGACGTCATCATGGTGATGACAACTACAAGTCAGCATGAGCATGTTGCCGGGTTGATCGCCCCGTATGTGCGTGACGGCCAGTTGATTGTATTGTGTCCAGGTTATATGGGGAGTCTTATCTTCAAGAAATATATCAAGGCTGATGTCGTTTACAGTGAATGGGAAACAACAGCGTATAACGGGCGGATTGTTGATGGTAGCTTCGTCCGTATCACATTTTACAATCCTCGTAATGCTATTTCTGTGCTGCCGGTCTGCAAAGCCGAAGAGGTATTAAAAAAGTTATCCCAACTGTTCGGCAACACGAAATATTTAAGGAAGCACATCCTTGAGTCAGCGCTTCACAATCCCAATATGATAGTCCATCCAATAGGTATCATTTTCTCTGCCTCCCGCATTGAACACAGTGGTGGTGAGTTCTGGATGTATCGTGAGGCTTTCACTCCTTCTGTGGTGCGTGTTATTCAGGAATTTGACAAACATAAGAACCAGATACTTGAGACTTTCGGTTGTGAACCGCTTGACTATTTTGAGGCTGCCAAATGGCGTAATTCCGAAGATCTGAGTATTCCTGCGATGGATGTGTTCCGTTCTTTTGCTGATTCGAGCAACAAAGGTCCTTCAGTTATTAATCACCGCTATCTGAATGAAGATGTCCCTATGGGGCTTGGTCTGTATATCTCTATTGGAAAAGTGCTTGGATACGACACATGCCTCCAAGAGAGTATTATGACACTAGCCTCTGCTTTGTTAGGAAAGAATTTGAAGGTTCAGTCGCGCACTATTCAATATCTATTGGGTAAAGATGATATAACAGTAGATGACATCAAGCAGGCCATACATTAAAGACCTGTGACAAGATGAACCCGAAAGTGCAGGAATGTGAATAAACAGAGGAATAATGACTATCAGATCTATGATTAAAAGATGGTGGAAGACCTTTAAGTGGGTTGCTAAATATCCCGATGCCAGCATGGGGATGAAGGTGCATGTTTTCATAGACTATCTGAAATTGTATAATCAAAAGGGGCTTACTCAAAACGAATACCATGACTTTGAGTTTGATAAGCAACCAGAAGAATTCCGTCAGACTTTTCTTGGATTAAATGAACAGCGTTATTATTTGGATTATTTGAATCCTATCAAATATTATAGCCTTGCTCGCAACAAATATTTGACACATAAAATACTGGAGAATACTGGCGTGAGGAAGGCAGAACTCTATTGTTACTACCAGCCAGAGGGTAAAGTGATTGCCAGTGATGAGATTGCAAACAATATTCAAGATGTATTTCGCATTTTGAAGGAAAAGCAAGTCGCGCAGTGTGTTATCAAGACAACAGAGAGTTCTCATGGTGATAATGTGTATGTGGTGAACCATATAGACTATGGTAACGATGACTGCACAATGACCTTGTTTAATAACGTGACCCTCAAACTATCTGATATGATAGGTGATAGCTCGCTTATCTTTGAAAGTATCATCAAGCAGACAACTCAGTTTGCCTCCTTCAATAAATCGTCGGTAAATACCATTAGGTTTATGACAATCTTGTATCCAGACGGGAAAGCGCGTATGGCTGGTATATGGATGAAGTTTGGACGAAGTGGAAGATGTGTTGACAATGCTGGCAGTGGTGGTAATATCGATGCCTGTGTGGACATTGCAACTGGTGAGATAAAATATGTAACAGAATTTAATGGATGGCGAAATTCCAAGCTTATTACTCATCATCCAGATAGTGGAGCATTGTTGGAAGGGGTAAAGATAGATGATTGGGATAATATTGTGGCGCAAGTACTTCATTTCCAGGAAAGTTTCCCGTATATTAAGGCGGCTGGTTGGGATATTGCTATTACTGATGAAGGCCCCGTCGTTATAGAAGTGAATGATTTTTGGGACCGTACCGGTCAGTATTTTATCCGACGCGGTTGGCGTAACGAGATTCGGGACTGCTATTTGGCATGGAGAAGTTTCTGGGATATGGGGATTATCTCTGAAAGACAAAAACATGAAATAAAAAACCTTCTAACCTTAGAGGTTAAGGAATATAATTTGTGTCGCCAACCGAATGAATTGTCAATAGATCATTTGAGAATAATTGTTGCTCATGAGTATGAATAGCGTCCGTGTTTTTTTGCTGGAGATTTTTGCTCTACATCGTCTGCTTATCCTATTACTGTGTCAGAGGAACTACGAAACTTGATAGCTTCTTGTGATTTGAAGGTCATCAATTTCGAAGTTCCATTGAAACCGGATGTCAAACTACCTCCACAAAAGCGTTTGCGATTCTCTCAGCATGATGATGTGCCTGACTTCTTGCGTGGTATTGGATTTAATCTATTCTCTATTGCGACCAATCATACTTTTGATTGGGGCGAGGCTGGCTACCAAAAGACCATGGATGTTCTTAAAGATGCAGCTTTTGGTGCAGGAAGTTACAATGAAGCCTACAAGGTAAAGGTAGTTGAGGTGAATGGCATGAAGATTGGATTTCTAGCCTTCTGTTTTTCTTCTTATACAGGCGTATTTGATGATGTGACAAATCATGAAGGTCTTGGTTGTGCATATATAAATGATTTGAAGGTGAATCATGTTATTATTGAAGCTAAACAGCAGGTTGACTACCTCTTCGTTTTGCCTCATGATGGTATTGAGTATATTGACATTCCTTTACCAGAGACTATTGCCCGCTATCGTGACTTCATTGACTGGGGAGCTGATGCTGTAATAGGTACCCATCCACACTGCCCTCAAGGTTGGGAAACATACAAAGACAAACCTATTTTTTATAGTCTTGGAAACTTCTTGTTTAATAGTAAAAGGGGTTATGATTATCGTGCATGGAACCGTCCGCATTGGTACGAAGGGTTGTGTGTAATAATGACTATTAAAGACGGAATGCTTTCGTGGGAAATAGTGAACATTAAGAATGTGGATAATCTTGCTATTGAGATTGATTTTGAAGATGCCCGTAATAAGCATAACGAGACCATTTGTCAGTATCTCCTTAATAAAGAATGTTATTGTAAATATCTGGAAAGGGTTTGTAAAGATTTAGGCTCGAAAGAACAAGCGATTGTTGACAAAACTATCCATCATAAGACCCTTTTGCAATGTACAAAGTTGCTGTTGAAATGTTGGATTAATAAACTCATGGGAAAAAACGTCACAAATGATTATTACCTATTGCGTTTACTAAAGCACGATACACGAAGGCACTTGTTAGTATGGACATTAAAACAAAATCAAAAAAATGTTTAGAAGAATTATTAACAAATATCGTAAATGGCGAGAAATGAAGAAGTGGAAGGTGAGGATTACCAAGAACTTCAAGGACTTGGAACATCGCCGGCAGTTGACTAAAGCCCAGAAAAAGGAAGTTCAGGATTTCTATATGGATTTAATTGGTAAAAAAGTACCATTGTATTGCCATGAGTATTTTTATTCTCGTACAGGTCATTTCACAAAAGAGTATGTGCCTAATAATATTTATCATTGTGAATTAGTTCCAAAGGCTAACGTACATCGAGTACAAAGTGCGTTTGGTGATAAGAACATGTGTGATTTCTTGTTTCCGGGAGAAAACATAGTCCATTCTATCTTGAAGAATATGAATGGTTATTATTATTACGAAGGGAAACCTGTTTCTGAAGAGGAGGCGATATCGCTCTGCCAGAATATGGAAAAGGTTATTTTCAAACCGTCAAGGAAGTCTGAAGGAAAAGGTATCTTGCTTATCAGCGTGAAAGACGGAATCACCAATGTTGATGGTAAGAATATTAGTCAATTGTTTAAAGAGTATAAGAGGGATTTCCTGATTCAAGATTGGGTGAGACAGCATAAGGATATGGCGGCATTGAATCCTACGTCTGTGAATACTATTCGCATTTTGTCATATCGTTCTGGAATGGAGATTCTGATAATATATTCAGTTGTTCGAATTGGTCGAATGGGTTCTGTAGTGGATAACCAATGTGCAGGGGGCATCAGTACCACCATAAACAAGAATGGGAAATTGGGTAAAATCGCATTTGGCGGATTCAGTACAGATAATATTGATAGTACCGATACAGGGATTGTCATAGATGGTTATCAATTACCATCCTATGATAAGGCGATCGCAATGGTAAAGCGGTTACATCTTAAACTTCCATTTTTCAATTTAGTTGGTTGGGATGTCGCTATTCAGGAAGATGGCGATCCTGTGTTAATCGAGTTCAATACTAATCCAGGATTGAGTCAGTCAGCGTTTAAATCGGGTATGGGTGAATATACGGAGAGAATCATCCGAGAACTGTGGCCGAGACCTAACACATGGTTTAAGTGTTGAAGAATATCTACAAATGAAGCAAAGAGTGGTTATAATTGGTCAGGGGTATACAGGGCGTCTAAGTCTTGTAAGATCTGTAGCAAAGATGGATTGTGATATCACAATCATTGTATTGATCCCTAAACGACAATTTGATGATAATAAAAAGAAAGAAAAACCTATAGATGCCTATAGTAAATATGTCAGTAGGTACCTTTTTTCTGAAAACTATAATACGGGAATGCTCATAGATATTCTTATGAATCAATGTGTGACCCCTGACCAAAAGACATTTATTTTTCCTGATAATGATTTTTCTGCCGCTGCAGTTGATAAACAACGAGACGTCTTGAAGGAATATTTCTTTGTCCCACACATTAATGAGAGATGTGGTGCTGTAGAGGAATGGATGGCCAAAACTAAACAAAAGGCTTTGGCCAGTCAAATTGGATTGAATGTTGTAAACTCAAAGATGATTAGGGTGAAAAACCTTTCGTATCAGATTCTAGAAGATATTCATTACCCTTGTTTCGTTAAACCATTGGTCTCTATTGTTGGTGGCAAATCCGGGTTAAAGCGGTGTGACAATAAAAATGATTTGAGAAATCATATTGATGAGTTCATTGCTAACCGCAATTTTCGAGATGTTGATTTGTTGGTTGAGGATTATAAAATAATTAGTAGAGAATTTGCCACATTGGGGTTTTCCGATGGTAAGGAGGTGATAATACCAGGGCTGCTTGAATTATTGAGAATAGGTCATGGTAATCATTTTGGCGTGGCAGTTCAAGGAAGGGCTTTTCCCGTTACGGGTTATGAGGAACTTGTGAACAAGTTCAAACGGATAGTGATGGAAATAGGATTTATAGGTGTTTTCGACATAGACTTTTTTGAGAGTGAAGGAAAGATGTATTTTTGCGAATTGAATCTTCGTTTCGGAGGTTCTGGATATGCTTTTACAAAATTGGGTGTCAATCTTCCTGTGATGATGATCAAATCGTTCCTTGGAAAGAGTATTGAAGGAATGAAAAAAACAATTGATAGGGAGGCCACGTATTTTAATGAAAGAATGGCCATTGATGATTGGTACAGTGGTTATTTGCCAACCAAAGATTTCATGAAGATGAGGGAGGAATCGGAGATTAAATTTGTGGCAGATGAAAAAGATCCCATTCCACAAAGAAAACTGGAAAAAGAATTTAGACTTAAGCGAATCAAAAAAACAATAAAAGGATGGATGGGAAAGGAATAATGGTTTTGGAGCGTCCGGAAACCATTTCATGGGAGGAGATTAGTTCTGTATTAAAACAAGCTCATGCTGAAAATGTGAAAAACGGTATGGTATTACCTTATCCGGCATTGCCCCCAGATGAATTATATGCAAAAACAGAAGGCCGTGGGGGCAAAATGTTCGTAGCGCTAGACGAAGGAATAGTTGTAGGTACTGGAGCAGTTGCCATTATTGATAAAAGTCTATGGTGCGGGAAAGGAAAATATGCTTATTGTTTTTTGGATGCCGTTCTTCCGGAATATAGGGGAAAGGGAATATACCGTCAAATAGTTAATTGGCAAGAAAAATATGCAGAATCGGTTGGAGTTGATAGAATGTTGTTTGATACTCACGAGCAGAATAAGCGAATGATTAAAATTTCCCAAAAAAATGGGTATCGTTTAGTTGAGTTTAGGGTTAGAGGTGGCAGAAACTCGGTAGTTTTAGTAAAGTGGTTAAATGATTGTCCCTTTTCTCGTCTAAGGTGCTTCTTGAAATATGTTAAAATAAAACATGACAGAAAAAAACAGCTAAAAAGCAACGTGAAGTTATGACAATAGCAAAAAAAACAATTATTATTGTTGGTGATTTATTTCCAACTACTGATAATGTTTCTTATTTTATAAAAGGTGATGTTGATTCATTGTATGGAGAAAGAATTTGTCAATTGTTTTCTGATTCGGATTTGATAATCTGCAATTTAGAAGGATCGTTGACAGATCATGGCGAGCGTTGCATGAAGACCGGTCCTATAAAAGTTGCTCCTACAAATGCTATTGAGGCGTATAAAAAGTTGGGTGTTGATTACTGTATGTTGGCCAATAATCATGCAACGGATGGCGGACATCAAGGTATGATTGACACAATGCATACTTTGGAGGATGCAGGAATCAAATATATTGGTGCTGGTAAGAATAATCATGAAATTATCCGTTCCTTTGTGCAGGAAGTTGATGATATGAAGATTGGATTCTATAATGTCAGTGAGACTATGTATAATAGACCATCTGAGAATCAAGCAGGTGTTTGGCTGTATGATGAATATGTTGTCTGCAAGGAGCTGGAGCAACTAAAAAAGGGATGTAATTATTTGATTGTAATTTATCACGGGGGCATAGAAAAATTTCAGTATCCTTCACCGGAAATGAGAAAACGTTTTCACCGAATGGCAGATAATGGAGCTGATATGATATTAGCTCAACACACACATTGTGTTGGATGCGAGGAGTGGTACAACAACTCATACTTATTATATGGACAAGGGGACTTCCTGCTGAAGAATTATGCTCTAGGACTGACTGATTCGGGCTTAATCATAGAACTTGACGTGGAGGATGGCAAGGTGGAGATAAAGAAACATTTAGTGGAATCGGTAGACAATTTGTTTGTGCGTTACAGTGCACAGCAAGATTTGTCTGCATTCTATCAGCGTTCAAAGAAAGTGAATGATGAGGATTATGTATATCTGCAGATGCAAGATTTTTGCGATAGGGAATTGAAATTGTATCTTGAAGCGTTCAAAAGCCCATCTAAGATGATGCTTAAACTTAGACGTTTTCTTCCTACGATATACAAGAGATGGCTATATCGTTACAAAGAACGGGACTTGCTGTTTACTCTTCATACATTGCGTTCAGAGCAGAATAGAGAGACGGCAATTGTTGGATTAGAGAATCTGTTTAGGAGGCTGAAAGCGTAGTTATATTAGTATGGCGCAAAAGGTAGTTATCATTGGTCATAGTTTTTCTTCCCGTCTGTCTATCATTCGTTCTGTGGCGCAGATAGGGTGCGACATTACGGTCATTGTGATGACTGGGTTCAAGCGTGACGGAAAAACCATTAATGATAAAAAGCCCATTGACTGCTATAGTAAATATGTCCGCAATGTTTACTATTGTTTGCGAACAGCCAAGGAAACGCTAATACAAATTCTGTTAAATCATTGTGCAGATTCCCAACAGAAAGTAGTCCTTATACCTGATAGTGACGACACGGTCGTTGCCATTGATAACAATCGCGAGAGGTTGAAAGATTTCTTCCTTTTCCCACATATCATCCCTCAATCAGGGAATCTAGAATATTGGATGGATAAAACCCATCAGAAAGAATTGGCAAGGGAAGTGGGATTGAATACGGCTGACTTGCTGCAGGTGATAGAAATAGTAGATGGCCGATACGATATTCCTTCTGGTTTGACATATCCTTGCTTTAGCAAACCTTTGGCTACGATGAATGGTGGCAAGGGTGGCATGAGATGTTGCAATGATGAAGAAGAACTTGCAGATGCACTTGACTATATTATTATACAATATAAGATAAAGGATGTAAAAGTACTCATCGAGGACTATAAGGAGATAGAACAAGAATATGCATTGTTGGGCTTTTCAAATGGGAAGGAAGTTGTTATTCCCGCAATATTGAGGTTTCTTTCCGTATCAAAGCATAACAAGGGTATTGCTCGTCAGGGAGTTGTGATGCCTATAGATGGTTTTGAGGAACTGGTAGACAGATTTAAGCAACTTATACTCAGAATAGGATTTGTTGGGGTATTTGATATTGATTTCTATGAAAGCGAAGGTGAGTTTTATTTCTGTGAAGCGAACCTGCGTTTTGGCGGTTCTGGTTATGCAATTACAAAAATGGGTGTTAACCTGCCTGCCATGATGGTTAAGTATCTGACGGGTGAATCTATCGAAGACATGAACAGGTATATATCAGGAACTGCCATTTATGCTAATGAACGCATGTGCATGGATGATTGGTCTTATGGTTACATCTCAAAAAAGGAATATCATAGAATCCTTGACGGCTCTGATATACGTTTTATACCAGACGATAACGATCCTTTGCCAGAGCAAGCCTATCAAAAAAAAATTAGAACCATGCGATTTAAGAAGGCTATTAAGCAATTATTGAGTTGTTGTTAAAGCTAGTTCAACGAATGAAAAGAGCGGTATTTCCTTTTATTATTCTCGGAATATGTTTTTTATTTCAAAGCAGTTACCTGAGTAGCCTTGGTGTTGGAACAGATGATGACAACTCTGATAGGGAGTCATTGATAGAAGAAAATCTTCCTGTAGTCCCCCAGAAAGCATTCTACAAGGATGTGTTTCTTGATGCAGGTGTGGGTTTGACATCGCGTAAATTCATATATGCTGCACGATATTTGAACTTGTCAACGGAGGGTATCAGCCTTTCTCGATCGAATGCTCCCGACGAGGAGGTTATCTTGCAAAACAGTATTCTTGCAGGCGATGAAGGAGACACAAATGGTCGTCTGCTTTATCCTGATGGTCAGCCAAGATATAGGTTGCTGTTTGTCAATGGAGGTTCTTCTACGACACATGGAAAATCGTTAAGTGATGTTGCACGCCATCATCTAAGGACGTTTGTGCAAAATGGAGGATCTTATATAGGGACGTGTGCTGGTGCTTTTTTCGCATCCAATGGGTATGACGGGAAAACCGACTATCCTTATTATCTGTCTTTATGGCCATCAACGATGAATCATACGGGCCTTTCAAATGATTCTACAGGTATGTTTATAGAACAGGACTCTCCGCTATTAGCCTATTACGATTTTGGCAAGGACAATTATGTGGGTGATGTCCGACATAATAAAGGTGGGTATCCCGTAGAGCTACCTGCAGGAACAGAAGTACTGGCACGCTATGACTACCCATCCAAAAGTGATGTTCATATGCAACCATGTATATGGTCATATAAAGTTGGTCAGGAAACTGGACGTGTGATTTTAGAGGGCTCGCATCCTGAAGAAGTGTCGAATGGAGAGCGGATGAGATTGACGGCTACTATGATCCAGTATGCTATGGAAGGTGTCGGCTCAACTTCTATCAAAGGATTCCTGCAAAACGGTGAAACACGCTATATGAATAAAACTACTGAAGACAATGACCCGTTATTTACAAAGATTGGCGACCTTCAATGTCATCATTTTGCCGTGACAATACCGGAGAATGCATTCAATATTAAAGTATGTGTAGAAAGCGATTCTGACTGTGATTTGTCATTAATGATGTGTCACGAAACGTATGCCTATCCAGATTGTGCCGATTATATATCTTCGAACAAAGGTTCTTATCAGCAGTTGTCATTTCCGGTTCTTGACGCAGGCCTTTGGTTCGTGTGTGTTAAGTGCATGACAACAGTTGAAGTTTCAACCACTGATTATGGCCAATCATATAATGACAAGGTTGGCGTCTTGAATGGCATTCCATATCAGATAGTTGTTTCTTGGAATATTTAGCAGAGCAAATGGAAAAGCTGATTCAAAAAGTCGTTGTCATAGGTCATGGATATGCATCACGATTGGGTGTCATTCGCTCTGTCGCGCAGATAGGGTGTGAAATAACGGTCATTGTAATGACTGGGCTGAATAGGGATGGGAAGACACTGAACACCAAGACACCAATTGACTGCTATAGCAGGTATGTTAGTAATGTGCATTATTGCCATGCTAAAGACGCAAAGGGGCTAATCCAACTTCTGTTGGAAAAGTGTATTGATTATCAGCAGAAAGTTGTCATCATCCCTGACAGTGACTTATCAGCTGCTTTTGTTGATCAGTATCAGGAGCAGTTGGCAGATTTCTTCCTATTTCCTCATATCCATCATGAACCTGGTGCTGTTGTTAAATGGATGGACAAAGCAAAGCAAAAAGAGCTTGCAAAGAAAATAGGTTTGAACGTCGCTAAAGCATGTGTGGTAGAAATCAAGAATAGGCAATATTCAATTCCATCGTCCGTTAGTTATCCTTGTTATGTGAAACCTATGGTGACCATTACAGGAGATAAGTGTTTGCTGAGAAAATGCGAGAACGAAAAAGAGCTAAATGCAGTCTTATATGAAGCCAGTGACATGGCTGATATGCAATTATTGATTGAAGACTTCAAAACAATTGACGCAGAGTATGCTGTAGTAGGCTTTTCAGATGGCCGGAATGTAGTTATTCCTGGTATTATTCAGATGTTGATTGTATCTGAAAGTCGCCCGGGAATAACTTTGAAAGGAAAAGTGTTGTCTTTATCGGGCTTTGAAGAGGTTGTGTCTAAATTTAAAAGATTTATTCTCAATATAGGATATGTTGGTCTTTTTGATTTTGATTTCTATAAGAGTGATGAAAAGATCTTTTTTTGCGAATTGAATCTTCGGTTTGGAGGAAGTGGTTATTCGATGACAAAGATGGGAGTGAACCTGCCTGCGATGTTGGTCTTTGCTTTGACAAATAAAAATCTTGATGATTTCCCTACAGAAATACATCAAGAATGTGTATTCCTAAATGAACGTTTATGCGTAGAGGATTGGTATAGTGGTTTCATTTCAACAAAAAAATTCATAGCATTGCTCAATTCGCATTGTCATACTTTTATTAAAGATTTGAATGATACAAGACCGATGGAGGTTTTGAATCACGAAATCAGAATAAAACAGATAAAAAAAGCAGTTAAAGGTTTTCTACATCCGTTTGTTAGAAATAGATAGGAAGTAGATTTCTACTAAAGAGCAAACTTTGAAATCATAAAGGAAACATTAATGTGAATGAAAAAAACAATTATTATTAAGGGAAAGCCTTTTTATTATGATGCAATTCATTTGACACGAGAATCGGCTCCAATTCTCACATTTGAGCAAGCAAAAGACATATTGTTCACAACAAAAGATTTATTGGAAGAGCGGGGCGTAAGAGTGGCTCTCATCTATGGAACTTTATTGGGTGCCGTTCGTGACAAATCATTTATCTCCCATGATTTTGATGTTGATGTATACACGTCTCAGATAGAAGAACTGACAAATGCAATCCCTTATTTATATGAGCATGGCCTAAAGATATGTCGTTTTCATCGCAATAGGCTTTATTCTTTTGAAAAAGATGGCATATATATTGATATTTATCTAAAGTCGAAAGCTCCTTTTCCGTTTAATATCTGGTGTTGTTCGTTAAATGGTCATATCATGCCTGCTAAGTTTTTGGCAGAAACGGAATATATAAGCTTTTTAGGAAAAGAATTCCTGATTCCTAAAAATCCAGAAAGATTACTTGAGTTTTTTTATGGCAAGACATGGACAATTCCGATTAAAGGCGATACGGGTAGGTGTGATATAAAACTCGTTGTCTGGTATCAGAAATTTAAGAGATTTATACAAAAAGTTATAGGTTGGTATAAATGGCGTCATTACGTGAAAAGAAAATATAAAACAGAGTATGCGGAGTGTTGATATAAAACGTATCAGTTTAATAGACTATTTTCTTGTCTTGTTATTGCTATTCATGTCAGGAAATATAGCCTATAGCCATTACGTGTCAAAGTGGAGCTATGTCATTTTTGCCTTTTTGATGATAGTAGCCTATCTAAGTTACCCTAAACGTTTAAACAGAAAAATCGGCTATCATCATGTGAGAAGGCTGTTTTTTTATATTCTATGTTTAGTTATTCTGTTTGTATGTCAAACAGTTGTGTTAGGTTGGAATACGTTCCCTGGAATCGTTAATTTCTTAAGTAAGGTAATAATTGGGGGTGGAGTGGTATTATATTTAAGAGAGAGATTCAAATATGTGCTGTTTAATATTATGTACTATATTTCAATAGTATGTCTTGTTTTTTGGTGTATTCAGTTGTTTACAGGCCCTAACATGGGTTTATTGCCAGCAGGACACGAATATCAGACAGCTATTTTTTTCCATACCAGATTGCGAGAAAATTTTAGAAATTGTGGTTTTTTCTGGGAGCCAGGAGCTTATGGAGGATATTTGGTCTTATTGTTGTTACTCTTCTATAATGATTTGGCTTATTTGTACAAGCGCTATCGAATGAAATGTATAGTGCTCGTAATTGCTCTTATATCCACAATGAGTACTACTGCTTATATCGTGTTTGGCTTGACGATGATCTGGTATTTTTCTTTTAAAATGAAGAATAATATGAAATTTATTCTATTACCATTAAGTATTGTTATTGCATTGTGGGCTTATTATTCTTTTGATTTTCTGTCTTCAAAGATTGATAGGCAAACTATACAATCAATGTCAATGGACGGAGAGTATTCTTCAAATAGGTTGGGGTCACTACTTTTTGATTTACATTATATCAAGAAACACCCAATGGTTGGTAATGGTTTGCACGAAAGAACCAGGTATGCTGACCATATGGATGTTTATGTGATGATATCATCGGGAGAAGTGGCTAATACAGGAAATGGATTCAGTGAGTCAATAGTTAAATTTGGTTTCCTGTTTTGGGGCATTTTTATCTATTTCTTATTCACAGGCAATAAAAAAGTACAAAAATCTGATTTGATTTCATTTGTTATACTTTTCTGTGTGCTGTTAAATGGTGAAATGTTTTTTAATTACCCATTGGCATTATCTATTCCTATGATGAGATTAGCAAAGAAGAAAAAACGAATCAGTTTAAGGACGATACTATTAGCAGCTAAAGAAAATGCATATTGCTGTTCTAATAACAGTTTTTAATCGAAAAGCAAAAACACTTCAGTGCTTGTCTGATATTTTTCTTCAAGAAGGTATTGAAGAATTTGTAGTAGATGTCTTTGTAGTGGATGGTGGCTCTACTGATGGAACACCAATTGCCATTAGTGAACAGTTTCCCAATGTCCATGTGTGTGTGTCAGAGGGGCTTTTTTGGGCAGGCGGAATGAGAAAAGCATGGAGTGAGGCTATGACGTTTGCGCAGGATTATGATTTCTTTTGGTTGCTAAATGATGATACCCATCTTTATAGGTATGCTTTGCGAGAAGCAATGAACGCTCACCTTTATGCCCACAAAGTATATGGTAAAGGTGGGTTGTATATAGGTAGCACGATTAGCCCTACTCAACATATTTTTAGTTACGGCTGTAGAAAGTTAATCAAACGTGGGTACTCTAAGGCTATAAAGCTAATTCCAAATGGAGATTTTCAATATGGGGAGTTGGCAAATGCCAATATCATGATGGTTAGTCGTGAGGTATATGATACAATAGGGGGGCTTTGTACATATTGTACGCATGGAATAGCAGATTATGATTATAGTTTGCGGGCTACTAATGAGGGTTTCCCATGCCTTGCTACACCAAATTATTGTGGAGAATGTGAAGATGACCATGGCCATAATTGGAAATCTGCAGATACACCATTCGCAGAGCGCGTAAGATATTTGTATAGTCCAAAGGGGTTGGCATATAAGGAATACATGCAATATATAAAGGAATTTTTCCCTAAAGAGGTTTTCGTATACCAAATAAAACTTTGGACAAAGACTTTGTTCCCTATATTGTGGGATAGGATAAAAAAATAGATAGCTTTCTATATTGAAGTATACAGTTTGTGTTATGCCAAATCTCTTTTTTAGAACCAATATTGCACCTTATAGAATTGATACATATAACGCTTTTCATAAAAAACTAAAATGTGAGATGTTCTTTTATTGGAATGTTGAGCATTCTCAGAAAATGAATATGAGGGCTTTGGAACGATTGTGTCATTTCTATCCGCAGATATTGAATGGGTTTGAAATAAAGATAGGAAAGAAACGACGTAAGATTTGCACAGAGGTATGGAAGATTATTAAAGCAAACGATCCTTCTTTTATTATAGTTCCAGAGTTCCAAATTTTGACCTTGCAAGTTTTGTTGTATAGGTTTCTGCATCGAAGTAACTTTATGATTGTTTCTATGTGTGATGATAGCTACGATATGGTAGTCAACAACAATGACTTTTCAATTATCCATAAGATAGCTAGAAAAATTGTAACGCCTTTGCTTGATGATTTGTTATTGGTGGATTCTCGGGTGGTGGGTTGGTATCAAAAACATTACCATAAAGGAATATGGCTGCCAATTATAAGAGACGAAAAAAGTGAGGAAAAGAAATATAAAAGGCTACTTCCTTTGAGTAATAGATTATACAATCAATATGGATTGAAAGGGAGAAAAGTTGTGTTGTTTGTGGGAAGGTTGGTTGCATTAAAAAACTTAGAGGTACTTATTCATGCATTTGAAAGAATCAAGGAAGATAATACGACTCTTGTTGTTGTTGGTGATGGTACTGAGGGTAATAAACTTAAAAAACTAAGTTCTATAATTCATAAAGATGTGATTTTTACGGGGCACTTGGAAGGTGACAATTTGTATGCATGGTACAACATAGGTGATGTGTTATGTCTCCCAAGTTATCAGGAAGCCTATGGAGCTGTTGTCAATGAAGCTTTATTGGCGGGTTGTAGAGTTGTTGTTTCAGAAAAAGCAGGTTCGGCATGTATCGTAGAAGAACAAAATGGAGAGATCGTTAATCCTTTCAAGATGGATGAAATAGCATCTGCTTTAGATAGACAACTTCAAAAGTGCCTTGCAAGACAAGAAATTACCTTTAGGCCACATCTTATGGGAATGGAGTTTGACAAAATAATGGAGCATGTTAGAAAAACATTAATGGCGTAGGTCACATCTGAATTCATAATAGTATTATTTCAAAACTGCACTAAATCGTGAGAAAAATTCAAACGCAACGAGGAGTATTGACATATAAACCTCATTTTATTTATCCTGGTATTAAAAGAATCGACAAGACAATAGCTTTGGATAATCTCAAATGTGTTTTGGAAATATTAAATAGAAACCAAGTCCGGGTATCGCCAGCAGATGGGACTCTTTTGGGAATTATAAGAGACGAGGATTTGATTGATTGGGATGAAGATATTGATCTGAACATTCTCGAGGAAGATATCGAGGCATTTAAATTCTCATTATGGGACATGATTAATGCAGGATTTGAGTTGCTGAGATGTGAACGATGTGGCCATCTCTACTCTATTGGAAGAAATAATGAATATATAGATTTCTATATATTAGAGAGAGTTTCCCCTGAAGTTAGGACAAACATGGGTACAGATTTCGTTTTAGACAAGCATGTAACGAATCTAATGAATAGGTCATTTAAGAATATGACAATACAGATTCCTATAGAGTATAAACAATATCTGGAACTTATGTATGGTAGTTGGCAGACACCTATTCAATATGCGAATTTTAAATTGAACAAGTTTCAAATATTTATGAAGAAGTTCTGGGTATGGTTAAAAGAACTTCCCCCTTATTCTATTCGCCTTAAACTATTAAAACTTCACCATAAGAAGCATCTTCATAAGTTTCTAAAAAGATGTGAAGAGTATAATGTGGAATTAAAGTATCCTATCAATTATTGAATATGCTGAGGCTGCGCGATCTGAGTATTGTAGAATCACGGGATGCCCTAAAAGTGATTCCTGATGGGAAGGTGCTGATTAATACTATCAATGCTCATTCTTACAATATAGCTCAGAAAGATGGAGCGTTTGCTGAGGCTCTTATGAACGGAGGTTTCCTGATTCCCGATGGAGCAAGTATCGTGAAGGCATGCCGATGGCTGAAGGCAAAAAGTCAGCCGGTTGAGCGAATTGCAGGATGGGATTTGTTCGCTTTTGAGATGCAAAAGCTCAATGACAATTCTAAGAAGGAAGATGTAGTACGACGGGTGATGTTCATGGGGAGTTCGGAGAAGGTATTGAAGATGATTCGGGAGCGAGCCGTTATAGATTATCCAAACTTAGAGGTGGTAACATATTCGCCTCCTTATAAGGTTTTGTTTTCGGAGGAGGATAATGCGAAAACCATTGAAGCAATCAATAGTGCTAGACCAAACTTGCTGTGGATAGGGATGACGGCTCCGAAACAGGAAAAATGGGTATACGAGCATTGGGAGGAACTGGATATCCAATGTCATGTGGGAACTATAGGGGCTGTGTTCGACTTTTATGCAGGGACAATGCATAGAGCGCCAATTTGGTGGCAGAAACATAGTCTGGAGTGGTTTTATCGACTATTGAAAGAACCAAAGAGAATGTGGAGAAGATATCTCATTGGAAATCCACTTTTCCTATGGTATGTCTGGCATGAGAGTTGATTACTGGTTGTTTGTTATACAAAGATAAGATGTATGATTAGAAGTCGTAATAATCGAACAAATACATTGATAATGTGGGCAGTGATAGCTGGTGATTTCGTGCTGCTGAATATTGTGTTGTTCTGTTTCTCCTTGGAGTTCATGAAGGTGGAGGATTGGACTTGGGAGAATAAACGTTTGTTCCTTTTCATATGTAATGTAGCCCTGTTAGTGAGTGAAGGGTATTTCCATACAATCATTCATCAGCGTTTAGTGTCTGCTGGTGATATTTTGAGAAGACTTGTTTACCTGACCTTGACACAAGTTGTTATTGCTTACCTATTCATGAGACATATAATGTATTGGACTGGTTCGGGATGGTTGCTTGTAATTATTGGAGTGTTGTTCTTCTTTGTACTTGTTGTGGCCAGATTGTTGGAGAGGAATGCCTTGAAACACTTCAGGAGTAACGGACGCAACTCCAGAACGGTGACTTTGGTTGGTTCTGACAGCGAGCTGAGCAGACTCTATGAGCAGCTATTGAAAAATCCAACGACTGGTTACAGAGTGCAAGGTTATTATGCCGACGAGAATCAAAAGAACATGGGAATACCTTGGTTGGGAACAATAAAGAGTATGGTGGATGACGTAAAACGAGGTAAGGACGTGAAATTTGGTGACGAGTTGTATGTATGTCTTTCACGACACGACCGTGACACAATCAAACTTTTGTCCCAGCATTGTGATAGTCAAGTGACGAGGTTCTTTTATTTGCCCGTATCGGTAGAAACCATCCCGTTGAACTTGACTAGGGAGTATATCAATGACATTGAGGTATTCACTACGCATGAGAGTCCGTTACAAGTCTTGCCGAATCGAATTGTAAAACGATTGTTTGACATTATAGTATCAATCATAGGATTGGCACTGACGGGACTATTGTTTCCTTTCGTGTTCGTTATGATAAAATTACAAAGCCCTGGTCCTGTGTTCTTCTGTCAACATCGTACAGGATTGGATGGAAAAAACTTTATGTGCTATAAATTTCGTTCGATGCATGTGAACAAAAATGCAGATTTGATTCAGGCAAAGAGGAATGACCCAAGAAAGTTCCCTTTTGGAAACTTTATGCGTAAAATGAATATTGATGAACTGCCGCAATTTTGGAATGTTCTAAGAGGAGATATGAGTGTAGTGGGACCAAGACCGCATATGCTGTCGCATACAGATACCTACTCACGTCAGATAGGTGAATATATGGTGCGTCTTTTTGTGAGACCAGGTATAACAGGTTACGCTCAAGTGACGGGTTATCGTGGTGAAACGAAGGAGCTGTGGCAGATGGAGGAACGTGTAAGACGTGACATTTGGTACATTGAACATTGGAGCATCTGGCTTGACATCCGTATCATTTGGATGACATTCAAAACCTTCTTTGTTCATGACAAGAATGCGTATTAGATAACCCCAAATCGGTTATTAGACTGTTATGTACTAACAAACTTTCTTTTTGTCATCTGTTTCACCGCTTTTCAGTTACAATGGAACCCCATTGCGCCTTCAAAGCGTCAAAATATCTGCTCAAAAATTTAGGAACAAAATAGTAGTCCTGCTCTCATTTTATTGTTAATATCATTCAGTGGTTTTGTACCAGTCTTTGTACATGATGTAGTGGCTGGCGATTCCCTGATTAAGCTCTTTGGCTTGGTCAGGGTCTACTTTTTTTATGAACTTGGCTGGCACGCCGCCCCATAGCTCACCGGGACCTACCTTGGTGTTCTGAAGAACAAGGGCACCTGCTGCGATGATGGCACCTTCACCGATGTCGGCATGATCGAGCACGGTGGCTCCCATTCCGATGAGGGCGCAGTTGTGGACAGTACATCCATGGAGGGTGACGTTATGCCCGATGGTGACATCATCGCCTATTTCGAGTGCAGCTTTCTGATAGAGGGTATGGAGGCAGCTGCCGTCCTGGATGTTTACTCGATTGCCGATGCGGATATAGTTGACATCACCGCGTACGACTGCATTGAACCATACGGTACACTGGTCGCCCATGATGACATCGCCTACGATGGTGGCATTTTCGGAGAAATAACAGTCTGCTCCCCATGTTGGGGTTTTGCCGCAGATGGTTTTGATTAAAGGCATGATAATATAATTAAACCCCTCTCTAATCTCCCCCAAGGGGAGAAGATTGGGATATTGCTTACGACTCCCCTCCTTGGGAGGGGGCGGGGGAGGTTTTAAATATTTCTTTGTAGCATTTGTCAACAGCGCCGGCATTACCATAGATGTATTGGCTGGCGGCTTGTCCTGCTGCTGTCATGGTTTCGGGATGCTGGATGAAGTTGTCGACTAAGTTTGCAAACGATGCAGCATCGGTAAATTCGAAAGAACCTTTGCATTGGAGTAGGGCTTGTGCTTCCTGGAACTTCTTGTTGTTGGGCCCGAACAAGACAGGGATGCCATAAACAGCGGCTTCTGGTACATTGTGAATACCAACACCGAATCCTCCGCCTACGAGGGCGAGGTTGCCGTAGCGATAGATGGACGATAGTTTACCGAAGCAATCGACAATCAGTACTTCTGCATTGCGTAGCACGCTGTCGTCAACGGCTTGTTGTCCGTCTTCGGTGGCAATGTCGGAATAGAATATGACGCGCCGATCGGCAAGCCAATTGCGTAGCTCGTTCAGGCGGTGACCTGTAATCTTATGAGGTGCAATAATAAGTTTCCAGTCGCGGTGGTTGGCAAAATAGGGAATATAGATTTGCTCATCGGGTTGCCAACTGCTACCTGCAATGAAGGTGGGTTTATCGTCGACGAAGGTCTTTACGATTGGCAGGTTGGCTGACCGCTGTTTGATTTTGATAACGCGGTCGAAGCGAGTGTCGCCCACAATTGTGACATTGTCTATGCCGAGACGTGCAAGCAGGTCTTTCGATTCTTGGTTCTGGACAAAGAAGTAGTCGAACTGATAAAGGGGTTGGGTCATGCCGTACCACTTGAAGAAATGTTGGTCTTCACGGAAGATGCTGCTCACACTGTAAACCTTCACGCCACGCTTATGGGCACGATGGAGGTAGTGGTACCAAAACTCGTACTTTATAAAAATTGCGATTTCGGGGTGGGTCATTCGCAGGAAAGATGCTGCATTAGCAGGGGTGTCGAACGGCAGGTAGCACACGATATCGGCACCCTCGTAGTCCTTCCGCACTTCATAGCCGGAAGGGGAGAAGAAGGTGAGCAGTATTTTGTATTCAGGCAATTCCCTGCGTACTCGCTCCATGAGCAGACGTCCCTGTTCGAATTCGCCTAGAGAGGCTGCATGAAACCACACGACCTTATCGTCCTTCTTGATGTATTTATGGAGTTTGATCCAGGTTCCTGCATGTCCCTTCACCTGATGGCGTATCTTTTTCACAAAGAAGGTAGCAATGATGGCACCCATGGTAAAGATATACATACCGATGGTGTAGCAGACAATCTGGATTTTCTCGTCAATCTTGGAGAATATGGTTTGTTTTCTCATTTTAATTGTGCTATTGCATTCTGCATGCGACGGAGGGTTTCTTCCTTTCCGAGGAAGGCTGCAAGTTCATACATGTCGGGACCTTGACCTGTACTTACGAGAGCAACGCGCCATGCGTTCCAAGGCTTGTGGCCAGTAGCTTCGCACCATGATTCAACCATATCCTTGATTTCCTCAACGGAGAAATGATCGACAGCCATCAGTACCCCAATCAACTCGTCCATCTCTGCGGCTGTGTCTTCTTTCCAACTCTTCCGTACAAACTTATCATCTTTGTCGTAGGTTTCCGGAGCGATGAAGAAGAAACGGCAGAGCGGCCATAGGTCGCTGACGAAACTGATGTTGCGTTTCTTCTTATTGTTGTCACTATCGACGTACTCGATGACTTTCTGCTTCATCATCTCTATGACTTGTGCTTCGCGTTCGGGTGTAGATTGGATGCCTTCTGCCTTGAGAATCTTGTCGAACTCAGGTGTCCAGTCGATGGCAGGATGCATGAGCAGATACTGGTGGTTGAACCACATACCCTTAATATAGTCGAATCGTGCACCCGCCTTACTGCATTTCGAGAGGTCGAACAGGCGAATCATTTCATCCATAGTCATAATTTCCTGATCGTTGCCCGGATTCCAGCCGAGGAGTGCCAGGAAATTGACTACCGCCTCGGGCAGATAGCCCTTCTCACGATAACCTGATGAGACCTCACCGCTCTTGGGGTCGTGCCATTCGAGTGGGAAGACAGGGAAGCCGAGTTTATCGCCGTCACGTTTCGATAGCTTTCCATTTCCTACTGGTTTGAGCAGCAGGGGCAGATGGGCGAAGCGTGGCATGGTGTCGCTCCATCCGAATGCTTCGTAGAGAAGTACGTGAAGCGGTGCACTTGGCAGCCATTCCTCACCTCGGATGACGTGGGTGACCTCCATGAGATGGTCGTCCACGATGTTGGCAAGGTGGTAGGTAGGCAGCTGGTCGGCACTCTTGAAGAGTACTTTGTCATCAAGAATCGAAGAGTTGATGCTGACGTCGCCACGAATAATGTCATCGACATGTACGTCGCGACCAGGCTCTATTTTAAAACGTACAACATACTGATGCCCTTCAGCGATGAGGCGGTCCACCTCGTCCTTTGAAAGGGTGAGGGAGTTACGCATCATACCTCGGGTGCTGGCATCGTATTGGAAATTCTCGATTTCAGCACGCTTGGCATCTAACTCCTCTGGGGTATCGAATGCGATATAAGCCTTGCCATTGTCAAGCAATTGCTGCACGTATTTCTTGTAAATATCTCGCCGTTCACTCTGGCGATACGGACCGTAGTTGCCTCCAAACGAGACTCCCTCGTCGAACTTGATGCCTAACCATTGGAAGGCTTCGATGATATACTCTTCGGCTCCAGGTACGAATCGTGTGGAGTCGGTGTCCTCAATGCGGAAAATCAGGTCGCCGCCATGTTGACGGGCAAATAAGTAATTGTAAAGGGCTGTGCGCACACCTCCTATATGGAGTGGTCCGGTGGGACTTGGTGCGAAACGTACTCTAACTCGTCTTTCTGACATTTTGATATTTAAAAAAGTTACAGAAGTTATGGAAGTTTATTTCGTCTGCAAAGGTACGAAAAAAATCATAATGCATCAATCATAATGCTTATTTATTTGTTTTTTTTAAGGAAAAACTAACCGAACAACTCTCGGAGTGCTTCTTCAACACGTCGTACGCCCTTTACATCAATTTTGAAGTGGGCACTGTCGAGCGAACTGAGGTTGGCTGTCGGAACAAGTATACGACTGAATCCCAGTTTCTCTGCTTCGGCAATGCGTTGCATGATGCGGCTGATGGGCCGAATCTCCCCACTCAGTCCTACTTCGCCTGCCATGCAGACATCTCGGTCGATGCCTGTATCGACATTGCTCGAAAGGACTGCTGAGATGACGCTGAGGTCGATGGCAGGGTCGGTCACACGGATGCCTCCTGCAATGTTGAGGTACACGTCTTTCTGCCCCAGTTTGAAACCCACACGTTTCTCGAGTACAGCAAGGAGCATGTTGAGACGTCGCAGGTCGAAGCCTGTTGCCGAACGCTGAGGGGTGCCGTATGCAGCTGTACTGACAAGTGCCTGAGTCTCGATGAGCAGGGGGCGTACTCCTTCAATGGCCGATGCGATAGCTACACCACTTAGTTCCTCGCTATTCTTGATATCGCTGAGCAGCAATTCAGAAGGGTTGGTTACCTCGCGCAGACCATTCTGCCGCATCTCATAGATGCCCAGTTCGGCAGTGCTGCCGAAACGGTTCTTGATGGCACGTACAATGCGGTACATGTAATGTTGGTCGCCCTCGAATTGCAAGACTGTATCGACCATGTGTTCCAAGATTTTCGGACCAGCTATGGTGCCTTCCTTATTGATATGTCCGATGATGATAATAGGTGTATTTGTCTCCTTTGCAAACTTCAGAAGCATGGCAGAACACTCACGAATCTGGCTCACACTGCCCGGACTGCTCTCTACATCCTCTGTCGCCATTGTCTGAATGGAATCGATGACCACAAGGTCGGGTATGATTGCTTTGATGTGTTCGAACACTCGTTCTATCATCACTTCACAAACTACTTGGATGTCGGAAGACTTGAAAGAATGGGCATTTGTACTTTCCATAATGCGGTCGGCTCGCATCTTCAACTGACGTGCACTCTCCTCGCCACTAACATAGAGCACCTTCATGTCCTTCAGCCGCAGGACGGTTTGTAGTATCAGTGTCGACTTTCCGATGCCTGGTTCACCACCAAGAAGGGTAAGAGAACCTGGAACGAGACCGCCACCTAACACACGGTTGAGCTCGTTGTCATGCATGTTGATACGTGGTTCTTCACTCGTTACAATCTTGCTCATGGAGATGGGGGCGGAAGACTGCGCTTGACTGAACGCATTAGTGGCAGATGTGAGCGATGTTTTCTTACCCAATTTTTGCTCAACGAATGTATTCCACTCACCACATGAAGGACATCGTCCAATCCATTTTGGGGAATCATAGCCACAAGAGCTACATACGAATGCTATCTTTTCTTTTGACATATTATTTGATTTCGTTATGATGTTAATCCGTTATGACTGATTCGGGTTTAATACTCTCATATCAGAACGGATATCCCACTGCAAAGTGGAATCCAAGGCTGTCCCAGAACTTAGTCATGTTATAATAGCTACTCTTGCCAGTGTCGTAAGGAGCATGGAGACCGATGCCGAGGTCAAGACGGAGTACAAGGAACTCGAGGTCGTAGCGGAATCCGAATCCTGTACCGAGTGCGATACTGTTGAGCAGGCTGCCTGAACGAAAGTCGCCTGATGGGTGTCCGTCATCGCGCCGAAGCATCCATACGTTGCCTGCATCGAGGAACAAAGCGCCGTGGAGGTTGCTTACCAGATTGAACCGATATTCGATGTTAGCCTCTAGTTTCAGGTCGCCTGCCTGATCGAGATAGGTGCCACGACCTTGATAATCGTAGTAGCGTCCAGGTCCTATGGCACGGGCAGCAAAGGCACGGATATCATTCGCTCCGCCTACGTAGAAAAGTTCACTGTAGGGAGCGAAACTGCTATTGCCATAGCTCCACAATGCACCGGCGTAAAGGCGTGTGGCTATCAGGCTCTTATCCGTCAGTTTGTATTTGTTGCGCAGATCGAATGTCAGTTTTAAGAACTGCGAGTACGGACTGCTGAACATCTTCTTCCCTTTCTCGTCGAATTTCTTCCACCCCATTAGGGTCGATACTCCTCCGATGAGATTTGATGACTCTTTGACAGATACTTCCATCCATGTATTGAACCGTCGATGAATATCCCAATTGTTATCATAGATGAGGGTGTACTGCATAGCAGGGATGAACTGGTCCTGCAAACTGACGAGTAGTGCACGGTTTTGCGATGCAATCGAGTCGAACTTGGCGGTGGTATGTTCCAGACGATCGTAGGTTAGCGAGAGCGGAGTGACTCGATGTATGAACGATCGTGAGGTTTGGAATGCATATGTTGCTTCCGCATTGAAGGAGAGCAGGCGATAGTACCCCGAGCGGTTGAGGTGGTCGAAATCGAACTTAAACGAAGTAGATGTGGGGTAGCGGAACCGTTTCTTGTTCAGTCCAGGGAATACCAGCCATGGGTAGGTGATGGATACTCCGGCTCCTGCATCGTAAGAGTTGATTTGATCTTGCCCTTTCACGACCTGCGCTCCTTTTGTTAACCATTCGTACGACCCTTTTAGCTTCAACGTGAATGTCTCTCCATGACCGAAAGCATTGCGCTTAGAGAGCAGAATAGCAGCATTAGGACCTATTTGTGAATTGCTCTTTTGGGTGATATTGAAGTCGAACTCAGCCTCTATGGGTTGGTCCATCGTCACGTCGAGCCGCACATCTAAAGTGTCACACATCTGAGTGGTATCACGAGGGGTACAGGTAAACTGCAGACGTGAGAATATCTGCATGTTACTGAGATTGGCAAGTGTCTCCTCTAGTTTGCTTTGGCTGAACTCCTGACGCCGCCAAAAGCGGAAGTTACGGAACATGACACGCGGACTGATGGGGTTTTTGTCGCCTGTCCAAACGATCTTCAGTCCCCGCAGGTCAGTAGAGTCGCTGAATGCCGCCCATCGACCTTCAGAACCACCTTGACGTGTACGGATGTAGGTACTGATATTACCGATATACCATTTGTGTTGTGCCCGCTCAGGGGTGTCGAGGTCTTGTGCTACCAACAACTTCACTTTCTGTGGCACCATCATGGAGTCGGCATAATAGTTGATATAGTCGGGACGGTAGAAGTAGTAGCCTTGATTGCGGAACTCGCTGGTTAGGCGCTCTTTCTCTAACTGGAGGTCGGGCACGCTGAACTGTCCCTCATCCTTGAGGTATGACTGGTGAGCCGTTGCCTGCACAATACTGTCTTGCCGTTCAGGAAACAGGTAGACGATGGAATCGAGTGTATATGGTTCGCCAAGTTTTATAGTGTAGTTGATTTTTGCCTTTTTCGGATTCTTCTGAGGTAAGATTTCGTAGCTGACCTTCCCTTGAAAGTAACCGTAGTTCTGCAGGGTGTTCGTGGCTACCTGTACACGTGTCTCTGGATTTACCATCGTCATTGTGATGGGGGTAGTGCTGAATGCATCGAACATCCATTTCGAGAATCCGCTTTTGTGGTTATTGACATATTTATTGTACACCCATAAGCCGATGCAGATAGGAAACCGCATAGATGAACTGCCCATGAACGAGCTGTTGGGCGCATAGGCAAGTGCAGCCTCGACTTCTGTTAGTGCCACACTCTCGGCATACGTGTTCTTTTTGTCATCCACACGTATCTTCTTAATGCCAGTATATAGCACCTCGTCCTCCTGGAGTCCACTGGTGGTGGAGCAGGCAGTCATGAGTGCCATGAGCAGTATGCCGATGATATAGTTACTCTTTGTCCTCATCCTTTTTCTTCTTTTTCCAGATAAACAACTCGCTCAGGTTGTCGAGTTTCTTGCGCAGCACGATACCGGCACCGTTCTCTGTGAGCTCACCCTCCACGAGGTTGTCGTAGTTCTTGTCATGGAAGATGCGGATATATTGTGTGCCACCCTTGTCGAGTCGCCATTCGAGTGATATGTCATCAATATAGGCACCTGATTCGTTGCTGTTGTTGTTACCGTCAGCATTGATACGTCCACCTACCACGACGTTCAGGCGGTCGCTGAAGAATCGTTTGGTGAACTTGAACGAATAGTCGGTACGTGTTGTGCCGTCATCACGTTTGGTCTGTTCCATTCCCACACTCATATCCACTTTCACTGCGCTGCTAACTGCCTTTCCTGCGATGTTGTTGATTTCGTTCTGCAGGAAGTTGTTCAGGGCATTTGTCGTACTGAATCCACTTTCGTTACTGCTCGACAGGTACATGCCGGTAGCCAAAAGGGCGACGGCGAGTTTATTCTTTTCTTCGGCAGTCATACCAGCCAGCTCGTTCTGGATAGAAATGTCCTCAGGCGCATCGATGGTGAACTCCAGTCCCATGTTCTCCAAAGTGTTGAATATCTTCAGACCGACATTGAACAGCACTGAGCGACTCGAACCGTCTGCATTGCTCACGCTGGCTTTTGTCTGCTCGGTAGCTGTGATGTTCATAGTAGGATTGCCTGGCTTGCCCGTGAATTCTACGTAGCTGCCTTTTTGGAGGTCGAATGTCTTGAGCGGGATGATCGGCAATGTGTACTTCATCTGACCTTGGTTCACTGTGTAGCGGCCAAGCATGTTGATGACACCTTCAGGTGTGAAGTTCATTGTCATGCTGCCGCTTCCCTGTACATCCACATAGCTCTGCTTGTCGGCACTGAACTCGCATCGTGCTTGTACGCCGTCCTCGATTTCGAGGTTTAGTTGCATATCTACACCTGTAAAGGTGCGAGGCACACGTTTCGCTTCATCGGGTGGAGCAGAGAAATCAACGAAGGTCACGATATCGTCTAGTCGATAGTCAACCGTCAACGGGGTGTTGGTCATAATGTAGGTGATATCGGTAGCACTCAGCACATTAATAAGTCCACGAATCTTCAGGTCGTTCGTTGTGCCGTTTACACGTGCAAAGAAGTCCCCATACAACTTGCCAAACAAAGCCGAGCGACGGGTACGAGGGGCATCTATCAAGAGGAAGTTCTGACCGTAAAGGCTGAGGTTCATGCTGATGTTGTCAAGATTGGCAAAGTCCACAAAACCATTGACGGTGAGTGGGTTTTGTCCTGCTCCCAGTATCTTGATATCGTTGAAATCAATATGGCTCTTGTCGAACATAATCGGTTCGTCAGCAATGGCTAAATTGAACGAATAGATGTCGCTATATACGTGTACACCCTCTGGATTCAGCTGTCCGCTAAATAGGAGAGTATCGACATGCCCGCTGACCGATACCATACCGTTAATCGTTCCGTCGAGAGCAAATACGTTATCGGCAATGAAAGCATTTACAGTGGCAAGGGGAAGTTGTTCGAGAATAAGTGTGGCATTCAGGTGATCCTCGCCTGTGACATCGTAGTTTCCTTTCACAATACCAATATGCTGGTCATTGTGGTATAGCATGGCATTGATATCGTGTCCGTGGTCACCCATCGGCTGATAGTTGAACATTGTCATAAGGTTGCCCATACCCGTCCCTTCGTAGGTAAAGCGATTGGCTTCAGCCACACCATTCACGGTGAAACCATCGCTGGTTTGTATGTAGTTGGCGCTGATGTTCAGCAGTCCTGCCATTTGAGGAGCAAACGGGATGACTGTCAGCAACTCTTCGATATTTAGGTTCTTCACAATGGCTTCAATGTTCTGCATCTGCGAATCTACAGGGTTGGCATAGATGGAGATGCTGCAGCTGTCAGAGGTTGATAGCATCAGAATATTGGCTTTCACTTTGTTCTTGCGATAAAGGTCTATGTAGTTGTCGTCGTTCACTTCGAATGTGCGGTATGCTATGATAGGCTGCTTAGGATAAAGGCTGAGGTGGAGCAAACTGTCACTTGTGATAAGTCCTCGTACTCCAAGGTCAATGCCTTTCTCCTTTTCTGCGTTAAAGTAAGTAAGACGGCTATCCACATATTGAGGCGACACATACCCGTCAAGGTAGGCTGTGAAGGCAGAGCATACATCTTGGTCGGGACATGATACTGCTACGTTATATGAAATCTGGGTACTGTCTTGATAGAGGTCGAACCTCACGGTGTCTACTCGGAGCGAGTCATCGGTGATGAAGTTGTAGACATGTGCATTGCCTTGCAGACCGTATTCGGTCGATGTGTGAAGGTTGGCGGCAACCTCTTCGTATCTGAATCCCTGCATGAAAAGGAACTTACTGATAGGATTCTGATTGCCGATATTAGCTCGCAGTGTTGTCTCTGGCATCATCTCTTTCAGCAGGTTGAGGTTGATGTCGTGGCTCTCGATTTGCTGCTGTGCTGTTTGTGCTACCCGTGTGAAGTCATCGATGACAGCAAAGAGATTCTTAGGACTGCGGAAGTCGAAGTCCATGTCGCTGGTGGTCAATAGGATGGCGGTGGAGTCTTTGGTGGTCTCGGCATGAAGGTCGAACTGTTCTGTCACCAAGCTGTCACCTTTCAATACTACCTCAACACCCTCTACAACGGCATCGGCGAGGAACAACTCTTTGTAGTTGCTGCTCATCTTGAAGTCACCGTGTGTGGCATGTGCAGTCAGAGGATCGGCCGATAGTCCTAATGCATGCAGGTCGGAGAATGGCAGATCGAGTGCCATAGTTGCCTCTACACCTTTCTTGTTCATCGTACCTTCTACCACTAACTGTCCATCTAATCGCTCATCGCTGAACTGGGTGTTGGCTCCGATGATGTTGTTTTTCAGCGAAGCGGTCATGTGAGTGTTGTCCAGGTAATAGGTACCATAGTCGACATGCTTCAGGTCAAGTGTCGCATTGGTATAGGTACTGCGTGATGTGAAGTCGAATCCGCGTCCTTTCGCTCTTAGATGCCCCGATACGTGACAAGGGTCGCTCAGTGCCACAAAGTCGTTCACACAGAGTTGCTGAGCATAGATGTCGATGTCGTAACTTTCGCTCTCCATGTCATATTCGCCTTTGATGACAGCCTTCGAACGTCCATAGCTGGCACGAATGTCTTCCAGTTTCAGTTTCCCATTGTCCATTCTGCCACGGCCCTTAATGTCGAACTTGCCGTCCATACGGGCTTCAAGTTGATGGATATCCATGTGCTGCATGTTGCCTTCTGCCGACAGAGCCAAGGTAATAGGACGGTTGGGCAGCATACCGTTCATCTGATCGGCAGCATCAGGAGCAAACAGTAGGATGTCGTGCTTGCTTGTAACACCTTCAACATCAATGCGCATGGTGCCTGCCGTTGAGTCTGTCTCGAATGCATTCATGTCCATCCGCATGTCAACCATCAGGTTGGATTCGGGCGTCTTGATGTGTGTGTGGTCGACGTATAAGGTTGTGCTGTCCATGCGCAGCACTCCACTGATTGTGTCCACTTGCAGTCCGCTTTCATCCTTGCCTGCCAGTTGGCGGATGCCGACATAGAGGTCGCCTGTATTTAAGTAGGATAAAGAGTCAATGTCGAGGGTCACGTCGCTGAGGCGAATGTTATTGGGGTCGAAACCGTTGACAGTTGATGGCTGAGGGTTGATGGCCGATGCTCCCATGCTGTAGCTGATGGCCGACTGTTCTAGTTTCAGTGGTGCAACATAGTAATTACCATTCTCCAAATCTAACTGGACACTTGTTATGGCCTCGCCTATATGTGTGCTGATAGCCATACTGTCGCTTGGCGCCATGTTTAACGCAAAGGCGACATCGTTGAGGTTGACATGCTTCAGGTCTACCCATTTCAGCATACTTCCCTCCTCCGTGGTAGTATCCTCGGGCACGCTGTCGGCCATTGCGATGCTGATGTCGGAAGTCTGCAGGCTGAGGTCAGTGACAATGCATTTGCCGTTATTCATGTTCCAGTCGACATCTTTCACTTTCAGGCTCTCGCCTTGATACTTCAACTGCATCGATTCAATCAGGTCGAGCGTGTTGAGTTTGGTATTGGTCAAGGTCAAATAGTCCACTTTCACTTCGCCTTTGAACAGTGGCATTGGTTGTACGGAAGCCAGCAGTTCCTCTGCGTCAAGTACGGTATCTGGGGGTGAAACAATGAGCACGTTCCCTAACGACAGGTCGAGGGGGAACTTCAGACGTACGCAGCCCACGCTCACTTGCATACCCGTTTCGTTGCTCAAGTAGTCTGCGGCAAGGTCCACGGCCCATTTCTGCACAGGGGGGATATAGATAGCAACAAAGAGCAACAATAACAAGCAGATAGGTGTCAGCACCACCCACCCTGCAGTCTTCAATATGTTCTTTGTTTTCTTACCCATGAACTATGCTATTAACTCACTTAAACAATTTAATCCGACAAAAGTACGATTATTTCTTCGTTCCACAAAATTATTTTATAATTTTTATGCATTCTATGGCATTTTTCTGCTTTTCGATTTGCAGAATCATAAAAAAAGGGATGCATTGCGCACCCCCCTTAGCTGTATAGACCGTTCAAATTATTTCTGCTCGAAGAACCTTGATCCGCGCTTGATGAGCGTAGTGCTGTCACTCTTTTCACCACGTGTTGGAGCGTAGTAGTAAGGATTGTATGGGTCAAAGTAAGGATCGAAGTAGTCAGTATAGTTGTCGTAGTACTGATAGCCGTATCCGTAGCTGCTGTTATAACTGTTCCATCCTTTAAAGTCGTTTAACTTGAAGAGTATAAAGCGAGTCCTGTTGTTGACGTATCCGGAAAACACATCTGTATAGTGTTGAGTGTAAGGGTCGTATTCATAACTCATGCTCCACCGGTAGATGTCGCAGTTGAGGTCGGGATCAAACTGATAGCGCATCTGAATCACACCATTAACCACTCTCCAAGTGAAATAATAGCTTTGGTAGCGGTAGGGACCAAAATCGTAAAAGTCGATTTGCTCACCATGTCCGTGGGCATCACCATCCCAGAAAAAACGTATGTTGGTTTGTGTGGCATCCACTTCATAGGGGCGTCCATAACGGTCGGTGAACCCATAGAACATACCCATGTCTCCGTACCAGTCACCTTCAAGACGATAGGCAGTCATCACATCCTCATCGCATGAGATGAACATCATGGCGAGGATTCCGATCAATAATGTAGAAATCTTCTTGTTCATAATATTTGCTGTTTAATTGTTTGACACCGCAAAGGTACGGCTTTTTTTGTTTACAACGTTAGGAAAAGGCATAATTTGTGGAGGATTTTTCCCTAAAACCGCAATTAATTAGGAATTATGATTAAAAATTATGAAACTTTAGTTCGGCGTAGCCATTTTTTTATTATCTTTGCGCCAATTACAATCAAAATCAAAACGAAAATGAACAGATTAATACCATTATTTGCCTTCGTGATGCTGTTGGTTGCCTGTGGCGCCAACGAACCATCGGTAGGCGAGAAAGAAGCTGCCATCTATCGCGAGTATGCCGAGAAGGTGAAGACGGCACAGTCGATTGAGGACATCGCACAGTTACAGAACGAAGGAGGTTTCGAACAGCGAATAACCGAGCTAGCACCCGAATGGCGGGCATTGATTTCGGGTAATGACTCGAGTGCATATTATGCCGAGTTGGCGAAATCACAACCGGCAAAGGATTCGCTGAAAGCTCTGACCGATGCCAAGCTGGCGGAATTCATCAAGAACCTGAAATTTGAATAAATCATTGTAATACTTTAAAATAAACCTATCATGAAGAGACTACTTTTTTATGCGCTGCTGCTGACAACGACGAGTAGTAGGGCGCAAGATTTGAAGTTGAACGACCTGGAGTATTTCGAGCGCCAGGGTGTCAACGTGATAGTGTTCAGTAACAGTTTCAACGGTGGATTCAACGATGAGAAGAACTCGGGCATCGAAATTATCCATCATGGCGTGCGAACGGTGCAGGGCGGTGCTGTTCGCTTGAACAACACCCCTGAGCAGTGGGATTTGGTGCCTACGATGACCAGCCGCAAGGTCGACAAGGAAAAGGGAACCATCGAAGTCGGTATGCGTTACAACGACTATGACTTCGACAGCCGCGTGGTGGTGACAGCGAAAGGCAAGGCGGTCGAGATTGCCGTGTGGCTCGACAAACCGGTTCCTGAGAAACTGGCAGGTGAGGCAGGATTCAATCTGGAGTTCCTCCCTTCACAATACTGGCTGAAGACCTACAAGGTTGACGACCGCTTGGGACGCTTCCCTCGCTATGCCACCAGTTTGACAACCACACGCCCCAACAGCGAGAAACCACGCCAGTTCAAGGGCTTCAAGACCTACGATGACCGAGGTACCGATCGCTTCGTTGACCCGCTGCCCCTTGAGACAGGACATAGCTTCACAGTTGCGACCGACGACCCCTCACGCCTGATTCGTATCACAAGTGATGATGCTGAGCTGAAGCTGTTCGATGGCCGTATGTTGGCACAGAACGGATGGTTCGTGCTGCGCAGTGTGCTACCTGCCGGCAAGACGGGTAAGGTGGTGACGTGGATGGTGGAACCCAATGCTATCCCCAACTGGATTCGTGAGCCGAACATCGGATTCTCACAAGTGGGATATATGCCCGACATGCCGAAGGTGGCGGTCATCGAGCTAGACAAGAACGACAAACCTCAGCAGTCGGCTTCGCTTCTCCGCATCAAGGATGACGGTACCACCGAGGTAGCCTATAAGGGAGGCATCCAGTCGTGGGGACCTTATTATAAATATAATTATGTGAAGTTCGACTTCTCGCAGGTGAAGGAACCGGGTGTGTATTGCATCGAATACAGCAAGACCCGCACCAACGACTTCCTCATCGACGAACATGTCTACGACAAGATTACCGATGCTACGACCGATGTGTGGGTACCAATCCACATGAATCACATGTATGTCACCGAGGGTTATCGTACGTGGCACGGTGAACCTTTTCGTGAGGGCTATCTGCAAGCCCCTGAGAGCGACCATTTCGACCTGCACCGACAGGGTGCAAGCACTGATACGAAATACAAGCCGCTGGAATTGATTCCGGGGCTGAATGTCGGTGGCTATTTCGATGCTGGCGACTTCGACATCGAGACCAGTTCGAACGTCAGTGTGGTACAGAACTTTGTTCGCATTTGGGAGTTGTTCAAGCCACAGCGTGATGAGACCTTCGTGAGCGAGGAGCAGCGCTATGTGGAACTCCACCGCCCTGACGGAGTGCCCGATGTGTTGCAGTTCATCGAACACGGCGTGCTGAACCTCGTGGCACAGGCCGAACAGATTGGTCACATGGCCTCGACGCTCTCCAACAGCGTGCTCGACAACTACCACCATCTGGGCGACGCAGCCAGCATCACCGACGGTCTGCACTACGATCCGTCGCTGAAGCCCTACGAGGTGAGTGCCGATGGTAAGTCGAGCGGTACCCCCGATGATATGTGGGCTTTCACCACACGCAATCCCAGTCTCGATTTGCAGGCAGCAGGCATGTTTACATCGGCTGCACGTGCGCTCAGAGGTTATAATGACGAGCTGGCCGATCGTGCCTTGAAGCAGGCTGAACGTCTGAGAGCCGAAAGCGGTCAGCGTCGGAACATGAATAACAATCGCAACAACAACCGCAACAATAATACCAACCGTTCTATCTGGGAGGCACTCGACCGTAATGTGTCATCGTCAATGCAGACGGCTCTCGACAGCATCCCGCTGAAGGATGCCGCTTACAAGGAGCGACTGCGACCATACGTGCAGCGCTATGCCGAGTACATTGGGCGACTGACCACACAGAATCCATACGGTGTGCCCATCGGTCTGGGTAACTGGGCAGGAGGCAATGCCGTGCTGAGTTTCGGTACTACCGTCTGCATCGCTCGCCGCTATTTCCCTGATATCATCAGCAAGGCCGCTGTGGTACGTACTGCCGACTGGCTTTTCGGTTGTCACCCTTACCACAACTATTCGTTTGTAGCCGTGGTGGGTGCTGCACGCCCCAAGCAGGTGTTCTATGGAAACAACCGTGCCGACTTCTCGTTCATCCCGGGTAACGTAGCGCCAGGACTGCTGTTCCGCCGTCCCGACCACTTCGAGAACTACGACGACTGGCCATTCCTATGGGGACAGAACGAGGGAACCATTGCCGGCAACACCCAGTATATCATCTTCGGGTCGGCATTCAAAGAAGTTGTGAAATAAAGACCCGCTCCCAGCCCCTCCCCGTAAGGGTGGGGAGTAATTACCAAACATCACGAAATGACAATGAAACGTATAACACTTTTCTTTCTCCTCCTCAGTTCCCTGATGGGAGCACAGGCACAGCGAGGATTTACGGCACGTAAGGATGTGCCGACCGATTCTATCCGTTTGAGCGACCCAGCCGTGCTGGCCGACAAGAAGACGGGGATGTACTACATGACGGGTACGGGCGGCATGATGTGGCGCTCGACCGACCTGAGACGCTGGGAAGGTTCGTTCCGTGTGACGGAGTTCGAGGCCGACTCATGGATGGGACCTCGTCCGATGATCTGGGCAGCCGAGTTGCACCAGACAGGCGACGGCTGGTACTATTACTTTGCCACGTTTACCAACCAAGCGGTGAAGATTGACACCGTACGTGGCAATGTCATCGAGCGACGTGCCTCTCAGGTGTTGCGAGCCGACAACCCGATGGGACCCTATCGTGCCTTTGGCGATGCAACCTATCTGCCAGCCGATCGTCCTACACTCGACGGAACCTTCTGGCGTGATAAAGATGGCAAGCCCTACCTCGTGTTCTGTGGCGAATGGTTGCAGAACTGGAACGGCACCATCGAGAAGATAGAACTGAAGCCCGACCTCAGTGGTACGGTGGGCGAACCGAAGGTGCTCTTCCGAGCCAGCGACAGCCCTTGGAGCCGTGAGCGCAACGATAAAGGGGAGATCACATGGAACAAAGTGACCGATGGCCCTTATCTCTTCCGTACGGGCACAGGCCGTCTGGGTATGGTCTGGACGTCGTGGGTCTACGATGTCTATACGCAGGGTGTGGCTTACAGCCAGAGCGGTACGCTCGACGGCCCGTGGGTGCAGGAGAAGGAGCCTATCACCCCTCCTGGCTATGGGCACTCCATGCTGTTCCAGCGCTTCGACGGCCAGTGGATGATGTCGGTTCATTTTCATGAGAAAGACAGCCGTGGTCGCACCGTCCGCACGCCTCATTTCTTCGAGATCGACCTCGGTGGAGATAAGCTGGTGTTGGGAAAGGAATTTAAATAGGTAGGTTAGATGGCGATTGAAGTATATGTCATTCATAGGTGAACTGATATCGATTGGCGTCGCATTCTCGTGGACGGCTACCGCGCTGCTTAGCGAGTTTGGCTCGAAGCGGTTGGGCAATCTCACGCTCAATGTGCTGCGGATGTCGTTGGCTTTGGTGTTCTCGCTCGTGCTGTTCCTGGTGGTGACGGGCAATCCGCTGCCAGCGGGTGCTTCGTCGGAGGCGTGCGGATGGATGTTGCTTTCAGGATTGGTGGGGTATGTCATCGGCGACTTCTGCCTCTTCCAGTGCTACATCATCATCGGCTCGCGTTTCGGACAGCTCTTCATGACGCTCGCTCCGCTGGCTGCGGCCCTGATGGCGTGGGTGACGCTGGGCCAGCAACTTACTTCGCTGAGTCTGATGGCGATGCTGATAACGTTGTCGGGTATCGCTATCTCCATCCTCGGACGTAGCGAGCACCATCGTCTGGCGCTCAGTCTTCCGCTTTCGGGTGTGCTCTACGCCATCGGGGCGGCTCTCTGTCAGGGTGTGGGACTGGTCCTCAGCAAGATTGGTATGAACCACTTCGAGCCTGTAGCAGGGATGCCCGATTGGCTTGTGCCTTTCAGCGCGAACTTCTACCGCTGCATCGCCGGCTTCGTGGGATTCATGGTACTGCTCTATATGCGTAAGGGACTCAAGCCCCTGAGCGAGGCGTTGCACGATCGTAAGGGTCTGACCGTTGCAACAGCCACCACTATCTTTGGGCCTTTCGTGGGTGTGGGTTTCTCGCTCATGGCGGTACAATACACGGCTGCCGGCATTGCTTCCACCCTCATGGCGATGACGCCCATCATCATCCTGCTGCCCTCCCACTGGCTCTTCGGCGAGCGCATCACGTGGCGGGCCGTCCTCGGAGCTGTCATCTCGGTCGTGGGTGTGAGTCTGTTTTTCTTAGGATAATATATAATAATAAGGAGTTAAGATATGGTACGATTAGCAAGTTTGCTTTTAAGCGCTTTAACGTTCTGCCTGGCGCAGGCACAGAATGCTTTGCCTTTTGGGAATTGGATAAACAAACCCGACCTATTGCGCATCATTGAGAATCAGGTAGCATCCCGCCCCGACCAATTGCGCATTCTCAAGAATCAAGTGGGGTACTACCCCGATCAGGAGAAGTATATCGTGTTAGAGGGTGAACCCCTCCCTTGGTACGTCAAGGTGCCCGACAATTACATGTTTCCTGATAGCAAGGTTAAGTGGCCCAAGGGTAAGACGCTGCCTTTGAGAAATGTACGTCCGATTGCCTCGCCTCTGTCGGGCAAGATGCGGTACATTGCTATTCTTGACAATGCAATGACACCCGGACGCTATCAACTCGTTTATGGCGACCAGACGACTGACATCCTGGTGTCCGAACGTCCTTATCGCGACATCGCCAAGGCCTCGCTGCGTCTGTTCTACCTCATCCGCTCGGGTGTGCCCATCGAACGGGGTGGGGCATACAACCGTCCGCTCGGTCATCCTGACACGCAGGTGCTCGTCCATCCATCGGCAGCTACTGAGAAGCGTCCGGCAGGTACCGTCATCAGTTCGCCCTACGGCTGGTACGATGCCGGCGACTACAACAAGTATGTGGTCAACTCCGCGTTCAGCATCGGCCTGATGTTCGCTGCTTACGAACAGCTCACCGACTATTTCGCAACCCTCGACACCGACATCCCTGAGAGCGGCAACCAGACGCCCGACTTCCTCGACGAGATGATGTTCAACCTCCGTTGGCTCCTCACGATGCAGGACCCCGACGACGGTGGCGTCTATCACAAGCTCACAACCCCCAACTTCGAGGCGTTCATCATGCCGACGGAGTGCAAGCAACAGCGGTACGTCGTAGCGAAGAGCATCACGGCAACGCTCGACTTCGCAGCTGTGATGGCCGATGCGGCCCGTCTGTTTGCTCCCTATCAGCGCGACTATCCCGGCTTCGTGGCTCAGGCCGAGAAGGCTGCGAAACTGGCCTACCAGTGGGCGAAGGACCATCCGCAGGCTATGTACAACCAGAACCAGCTGCGCGACCCAGCCGTGACCACTGGCACCTACAGCGATTTCAATGCGCGCGACGAATTCTTCTGGGCTGCCTCGGCGCTCTACCGCCTGACCAAAGATGTGTCGTATCTCACCGATGTGAGGCAGTACGAGCCTCGTCAGTTCTCTACGCCCTCCTGGGGAAATGTGTCGGCACTCGGAGCCTTCGAGTGGTTGGCAGAGCCGCTTGTAGGGAATGTTCAGTCGAATGACGAGATGATTATAACGTTGAGTGACGAGTTCCATGTTCGCATGCTCAATCAGCTGACAGCCTACTGCGACGATGCCATCAAGGGTGTGGACGAGTCGTCGTTCCAGTCACCCTATGGCAACAGCGCTGGCGACTTCGGATGGGGCTGTCTGGCCGAGAAATGCTGCTGTCAAGGCTTTGCGCTGCTCTATGCCGACAAGATGCTGGGCACGGACAAATACCGTCAGTATGCCCTCATGAATGCCGACTACCTCCTGGGTCGCAATGCGACGGGCTATTGCTACGTCACCGGCTTCGGCGAGCTTAGCCCGATGCATCCCCACCACCGCATCAGTTCGGCCGACGGTGTCGAGGCTCCTTTCCCAGGCATGTTGGTCGGAGGTCCGAACCCTGGGCAGCAGGATAAGAAGGACATGCACAACGCCGTCTATCCTTCGAATGTTCCCGATGAGTCATACATCGACGACGAGGATTCGTATGCCTCCAACGAGATAGCCATCAACTGGAACGCCTCGCTCGTGGCCTTCCTCAGTTGGCTCGATGCCCTCGCCTTGCCCGACAATCCCGTGACCCTCAAGAGTGGCGACGTCACGATGGTAGTCGATGTTCAGCAGGGCGGAAAAGTCTTGTCGCTTCGATATGCCGACCATGAAGTCATCTCGCAGCTGCAACGCCCTGAGTGGTTCGGCAGCACGTTCTGGACCAGTCCGCAGCGTGAGTGGAATTGGCCTCCCGTACAGGAATTCGATAAGCGACCCTATGCCGTCGACCACTACGATGCCAATCACCTCGCCATCACCAGCCCCGTCTCGCAGCGTCTGGGCCTCCGCGTCAGCAAGGACTTCCGCGCCGAGAAAGACGGGAGTTTCCTCGTCACCTATTCCATCAAGAACGAAGGCACCGCTGCACGTCGTGTAGCTCCGTGGGAGATTACCCGCGTCATTAACGACGACGGCATCATCTTCTTCGATGCGCCCGTCGACAGCATCTGGCCAGCCGACCTCATGACCTTCACCAACAGTTACGGCGCCTCATGGTACAAGACCGACGAAGCACCACAGAACCGTAAGGTCAATGCCAACGCCGCCGGATGGCTCGCCTACAGCGCCGATGGATTCCTGCTCCTAAAGCAGTTCCAGAACCTCCGTCCAGGCGAGGCCGCACCGGGCGAAGCCGAAGTGCAGGTCTACGTCAATGCAGGCAAGACCTACATCGAACTCGAAAGCCAAGGTGCCTACACCCTCCTTCAGACAGGCGAGTCGCTCCAATGGGCCGTCCGCTGGCACCTCGCCGCCACCGGCGATGCCCCCCTTCCTTCGAAAGCCCTCATGAAGCGAGTGAAGAAACTGATGAAGGCTACAAAATGAACAACAAAGGCAGGACTCACATCCTGCCTTTTGTTCATCTTATTAAAGTTGAAAGTTGATAGTGTAAAGTGGATTGACGGGAGGTTTATCTCCTCAAAGGAGGCACGAAGTGCTTCATACAGAGAGGGGCTTGGTCTCTTAACCGAGTACAAAAGTACGACATTTGGGAGGCGTACTTTCCGCTATATGACCATTCATGCGGATTCGTGTAGATTCTTGTTGATTTACGGGTCTACATCAATGCAATAGTGGTCTGCAATCCACTTGACGACATTGGGAGGAAGTGCGCCCTTACCCTTTGGCATTCCCATGCGCCAGAGTTGTTCTTGGTAGGGCTTGATCCAGTTGCGCAGGGTTCTTGCGTCTACCCCTGCATACGCAGCTAACTGCTGTCTTGTCATTGCTTTCATCATGTATACTGATTACGTTGGGTTTGAAGCCTGAATACGGGTCGTTTGCACGCTGAATCCGGGTCGTATTTACGCTGAATACGATGGGAGTGCAGGTTGCTGACATTGCTGACATTGCTGACATGTTTTTTATAAACTTTATAATTTGTTTTTTTTATATGGTATTCTTTTCTTTCTTTTGTTTTTTATAATATAGTTTGTGAATTTGATGTCAGCATGTCAGCAATGTCAGCATTCAAGGTCGTTATTTTTTCTGCAAAGGTACATTAAAACTTTCATCCCACCAAACAATTTCCTGAAAAACCATTAACCCATTAAGCTACTAAGCTATTAAGCTATTAAGCTACTAAGCTACTAAGCTCAATAACCAATAACCAATAACCTATAACCCATAACCATTACAAATAAGCTATATCTCTAATTTCTGGGGACAATTCTCGTGCAAACCGAATGCAGAGCCAAGCTTGTTTGAGCTATGCTGAGGTGCAGCCGAGACTCGCCGTGAGTTTTCGAGCGTTAGCGATAGAGATTGAATCCGGTTTTCAGTCTCTGTTGAGACGCCAGTCTCTAAACTCACGGCAAAATTACGAACAAAAAAAAGTGCATCCAAATAGTTTGGACGCACATGAAACTAATTATGAAACAAATGAAACTTTTTATAAAACTATTCAGTCGGATATTGTTCCGACAAGGCTGCTTTGAAGTGATAAGCCAGTTGAAGAGCACGTTGTTTCACACCACTCTCCTTCCACCTTTCAACGTGTAGTTTCAGGAAGCTGTTGTGAGAGAAGGCAGAGCCAATCGTACCAAGAGGACATTTATAGTCATTGCTAAGTCGGTCGAACAGTTCGGTAAACTCACTCTCAAACATCGACATATTATTAGGATACCCGAAATAATCCCTGCATACACAGAACAGCACAGCAAACGAGCTGTTACCCCAGAACATATTCAGCACTTTCCCCACTGCCTGAATCAGTTGATCCGTTGGAGGCATCACATCCTTCTTCACGGCCTGCGCCTCGTTCTTCATCATCTGCTGCGAACCATAGTTATTGATGGTACCGTGATTCTCATAGTAGTTATTGATATTCCCGTAAAAATTGTTTACGATACCACCATTGCTTTTCTTGTTGCTGTTTTCTTTCATAGCCAAATCTGTTCTATCAGATAAAAAAAGGCGAGGGCAACGTATCGTACACAATTAAAAAACCATTTCTCGAAAATTAATACCTAATTGATATACGACCGATACCCTCGCTGTGAATGAACACAAACGAAGGTAAGGTCACATCTCTTCCGGTATTATTATTTGGGCTTATGCCCTATCGAGAATTGGTTTTTAAAAGAAATGCGATATAATCCGTTCTATGTTATGATTATCCTATCTGTTTCTTTATGTCAATTTTTTATTAATAACTATTCTTAATGATTATTCTTATCTTTCTTCTGTTTAGTTCTTATTTTAATAAATATCTTCCTCCGCTCCCCTCCAGCACCTGCATCTGTTGGATGGCAATCTGATTGAGTTTTACAAGCCGTTCGCCTTGAGACATACCATCGTTAATGAGTACGGCATTGATATTCTCCATATTCGAGAGGCATATAAGTTCATTGATCGTGGCATAGTCACGG